>JAFTQG010000038.1 GCA_017462915.1 Prevotella sp. | reverse complement strand
TGGGAGACAGCGGTCTCCCTTTTTGTTTTTTTGTATTGCCGGATGACTTACCTTGTCATTCCCTCCCCACCTCCGCCCTTTCCGCTACGCTCCAAGGACGGAGGTGGGGAGGGGATGTTGCACTTCTAACTTGACAGAAGGATTTTCTCGATTGTATTGCACACGCCCAAATCGTCCACTGGCGACATACAAAAATATACGCGCCTGAATTTATCTCTCTCCTCTGCCTTATCCATTCTCCCATAAACGGACAATTTGTATAGCCGAAGGCACAGCACGTTTTGCAGAAGGTGACCTTTCATATATAAAAGGCTCACCTTCGGCATAGCAAAAGGTGAGCCTTTATGCGACAAACCGTAACCTTTCACGGAGGCATCTGCAACATATTGTACAACAGAACATTACACCACGTAAAGCGTCCTTAACTGTACTACATACAGAGGGTATCCACTCACGTTGTAGAGACACACGATATGCTTGCTGACTATATCTATAGCTATGTACTTGCCGGCATCGTTTCTCACTTTGGGTGCTGTTCCTGTTATAGCTTACATACTCTTATTTATACACTATGATAATGTTTCTATTTTCACTCCATTTCGCTTTCATAAGGATGGGAATCCTCATATAAGTTGTTGTGGGAGTCGGTATACATGTACAGAGTACATTGAGGAAACCTTCCATGAGTCGCATTGGTGATTTTATATTTACAATGTGGCCTTAGCCTGAATTGATGTTCAGAACATGGCAAGTACGCCCTGTCATGCCAATGTTTGACGACATAAGCCTTTGATATATCTCTTAGGTAGATATTCCCTTTTCCCATACCGTCATCTTTCTCTTGTATCATATATGAATCACAAATGGAATCGTTATAGTACACATCAATATACACTCGCCCTATTCTATGAAGTTTATGTGAGTAGGTACATTCCGAAGACACTATGCAGCATGTCTCCCCGTCAATGGATATTCTATTCAGCCCACTCTCGCATGAGAGCAAAAGAAAGAATGCCGTGAACAATAATATATATGCTATTTTTCTCATTCTTCAAAATTAGTTATTGTCATCTTCTGGCCTTTGATTGGAATCTTTTTGACTTACCTACCATAATATACGGTTGCCAGTCTGATTCATTCCCTGCTCCGACAGACTTATCTGCCGCAGGAATCTCTTGTAATCGTCTTCTGACGTGAAATAATATATTTCTTCAATCTCTTCAGTCTTCACATTCACACTATTTTGGTTTATGACTACATAGCTTATAATGTCTTCGTTGTATCCATCATAGTTCTTGGAAATGAGATACTTGTCATTCCATAGAATCGTTTTAGGATAGCCAGGCATCGACACGCCAGAGAAACCGCCGGATTCTCTATCGGACTTGTAACACAATTCAACTAACCTATCATTGCCCTCTTTTGGGATAGCCGTCGATTCTACAAGATAGAAGTGTGTATTGCCTATTCTTCTGCTATACGACATGACATCGTTCAGCCACAGAAGAAACAGGATAACTATCGGCAACGCTATACAATATCTGTAATTGATTCTTTTCATTTGCTTAATTTCCATATATAAAACAGACAAGTATTTTCCATTTCATCTTTGAGGCAACGCCTGTACTTGTGTAAACATGACGAATTACACCCTATTTATTACACTCCTCATCCCAACGCAGTTTCACAAACTCCTCTTTGTTGTCATCATTCGGGATATACTTCCTTGTATTTTCATCCAGACATACTGAACGTATGATGCCTGCGGCGAGGTCGGAAAGCTGGCACTCAAACTGGGGTTTGTCTATGAAATCCGTAATCATCAGTGTCTTGTCCGTGACAAGTAGATGACGGACATCATAGCCGTAGCAGACAGCACTTGGGTATGTGGTAAATATGTATCCGCTGTTGATATAATTTCCTTTCAAGTCCGTAACAGTAAGGCGGAGATGATAGGCATATTGCGTGAGTACATGCTCAAGCAACACCTTGATGCCATAATCGCGTATCATTTTTTTCTTAAACAGGCACTCGTTTCTATACTCGCCATCACGGAACTGCTGATGAAGTTTCAGGAATTCATCCACTGGTATATCATGAGACTGCGCCGCATAACGGTAGCCACGCTCCAGCAGAGAGAAATAAAACTCGAAGCGGTCACGCTCGTCACGCATGGAAAGGTATGACTGTATCTCCTCATCAGATACATGTACTCCTGATTGTAGATATTTGCATGAAGGAGACATTTCCAGAAAATTCTCTCCTCGTGTTATAGAACTACTTAGTAAGTTGTAATCCCCATCGGAAGGCAATTTCAGTTTCCTTACATGACGTGACAGATAATCGCACAATATCCATGTATTGTTCCTAAACTTAATATAAAAATCTTTTTCATTCTCTGATTCAGGATATTCAATTCCTAAATAAATATATCTAAAATTCATAATTTTATAATATTATTTTGGTCTTGGTAATTTATGTCTTTCCTTGTCCAGTTCACCTGCTAATTCTTTTGCACGTGCTTTTTCATAATCCAACGCTTTTTGTCTTGCACCTTCTCCTGCTTCAAATTTCTTTGTAATAACTGACCCGTATTTTTCATATCCAGCTTCTTTGTTCCACTGTCTGACTTGACTTTCTGCACGGTATGATTTGCCGTCCTTGCATATCTTGCCGCCACTTATACCTGTCTTGACTCTTCTACCAGTTTCTTTCTCCACTATATCATAAGCGTGCTGTGCCCTTGTGCTGTGTTTCGAGAAAGTGATACATCTCTATTCTCCGCCATCCACAAAAATGATTCTGGAAGCCGATGTATGAGTTATCGTATCTGGCATTGTCGTATGTCCTGCGTGTGTATGTTTCTCATAAGCAATGTGCTTATATGTGGGAGGCACTCCATGCTTTTTTATTTCAGGAAACCACATCAACAAGTCAGATTTGGTAAAAAAGTTGTAATATCCGCTTAATGATTTTATTGTATATATAACTTCTTCATCGCCATAAACCAACCTGTCATTTGCATCTGCACCATACTTCGTGTATGTCTCCTTAAAAGAAACCGCCAAAGTATCATACACTACTGTGATTCTACTGTCTATACCGGGAATTTCAGTTTTGATTCCTTGCGGCACAAGACGCATATTCCGCATGTAATTCTTTATCCTTGCAAAATCTTTGTGATTAATCACGATTCTGGCATATTCTGTCATTTCTGAATGTTTATCCGACATCGCAGCAAGCTGCATTTCAGAGCATGGAATAGATCTGCTTGTATCCACAAAGCCATGCCAATAATATACAGTCATTGTCTCTGGATGATATGACGTACATCCCGTGATAATAATGCAGATAAATATTTGTAAAATGGTTCTCTTCATTGTCATGACATTTTAATTAATGTATTTTTGTCGGGTCTGAGACATCAAATGTCTCACCATAATGGTCATATCTAATAGCTTCTTTATTGGCTTTTGCCGTTTTCCTTTCACTTCCTGTAATGACTCTTTTTTCTTCTTCAGAGTCATATTGTTCGTCATATTTGTCTTTTCTATTTCTATGATTCTGAGGACTGTCTAATTGATCTACAGCATGGTCAAATTCATGCTCTAATCGTGTAGCCGGAGACTGCTTACCTCCGTCTGTTGTTTTCAGTCCTTTTCTTGGTTCCCAATAAATTGTCGGCTGTCGACCTGGTGAGTACATTGTTTCCGATTTTTCTAAATTTGCAGCATCATCCACATAAATTTTATATTTATTATTTAATGCTGCTTCTCGCATCTTATTTCCACCACCATTTCTCACATTATACATGTATGCTTTTAAGAAATCTAATACAAACTGATTCCTTGGATATGTGATATATTTTTTACCATGAAAACCTGTAAAAGTGAATTGGCGGTCTTCTCCTTGTTTGTTTTTATACCATATTACTATCTTTCTGCCGTCCGGGTCAATACTGTTCACAGGATTGTTCATACAATACACATACGGACTGACATGATAGTAGTCTGTACACAGAGGGTCAAGCCTGTCCCATCTGAGGAGGACGGAGTAATACTGCCGTGCGCCGTAGTCGTAGGTATTCAGGCCGTGCGTTAGGTCAAGTTCCTTACCGTTGTACTTGTACTTCTGCAGGGACACACCCTTGGCAGTATGGTCGCTGTATGGCGTGCCGAAAGGATAATAGTTGGTAACCTGCTCCACCGTGCCGTCCTCGGAGACTACCTCGCGGTTGTTGCCGAGATGGTCCTTCGTGTAGTAGTGGAACAACAGTTCTTCCACCTTTGATGTCTTATTCCACAGGGAGCAGTAGCCGCCATCGAACTGATACATCGAAGGACGGCCGTTCTCCATGATGAGGGCGTCATGGTAGTCTGTGGAGTCCTTGTAAAGTATCTCTCCTTCCGTGAGGTCGTGACGGGTATCCTGCTCTACCGTGATATTAGGCATGGCGGTATAATGGACGGTGCGCAGCTTCTCGCCTGTGGCGGTGTAGATGTATTCCGTGACATTGCCGTTGGTGAACTGCACACGGCGGGGATTGTCCCACTGGTCGTACTCTATCAGCGCTATGCCTCTGCCGGTGTCGCTCTTCAGCGCGCCAGTGGCTGTATACCTAAGCGAAGCCCAGCCATCCGCGTTGCCGTTGAAGTCCACTGCTCCGTTGTAAAGGAGCTTCGCGGCATCGTCACGAACAGAAACGAGGCGGTTGCCATCGTAAGTCAGATGGAGATTGTCTATCTTGCCGTAGACACCGTCCTGCTTCAGAGTATCTGCCACGACTTCACAAGGCAGCAGAGAGAGCAACAGAACAAGCAGTCTGAAAGCAATATGTCTAACAGCCTTTATATGTTCCATTCTTCATTTTTATAAATAACTGTCATTAAAACCAATCCTTTATTCGTTCCCAGCAAGACTTTTTTCTGTGACCTTCATACACCCAGCGTTCATCATAATCCAATCTAAGTTTCCTACCATAACGATCTGTCCATTCTCTATGTGTCAACTCTAAAAGTGTCTTAAGAAACTCGCTGAAATCCTCTGACGGAATATTGACAAAAGCCAACTTGTTATCATTTATTATAATCATATGACTATAAATATCATTATAGTTACTGATAGCAAATGGATTTACCAGTTTCACATTCTCTATTTTAGAAACACATTTCTTCAGTCTTTCAAACTCTGCAGGAGTCAGTCTTCTGGTTTCCGTAGTGCATACTTCCTTAAAGCATTTACAGTCATATAATGGCTCCGTCATCTTTTCGTACTCACTGAAAACCTTATTATAGAAATCATCACTTAACAAACCAGAAGAGATAGTCATGACACCACTGTCTGTGACCTCAATTAAATAGTCTCCTCCTGGAAGGCCTAAATCTAAAAGAAGGTATTTGCATAGATACCCATTATTCCTGATGTCATTATCTGCACACGATGTAAACGAGAAAACAATTAATGACAATAATAATATAAAATAATAAAAACTCTTCATAACCTATCCTAATGTGTAATATATTATCAATATCTGAGTCGTTCATTTAGAGATTCTTCCCAGAGTTTATTCTTTATATTGATTCGCCAACTCGCTTACCACGAGTTATAATATACGGGGCTGCCGTCATTATATGGATAAGTACATCGAGGAATGCCACTGTATGGCAGAAGTCGGATTTTCTTTTTGGACGAACGCATAAGATATTTTACCAGTTTCATTCCTTCACTGTCAGTGTCTGTAACAATGAATATATACTGTTTGTCTCCGACTAACAATACAGCAATCCATTTGTCGTATAAAATAGAATTACGCAATGGATTTACATACGTTTCGTCTTTTATACACTCCAAAATATTTTTCAGTTCTTCCTGTTCATCCGACGACAGCATAACAGTATCCTGAGTTATCACCTCCTCTAAGAATGGATTTCTTATATTAGTAACATTCACATCTGTGGAGATGTTATCGTAAAGATGTACATTTTCCGTACCTGTGTATGTTGTAAGTATTCCTTCTTTACCCACTTCTATAAGATAATTATAGTTGTCACAACTTGTATTGAACAAGAAACATCGACAGATAAGTCTGTCTGCAATATCGACATTGCCAGCATTATCACATCCGTTTAATGCCGCGAGACATAAGGTTATTAAAAACAACAGGTAATATTTCATAATGCCAATTTATTTATCTGGAGTTTAATATTCTGGAGCAGGCCAGTTGCCATAGTTGTACAGTGTTATGGGGGTCGGCGACAGTTCTATTAGCTCACGGACAAGTTTGCCTATATCATCATCCGTGTGTTCAGACAGGATAAAGACCACTCGCCTTTTACCACAAAGCAACACTCCAGCCCAAGTGTCAGCATACATTGACGTTAAAAAAGGATTTTGAAAGGCATTGATTTTGGCCATTTCTTGTTTTATGGCAGCTAACTTGGCAGAATCGACCATAGTTTCTTCACTTCCTATGCCATGAACCAATTCAAGTTCATCAAGTTCATCATTGAATATCTCTTCATAGTAATAACAGAAGCCAACTGACGGAGCGGCAATGGTCACACTATCTATTATTTCGATACCATAATGATAGAAACTGCAACTGGTATTAAAGAGGAACAGACCATACTGTTCCTTGCATGATGACCGTTTTTCATCCAGCATGACACGGTTCTTGAAACTGACACCTATGAGTGTCAATCCAAAGATTGAGGCTATCACTATTATTATAGATTTTGTGCAATCAAGATTTCTCATAATTCATCATTTTGTTTCAGAGTCAACTGTGCGTCCACATATAGGGGATCCCCTATAATACAAGCGCACGGGCGACAGACTATCAATGACTTTCACCAGTTCTCTCATGGCTTTCTGTCCATCAGTAAACATATCAAAAGCATATTTTTTATCTTCTGTGACAATTATGCAACTCCACGAATCTTTTGCATAGTAATATTTCGGTAAATCCTTGCCTGCCATCTTGTGCACATTGGCTATAGCCTGTTGCAGATTCTCAAACTCATCCTTTGTAATATGGCGGGCTTTCTTATATTCTATCTTTCTCAGAAACGGATTACGTACAGACCTCACATCAATTTTGCCGTCAATTATATCATATAAACGATGTGAACGGTCTCCTGTATATGCTGTCAACATACTGTCTTTCGTTATTACAATAAGACAATTGTTGTAATCATCATTATACAAATCAAAGGCAAAACATCTGCACAATATATCCGACTCATCATAATCTTTTTGTGAGCAGCTATTGAATAACCTTATAAAACAAATAGCAAAAGCCAATAGTAAAATAGTATCTTTCATATTAATACCTTAGTCTTTCATTTAAATTTTCTTCTTCCCGTAATTTATTTTCGGTAAATTTATAATCATGCACGAGGCCTCTAATATCTTTAATACCAGTCGTTTCGAGTTCTTCTATAGGAGCCGTAAGGAGACCGTCTATGCCCTTATACGAATATCGCGTTCCCTGATTTATATCTTTGCCATCTCCTTTCTGTGACTTGTGTGCATGTATCAGTTCGTGTCCAAGTGCAATATGAGGAGGTATGTTCTACTTTACGCCCTTACCAGTTTTCCTGTCATGCACGACCACCGGGACATTATTATCAAAATCATAGTAGACTCTGGAATCCGTACCTTTACCATTGAACGCATCGTGCACATAAACGCCATTCTCACGGTAACTGTCACTCAGAATGATATTTACAGTTTCTTCATGCTCCACCAACTCAGATATAAGACTTGTGCCTGC
The DNA here is from genome assembly GCA_017462915.1 of Prevotella sp. GTDB lineage: Bacteria > Bacteroidota > Bacteroidia > Bacteroidales > Bacteroidaceae > Prevotella. The sequence goes on along the minus strand of JAFTQG010000038.1, from coordinate 108,873 downwards.
GGTTTGCTTCATACTTGTATTCCTTATGCACATGCCAAGATTATGACAACACACTGTGCAGACGGTTACCTTTTATGCAACAAAGGGTCACCTTCTACATGGTAAAAGGTAACCCTTTGCAAGGCTAATCGTGACCTTCCGCGAAGTCACCTGTAACGCATCAGGTATCAATGCGTTACGAACAAAGCATTTTCCCTCACCCGTTCACGTCGCGAAGGCTATTCTATCACGCCGCAGAGGCGCTCGATATACTTGCAGACTATGTCTATGCCGGGCGTGTTGCTCGCACCTTCGGGGATGATGACATTGGCGAAACGCTTTGTCGGTTCTATAAACTGCTCGTGCATAGGCTTGAGGACCTTGATGTAACGGTCCATGACCATCGTCACGGTACGTCCGCGGTCGATGGTGTCGCGCTGTATGTTGCGCAGCAGACGGATGTCCGCATCGCAGTCGACGTATATCTTCAGGTCCATCATATCCCTGAGACGCTTGTCTACAAGGGCCATGATTCCCTCGACGATTATCACCGGCTTGGGCTCTACACGGATAGTCTCCGGCAGGCGGTTGCTGATGAGATACGAGTATGTCGGCTGCTCTATGGCACGCCCTGCCTTGAGGTCGCTTATCTGCTTGATGAGGAGTTTCCAGTCGAAAGCGTCAGGATGGTCGAAGTTTATCTGCTTGCGCTCCTCGTCTGTCAGCCCTGTGGTATCGTTGTAGTATGAATCCTGCGGTATCACAGCCACATAGTTTGGCGGCAGGGCTTCCACGATTTTCTTCACTACGGAGGTCTTTCCCGAGCCTGTTCCTCCTGCTATTCCTATGATTGTCATGGTATTTTGTTGTTATACATTAATCTGTTAACTTGCCCATGTGCCGCGGACGACAATGCCTGTCAGGACGCATGGCTGTGGTTTCTGTGAGCAAAATTAATAAATCTTTACGAAAAACAGGCAAAAGACACGGTGCATTTATGTTAATATTTTTTAATTACGTCTTCTGTTTCCGTCTTTCGTTTTCCGTTTCCAACTTTTCTTTGTACCTTTGCATCCGCTTTATGCAATAATCGTATAAACTCAATTAAAGAAAAGAAAAAATGAAAAAAGGTATTCATCCAGAGAACTACCGTCCGGTCGTATTCAAGGATATGTCCAACGGCGATATGTTCCTCACAAGATCTACAGCCAAGACCAACGACACAGTTGAGTTCGAGGGCGAGACTTATCCGGTAGTGAAGGTCGAAATCTCAAGCACCTCTCACCCATTCTACACAGGCAAGAGCAAGCTTGTCGATACAGCAGGTCGTGTCGATCGCTTCATGAGCCGCTACGCAAGCCTTAAGAAGTAAGAAGATTCCACCATATTATATATATGGTCGTTTGCCCTTCATGCATTTGCAGATTCATGAAGGTGCTACAACCAAAGCGAGACACTCAAGGTGAAAGCCTTGGATGTCTCGTTTTCATATCCTTATGAGAATATCACGCAAGTACATATATATCACCGTCATAGCGGTGCTCATGGCCATCGCCGCCGCAGTGTCGCGCATGTACTACAGTTCACCTGCCCCATCGGCAGCGGTGACTGTAGAGGAGCAGCAATACCTCTTGCTCACGGACGAAGAAGGCCATGACACACTGCGTGTCTTTGTCTATCCCGGCAAAGACACTCTCGTGGCAACGGCCGGAGACTCGCTGTTCCTGCGCCGGATAACACGCAAACGGCAGGCCTCATGGGTCAACAGACTGTGGCTGCCGTCATGTTTCGGACTGGCAGCGTGCCACACAGACAGCATGGAGGAACGCCGGCTGGCGGCCATTCCGGCAGATGCCGTCCCGAAACTGCTGAGGCAGGAGCTTGCCAACCTCAACACCCTGCAACGCAAATACTGCATGTTGCTGTCCGAGATAGACTACTACATGCACTCGCACGACATGCAGGACGAAGGTTTTGATGTCGTCATACGTCACAGGGAGAAGGTCTTGCACAAGCAGGACTCCGTCTCCACACTCACCGCCGCCATACAAAGACTGTGCAGGGCAAAGGGTTTCCGCGTGGAAAACCAGTCGGCTTACAGCATCGTCTACGGCAAGGAACGGTTCAAGGCTAAGGAGAGCGTCACACTGCGGAAGGGATACAAGGTGTTCAGGACGACAGATGACGGCGCAAGGCTGTTCTTCCGCCAGTTCAAGGCTGACGGTTTCCGCCCCGTATACCTCGGAGCGGACGATATAGGCTATGGAGAGACACCGTCAAAGGCTCTCTCCGCTCCTGCCGATACCGTCATCAGGCGCATACCGTCAAGAGGGCAGAATCTTGTGGCGATATACTGCAAGGGTGGCGGATACTACGAAGGAGAATACAGCGACTCGCTGAAAGCGCGCCACGGGTTCGGCATCGGCTTCGACAGTCATGTCCGTGCAGGCAAGTGGGAGAATGGTGTGTTCAAGGGAGAGCAGCCCGTCTACTCTGCAAACCATATCTACGGCATAGACATATCGCGATGGCAACATGAGCTTTCGGGCAAGAAAGGCTACCGCACTGTTGTCAAAAAGGTAAAGAGAGGAAAGCGATGGCGCAAGATAAGGGTGAGGCAGAAGATTGTCTATCCTATACAATGGGATCGTCTGCGCATAACCTCTCTCGGCACGATGTCTAAGAAAAAGGTCAACGGCCCTGTCGATTTCCCCATCTCGTTCGTGTATATAAAGAGCACGGAGAGCACAAGTATCAAGAACGACTATTACCGCAACGATTACGCACAGGCACGCAGACATGGATACAAGGTGGGCTCATACCATTTTTTCTCTACCAAGAGAAGCGCTTCGGCACAGGCCGCGTACTTCATTTCCAACAGCCGTTACAGCAGCGGAGACCTGCCTCCTGTGCTCGACCTCGAACCTACCGAGGCGCAGATAAGGGCTATGGGAGGCGAGAAGGTGCTCCTCAGGATGGCAAGGCAATGGCTGGAAACGGTGGAGAAGCGGTGGGGCGTGCGTCCTATCCTGTATGTCAGCCAGTCGTTTATTAACAGACACCTCTCCAGTACGGACGTAAAGACAGATGCATGGCATATCAAGACCAACTACAACATCTGGATAGCGCGCTACGGAGAGTATAAGCCTGATGTGCATCTGATATTCTGGCAACTGAGTCCCGATGGCCGTGTCGCAGGCATAAAGACACCTGTCGACATAAATATCTTCAACGGATATGCCACGGCTTTCAAGAAAACCTTTGCCAAGGAATGACGGTCTTGCGGTTGTACGGTTATGCGGATATTACACGGTCGTATGGTTTTACGGACAAATGTTCTGCCAACCGCATAACCGCACAACCGCAATACCATGTAATATCCGCATGACCGAAAAAACCGAGAAACCGCAAGACCGTGCAATATCCGCATGACCGAAAAACCGTAAAACCGTAAATAATTATTAATTTATTTTGTTTTTCGCCTGCAATATAGTAATTTTGCAAAGAGATATGAATACAAAAATCCCGAAAATCATCATATTTTTGTTTGTCTGCACCGTCATGTCACTCACAGGAATGACGGCACAGGCACAGGATATCCCTGCCATCAAGGCCGTGAGGGACAAGGCGGCAAAGGTGGAGAAGTCACCTACAGAACTGGAACTTCCTGACGGTCTGGACGGTTTCGCGCCAAGAAAAAAAGGGCGCAAAAAGGTCATCGACATGAGCAGGGCTGACCTTGAATGCGAAGATACATGCAGACACATACACGGAATAGACATCAGTCACTATCAAGGACATGTATTCTGGGAGACCATTGCAGAGAACTCCAACATGGAGTATGTCTACATCAAGGCCACCGAGGGAGGCGACCGCATAGATGCCAGGTATGAGAACAATCTGAAGACGGCACACAAGAACGGGCTCGCCGTAGGCTCATACCACTTCTATCGGCCGAGAACGCCACAGCAGAAACAGCTGGACAACTTCACGATGCAGTGCCGACCTCACGAGCAAGACCTTATCCCGATGATTGACATCGAGGTCACCGGCGGACTGCAGACACAGGCTTTCTGCGACTCTCTGTTCAAATTCCTCGACCTTGTGGAGAAATATTACAAGCAGAAGCCTCTGCTTTACACCGGCGCAAACTTCTACGACAAATACCTGCTGGGGAAGCTCGACGGATACAAAGTCATGATTGCGCAGTACACACAGCGACAGCCGAAGCTGAAAGACAACTTGGACTACGTCCTATGGCAATACACCGGAAAGGGCCATATCAAGGGAATAAAAGGCTATGTGGACAAGTCCCGCTTCATGGGCAAGCACAAACTCCGGGAAATAAGATACCGGCATAAATAAAGAAGGAAAACAACAAAGCGAAGAAAGATGATAATAAAATGTCCTGAATGCGGACGACAGGTGAGCGACAAAGCACCGACCTGCCCGTCCTGCGGTGTCGAGATAGCAGGTAAAGTGACACACTGCCACCATTGCGGACACCTTTATTTTACTGCTGACGGTATCTGTCCCAACTGTCATGCTCCAAGAAACGCGGAGGCAGGCGTTATGAAACCTGCCGCACATCATGACGGCATGACGGCGGCAAATACAGCCACAAACACGCCAAGCAACGACACCGTACCTGTGACACACGGCAACAGAGCACAGGGAGAGACACCTGCAACGGACAACGAGCCAAAGAAAAACGGCAAGACCCTTGTCATAGCATTCGTCTTTGCCTTGATAATCTGCGGCGGACTCTTCTATTTCTACCATCAGGCACAGAGCAGCAAGGAAGAGGAAGACTATGAGTTTGCTATGCGTTCCACAGACCCTGAGATACTCCAAAGCTACCTCCTGCGCTACAATGATGCACCGGAAGCGCACCGCGACTCCATAGAAGCGCATCTTATTGCCCTGCAGAAAGGAGACGAGGAATGGAACAACGCCATACTGAGCAACTCTCGCCAGAAGCTACAGGCATACCTTGACACACATCCCGAGTCCGTTCACCGACAGGAAGCGTTGCTGAAAATAGACTCGCTCGACTGGGTTGCGGCAAAGAAAAGTAACTCTGAGGATGAGCTGAAGGAATACACCATCCAGCATCCTGACGGCAGATTCATAGACGAGGCTAACGTAATGCTGTCGAAAATCCTAAGCACTATGGTGCAATCTGACGAGAAAGAGATGGTGACATCCCTCTTCCGCCAGTTCTTCCAGAGCATAAACTCCAAGGATGAGTCACGCCTCACGGCAACAGTGGGCATGGTTCTCGACACATTCCTCGGCAAGTCAAACGCCACTTCGCAGGATGTCGTGACCTTCATGCGCAAGATATACAAGGACGACATAGACAATATGACATGGCGCATAGACCCACAGTCATACAAAATCGAGAAGCGTGAGATAGCTGAAAACGAATACGAATACAGCGTTTCCTTCTCCGCCACACAGGATGTCGAGCGCAAAGGCACTGTCACACGCTCCTCTTTCCGCGTCTCCGCCATGGTAAGCAACGACGGAAAGATATCGGGATTCAATCTTACAAAGCTTAATTGATGGTTTTGGGTTGCAGATTATAGGTTTTAGGTTCACAGCAGACATCCCCAAGACCTATAACATACAAGCCAAAAACAAACATCATATAACCCAAAAACAAACACCACATCCCCCAAAACCTACAACCTAAAACCACCAAACCTATAACCATATAACCAATAAAGCCCAAGACATCGCAATGTCTTGGGCTTTATTTTTGTCATCTATCAGAACTCAAACTGGACCTTAGCGTTTATCTGTCTGCCTGTAAGGTAGTTCGGGACGGCATATTGGTTGTTGGAGACATCCGTCACCCAATAGTAGGAATTGACATTGTTTATGCCGAAAAGGTTCAGGCAATCCACACCGAGCCATATATTGCGGAACGCCTTACGCTTGTCGCGCTTGCCCGTCCCGTCCTTTCGTTCGTTGTCATACAGGCGGTAGCTCATGCCGATATCGGCACGCTTATATGCCGGAGCACGGAAGTTATTGTCCTCCACGCCACGGTGAGGGGCGGCGAACGGCAGGCCGTCGGCAAAGGCGAGCTTCAACGCCATCTTCAGGCGCTGCGTCCCGGGGAAATAGTCTGTGAAGAAAAGGTTCATGGAATACCGCTGGTCTGTAGGCAGAGGCACGGATTTCCCGTGAAGCTTCATGCCGGTATTCATGACCGAGAACGACACCCAGGAGTCCGTTCCCGGGACAAATTCGCCATAGAGCTTGAGGTCAAGTCCGGCGATATGGCCCGAAGCCTCGTTGGTACCGTAGTAGACAACCTTCACGTTTGAGACGGAATACGGCACGATATTCGACAAGGCCTTGTAATAGAGCTCTGCCGAGAAGCGGTATCTCTTCTCCGAAAGGCGGAAGCGGCGGTCGTAGGCAGCTATGAGATGTATGGAGCGCTGCGACTTGATTTTCTCGTTGAGCAACGCCGTCGTCACGCCGTTCACTGTCGATGTGTCGCGCAGCTCCTTATAGAACGGCGCCTGATAATACAGGCCTGCGGCGAAGCGGTATGTCACATCATGGTTCTTTCCCGGCACAATGGCGAGCGAGACACGCGGAGAGACGATGCTCTCCTTGTTGAACGACCAGTTGGAGAAGCGCACACCATAATTGAGAGTGTACAGAGTCATGCGGTTCTCGTCACGCTCACCCTTCTCCTCGTCCCATCCTCCCGAGGTGAAACGGAAGCTGTCTTGCGCGAAAGCCTCTATACGCGTGGCGTCGAGGACATTGTTTGCAGAGAGCGTGTATATCATCTGGAGGTCCTTGCCGGTATGCGGCACGGAGTATCCCGACGAGTCACGATACTCATACTCACGCGATTTCTCCTCGATATGCTCCTTCTTCAGCGTCAGTCCGGCAAGCAGTTCATGCTTGCGCGACTTATGCTCAAACATCAGCTTGGCACTGAGGACCCTGGCATTAAGGTAGTTACGCGTATGCTCAAAGTACGTTCCCACACCGAGATTCTCAGAGGTTTCCGTCTGGTCGAGCCAGTATTGTCCCTGTATGTCGTATGTCTCCTGCTCCTTCGTGGAAAAAGCCGAACCCATGAGCGACAGCTTTGTCTTCTCAGTGAACTTGCGTGTGATGCCCAATGTACCGAAGAACGTGCGGAAAAGATCCTTCTCCTGACCGTCGAAGTATATCCTCAGCGACTTCACATTGTCCTGAGTACCGAATGTCGTCTCACGGTTTTCAGGCGTGAAGTTATAATGATTGTCGGAGATGTTTCCGAGGAAACTGATGTCCCAGCGCTTGTTGGGAGAGTAGACCATATATGTCTGATAGTCAAGGAATGACGGGTCATATTCGCCCTTCGTGTCCATCTTGCCGAGCAGACTGCTTGTGCGCTTGTAGCGTATACCGTTGCTCCATGAGAATTTCTTTGTAGAGAAGCCCACGAAAGCACTTGCTCCGAGGAGGGAGACCATGGCATTGGCCTCGAATTTCTGTGGACGTCGATACTTGATGTCCAAGGCCGAGGACATCTTGTCGCCGTACTTTGCCTCGTAACCGCCAGTAGAGAAGCCTACAGACTCCACCATATCGGGATTGATGACCGACAGTCCCTCCTGCTGTCCGCTACGGACGAGGAACGGGCGGTAGACCTCCACATTATTTATATATACGGAATTCTCATCGAAAGCGCCGCCACGGACATTGTACTGTGACGACAGTTCCGAATGGGTCGACACGCCGGCCTGCGTCTGTATCATGTCCTCCACGGCATTTCCCGTGATGGACGCCGACCTCTGCACAGTCTTCAGGTCCTCATGGTCAAGGATTTCCGTCGAACCGGTCTGCCTTCTCTTCTCCGTGACCACTACCTCCCCTATCTGGTTATCGGCAAACATCTGTATCTGCAGACTGAGCTTTCCCCTCGGGCGGCGCAGCACTCTCGTCTTCGTCTTGTAGCCCACCATGGAGAAGCGCACCACGACACTGTCTGCCGACACTCCGCTTATGGAATAGTTGCCCTTGAGATTGGTGAACGCGACCTTCATCTGCGGCATGATAGTCACTGTGGCAAGCTCCAGCGGATCCTGGTTTTCGTCTGTCACGCGGCCGGAGAGAGTGAAAGTGTTTCCTCCCTCCGATGTCGTCTGCGCCTCTGCCTCAACAGGGAAAAGGCAGCAGAAAATCGGTATAATTATGTATAGTATTCGTCTCATTACGTTAAATATAACGTATGAAAGGGTCATTTTATTGCTGTCAGACGGATATATTATCATTTATTGACACCAAAAAGTCGCCGGGACGCCTGTGTCACAGCGTTTTCCGAAGGGTGACCTTTCGCTCGGCAAAGGGTGACACTTCACACGATGAAAGGTGACCTTTCACAAAGCAAAAGGTCACCATCTGTCTTGCACATCGTCTACGATGTATGCAAAATATCCCATATACATTTGATTTACTTTACATTAGCCACTATACAGCCTTACAATGCCATCACCAATACCGATATGCCTCCACCTTCCGTTGCCCTACCCCAGACTGCACTTGAAACCGTTTTCCATATCACTGAAAACAGCGTCGCGTAGCGTTAAACAGTGTTAATGTGCACGTTCACAAACTATTTTACATCAAAAAACACGCAGAAAAATTTGCATAAATCAAGAAAATGCCATATCTTTGCAATCGTTATCCTGAAAACAATCTTTTTACCTTAAACTAGTACCTATTGAAGGTAAGAGCGGTCGCCTGGGAAGGTCATCGCTTTTTTTCTTTTAAAACAATCGCAGGATACCGCATGGCTCGTACAGAATACAATGGACATCAACTGCATAACAATCCGCATTTTACACATCGCACAACCTTTTCCGCATTATATAATAATGTAAGTTAAATGTAAACAGGTTGTTTTACAATATCGATATTTTTTTAGTATCTTTGCATATTAAAGTGCAAAGATTTATGCTTAACGAGAACAACCCATTACTCAATCCTTACAATACTCCGCACGACACTGCGCCGTTCGGGAAAATTTCCATAAAGGATTTCGAGGAAGCGATGCTTGAAGGCATACGCCGTGATAACGAGGAGATAGACCTTGTAGTAAACAACCCTGAGGAACCGACCTTTGACAATACGATAATCCGTAAAGACTCTGACAAGGAACGCAGCCACTACTATGGGCTGCTCGACAGGGCAACGACAATATTCTTCAACCTCATGTCTGCCGAGACGACAGACGAGATTGACGCACTGGCAGAGAAAATGCAGCCGATACTCACCAAGCACAGCAATGATGTGCGCCTGAACAAACGGCTCTTCGAGCGCATCAGGCACGTCCACGACCTGTATGCGGACGGCAACGGCAAGGGTGACCTGCGCCCACTCTCGCCGGAAGAAAAGACATTGCTTGACAAGAGCTACGACGGTTTCGTACGCTCCGGCGCACTGCTCAACGACAAGGATAAGGAAAAGCTGCGCACATTGAGCGAGGAAGCGAGTATGCTCTCGCTGAAATTCTCGCAGAATCTGCTGAAGGAGAACAAGGCATACTCTCTCCATATCACAGACGAGACACTGCTCGACGGCCTCCCACAGACAGCCATCGACGCCGCCGTGCAGACGGCAAAGGAGCAAGGGAAAGACGGATGGGTGTTCACGCTCGACATGCCTTCCTACTCGCCTTTCATGACATACTCCACACAGCGCGACCTGCGCCGCCAGATGTACATGGCGAGAAACCAGGTGTGCATACATGACAACGACGAGAACAATCTCGCGATATGCAAGCGCATGGTAAATCTCCGCCGTGAGATAGCCCAGCTGCTCGGCTACGATACATACGCCGACTATGTGCTCAAACACCGCATGGCGACAAACGTCGCCAATGTATACAACCTCCTCGACAGCCTTATCGAAGCCTACAAGCCTACTGCAGAGCAGGAGAGAAAGGAGCTGAGAGAGTTTGCCGGCATGGAACTTGAGCCATGGGACGTGGCGTTCTACTCGCACAAGCTACAGCTCGAACGCTACAATCTCGACTCCGAGATGCTGCGCCCGTATTTCAAACTCGAGAACGTCATCAAGGGCGTCTTCAGCCTTGCCACGAGGCTTTACGGCATAACATTCAAGGAGAACAAGGAGATTCCTGTCTACCATCCCGACGTGAAGGCATACGAAGTCTTCGACAAGGACGGCTCTTTCCTCGCCGTCTTCTACGCCGATTTCCATCCGAGAAAAGGCAAGCAGGGAGGCGCATGGATGACAGAATACCAGGGACAATGGATAGACAGCGACGGAGAGAATGTGCGTCCGCATGTCTCCGTTGTCATGAACCTCACGAAACCGACCGCAGAGAAGCCTGCACTGCTCACTCTCGGAGAGGTGGAGACATTCCTGCACGAGTTCGGACACTCGCTGCACGGCATGTTTGCCAACACGCGCTTCGAGTCCCTTTCCGGCACAAACGTGTGGTGGGACTTCGTGGAGCTTCCCTCACAGTTCATGGAGAACTTCTCCGTGGAGCGCGAGTTCCTCCAGACTTTCGCCTTCCACTATGAGACAGGAGAGCCTATCCCTGACGAACTCATCGAGCGTATCATGAAGGCGCGCAACTACAACTGTGCCACGGCATGTCTGCGACAGGTAAGTTTCGGACTGCTCGACATGGCCTATTACACCAAGAAGGAGGAGTTCTCCGAAGACATAATACCATTCGAGAAGAAGGCGTGGGAGAAGGCCATCCTCGGCAAACAGCGCGAGGACACCTGCATGACGGTGCAGTTTTCCCACATAATGGCAGGAGGATATGCGGCAGGATACTACAGCTACAAATGGGCAGAAGTGCTTGACGCCGACGCTTTTGCCGTATTCCGCAAGGAAGGCATATTCAATGCCGACACGGCACAGCGCTTCCGCGACTGCATACTCTCCAAGGGCGGTACGGAACATCCTATGACACTGTACAAGCGTTTCAAAGGCGCAGAACCCACAATAGACGCATTACTGGAAAGAAATGGAATCAAAACAGCTGCTTCTTGACAAGCGATACCTCCGCATGGCGGAGATTTGGGCGGAGAATTCCTATTGCCAAAGACGGCAGGTAGGATGCCTTGTAGTGAAAGACAAGCGCATAATCTCCGACGGATACAACGGCACGCCATCAGGTTTCGAGAATGTCTGCGAGGACGAGAACAACATCACGAAACCCTATGTCCTGCACGCCGAGGCCAACGCCATAACGAAACTGGCACGCTCTCACAACAACAGTGACGGCGCGACGCTGTATGTCACGGACTCGCCGTGTATCGAATGTGCCAAGCTCATAATACAGTCGGGCATAAAGCGCGTGGTGTTTATCCGCATGTACCGTATCACAGACGGCGTGGAACTGCTCCAACGTGCCGGCATAGAGGTGGTGCATATCGGCATGGACAGACAGTGAAACAGGACAGGACAGACTGGCTTTCAAGACAATACCGTGAGGACCGAAGCTGAAAGGCGTACTCGACAGACAAGAATCTTTTGAACCCATTATAAAAAAACATTACCCCGTGAACAAGAAAAACAGATACATGCCTATACTCATGGCCATCTGTATGGTCATCGGCATACTTATAGGAACATTCTATGCGAACCATTTTTCGGGCAACAGGCTCAACATAATCAATACCGAGTCTAACCGCCTGAACAATCTGCTGCACATCATTGACGACCAATATGTGGACACCGTCAATGTCAATGACCTCGTGGAGAAGGCCATTCCGCAGATTCTCGCCGAACTGGATCCACACTCCGTGTATATAAGTGCCAAGGATGTGCAGGTGATGAACGACGACCTGAAGGGTTCTTTCTCGGGCATAGGCATAGCATTCACCATCCGCGAGGACACGATACATGTCCAGAATATCATTGCCGACGGCCCTGCCGAGCGTGCCGGAATAGTAGCCGGAGACAAGATCGTCGCTGTCGACGGCAAGCCTTTTGTAGGCAAGGAGGTCACTAACCAGACTGCCATGCGCAAACTGAAGGGCGAGAAGGGGTCGAAAGTGACTATCGGCGTGCTCAGCTACGGCAGCACAAAGGTAAAGAACTACACCCTCACGCGTGATGACATACAGACAAAGAGCGTCACGGCATACTACATGCTGGACGAGACTACGGGATATATAAAGGTAAAGAACTTCGGCGAGAACACATATGCCGAGCTTCTCGTTGCCCTGGCGTCACTGTCGCAGGAGAATCTCGAGAATCTTGTCATAGACCTGCGCGACAATACCGGAGGCTATCTGCAGACAGCGATACAGATGGCCAACGAGTTCTTGCCTAACAAGCGTCTCATAACATATACCGAAGGCAGGAAATCACCGCGCCATGACTATAAGAGCGACGGACGCGGAGCATACCAGCATATACCTCTCTGCGTGCTCATCAACGAGGCTTCCGCATCCTCTTCCGAGATTTTCGCAGGCGCAATGCAGGACAATGACCGTGCGACAATCATCGGACGGCGCTCCTTCGGCAAGGGTCTCGTGCAGCAGCAGATATCGTTCCCTGACGGTTCGCTCATCCGTCTTACCATAGCACGCTACTATACGCCGTCTGGCCGATGCATACAGAAGCCATATACCATGGGCGACGAGGAGGAATACGAGAATGACCTGATAGCAAGATACGAGCACGGCGAGTTCTTCTCGCAGGACAGCATAAAGCATGAGGGACCTGAATACCACACGACTCTCGGACGTCCTGTATACGGCGGTGGCGGCATCACGCCCGACTATTTCATTGCCGAGGACACTACGGGCATGACTTCCTATTACAAGCAGGCGGCGATGACAGGACTCATCATGCAGTTTGCATACACATACACCGACGACAACAGACTGAAACTGAATAATTTCAAGGAGATGATGGAGCTGTCGGACTATCTTGTGCAGCAGAATACAGTCGATAAATTCGCGACTTACGCCAACACTCACGGCCTGCAACGCCGCAATCTCATGATACGCAAGTCGCACAACCTGCTCGAGAGATACATCAACTCACGCATAATATACAACATGCTGGACGAGCAGGCATTGACCGAATATCTCAATCTTGACGACAAGGCTGTGCTAAAGGCTGTCGAACTGTTCCGCACCGGAAACGCATGGCCGAAGAAACCTGTGAAGAATGACAAAGCAGGAGCTAAGAAATAGCATCACAGAAGAGCGCAGAAGGCACTCTGCCGAAGAGCTGGCCGCAAGGTCGGCAGTTGTCTGTGAGAGGATTCTCCGCCATCCGCGCATACAGGAGGCAAAGACTGTCGTGGCGTTCTGGAGCTTGCCCGACGAACCGGACATCAGCAGTGTCATCGTCTCTCTTTACGCCCAAGGCAAGAATGTGCTCCTCCCGTGCGTGACAAGCGACACGGAGATGGTGCTTCGCAGATACCGCGGAGAAGCGTCCATGTCACCTGGAGCGTTTGGAATACTTGAGCCTCACGGCGAGGAGAGTGACATCGCGACACTGCAAAGCCAACCGTCTGTAGTGCTTGTGCCAGGAGTTGCCTTCGACCGCGACGGCAACCGTCTCGGGAGAGGCAAGGGATATTACGACAGATTCCTTAAAAAGGCAGGACAGGTGTACACCATCGGTGTCTGCCATGATTTCCAGATTGTGGAGGCAGTGCCTCGCGGAGAATACGATATGCCAGTAGACGAACTGGTTTAGAGACATCGGGAAGGCTTTGCCATGCGGGGCAGAACGACACAGATTTACCTGAAACTTAAAATCAAAAACAATATTTCCAACATATTTATGGAAAACTTCAAAGTAATCATCGTGGAAGATGTGGCTCTCGAACTGAAAGGTACTGAGGGCATAATACGCAACGACATCCCTGAAGCGGAGATAATCGGCACGGCGCAGAATGAGGCGGAATACTGGCGTCTGATACGTAAGGAAGAGCCTGACCTTGTGCTCCTTGATCTCGGCCTTGGCGGTTCGACAACCGTAGGTGTGGAGATTTGCCGACAGACAAAGCAGACACGTCCGAAAGTGAAGGTGCTTATCTTCACGGGAGAGATACTCAACGAGAAGCTCTGGGTGGATGTGCTCGACGCCGGGGCTGACGGCATCATCCTCAAGACCGGAGAACTCCTCACACGCCGCGATGTCGTTGCCGTAATGGACGGCAAGCAACTCGTGTTCAACCAGCCTATACTTGAACGCATAGTCGAGCGTTTCAAGCGCACAGTCGGTTCGGAACAGCTGAATCAGGACGCAAAGATAAGATACGAGATAGACGAGTACGACGAGCGTTTCCTGCGCCATCTCGCCCTCGGATATACAAAGGAGCAGATAACATCCCTCCGCGGTATGCCGTTCGGTGTCAAGTCTTTGGAGAAGCGGCAGGCAGAACTCATACAGAAACTTTTCCCGAAAAAGTCCGGCATCAATGCCACACGACTTGTCACAAGGGCTCTGGAACTGCACATAATAGACATAGACAATCTCGTCCCTGACGAGGAGTGAGTTTTGCGGTTTGTGTGCGGTTATGCGGTTGTACGGTTTGGCGGTTGTACGGATATCACCACATGGTTAAACCACCAAACGATACAATAACTAAACAACCTCACAACCGTAAAACCGTTTAACCGCACACAAACCGCATAACCATACCCATGAACTACAGAAAAAACCTTATGCCTTCAGTCCTCTGCCTTCTGCTATTCTGCGAGGCGATGCTCTTTCCTCTCTCCTGGATAATAAGCACAGCATGGCAGGACAGCGGCGTGGTATCCCTTCTCTCGCCCGACGGCATACGCTGGTTCATAGGCAGTCATGCAAAGCTGCTTGCCACACCTTATATTATATGGATAATCCTTATCGGCATCTCGGCAGGGATTCTTCAAGGCAGCAAGCTCACAAAGCCAAAGAAAGGCTTTGCCTTGCAGTTCACAATCCTCGTGTTTCTCCTGCAACTTGCCGCCATCGTGCTGCTGACATTCACACCCCATGCCGTCCTTCTCAGCGCTACAGGCCGTCTTCTTGGCAGCAGTTTCTCTGCTGGAGCAATACCTATGCTGTGCTTCGTGACATGCACCTGCGCCATCACCTACGGCACTCTTGACTCCCGATACACTACCCTGCGCCAGCTATACCTCGCAGCTCTGAACGGCATAAGCATGGCAGCACCATACATTCTGCTGTACATTCTTGTAGCACAGCTGTATCACTCATTTATGTATATCCTGCCATAATATTTTACAGCAAAAAGCCCCTCATTCACAGAGAGCATAACATAAAACAACAACAGGAAACCTGCTATATAAAAATATTTGCCTGCTCCCTGTTGGTGTTTTATCATATCACTCTCGATACTGAGACTCTTGCAGATGCCATCAAAAGCAGAAATGATAGCAATTACATATAGTACATGGAGAGGATTACATCATTTTATCATTACTTTCTTCCCATTGAAGATATTCAGCCCTCGCTTAGGAGCTGAAAGCCTACGTCCATTAATATCCCAATACTTCGCATCAGATGTCGCTTTCTTTAACTCTACAGCATCTATACCTGTGCCTGTAAAATCCTTTTCTTGCAGATTCCAGAAAAGTTTCCACACGTCTGCATTTTGATATGAAGCCAATGTGCCATTAGGAACATAGACATTCAGATTCATATATTGTGGATTTGTAAAACCAGAGCCAAGTGTTGGAGGAATCGGATTTAACACATAAAGGTTCGTCAAACTACTGCAACCAGCGAAAGCATTCATTTCAATGCATGTCACAGAACTACCTATAACCATATTCTCCAGTCCAGAGCAACCACTGAAATCATCCGCTCCTATAGTCGTCACAGAGCCTCCTATAGCGACCTCTCTAAGAGTTTCTTTCTTAAAAGGTGAATCACCGGACCCATCACGATAACAAGGTCGGCCTAAGTATAATGTATCCAACGGACTATGGCTAAAGCAGTCTGCCATATATCTAGTGTTATCGTAATAGACGCTTGCGTATTCCAATTTCAGAGGTGAATTTCCATCTTCTATCGTTAGTTTTCTCAAGCTACCACATCCCCAGAAAACAGAATTGCCTATACTCGTAATAGAGTTTGGTATAGTGACACTCCTAAGACCATGGCAAGCATAGAAAGCACGGGCTCCTATACTCGTCACGGAGTTTGGTATAGTTACGCTCGTAAGACCAAAGCAACCATAGAAAACATCGGTTTCTATAATCGTAAGAGAGTTTGGTATAGTGACGCTTGTAAGACCAGAGCAACCATAGAAAGCAGCGTATCCCATATTCGTCACGGAGTTTGGTATAGTGACGCTCGTAAGACCAGAGCAACCATAGAAAGCAGCGTATCCTATACTCGTCACGGAGTTTGGTATAGTGATGTTTGTCAAACCTACGCATTCATAGAAAGTTCCAGCTGCGATACTCGTCACGGAGTTTGATATAGTGACACTCGTAAGACCAGAGCAACCATAGAAAGCACTGTATCCTATACTCATCACGGAATCTGGTATAGTGACACTCGTAAGACCACGGCAATACGCGAAAGCACCGAATCCTATACTCGTCACGGAGTTGGGTATAGTGATACTCGTAAGACCACTGCAATATTCGAAAGCACTATCGCCTATACTCGTCACGGAGTTGGGTATAGTGACGCTCGTCAGATTTACGCATTTATAGAAAGCAGAGTCACCTATGCATACAACAGTAAACGTCCTATTGTTATATACTACCCGTTCTGGTATAATTATATCACCTGCATATTTATCATCAGATGGAGCTACTGAGCATGTCATATCTGCAAAAGATACCACATCATAGCATATTCCATCAACAATAAAATCTGAAGCATTGAGCTTAGCTCCAACCATTACCAGGAACACGAAACATACGATTCTGATAGTTCTTAAAGTTTTCATTTTTCTTGTTTTTTAATATTAAGCCATTTATCAAACTCTATCTCTTTGCCATCAACAACGACAAACACTCTGTCCTCCTTGATTGCGACATGTGGCTTGCATTGTGTCGTATCTGTTTCCAGACTGCCATCAAAATTCAGGACAGCCATTGGTTTGGCATGTTCATCTGCGTAATCAAGTTCTATAGGTATAAAAGTAGACTCTTTGCAATTCTCCGTATGCAAATAAAGCAGACAGTCACTCTGCAGTATACGCCATTTTAGAACATTGATTGTGTTGTCATTCATTTTTTCACGAGGCAGCCCCTCGCTGTCCAACATCCAGTCCACATACACACTAAGCCCGTAACGGTTCAGAGTGTCCTTCACGTGTATTACTTTGCCCCTGTCTGTTGAACGGTGCGACAAAAATACATTATATGACTTTTCTTTCTCCAGCTGCAAAGTGTACAGCAGTTGCATCTGTTCATCAGGATTGGAAGGTAATGCAGGCTGCACATGTTCATTTGGAGATTTCCTGCCTTTCCGTTTTTTAGGCAGATGTACAGTCATGTCCCATTTCTTCAATGTCCTAAATGCAAATTCCCTGCATGAATCATTACGCTCACTGCTCATCACTTTGAAGAAAAACGATATGAATCTCTTATTGTCAAACTTGGCTATTTCCTTAAGAATATAATAGCGTATGTTTACATCTGCGGGATTGTTTTTGCGATTATAGAAATAAGAATCAATCATATTGTCAGCATAGTTTGGTACTACATCCTGCAATAAAATTGTATTTTCCTTTACCTTTTCTTCTCTTTTCTTCAGTTTTTCAATGCATTGTCTCTCAAGTTCACACCGTAGCTTGTCCTTCTCCTCTTGCGATAGGACAACCTGCCTGTCTTGTCTTGCCTTTTTTATGACATGGCCTGCCTTAGACAAAACAAATGCCCCTGCACTGGGAAATAATAACGGCTTTCTGCCACGGAATGTTTTGTTTTTGCGAACATAATAGTTATGCTCCCGACACAGGTCATCCCATATATACCTGTAATACTTTTGAAATGCCAAAACAAATTCCGCATCGGAAAAATTCCTTGGCATAAGCCTGATGATGTCTGCAATCGGCTTTTTCAGCTGTTTCCCATACAAGGTCTCCAACTGAGATAATTTTCTACGCGAATATCCCATAATACTTCATTAATATAAAAACGAATACAAAAATTATTATAGTGATGTAATATATCCATACAGAAAACGAACAAGCGGCATTCCTTATCTGGCGAAAATCCTTTTTCGTGGTTTCAACCATAAAAAGATCTTTCCCGAAAGGTTCACCTTTGTTTATCTTGTCAATCAAATGCCTCTGTTGCTCCTTAAACTGTCTTTCAAAACTCAAATAGCTTGCGTCCATATACATAAACATCAAAGACACAATGACAACAATCCCTAACAGCCAGACATCAACAGCATCTTTTGCAATACCAAACAGTACTGTTTCAACAGCAATGCACCATTGCTTGCACTGCATAGAGTTTTGTGCCATCCTATTGATAATATTTTGCATCATTGTAATATGCGCCTGCACTGATGACATCTCTTTTGCTTCTAAAATACAATTCTCCATAATCATTGTTTTATTTTTTCTATCCAGTAAAATCACATTTACACATGAACTGGTACAATTCCCTGTGTAATAGAGTACCTTCCATACGTAATTAGGCATAGATATTCCATAGCAATAGCTGATGCGCCTCCGTGACTTCCATACTTTGGCAGAAAAAAACACTGATTATTAGGCTATAAATAAAAAAGCGTGGAAGTCTGACAAAGTCACCCGTTCCACTGCTTGAGGCCTTCGCATTGCCCGATGATGTAGAACGAGCAACGCAGAACCCACGCCGATGTGTTTATATAATTATCCCTGTCTGTACTCCTTACACATTGTATATTACAAATGGCATGAAATACATTGACAGGAATGTCTATAAAAAACATCCCATGAGCATCTACTGTTGCTATGTCCTGACATCATCTGGAAAGTTGCGAAGTTTCAAGCAGTCAAGAACAAAGCGCCAAAGTAAACGCTTTCATAAATATAGTAAATTCCCATTCCCTCCCGAAAACTCCGCTGGCAAGAATGTATTACTTGCATCGGATCGGCGTAGGTAGTCCTCATCTCCTGGGTCTCTAAACGTCAGTTTTAGCTAACTTTCAGTTCTTCAAGATAAAAGTACTCGGAGAATTTTATGCAAATGTAGCAATAAATTTCCAATTCATCACCGCTAATATAGTTAAATAATACAAATTGACATCAAATGTTTTTTTCTATAAACCATTATCCTTAATGGCCTTATGAGCAATGAAGAAACATATCAAAATGCCATATTCCGACATAAAAAAAGAACAAGCAAGCGACTCATTGCGGGTCACTTGCTTGTTGTTCTTTCATATCATCACAGACGCTGGTCGCGTCTGGCGACAGGGTTTAATATCCAGGGTTCTGATACTCGTCACCGTTGTCTATCAGAAGGATTTCCTTGCTTGAGATAGGACGGAGGTAGTGAACCTTTGGATCGAAGCTCTTAATCTGAGGATTGTGCTTCAGGCGAGACTCGAACGCACGGAAGCGCTTCAGCGTCATCCAGCGGTTCCACTCGCCGATCATCTCACGTGCATACTCGTCGAGGAGGAAGTCCTGTGTAAGCTCTGCCTCTGTAATCTTCAGACTGCCGTCATGATTCTTGCAGGCACGGTTGCGGAGGTCATTGATACGTGCCACGGCAGCACCCTTATTGCCGAGACGCCACTCTATCTCAGCAGAGATGAGGTAGCTCTCACCGAGACGATAGACGAACTGGTCGCTCGCATTGTAAGCCTTGTTAGGGTTGGTGAGGTAGTCAGGTATCATGCAGTCGCCCTTGATGAGTGTCGGGAAGAATCTCTTTGGCTTGGCAGGATCAGCATAGTTGTCGTCGATATTGTAGACAGCATACTTGCGCTCTGCCTTCTCTGCAGCAGTGAGTGGTGTGCGTGAGAGGTAGATGATTGTGTCACCGAGCGTCACATCGTATGCAGCGTTGCCCACGCGACCGTCATTCATGCCGTAGCGGTTGGCATCAGCCTCTATCCATCTGTAGCCAGTCTTCTCTGGGTTTGTGGCCTTGTTGCAGTAGTAGACAACCTTGAAGAAGGCATCGAAACGCTCGTCCTTAGGGTTGCTGTAAAGCTCATACATATACTTTGTAGGCTCCATGATGCAGTCACCCTTGAGCACCTTAGGAGTTGACTTCACGCTTGGCTCCAGGCCCTCGATGTAGATACCGGCCTTATTGTTGTTGTAAGCGCAGTATTTCTTCCATGTACGGTTAGGATAATTGCCACGTGGGTTAAGGGTCAGGTCTGTCTCGCAGTGGCTGACTACGAAGAAGGCCTCCTTATTTTTCTTATTGTTCTTCTCAGCGAAGATATCCTTTGCCTCAGTATAGAGCTGTGTGTCATAGTCGGCAGCATGGTCGATGAGCTCATCTATGGCAATCTTTGCCTTGTTGAGAAGTTCCTTGCTCTCAGCCTCGGAGATAGGCACCACGTTGGAAATCTTGTCAGTATAAGTAGAATATGTCATGCAGGCCTTGGCATAGAGATGATATGCGGCAGCACGCTTCACATGTCCCTGATTCGGCTGTGTGATAGGGAGATACTTCATGGCAAACTCGAGATCCTCGAGGATGACCTTGTAGAAGTCGTTCACAGTGCTCATAGGCAGAGACTTTATTTCTTCCTTGACAGGAGCCAGCGGAAGATACTTGCCGCCTCTGTACTCTACAAGGTTGAAGAGTGCATGTGCGCGGATGAAATGAGCCTCGGCAGCGAGCTTGTATACTGCATCCTGTGATGCGTCAGTGACCTGGTCCTGATAAGCGATGGCGCCGTTGCAGGCCTGTACCACGCCGTAGAATCCGTCATATCCCTCGTTCATGAGGTTGCAGGCTGCACCGAAATCCTCATAGCGCATGAGCTTACTGTACTGGCCGTTTGTACCGTTCTCGTTCACATCAGCCCAGATGTCCGTACCACCCTCTGCCTCAAGAAGGAAGCTGTCCTCTGACTGACCGTAGATGACACGCACGAGGTCGAAGTAGCAATCGTTTACCTTCTTTGTATATCCGGCTATTGTGCTCCATGCGGCTTCAGTATCACCGGAAGGATTTTCTTCATCCAAGTCGCAGCTTGTGGTAACGCCTCCGAGGGACACCATCGCTGCAAGAATCCAAATATTTATCTTTTTCATAAGTGCATTGTTGTTTTAGAATGATACATTTACGCCAAACACATACTGCTTTGACATTGGTGTAGAATCGTCATCGCCACCCTTCTCCGGGTCATAGTTCTTCAGGTAGTCACACTTTGTGAACACGAACGGGTTGTTGGCGGTGAAGTAGAAGCGTACATTCTCGAGGTGAACCTTCTTCAGGAGATTCTTAGGCAGTGTATAGCCGAAAGAGATGGTCTTGATCTTGAAGTAAGAACCGTCGAAGAAGTTTGCCCAATCCTGATTCTGAGGGTTGCCGTCGTTGGCATTAGGCATAGGATAGCGTGCAGACTGGTTGTCTACAGTCCAGTAGTCGCAGATGACAGGTGTCGCGTTGAGACCGTCGCCACGATACCATCCTGTAAGACCGTAGTGTATGGTCTGTCCCCAGCGCATGGTCATAAGGACAGAGAGGTCGAAGTTCTTGTATGTGAACTGGTTCTGCATACTTGCAGCCCACTTAGGAGTAGCCTGTCCGAGTACATAGTAGTCGTCTGTATTCAGCTTATAGTTTGCCTCGCCGTTCTCTGCGATATGTACCTGTCCCGGCTTCTGGCCGTACTTGGCAGCCTCGTCAGCCTCGGCTGTGCCCCAGATACCTGCATACTTGTATCCGTAGAAAGTCTTGATGGCCTCACCTGGGATAAGGTAGTATTCTGTACCATCAAGTCGCAACGGTCCTTCAGATGTTGTCTTTATGACCTCTTCCTTATTGGTAGACCAGTTGAGGGTTGTAGTCCAAGTGAAGTCCTTCTTGATGATGTTGCGACTTGTTATGGCAACTTCCCAACCGGTGTTGCGTGTCTCGCCGACATTGGCCCATATAGAGAGGCCACCTGTACCGTAACCGCCGACAGCCATAGGGAGCTTCTTCTGGTAAAGCACATCCTTTGTAGTCGTGCGGTACCAGTCGAGAACGAAGTTCAAACGGTTCTTGAAGAGAGCGAGGTCAAGACCGAGGTCTACCATGTATGACTTTTCCCATCCGAGATCCTTGTTTGCCATTTCATTGCTGTAGCCGCTTGAGTTCTGCACGTCACTGCCGAAAGCAAACTTATTGGCGCGGATATTCTGTATAGTAGCATACTCTGCTGCACCGGCATTACCTGTCACACCGTAGCTTGCACGGAGCTTTAGGTCGGAGATGGCCTCTATGCCTGACATGAAAGCCTCGTCACTGATACGCCAAGCAACAGCGGCAGCAGGGAAGACATCCCAGCGCTTGTCTTCTGAAAGCACTGATGCACCGTCCCAGCGTGCTGAAACGCTTGCGAGATAACGTCCCTTGTAAGAATAGTTGGCACGTGCCACGTAAGACATCTTCTGGCTTCCGACGAAAGAAGAGGAAACCTTTGCCAGACCCGTACCTGCACCGAGATTATGGTATCCGAACTGGTCTGTGTCGAAAGTGTTTGCTATTGCCTCTGATTCCTCTTTGCGGTTCTTCTGCCATTCTGCAACGGCTGTCACCGTGAAGTCATGGTCCTTCTTTATCTGGAAATTGTAAGAGAGGACATTCTCCCACTTATAATTATATGTGAAAGCTGTAGGAATCCTTGCAGAGATAGGCTCTTTCTCCAGATGCTCGTAAGACTTGCTGCCAGTGTAGAGTCCCTGACGGCGGCTTGTAAAGTGACCGCCCAGTGTAGACTTGAATGTAAGTCCCTTCAGCGGAGTGATTTCTACATAAGCCTGAGGAGTGACGCTGAGCACCTTGATGTTGTTCACATACTGTCCCTCTGCCTCGTCGGCGATAGGGTTAAGTGTGTTGCCGCCGTCACCCAGAGGGTCGAGGTTCACTGTGCCGTCCTCATTGTAAGGGATACCGAGAGGCGTCGTGCCCATCATACGGTTCCAGATACGGCTGGAGCGCTTGTCATGGTTAGAGTACATGGCGTATACGTTCAGTCCGTACTTCACAATCTTGTTGGCCGTGAAGTCTATCTTTGCGCGTGCCGAGTAGCGCTTCATCTCGTCGCCCTGCAGCGTTCCCTCTACATCGTAGTATCCGAGAGAGAAATAAGAGCTGATACGGTCGTTTGCGAAAGATGTGCTGAGGTTGTAGCTCTGTGTTATACCTGCCTGTGTGCCGAGGTCAAACCAGTTCACCCAGTTGCCGTTGTCTATGAGATTCTGGAAAGACGTAGGGAACAGGTCGGCATCACCAGTGTATGTGCCGGCATTCTGCTGTGCAAGACGGCGGAAGTTGACAAAGTCCTCACCCGTTCTTACCTCCGGGTATGAAGGGACTGTGTTCCATCCGAGATAAGCGTCGAAATTGATGCTGTGTTTTCCCTTCTTAGGAGTCTTTGTAGTAATGATGATTACACCGTTGGCACCTGCCGAACCGTAGACGGCTGTGGATGAAGCATCCTTGAGCACCTCTATGGAGGCGATATCGTTAGGGTTGAGTTCAGAGTAAGAACCCTGCATACCGTCGATGATGAAGAGCGGCGTATTGTCGCCGTTGATGGAGCGTGTACCGCGGAGCATGATGTCGAGCTCTGCGTCAGCATCACCTGAAGTGCGGGTGATGTCCAGACCAGCAACCTGTCCCTGGATAGCCTCGATAGGGTTGCTGACAGGTACACGAGCGATGTCCTCGCTCTTTACGGAAGACACCGAACCCGTGAGGTCGCGCTTCTTGATTGTACCGTAGCCGATGACCACCACCTCGTCCATGACCTGAGAGTCGGGAGCCATCTGCACTTTCAGTCCGTCCTGTGCCTTGACGGTCTGGGTAGTGTAGCCTACATACGACAGTTCCAAGGTTGCACCATTGGCAGCGTTGATGGAGAATCCACCGTTGATGTCGGTGATAGTGGCTGTCTGTGAGCCCTTCACCTTGACGGTGACGCCTATCATAGGCTCACCCTGCTCGTCAACAACCGTACCCTTGATTGCATTCTGCTGGGCCTGCACAAAAGCATCTGTCCTGACATCGGCAAAAGCCTGAGCAGGACACATAGTTGCTGCAAAACCAGCGACCAACATAGCCTTGAGGGCTTTGTTGACCAAAGTCTTGTTTTTTTGCATAATTTTTAGTTAGTTGTTTGATATATTTGTTAACGTCCGTTCATTAGGACGGTGCAAAATTAATTATTTCTTAATATATTTCACTTTGTCTAAAAACCGTTTTAACACTTTTTACCCCCCCCGATTATTTATTACGATTCTTTAACAATGCTTAGCAGCATTTTATAAAAAACAATCATAAAACACGTTGACAAACGGTATCTCAAAGATATGTTTCTTCCGTCCTCATGGGGTCTGTACAGCACCATCTGTCACTACACATACAACCATCAGAAAACAATGTAAAAACATATTGTAAAACGAAAGGTGACACTTCATGCTGTAAAGGGTGACCCTTTGTATGGTAAAAGGTGACCTTTTGCCACCCGAAAGGTCACCTTTCGTAAAGCATTGTAATACAAGGACACGGCACACCAATATGCAGGAGGGGTGTCTCCGCTATAAGGGAAGCGCGAAGCCAAACACCAAGCATATTCTTAATCAAGCATTTACAATGCACAGAATCCTGCATTTCCACAAAAGGAAATGCAGGATTCACTTCTAAAAAAACGCAATGTATAGAGTCTATCAGAACTTGAATCCAAGTCTGATTCCTATGTTGGAGAAAGTAAAGTCATGGTCTCCTCTATAGCTATAATTCCAATACTCCTTGCTTGAGGTCTGGGCGCTATACTCCAGAGCTACCTCAAATGTGCCGAAACTGTAGCCTACAGACGGAGCCACGAACACTCCGCTGTCATAATCATCGCTACCTATGTTGGCACCGAGCTTCAGGTCAAAGAACCATGAATCGCGCATCTGCGAGAAATACCAGCGTCCCTCTGCGAAGACAGGGACAAAGAGCACTTTCTCTCCGAAATTATAATCCACGCCTCCACCTGCACCGACAAACAGTCTCGGGGTACACTGCCAGCCGAATGTGAGTGTCGAGCGGAGATATCCCTGGTCCACGCTCTGCCATGGGTCGTCATAGCCTGTATAGCCGCCTCCTATATTGAAGATGGTGGAAAAGCCTGTGCGACGCATGCCGTCCGTATAGCCTGCATCGGTGCGCTGTCTGCCAGTGAACTTGTATGGTGACTTTCCTCCCTTGCGTATCACTACAGGCTGAAGCCCGCGGAAGGCAGGATTGCTCCATACGGAGTCGTTGAGCGAGCGGAAATTGCGGTACTTGGCAGGGCGACCCGTGACCGTCACGGATGTCACCTTGCTTCCGAAAAGCGATTTCTTCTTCTCGATGATATACTGTGGCTCTACCAGTACATCCGCATTGCCATTGGCCGTGAGGGCCTCCGACTCCACGGCGCGCTTGACATTGTCCATGCCTCCGCGCTGTATCGCCTTGCTCGGAGCTACGGTGTATGTGATGCGCTCGGGAGCAACGTCAAGGTCTGCCACGGTGGCGTTCTCTATCGACGATGTCGTCTCTGCCGTGCTTGCCGTCTTTACGACAGTGGAGCAGGAAGAGAACATGGCGGCGAGAACCGCCATTGATGTCATTATCTTCTTCATATTGTCCTACGTGTCAGGGATTCTCTTACTTGAAAAGGTGCAGTCCGCCACGCTCGTTCTTCACGGCATTGACGTATGTGGCGCGGAAAACAGGGTTGCACCATACCGAGTCGTTGAGCGAATGGAAGTTCTTGTACCTTGCAGGACGGCCGCTGACTGTCACGGACTTGATTTTCTTGTAGAACACATAGTCGGTCTTCTCTATGATGTACTCGGCATCGACCAGCACATCATAGTCCTTTCCGCCCTGTGTGAGTGCCTTGCGCTCGGCGTCATGCTTCACGTTGCTTATGCCGGCGCGCTGTATCGCCTTGCTCGGGGCTGTAGTGACGGTGACGCGCTCAGGGGAGACTTCAAGGTCGGCGACGGTAGCGGAAAGCAGTGACGCACGGGCGTCTGCCGTAGACGCTGTCTTGACAACTGTAGTACATGATGCGAACACGAGTGCAAAGGCTGCACAGCACAATAAAGTAAACTTGTTCATTTGTTTTGGAAATGTTTTTGAGAAATAGGCGTCTCTTTTATACCTTTACACCCGACAGGAAGGCAAGAGACGGCATACGCCTCCCTGTGGATGGCACATGATGCACGGGACGCCACGGTCTCGCTCCCCTACTCTACGGCACGGCAATGCCGGAGAACGGCGGGAGGCATTGCGTGTCCTGTGCAATGGCAATCGCAAAGGTATATAGATTTTTCATTACAAGTGTTAAAACCATGTAGCGAATACTGCTACATGTAGAGACATCGGCTACACTTTGCCCCGGTTTTCCTTTATCCTGCGCTCCACTTCCTCGCGGTAAAGGTCAAAAAAGTTATAGTGCATGATGGCGCATATCCGTTCAAGCTGCAGGGTGTCGATGCTGTATTTCTCAAACAGGTTATACACATTGGTACGGTGGCAGCCGAGCTCACGTGCCAGCCAGACGACACTCTTGCCGTCATCCTTCAGTTTCTGCTGCAGTATCTTACCTATGTGCATGATTCCTTCGTTTACGCCTTCCACATAATATTATAACAGAAAAAGCGTCAGTGGAGTCAACGTGCCGGACGACAGATGTGCTTCCGTCAGACGGCAGAGGACGTTCCTGCCGGTTTCCGGACAGCCGCCATTTCTTTTATCGCTGGCCTGCAGGGCAGGAATGCACACAGGTCTCTGCAGACTGGCACAATAAAAAAACGTGGACCGTTTACTGCATCTACGTTCTTGAGGTATCGCCAAACACCATAGCCACATATATGAGTAAAAGCCCACGCCATAGGCGTGAGCATCAACTTTTACTCTTGTGGCTCCTGTAAATTGGCGATTTTCAAGAACAAGAATCAAAGCTAACGCTTATATTTCGTATGTTTTTTCAGATGGTTTTATACCATGGGCATTGTCTTTATATGTTCGTTTCTACGTCTTTCTTTACATCATATCATAGTTCAGGACTATAATAATACTTTGCAAAGATAATTATTTTTTTCTTATTAACGTCTGTTCTGGCGAGAAAAATGCACTATCGGGCCAATATTCCCTGTACAGGCTGTATGCAAGCCCTCACAGACAGCTCAACCGCACAAGACGAGTCCTGTCATTTCGGCGATTCCGTATTGTACACTTTCGCATCTTGAGGTTTTGCCTTCCTCGCTATTTCCGCCGTGGAAGAGCCGTCTGCCGACGATGCCGCAGTGTTCTCTGTCATGGTGTTCCATGGAGTTGCCGTTCGCTTGTCCCGCGCAGCGTCTTCCTTGCGTCTGGTCCAGATTGTTGCCATAGTCTATATATGTTTTAAAATAAAGTTTCCTCACTCGCCCTACATCGGCAGAGATGCCGCGGCGACATCAGACATGTCACAGGACAAAGTGCGCTCCCCACACAAGCAGTGCGTAACGCAGCAACTTGCCTATCGTTATCGATGTCATCGTGATGAATATGTTGGCACGCATGAGACCGAGCATGATGGTGATGGCGCTGCCTATGATAGGCAGGAACGCAAAGAACCCTATCCATGCTCCATGCCCGTGCATGAAACGCTCGGCCTTGTCGAGCGACTCCTTCTTGACATGCAGATATTTCTCTATCCAGTCGAGCCTGCCGAGATGTCCCACCCAGTAATTGAACATGGAACCCAGCACATTGCCTGCCGTGCCCCATACGACAAGGCCGACAGGGTCCAGGCCTGCCGCCTGCAGTCCGAGCATTATGGCTTCGCTGCTCCATGGGAATACGCTACCGGCGATGAAGGCTGCCACGAACATTCCTATATATCCGTAGCCTTCAAGTATGGTTACAATATCGTCCATTCTTGCAGAAGAGGTATTATTGTCAATGCCAGGACAAGCACCATGGCGATTATCACCGATATGTTTGTCAGGCGTGTCGATGTGAAATTGATATAATGTGCCGTGAGAGGGCTGGCGCAGACGAGTATTATCCCGAACAGTATGTCTGCTCCCGGCACGTCGTTCAGCGGCAGGACATACAGCAAAACCAATGCCAAGGAGAATGCCATGGCTATGAGATTGAAGACGTTGAAGAGCATCCTCACATGGATTTTGTCATCGGAACTGTGACGCAGGAAATGTATCATCCCTGTGACTGACATTGCAAGGACGAGCGATTCGGCCGCAAGTTTCATAGGCGGCAGAGGGAGTGCCGACGGCAATATGGTGTTTATGTCACGGAATGCCTGTATCGTGCTGTCGTCAAGCACAAGGGCGTCGAGCCATGCGTCGAGTAGTTCATACCTGCCCTCTATCACGATATACGGCAATATGCACCACATTGGTGTTGCCAGTCCGAGGAGCGAAGCGAGCCACGACTTGAAACTGAACGACATCAGGAAAAACGCGTCGGCTATCCACAGCAGCGGCAATGCAAAGGCCAGTGGAGGCCATATCATGGCAGCGATGCCGAGGAACAAGTAGGCACCGTATTTCCCGCCTATACGGCTGTGTTCCTGATAGGTCATGAACAGCAGCGTCATCGTGAGCAAGAAGAATGTCTGTATGCCCATGACTTCCATGTTTCTCAGCAGCCATGGGCACATGAGCATGAACGCTATGTATGAGCAACTCACCATGCGGCTGTATCGTCTCATGAGGGCATTGCGGTTGTTCAGCTCCATCATGAGATATGTATTGACAAGGAATATCAGGCATTGTGGCCACAACGTATAGTCTGCAAGGAGCATAAGTCCCCACAGACACACGCTGTAAAGCATCATTACAGGCAGTGCAAGACGACTTGCACCCATATTGTTCTGAAATCGTCGCATCAGAGGCTGTTGGTGGTTTGGTTGTTTAGTGGTTTAGTGGTTTGGTTGTTTAGTGGTTTAGTGGTTTGGTTGTTTAGTGGTTTAGCAGAAAAAACGGCCATCAGCAACACTATAGTCGAGAGTTTGGTTGTTTAGTGATTTGGTTGTTTAGTAGTTTGTGGCTGTAATTGACTATCTTTAAGTGAAGCAGTCAACTAAACCACTAAACGACCAAACAACCAAACAACCACTTACAGATCCGCTCCGATATCCGAGCGGAAGTATTTTCCCTGGAAATTTATCTTCTGTGCCTCCTTGAAAGACTTGGCAAGAGCCTCTTCCTTGTCCTTGCCGTAGGAAGACACTGCTATGACACGGCCACCGGCTGTAACTACCTCGCCGTCCTTCATCGCCGTGCCTGAATGGAAGACGATGGAGCCTTCCACATCCTCTATGCCAGTGATAGGGAAGCCTTTCTTGTACTCCTGCGGATAACCTCCCGACACCATCATGACACAGACGGCAGACCGAGGGTCAAACTCTATGGCCTTTGTGTCAAGGTTTCCTTCTGCAACGCCTTCGAAAAGGTCAACGATATCAGACTTCAGGCGGAGCATGACGCTCTCTGTCTCAGGGTCTCCCATGCGGCAATTATACTCTATCACCATCGGTTCGCCCTTGACATTGATAAGTCCGAAGAATATAAAGCCCTTGTAGTCAATGCCATCAGCGGCAAGACCGTTCACCGTAGGCTTTATGATACGCTCCTCCACCTTTGCCATCCACTCAGGTGTGGCGAAAGGAACAGGAGTGACACTGCCCATGCCGCCTGTGTTAAGACCTGTGTCATGCTCACCAATGCGCTTGTAGTCCTTTGCCTCCGGAAGTATCTTGTAGTTCTTTCCGTCCGTGAGAACAAAGACAGAGCACTCTATGCCCGACAGGAATTCTTCTATCACGACACGCGAAGAGGCGTTTCCGAACATACCGCCAAGCATCTCTTTCAGCTCGCGCTTCGCCTCGTCCAGTGTATCAAGGATCAGC
This sequence comes from Prevotella sp., assembly GCA_017462915.1. GTDB lineage: Bacteria > Bacteroidota > Bacteroidia > Bacteroidales > Bacteroidaceae > Prevotella. The sequence goes on along the minus strand of JAFTQG010000038.1, from coordinate 78,816 downwards.
ACACCCTTACCTGCGCAAAGGCCGTCTGCCTTGAGCACATACGGAGCGGAGAGAGTCTCGAGGAACTTGCATCCCTCTTCCACCTGCGTACCGTCAAATGTCTCATACGCAGCCGTAGGGATTCCGTGACGCTTCATGAACGCCTTGGCAAAGTCCTTTGAACCTTCGAGGACTGCACCTGCCTTTGAAGGGCCTATGACAGGCACGTCTTTCGTGCGCGCATCGTTCTTCAGGTCGTCATAAACACCCTTTACCAGCGGGTCTTCCGGACCGACAACGACCATTGCCACGTCATGCTCGACGACAAACTGCTTTATGGCTTCAAAGTCGTCTGCCTTCATATCGACATTCACGCCCTTGCCTCCTACGCCGTCAGTGCCGGCATTGCCCGGTGCGATGAACAGTTTGTCACACTTTGCGCTCTGCGCAATCTTCCATCCGATGGCGTGCTCACGGCCGCCAGAGCCTAATAAAAGTATATTCATATCGTTAAAAAGGTTTCATTTTTTCATATCGCCACAAGTCACGAGTGTCTGCCGTAAGGAGCCACAAGTGTATGGAAATCATTTCAGATAGTCCTCGAAATACTGTGTGATCCGCTCATGCAGATGCACGGAAGAGTGTCCCATCATATTGTGTCCCTCGCCCGGATATACGAAGAAGTCCGGCTGCGTACCTGCCTTTATGCAGGCATCGAGAAACTGCAGGGCGTGCTGCGGCACTACAGTAGGGTCGTTCATTCCGATGATTATCTGCAACTTGCCTTTCAGATTCTTCGCCTTTGCGAGCAAGGATGTACGTGCATAGCCCTCCGGATTGCTCTCGGGAGTGTCCATATACCGCTCGCCGTACATCACCTCATACCATTTCCAGTCTATCACAGGTCCGCCAGCGACACCCACCTTGAAGACGTCAGGATATGTCGTCATCAGCGATGTCGTCATGAATCCGCCAAAGCTCCAGCCATGAACGCCGAGCCTGTCCATATCGACATAAGGGAGAGACTTGAGGAATTCGACACCCTTCATCTGGTCTTTCATCTCCTCCTGACCGAGATTCCTGAATGTCGCCTGCTCGAAATCCCTGCCGCGGTTTTCCGAACCACGGTTGTCCAGAATGAAAAGCACATATCCTTTCTGCGCCATGTATGTCTCCCAGGAGCGTGAAGCCCAGTGCCATGAGGCATCGACATTATGGGCATGAGGGCCTCCATAGACATAGACGACAGTAGGATACTTCTTCGTCTCGTCAAAATCCGGCGGCAATACAAGGCGATAGTACAGGTCTGTGACACCGTCGGCAGCCTTTATCGAACCGCTCTTGTATGTCGGCACGGCATATCCCTCCCAAGGGTCAGGAGCTGTAAAATACTCCTTACGGGTCTTCTTCACCGTATTTATTATATCATAAGAGCGCGGGATGTCGGGCGTGGAGTAGACATCCACGAGTTGTGTGCCGTCATCCGAGAGTATGCCCCTATGCACACCCTTGCCGTTGTCAAGGAGAGTGCGCTTGCCGTTCATGGAGAGCGCGAAGATATTGCTCTGCAGAGGATGGAGTTCATTGGAACGTATGATGACCGACTTTGTCTTTGGACAGAAGCCGATAATCTCCTGATCGACATACTTTCCCTGTGTCAACTGGCGCAGAAGTTTGCCGTCTGTATTGTACAGATACAGGTGATTGTATCCGTCCCTCTCGCTCCAGAGTATGAATTTCCCGGCATCCCAAGGCAGGAAAGCCACAGGATGCTGCGGTTCCACATACTTATCGCTATGCTCCGTGTACAGCGTCCTCAGCTTCTTTCCCGTCGTTGCGTCATAGACATCAAGCGATGTGTCCGTCTGGTCGCGGTTCACTTCAAAGAGATAAACCGTCTTGCCGTCAGGCGCCCAGCATATATTCGTGAAGTAACGGTCCGTGACATCGCCCAAGTCCAGCCACACAGTCTTGCCCGAAGCGATATCATAGACACCGACAGTGACCTTATGGCTCTTCATTCCTGCCATAGGATAAGCGTCAGGTTCAAGAGTTGCCACGCGCTCAAAGGTGTTCACCTGCGGATAGTCGGTGACCATGGACTGGTCCATGCGGTAGAAAGCGAAGCGCGACTTGTCGGGAGAGAAGAATATACCGCTGTTTATTCCGAACTCGTTGCGGTGTACAGCCTCGCCGTAGACACGCTGACGGTTGCCGTCATCCGTGACACGCTGCGGCTCACTGCCCACAGATGTCTGCACATATATATTATGTTCACGCGAGAACACCTGAGGATACCCTTTCGGCTTCCCCAAGGTATCACTGTTCACGAGCGTGTTGCCGTTCCACCAGAGGCGGAGACTCTTGGGCGACATCTGCCTGTAATTCTTGCCTCCGAAGTTCAGATCCTCAAGTGTGAACTGCTTCTGCTGCGCGCTGACGCCCATTGTTGCCACAGCCATTGCCATTGCCAGAATAATACGTTTCATAAATCAATCCTTTCCAAACATCTTCTTTCTGTCAGCGAAACCACGTCCAGCACCTTCACGACGAGGGCGCGAAGGCCTCCTGTCGCCGTAGCCATTACCGTCACGACGACCGTCCCTGCGTCCGAAACCGTCACGGTTGCCGGCACTGTCGCGGTCAAACCGCCTGTTGTCCCTATCGAAACGCTTTCCGTCCCTGCGGCGGTCGTCCCTGTCATCCCTGCGGCGGTCATCGTCCCTGCCGTAAGGTTTACGGTCGCGATGCTCTCCGCGGTCACGGCGTTCACGTCTTTCCTCCTTGCCGAATCTATGGTCAAGGGAGTGGAAATGGAACGAGCGGATATCCTCATCGTCATCCTCATCCACATTACCGAAGCGGCGTGCCTTGTACTGGCGTTCGAGAGCCTTCTCCCTGTCTCGCTCCTCGCTGCCGTCCATGCGCTCCTTAAAGTCGCGGCTGCCTTTCGTATAATGCTTCTCAGCGTTCTGTTTCCTGTCCTCTTCGGTCTTCACATCCCCACCCTCCTTACGGAAATCGGAGAATTTCCCGCCGAAGATGGAATACTTACGGAACTCACATTCCAGCGAGCCGTTATACACAGGAATCTTCTGTGAAGGCTTCAAGCCGATGGCCTCGAAGCACTCTTCCTTATAGGAAAGCACCCATGCGTCGTTTCCAAGGAACTGATGTTTGAGGCGTTCGCCTATCATCCTATACGTCCCGAGCAGGTTCTGCGTAGAGATTCTCTCGCCATAAGGAGGATTTGTCACCATGATGGCAGGCTCTTCAGGCTGCTGGAAATCCTTGAAGTCGGCACACTCCACATCGATACATCTTGTCAGTCCTGCCGCCTTTATGTTCAGACGGGCAGTGTTAACGGCCTTGATGTCGCAGTCATAGCCGATAATCCTGTGTGTGAACTCACGCTCCTGCGAGTCGTCATTGTATATTTCGTCAAACAGGTCCTTGTCAAAGTCAGGCCATTTCTCGAAGGCATACTCCTTGCGGAACACGCCCGGCGCCATATTCTGCGCTATGAGAGCCGCCTCGATAAGCAGTGTTCCCGAGCCGCACATCGGGTCTATGAAGTCCGTCTCGCCCTTCCATCCCGTCATGAGTATCATGCCTGCGGCGAGCACCTCGTTAAGAGGAGCCTCCACCTGCTCCTGCCTATATCCGCGGCGGTGCAGGGATTCGCCCGAGGAGTCGAGAGACAGCGTGCAGCTGTTCTCGGCGATGTGGATGTTAAGTTTCAGGTCCGGATTTGCCACGGAGATATTAGGACGGCGTCCGCCCTTCTCCATAAACTGGTCTACGATGGCGTCCTTGACCTTGTAGGTAACGAAACGCGAGTTGCGGAAGTCGTCGGAATAGACTACAGAGTCCACGGAGAACGTCGAGCGCTCCGTGATATATTCGCTCCAGTCGACAGACTTCACGCCCTCATATACCTCGTCAGCCGAGCTGGCCTTGAAGCGTTTGATAGGTTTAAGGATACGTATCGCCGTATGCAACTGGAAGTTGGCGCGGTACATCATCTCCTTGTCACCAGTAAACGATACCATGCGGCATCCTATCTGGACATTGCCGGCACCGAGTTCGGTAAGTTCCTTTGCCAGCACATTCTCAAGACCCATGAAGGTCTTTGCTATCATTTCAAATTCCATATCGTTCTTTTTGTTGTCTGGTGGTTTGGTGGTTTAGTGGTTTGGTTGCTTGTTGCATGAATGTCATGTCCTCAGGTGAAGCCATCAACAAAACGACTAAACGACCAAACAGCTATATTCTATTTCTTCTGCACTATCATCTCTCCCGGCTTGGTGCTCTCTGTCACCCATATATTGCCGCCGATTACCGTGCCCTTGCCTATCGTTATGCGTCCGAGCACAGTGGCATTGCTGTAGACGATGACGTCATCTTCCAGTATCGGATGGCGTGGTATGCCCTTTATAGGGTTACCGTTCTCGTCCAGCGGGAAGCTCTTCGCACCGAGCGTGACACCTTGATAGAGCTTCACGTTGTTGCCTATGACACATGTCGCCCCTATCACGACGCCCGTACCGTGGTCGATGGCGAAGTGATGGCCTATCGTCGCGCCGGGATGTATGTCTATGCCCGTCTCCGAGTGTGCCATCTCCGTCAGTATTCGCGGTATCAGTGGCACGCCGAGGACAAACAGTTCGTGGGCAAGACGGTAGTTTGTCATGGCTCGGATGCTGGGATAGCAGGATATTATCTCCCCGTAATTCTCCGCGGCAGGGTCACCGTTATATGCCGCCTCGACATCGGTAGCGAGGACTGTCTGCAGCTCCGGCAATTTCTCCACTACGGCGATGGCCTTCTCCTCCGCCATGCACCGCATGGCACACATGTCAAGTTCCTCGTCGGAGAAGCACAGTCCGGCAAGTATCTGGTCTACGAGCAGTTCATACAACTCCTGTATTCCTGCTCCTATAGGGTATTTGAGTGAATGTACAAGCACGTTCGACTTTCCGAAATATCCAGGAAAGACAATTGCTCGGGTAAGGTCAACAATCTCTCCAAGCACCTTGCTTGAAGGTAGCGGACGTCCCGCTCTATGCTCGTGATAGAGTTTCCAAAGGGCGCTGTTCGTCGACAGCTTGTCCGCCAGTTCCGCCAGTTTCTGGTCTGCCAGTTTAAGAGACATTATCTATTGAGTTTATCCGTAAAGTGCACTGTCAAGGCCGTTGCACACCGTGCCGTCACCGCCAAAAAGGTCTGGCAAGTGCATTTTGCTTTGCAAAGTTACTGTTTTTTTCGCTAATTCCAAAACATACACCACCTATTTTTGAAAAGCTAGTAAAATCTTATCTTAGATGAATACCAGAAAAACAAGAAATTACAATGTTCAAGATTACATAACAGAAATATACACTCAAAAAACAAGCAATCGGCGATTTCTTAACATTCTTAAAGCGTATTATAAAAAGCAAGACTACGCTTATTAAGAAACCAGCCATCTACGCCATTCCTGAAACAGAACTTTTGAATTAGAGGCTTTGAGTTCTGTCAGATTACATAACCTTTAAGATAGTAGGTTATCAACATAGAAATCAATAACATTTATCAATATAGAGCCATTAATGTCCCATTGAAATTGGGACATTAATGATATCCATTCATCAAATTAATGCTTCGTTAATTTTGCATTTAGACGATATCTACATATTATATCGGCATAATCTTTCCTTATCGTTTGCCCATATAGTAAGCAAGCCTTGGCGCATAAGGTTGCAAAACATATTGTAGAAATCGACAAATTCCTTTTCTGTAATGACATTGCTATGCGAAGCTTTGTTGCGGTAATCACGCAAGACCTCCAATTGCTTAAGGTGCTGGTTTATAACATTTTCTTCAACTTTAAGTGTTTTCGCCAAGTGCTTCTTATAATACCTCATCATCATAAGCGACTCCCCTATCATCATGGGCTTAAGCTTACCGTCGTTTTCACAATTAAGATCAATTTCTTTGGTGCCAATGGTGATTTTAAGGTCATGATGATCCGGCTTATACTTTTTATAGTATGCAGGCATCTCTATACCTTGCATCTGGCGTATATCTTGCACGATAGAACTATTGATTTCCAATTCCAAGATACGGGATAGGGAATTTATCAACGGAGCGAAATCATAGGCACCCTTGCCTATGACCATCGGCACAATAGAACTTGACATGACCGGTGAGAACACCTTTTTCAGCGACTCTGAGAAAGTGTTGAAAATGATGTAACTCTCGCGATCTATGCGCTTGTCAAGAACGATACGTTCCGTGGGATTTAAGTTTGATAGACTTAGATCGTATACGTCAAACGAAAAACTACATCCACAGAACAATGCCTCTTCTTGTAAACGAGGTGGTGTCTGATTACAGACCGGCTGAAGCGGCTTCTCTTTGCATAGGTCTGCATAAGAGGTATGTAACAGTTTTGAGAAGCTGTCGTCTCCTAAATGTCTATTCATAAGTCTCTAGTATTTCAGCTGCCATATCGGCATGAGAACGATCTGATGTCACAGTGCGCTCATACCATTTCTTGGCTTGTGCACGGTTAGCTTCTGTTCCCAAACCGTTACGATACATCTCGGCCAAAGGAAAATAGGCCTTAGCGTATCCGCATTCAGCAGCTTGTTTCATATATTTAAACGCCTTGCGCGAATCGGCAGAAACGCCGTTTCCATTCTCATACATCAAAGCCATATAATAATTAGCTGTGGGATTTCCACTCTCTGCAGCCTGTTGCAAGAACACCCTGCTTTTACTATATTCTCCACTTTTATAATATTTCTCGCCTTCTTCCATTATAGATAGTTGCTTCTCGCCTGTGCGTGATGTCCCTGCAGCAGCGTTCTCCACAGGAACATTTGTGCCAGCATTCAAAGGTGAGGCAGAAGAAGATATGGTATTGTTTCTGGATACGCCATTAGAATTGGTGACTGTCATATCTGTATTTCCTGCCACCTGTTCTTCTTGTTGTACAGAAGTGGAAGTAACGCTTTTATTATTATTCTTATCTGCCAAAAGATAAAAGCTACCGCCTATAAATAATATGGCTATGACAGTTGCAATTACTTTATTTGACAATTTGTTGCCATTATGTACATGTTTTTCACTCTCTCGTCGGTCAGATATGGCATTGCTTGTATTATTATTGGTCCAATTCTGGCTTAGAGGTTCTGCTTTATGACTATGTTGCAGTTCAGCTTGGATTTCTTGCACAACTTCGTGGTTAAGTCGTTCCATCCTTTCAATATACGCTTTATGTTTATCAGCACACTCCGAGCAGCAGTTGTATTGGGAACTATAAAAATCATTGGATATCAGACGGTGGCATGTTCTACATGTGAAAGTATCTTTCTTGTACACATGACGACCTGAGAGCCCACACGTGATCAGTTCTTTACCAGCATCCGCCGCCTGATAAATATTGGTAGTGTTGCTGGTGTTGTTAGTGGTATTGTTAGTGGTGATAGTAGTGCTCTTGTCGATATTTTCTGCATTATCCCCTCCGACATGCATTTCGTTACCATTGTGGATTGTGCCGATATCGTCACCCTTGTGTATTCTGTTGTCCACACTGACAGATTTTGTCTTGGAATCTGTCAGTGCATAATCTTTGGTGGCTGTTTCTAAGAAGCCTCCACACTGTGGACATATCTTTTCGTCATGGGCGGCATCATGCAATACCATACCACAACTATTACATTTTTTCTCCATTTTTTTGTTCTTCTGCCTTTATGATTGTTGTCTGTTCTTGTAAATTATTACTTTCATCACACCACACAGTAATGCTTTTTGCTGCAATCCATGTATTTTCTTCCTCACCGTTTACATCAGCAATCATGCCATCAAAAGGTAGAAAGAAATCGTCGCCGGCCGGATGTATACCTTCACGAAACAAATGATACTCCTGCTCATTGGTTTGCAGATATACGTATCGTCCTTCCGACTTACTCCCTACGCATCCTTCCTTAATCAATATTTTTCCTGTATATTTCATATTCGTCAGACGAAAAGTCTCACTTACGCAAGTATATATTAATGGTTTTGTTTATGCCAGTTCACAACCGCAGTCGGAACAAAATTTCTCTACATCCGGATAAGTCTGTCCGCACTGTGGGCACACCTTGACGTGTACTGGCTTGGCCATACTCTTACTCTGACTTGTGGCATTGCCGCTTGTATTACTGCCATTTACACTACTATTCGTAGTGGGCACCAACTGCTGACGAGTAGTATAATTGAGTGCCATGTCCTGATGCTGATCATGTCGAGCCTGCTCACGATGCAACTCATCTTGGTACTCCCGCTTCTGTTCATTGCGATTTTCCACCATATTACTACTCATACCCACCATTGCCGCCATGCTCTGCTTTGCAATGTCTGCGATCTGCTGCCGCATCTCACGATTAAGTTCTTCATCTCGCTTCATCTGCATTTCATAAAGAGCGGCCTGCTGTTCACGCAAGTTGCGTTCTTGCGCCAAATTCCGACCTGCATTAAAGTAAGCAGACTGTGCATCCTTATCGAGCCGTGAAAGTTGCTCGGCCACAAGCTGTTCTGCGCTCATACCAGCCTTGAGCCTGTTGCGTTCTCTCTCTGCCTCTACATCCAGTTCATGTATCTTTAGTTCATGTTCATTGTATGCCTTTTCTTCATCTATCTTTCTCTTTGAAGCCCGGTCTGCCTCTTCTGCGTCCACCTCCATCATCTCGCGATATCTCTTCATCTGATCTGCTTGTGACTGGCGCACGATATCATATTCAAACTGCATCTGCTCATTATCTTGTCGCTGCAGCGCTTTGCGCTTCTGCAATTCATAATCGTCCACCTGCTGGCGACGTTGAAGCTCCACTTCAAAGCGATGATCGGCATAGGCATCCTTGCGAGAAGTAATTTCCAATTCATGAGCCACCTGAGCGAGGTCTACTTGAGCCTCACCGCTCGTACGCGCCATCTCGTAGTCTATGCTGTCTTTGAGTTGCATCAATTTCAAGGCAAAGCCATCAGCATACTGCTGTTTCCGCAATTCGTTCTCCCTCCCTGCACGGGTAAGTGCGGCCTGCTGATTTCTCTCCTGGCGACGCAACTCAACCTCATAGCGAAGAATCTCAATTTCCTCACTTCGAAGCAGTCCAGTCCGCTGTATTTCCACTAACGCCTGTTCCTCCTTTTCTTTGTCTTGTGCTTCAAACACACGGTGCTCTCTTGAAAGAACAATATAGAAGCGGTTGAGGTCTTCTTCTGTCACGCAACGATCCCTGTTTATTACTTCCAAGCTACGCATAAGTTCCAAATCGGTGCGTGCCTCTTGCAACAGTTGCTGATTGACGGCAGTAGCCAAGCGGTTTTTAAACTCGTTGGTTTTGTGCAGATAGTCAAGTTCTTGTTCTGACACATAGAGATTATGGCTCAACTGGGAGAAACGCTCCAAGTCGGCATTGCTACACGTGATGCTGACTATATCCTGCAGCTTGATGCCGTAGAAGTCCATTTCGCGCAGCTGGTCTTCAATGTATTTGAGGCCTTGTGCAGATACCTGACCACTATTTTGCAGTGACGTCAATTCCGTATCCGATGCGGCAAAATAAGCCTGTATGGTTGTCTCCACCTGTGCCACGACCTGCTGGGCGAGATATTCCGCCGAGAGAGTCTGTCGCTCTACGAGATAATGGGCACACATCACATCGATGTTCTCTATTTTAAAGTTGGCTCTCACGCCCACCTTAAAATCACAGTTCTGCGCACGAATGCTCATGGGCACAAAGTTTGCACAGCCATTCTGACTCTGCATAGTGTCGCCCAAGATAAGGTCAAAGACTCGGTTTTGCACCAATACCACAGAGTACAGACTGTCGCTGTTGAGGTATTCCAACACTTGATCTATTGACTGAGCACGCAATAGGTCTGCCTGCTGGGCATCCTCTATGCGACTACGCACACTTTGGCCGAAAATGAGATTGGCCAAGAAACGCTTTATCTTATTCAGTCCTCCAGCTATACCTCCAGAGTGTTGGTTGAGCGCACGTTCCAACTCATCGGAAGTCACAAAATTATATTTTCCACCTTGCAGTGTAGTGAGCAGCTGGCCTTGTTTATATATGCAGGCCGTTGTACCATTATTGACTATCAACCCTTGTGCAGAACTATACTCAATAAACTCGCGCTCTGTAATTATCCTTGCCAATTCACCTGGCTGGACTTGCCAGAACAGATATTGGCCAATAGTATTGATTTCCTTTGCAGACGGCTTGGCATCTTGCGCTTCAGTCACGGGGATGTCACTATCTACTGTGGGTATTGGTTGTGGAGTACCACAGACGGTACAAAACCTTGCGCCATCGCGCAACTCTTTATGACAATTGATACACTTCATAGCTATCTGTTTTTCGTGTTGTTCCTATATTAAAATGATTTCATTATTTTTCAAAGAGGCAACAAGTCACCTTGTGGCTTTCACTGTTTGTTACGACAGAGATACTGCCGTTGTCCGTAAGATATAAATATGCCGTCTCGCCTACACCAGCCTTTGGTGATGCTTTCACCACACGCTGTAATGCACACTTTTCTATATTCCACATGTCGTAGAGATACCGTTGCAGATGTTGATCTATTTCTTTGAAATTATGATCCACCAACCGTCTCACAGTTTCTAACAGTCCGCCGCTCTTGCTTTCTTCATATTCCACGCTGAAATGAGTCCTTGCAGTTTCTGCCTTTCTTGCATAAGCAGAATCACCACTGTCCTTTCTTAAGCCGTGAGTATCAACATAAAGCGAAGGATCGCCAAAAAGATTGAACTCAAGTACAGTTATACGTGTACCCTCCACATTACGAGGAATGTTGAGCATATCTATTTTTGAAGCATGCATTGCCTCACCAGCCGTGTAGCCTTGATAGAGATAAGAAAGGAAGTGATGAGCCAGAATGTCTGCAGCAAGCAAACCATTCTGGCTTTGCTTATCTGTGTTGCCATAAGCAACACGCGAAGAGCCCAGATAAGACACGGTACGAGCATTGAGTGAGGAAAGCAGTATGGTTTCCTCTTTCTTTTTAGATTGACTGTTGTATATGCTCTGTTTGAACCATCCGCCATAGCAAGCCTCCGTCACCACTATATTGAGATTGGCAACAGCAGCCATATTGCGTGGGCATAATGCACGTTGCGAAGTGCCACCCTGATAAGTATAACCGGCGAAATTGTCCACGCCATGCAAATTCGTACCATGCAGGTTATAGTAGAATATATCGGCTTCCTTGTATGGGAAAGACTGCTGAAACGCGGGTGTAGTAGGTTCAAACTGTGGGGTGAGCATGATGGGACCGTAATAATAATCGGTATTGGCTTCATTACAAGGAAGGTACGGCTCAAAACCACGTGTCACTTGGCGAGTAATGACTTTCCAGTTTGGATCACACTGAGCGTGCATGGCGTGGCGAGGCAATCCTCTATATCCAGCATAGAGCGCATTATTGAGCATGTTGATAAAGTCCGCCAACAACGCGTCTTGTGCCACGGGCAACCTACCCACAAGAAGCATGATCTGCCGTTCAAAGACACCAAGATTAAGCAATCCTTCTTCTGTCGCCGCGCCATAGAGATAGGCATATGGCAAATCGCTATCAACAGTGTCGTCATTATTGATTTTGAGAGGCAACGTAGGCATAGGGATGATATCGTCACCACCTATTATAAATAAGTATACAGGTCGTTTGCCGCTGTTCAAATCCTGATGGTAACGAATAGTCAAGAAGCGTTGGCATTCCTGCCACGATATGCCGTTTTGCCGTTCTGACACATGCAGGTCTAAAACATTGTAGCGCACACCCTCTGTTGCGCGGATGGAAACGAATTCTTCCAAGACAGACTTGATTGTCTGCACATTTGTCGACAGCCTCTCTGCCAACCGAAGAGAATCCGTCAAGACATACCCCTCATCCGTCGGAGAATCGCCCTTCACGTCAGCTATCTCGATGTCAAAATACTTTGACGCAAGCCTTCTTGGTGTCTCTTCATCACCGAGACATACGCCACAGTGTGCGCAAAAATGGTCGTTAGGCTCTATACGACTACCGCAATTATAGCAATACATAGTATAGGTACTTAAAAGTTCATACTGACAGGAAGAATCTCATTGTAACGTAATATCGATTGCCGTGCCATCAAACTTCATCTTACAAGCTACGCGAAGCTCTTGGTTGAGATAATAGAGAAGGCTATCACCCCATGTAGCCGCGTCCATAGACATACCGTCTTCATCGGTGGATGGAATAGCTATGGTATCAAACCACAGCAGTTCGTTTACGCCACCCTTTATATGTATGCGTCCCTTCTCGGCATGCTTCTTCACCCAACGCCTGATGACACTGCTAAGCGTGTAACCGGCATCGCCCACCTGCGAATCAAGACTCCACTTGCCAGCTTTACTTTTGAATATGCGCAACGATATAGTCTTTCCACCTTGCATCTGTTTGGCAAAACTGGTAGAGAGAGCACGCATGAAATCGCTCATACGGGTCTTAACGGCCATTATACAGAGATCGCCAACATCAACATTCTTTATAGGATTGGTCCAGCCTGTGGTAGTGGTAGACAGGATGGAACCGGATTTAGTATCGTAGGCTTTCATATCCACCTTCACACGCTTGCCCATCTCGGAAGTACCTTGTTGCTGCACGTCTACTGTTACATAGACATCTGCACCGGAACGGGTGATGACATTCTTCTCTGCCGAGCGGGCTGTACTAAGGTTAAACTCTTTTGAGGTATATACTGCATCCAGCTGTCCCTCCAAGTCTATGGTTGTAACACCATATTGTACAAACATCTCTTGTACCTTGACCATAGCACTTCGCTTGTCGGAGTTCTTCTGTATCACGGAACGATAAGTCTCGTTCTCCGTCTTGTAAGGCACGACCATGATACTGGGCAAGACGATTGCCTCGTCAGTTTCCTCCATACTGGTCTCTGATGCTGGCTTTGAAGCCAGTCCCTCGGTAACAAGATCACGTACTAGACTGCCGATTAGAATCTCCACACGCATAGTACATGCATAGCGTTTCTTGTCTACAGTCTTCCCTATATCACCTATCACGGTGCTGTTTCCTACGAACATAGCATAGCGTTCTGAGAAAAACCTCTCAGAATAATAAGCGTTATCTTTCTGCAGCAAAGGCTTACCGCCATTATAGCCAGCCACGCCTTTATAGAACAGACAGTGGAAAGCCGACTTGAGCGCCATCTCCTGTGCATCACGCTTACGGTCACCCACAGCCTTAGAGTCAACCACGAGAAGATTGTCCGACTGGCTCACAAGTGCCACCGAATTGGAATATTCTTGTGCTGTAGCCCATGTGGCGCTTAGCAAAAACGAAAAAATGAGAAATAAAACCTGCTTCATCAGTTAGATTTGACAATCATTGCAACATTTTTCTTCGAGCACTCAAGAATCTCTTTCTCTCCATCTTTCACCTCGCACAGTGATCTGTTTGGCGACAGGACTTCCTTTACCCGCAACTCTCCAATCTGCCGTGTCGACTGTTCACCTGCAATATCTACCACAGTATACACGTACATATACTCATATCTCCTCAACTTCTTGCGCGAGCCTATATTGACAATTACCGTCTCTGCCTTTGTCTTTCTCTTATTGACAGACTCTATCTTCAATATCTCTCCGCTCAGAGGCGATAGATAATCTGCCGTCCACAAAGCATAAGTAGATACATCGTCCATAGCTTTCGATGCGGCATCTTCCCACGAAGTATCAGACTTGCTATTTCCACTACAAGTGTATGTCTTGCTTCTGACAACCGTACCTTTCTTTATACTGACGACATCTACACTCAAAGATATGGTACTTTTATAATAAGGGTCCGAGCCTCCCAAGGCATCTATAAATTTTCCTACCGAGCCTGTAGATTTCTCGGGAACGATGCGCTCATGCGATTCACTTACAAGAGCGAACTTAAGAATATAATCGGCTCCCAATGATTTGACCTTGTCGAAAAGAGAACTGGAAGTGACAGCAACACCAGAGTTTCTGCGCTGCGCCTCATTCTGGAGTGCTTGTTCCGAGCTTGCATCTACAATCGAGATACGTCCACTTCTGTTCAGGCCTTCCTTGACTTTAGCTTGGAATGTTGCAAACAACTGGTTGCCAACACCTGATTTATTCTGAATATCATCAAGGTACACAACTGGTCCTGAATATTCTCCCTCATTTTCATCAAGCAACGATTGCGCCATCAAGGGGGGGGGGGGAGAAAGAGGGCACAGCACACAACAAAAAACTGTAAAGTCTTCAACTTATTCATCATATCTGTGTTTTATTATGTAAAAAACAATTAGTTGACAATTAAAAGTATCGATAAAGCCGAGAATATTATTTATGATTGCAAATTTAAATATTTATCACAACAATATACAATTTAACGCTCCATTTTTAAATATTTTTATACTTTAACCTATACTTGTGCAGTATGTTCCCGGGAAACCATAATCAGACTTGGTCGTTTTGTTGTTTGGTTGTTTTGTTGTTTAGTTTTCTGTTGTTGGTCGTTTAATCGTTTGGGTATCAGCTTATATATTACGGCTATACAGGCTATTCCGGCTATCAACAGGAAACCAATGACCTTAACGATAACCATAACCTTAACCTTAACGATAACCATAACCTTAACCAACAACCGAAAACCTATAACCTACAACCCAAAACCTATAACCAACAACCCAAAACCTATAACCCCAACAATCACCCTTTACCAAACAAAAGGTCACCCCTCGCACAGTAAAAGGTGACCTTTCACCGTGTAAAGGGTGACACTCTGCCACACGTTTCGCAACCATCACGCAGCACATTGTATATCAACAGATTGCAAAACGGTGGCAGTCTATCTCATATATCGTCAGTATGCCTGTGCGTGAACGCCCTTTACGGCACGTCCACTGGGCTCGTCAAGATTCCTGAAAGCCTCATCCCATTCCAGTGCTACTGCCGTGGAGCAAGCCACACTGGCCTCGCTCGGCACGCTAAGGGCTGCCGACCTGCCGGGGAAATGCTCCTCGAAGATGCTGCGGTAGTAATACTCCTCCTTGTTTTTCGGCGGATTGACAGGGAATCGCTCGGCAGCCTGCGCCATCTCGCTGTCGCTCACCGCAGCCGCCGTGACTGCCTTCAGAGTGTCTATCCACGAATAGCCCACGCCGTCGCTGAACTGCTCTTTCTGCCTCCATGCCACACTCTCGGGCAGCATATCGGCAAACGCCTCGCGGACAAGTCCCTTCTCGATGGCCGTGCCGGGACACATCTTCAGCGACGGGTCGATACGCATCGCCACATCCATAAACTCCTTGTCGAGGAAAGGCACACGCCCCTCTATGCCCCATGCCATAAGCGATTTGTTGGCTCTCAGGCAGTCATACTGGTAAAGGCGGGAGAGCTTGCGCACCGTCTCCTCATGAAACGCCTTTGCCGACGGTGCCTTATGGAAATACAGATAACCGCCGAAAATTTCGTCGGCACCCTCTCCGCTCAACACCATCTTTATGCCCATGCTGCGTATTACACGCGCCAGCAGATACATAGGCGTGGACGCCCTCACGGTAGTCACGTCGTATGTCTCTATGTAGTATATCACATCGCGGACGGCATCAAGACCCTCCTGCACGGTGTAGTTCACCTCATGGTGCACCGTGCCTATATACTCTGCCATCTCACGCGCCTTGGCGAGGTCGGGAGCACCTTTCAGCCCCACGGCAAAGGAGTGCAGGCGAGGCCACCACGCATCGTGCTCGTCGTTTGTCTCCACACGCTTTGCGGCATACATCTTGGCTATCGCCGAGACCACCGAACTGTCCAGACCGCCCGAAAGCAGCACGCCATAAGGCACATCGCTCATCAGCTGACGCTTCACCGCCGCCATCAGACCGTCCCTGACCTGACGCACCGCCTCGCTGCGGTCGGCGGTTGCCCACGGCATATCGTCATACCCGAACCAGTCACGGTGATACCAGCGTCGCATCTCTCCGCCGTCTCCGCCTGTGAGGGAATGTCCCGGAGGAAACGGTTCGTAGCTTTCACACTGTCCCTCCAAGGCCTTCAGCTCGCTCGCCACATACACCGTGCCATCGCTGTCATGGCCTATATACAGCGGTATCACGCCGGCATGGTCGCGTGCCACGAGGTATTCATCGGTCGAGGAGTCGTAAAGGACGAAAGCAAAGATACCGTTCAACTGGTCGATGAAGTCTGTACCGTACCTCTCGTACAAGGCAAGGATGACCTCACAGTCACTGCCCGTGCGGAATTCATACTGTCCGGCGAAGCGGCGGCGTATCTCCTGATGATTGTATATCTCGCCGTTCACAGCCAGCACCTTCTTGCCGTCTGCCGAATAGAGAGGCTGTCCGCCCGACATAGGGTCGACAATGGCAAGCCTCTCGTGGGCCAGCACAGCCCTTCCGCCACAATATACGCCACTCCAGTCAGGACCTCTATGGCGTATCCTCGCCGACATCTTCAACGCTTTCTCACGAGAGTCCTTTAACGTATCCACAGAAGTGTCAACGGAGTCCTCCCTCGGTCTGATGATTGCTACAAATCCACACATGGCTCAAATCTCCTGTTTTATAGTTTATTGTTTCGTTTGTCCATATAGCATACAAACGCCTTGTTTGCCATACGTATGCCGCCCGGCGTGGGGTAACGCCCAGTAAAATACCAGTCGCCGGGATGGTTCGGGCAGGCCTCGTGCAGTCCCTCGATGCTCTGGAATACCAGTTCGATGGGCGTCTGCACACCCTCCGGGCGCAGCATCTCCACAATCTTGCGGTTGATTTCCTCCACGGAGAACGGAGCATAGACAGCCCTGACATGATTCTCGCTGACAGGCTGTTCCTTACATGCCCTGTACGTGTCGTCAAGCAACTGCCCCATGCCACGCTCCTCGATAAGGGCAATGGCGGCGCGGAAGGCGCAAAGCTCCTCGAGACGCGACATGTCTATGCCGTAATAGTCAGGATAGCGTATCTGAGGCGAACTGCTCACCATGACGATTTTCTTCGGATGCAGGCGGTCGAGTATCTTGAAGATGCTCTCTTTCAGCGTCGTGCCCCTCACGATGGAGTCGTCTATGATGACAAGATTGTCTTCATACGGTTGCAGAGAACCGTAAGTGACATCGTAGACATGGGCTGCAAGGTCGTTTCGTTCCGTGCCCTCGGCGATGAAAGTGCGCAGCTTGATGTCCTTCCACACCACCTTTTCTGTCCTGATGCGTTGGTCCAGGCGGCGCACACCCTCGGTCATGCCGTGGAAAGCCACCTCAGCCGTGTTGGGTATGTATGAGAATACCGTGTGCGCCACGTCACCGTCTACAGCCTTCATGATGGCAGGAGTCAGCTGTTCGCCCAGCTTCTTGCGCTCCCGATAGATGTCACAGTCGGAGCCGCGGCTGAAGTATATGCGCTCGAACGAGCAGGCATGGTTCCCTTTCTGAGGGATTACAGTCGTGAGACTGAGCGCGCCGTCCTTGGTGACAGCAAGCGCCTCGCCGGCATGAAGCTCACAGACACTGTCGGCAGGGACATCGAATGTGGTCTGTATCACAGGCCTTTCGGAGGCCACCACCAGCACCTCGTCGTCATGATACCAGAAGGCAGGGCGTATCGCCCAAGGGTCGCGCATGGCAAACATCTCTCCACTGCCCGTTATGCCGCAGAGGACATAGCCGCCGTCAAACATCGGAGTGGACGTGCGGAGGACATTCACGATGTCGATATTGTCCTCTATGAAAGCCGTGATGTCCGTTCCTGTCAGCCCTTTTCCTACAGCGATATTGTAGAGACGCTCACTCTCGCGGTCAAGACGGTGGCCCATGAGCTCGAGCATGATGTAGGTGTCGCTGTATATGCGTGGGTGCTGGCCTGTGGCAGTGATGGCGTTGAACACCTCATCGACATTAGTCATATTGAAGTTTCCGCAAAGGCAGAGGTTCTTTGCCCTCCAGTTGTTGCGCCGCAGGAAAGGGTGGACATACTGCAGGCCGCTCCTTCCTGTCGTGGAATAGCGCAGATGTCCCATGTAGAGCTGTCCCGCGAAGGAGTCCGTGACGCGCTTGAATATCTCGGTTATGGCGTCCTTGCCCTCTGCACGCTCACGGAACATGTATTCACTGCCGGCAGGTGCATCAAGATTGACACAGGCGAGGCCAGCACCTTCCTGTCCGCGGTTGTGCTGTTTCTCCATCATCAGGTACAGCTTCTCCAGTCCGTAACGCCATGTGCCGAACTTCTTCTCGTAGTATGACAACGGCTTCAGCAGGCGAATCATCGCCACTCCACACTCATGCTTCAGCTGTTCCATGGATGCAGGCTTTAACGAACGACATGAACAACGGATGCGGATGGAGCACCGTAGACGAATACTCAGGATGGAACTGTGTGCCTATATACCAGCGCAATCCCGGCATTTCCACTATCTCTACAAGGTCTGCGACAGGATTTATGCCCACGCATTTCATCCCGTGGGCTTCATATTCCGCCCGGTATCTGTTGTTGAACTCATAGCGGTGGCGGTGGCGTTCGGTGATGACGGGACGCTCTCCGTATGCCTCCCACGTACGGCTGCCCTCCACAAGTGCGCAGTCATAACCGCCGAGACGCATGGTGCCGCCCATCTGAGTGATGTCTTTCTGCTCCTCCATCATGTCGATGACATTATGAGGTGTCGCGGCGTCCATCTCGCTGCTGTTGGCATCCTTCCAGCCAAGGACGTTGCGTGCGAACTCTATCACCATCATCTGCATACCGAGACATATTCCGAAGGTAGGAATATCGTGGGTGCGGCCATACTCGGCGGCGACAATCTTGCCCTCTATGCCACGGTTGCCGAAGCCTGGGCAGATGACAATGCCTGCCATGCCGCTGAGCTTCTCGGCGACATTGTCACGGGAGACGGCCTCGCTGTTGACGAAGACAGCCTTGACCTTGCGGTCGTTATATGTGCCGGCATGTGCCAGACTCTCAAGTATACTCTTATAGGCATCCTGCAGATCATACTTGCCGACAAGGGCTATACGTATCTCCTTGACAGCCTTTTTCCTGCGCTCCAGGAAGTCACGCCACGGACCCAGCTCAGGAGTCTCTCCCGGTTCCACGCCCATTTTCCTGAGACAGATGGCGTCAAGTCCCTGTCGCTGCATATTGACAGGTACCTCGTAGATGCTCGGCAGGTCCTGGCTCTGAATCACTGCCGCCATGTCGACGTTGCAGAAATGTGCCACCTTTGCCCTCAGTTCCTCGCCCAGCGGATGTTCCGTGCGCAGGACCAACACCTCCGGCTGTATGCCAAGTCCCTGCAACTGTTTCACGCTCGTCTGCGTAGGCTTGGTCTTCAGCTCTCCAGCCGCTGCCAGATAAGGGACATAGGTAAGGTGGACATTGAGCGCCCTCTGCCGTCCTAACTCCCAGCGCAGCTGACGGATAGCTTCCAGGAAAGGCTGGCTCTCGATGTCACCGATAGTACCTCCTATCTCGGTAATCACGAAATCCAGCGGCTGTTTTGTAGCATTCAGGAGTATCCTGCGCTTTATCTCGTCCGTAATATGCGGAACGACCTGGATGGTCTTGCCGAGATAATCGCCACGACGCTCGCGCTCTATGACGCTCAGGTATATGCGTCCTGTCGTCACACTGTTGTCACGTGTGGTCTCTATGCCTGTAAACCGCTCGTAATGTCCCAGGTCGAGGTCGGTCTCCATGCCGTCGGCCGTGACGTAACACTCGCCGTGCTCATAAGGATTAAGCGTTCCTGGATCGATATTGATGTAGGGATCGAACTTCTGAATTGCAATCTTGTAACCTCGCGCCTGCAACAGTTTTCCCAGCGATGCAGAGATGATGCCTTTGCCGAGCGACGAGGTCACGCCTCCTGTGATAAAAATATACTTTGTTTCCATTATATAGAGTTTTGTAAGGTCAGACGACCGCGCGGTGCTTGCGGACGGTCGGGCATTTCCCGTATGACCGTAAGACCGCACAACCGTCTGAACCCGAAAGTGTGTCAGTTGTAGCAACTTTCACCATGCTCGTAGATATCGAGGCCTTCCTCCTCTATACGGGCATCAACACGAAGACCGTGTGTCTTCTTGATACCGTAGAAGAGTATCACGCCACAGACGGCCGCCCATGAGTCGATGACGAGAATGCCGAAACATTCTGCACCAAGGAATCCGAAGCCATGGCCGTAGAAAAGGCCCTGTGTGGTGGAGAGCAGGCCTGTCATGAGTGTGCCGAGTACGCCGCAGACACCGTGCACCGACGCTGCACCTATAGGGTCGTCGATATGCAGTTTGCGGTCGATGAATTCTATTGCGAAGACAAGCACCGTGCCACAGACAAGACCGACGACGACCGCTCCGACAGGAGACAGTACATCACAGCCTGCCGTAATGCCGACAAGACCTGCCAGAATGCCGTTGAGGGTAAGGGAGAGTGAAGGCTTGCCGTACTTGAGCCATGTGACGAACATCGTAGCCATGCCGCCTGCTGCCGCAGCGAGATTGGTGGTAAGGAAGACATGTGAGATGGCGATACGGTTCACTGCGCCTGAAGCTGCCAGCTGACTGCCGGGATTGAAGCCGAACCATCCCATCCAGAGGATAAACACGCCAAGGGCTGCCAGCACAAGGTTGTGGCCCGGAATGGCGCGGCTCTCGCCGTTCTTTCCGTATTTTCCGCGACGTGGACCGAGAGCCATGGCTCCGATAAGTGCCAATACGCCACCTACACTGTGTACTATCGCCGAACCGGCAAAGTCATGGAATACAGCGCCGAAGGTAGTCATCATGAAGCTGTCGGCGGCATCATTGCAGAGCCAGCCGCCACCCCATGTCCAGTGGCCCTCGACAGGATAGATGAACAAGGATATGAAGGCACTGTATACCAGATACATCGAGAACTTCGTGCGCTCTGCCATTGCTCCGGAGACGATAGTGGCTGAGGTGGCGCAGAATACTGTCTCGAATATCAGGAAGCCTTCCACAGGCAAGTCGCTCTTGTAGAAAGAGAGGTCTCCCCAGTTTGGCATACCGACAAAACCGGCACCGTCACTGCCGAACATGAAGCCGAAGCCTATGAAGAAGAACAGCAGCGAGCCTACCATGAAGTCCACAAAGTTCTTCATAAGGATATTGGCGGCATTCTTTCCACGGGTGAATCCTGCCTCGCAAAGGGCAAAGCCCGGCTGCATAAAAAAGACCAATATTGCCGCCAGCAGCATCCATACTGTATCAAGTGATAATCCTAATTCGTTCATAATCATTAATTGTTTTTGTGTTTGTGTTGTTGTTTGTTCCTGAAAGTCCTACAAGACTTATATAGATGTATGGAAGAGCAGAGAGATGATGCTATTTCTTGTCTCTCAATACAGTATCGCCGTTCTCTCCCGTGCGTATGCTCCATGTGTCGATGATGTCACTGACGAATATCCGCCCGTCACCGATTTCGCCCGTATGGGCTACACGCAGGATGACATTCACCGTAGGTTCTGCAAACTGGTCGCGGCAGACGATGGTCAGGGCCACACGCTCTATGACATCAGTAGAATACTGCACGCCGCGGTAAATCCTCTCCTCACGGCTCTGCCCGATGCCGTGCACATTGTGATACTCAAACCAGTCGATATCCGAACCAAGCAGGGCTTCCTTGACATCCTCGAACTTTGTCTTGCGGATAATTGCTTCAATCTTTTTCATACATCATTAATATTTAGTTTGTGTCATGTTTGTTTACATTGGTCGTTTTACCTTACGAAAGGCTTCATGGCCTTGGCTACAACGAGAGTCCGAAAGTCAGGTACATCTTCTGGCTGTTGGGATTGGCTGTCACTGAGGCGAAGACTGGAAGCGAGAAATGCTCGGTTATCTTGATATCATGGTTTACGCCGAGAGTGACATTTGTCACGGCAAATCCGTCAACAGGATTGCCTGCCGCGTCGCAATAGGTTGAAGAAGACTTGAAGGGCACGGCTCCGACCGCGGAATGCCACTGCAATCCTCCTAACTTGAACGGCACAGCGACCTCAATATAAGATGAATAGGCACGCTTGCCGTCGGGACGATAGTCGCTGCCTGCAAAGTTCGTGTACCAGTTAACAGAACATTTGCCGAAGTCATAGCCGACATTGGCCTCAAAGACATGAGCCGTCCTGTGGGCATCATAGAGAAAATAGCGGTCACACCCTTCTATGCCCGAAAACCAATAGTCTGTGACAGACACCGTGAATCCACCTGAAGACCAGGACGCTGTGAAATCAAGTTCCTTGGTATCATCAGAGTCAACGATGCCGTAAGAGCCCCATACACCTAAAGAAAAGCCTTTGTAAGACACCGAGGCGGACGGCTGTACCGCAGCGTTGCCGAGATCCTGACCACGCCAGACATAACCGCTGACCACATCAGCCCCCAAAGAGGCCTCAACCTTGTCCTGGGCACTTGCTGCCAACGGAATGGCAACCATCGTCATCAAGACTGCTCTTTTTACCATTTTTCCCATAATTCAATTGTTTGTGTTGTGTTGTTGTACTTTCCATGCAATACTCTTGCGATGAATTCGGTGGCAAAGGTACACTTTTTAAACGATATGTACAACATTTTGTATAATAAATTTTGAATTTATGAACAAAAATCAAGTTTTTAGTATATTTCTACATAAAAATGTCAATAAAAATTTCATTTTTCTATCAAAATGTATTACCTTTGCAGCATCTTTACAAAGAACAGCAAACACAAAACTAAAATCAGGCTCACAATGACACATAAAATACATTTTGCAAAGATGCACGGAGCGGGCAACGACTACATATATATTGATACATTAAAATATAATATAAAGGAGCCTGAAGCTATGGCCCGACTATGGAGCGACCGCCATAAAGGCATTGGCAGTGACGGTCTCGTGCTCATAGGAGCATGTTCCACTCCCGAAGCAGACTTCACGATGCGTATCTTCAACGCAGACGGTTCGGAAGCCATGATGTGTGGCAACGCCAGCCGTTGTGTAGGCAAATATCTTTACGAAAAGAAGCTCACAACACAAACACAAATTCGTCTGCTCACACTTTCTGGAGTCAAAGTGCTGGATTTGCACTTGACTCCGGAAGGTGGAGTGGATTCCGTAACAGTGGACATGGGCGAGCCTGTGTTTGAGAACGCCTGCCAGTTTGCTCCTGACAACGGCCTGCTGCCCGAAGGAATCTTTGTGTCAATGGGAAATCCGCATTATGTAATCTTCGCCGACAATGCTGATACGGTGGATGTTGCCACAGAGGGCTCACTCCTGGAATACCATGCCGCCTTTCCTGAACGCTGCAATATAGAGTTTGCCACAGTACGCAGAAACGGTACACGTGTGCGTGTCTGGGAGCGTGGCAGCGGCATAACGATGGCATGCGGCACAGGAGCGTGTGCAACGGCTGTGGCAGCGGCACAGTCAGGACGCAGCGGACGGACAAGCCGTATCATAATGGACGGAGGAATGCTTGACATAGAGTGGCGGGAAGCAGACAACCATGTGTACATGACAGGTCCTGCCGAATTTGCATTTGAAGGAGACATTGAATTACCATATAGCAAAATATAAAAGCCATGACATATATTAATGAAGATTTTCTGAAACTGCCTGGTGCGTATCTCTTCTCTGAGATTGCACAGAAAGTGACGGCTTTCAAGACCCAGAACCCAGAAGCTGATGTCATAAGTCTCGGCATCGGCGATGTGACACAACCATTGATTCCTGCCGTCACGGAGGCGTTACACAGGGCCGCCGACGAGATGGCACATGCCGAGACATTCAGAGGTTACGGCCCTGAGAGAGGCTACGGATTTCTGCGGAAAGCTATTGTGGAGAATGATTTCCTTGCCCGAGGCATAGAAATAAGTGAGGACGAGGTGTTTGTGAACGATGGTGCAAAGAGCGATACGGGCAATTTCCAGGAACTGCTGGGAAAGGATGTGCGTATTGCCGTGACAGATCCCATCTATCCTGTGTATATCGACTCTAATGTGATGGGAGGCAGGACTGGAGAACTTGGTGCAGACGGACATTGGTCAAACGTGGTATATATGCCGTGCTGCGCAGAGAACGGATTCGTGCCTGCACTGCCACAGGAGGATGTGGATGTCATATATCTATGCTATCCTAACAATCCGACAGGCACGACTCTCGCAAGAGAAGAACTGCAGCAATGGGTAGACTATGCTCTGGAGCATGATGCACTCATATTCTACGATGCGGCATACGAGGCTTATATACAAGACGACAGCATCCCTCACAGCATCTATGAGATAAAAGGGGCACGCCGTGTCGCTGTGGAGTTCCATAGCTTCTCAAAGACAGCCGGCTTCACGGGCATACGTTGCGGATACACAGTAGTGCCGCATGATGTTACTGCATCTACAAAGGACGGACAGCGCATTGCACTGAATCCCGTATGGAACCGCAGACAGTCGACAAAGTTCAACGGCACAAGTTATCTCAGCCAGCGGGCTGCCGAAGCGATATACACGCCGGCAGGAAAGCTGCAAACCAAGCAAGCCATAGACTACTATATGCAGAACGCGAGAATGATGCGTGAGACATTGACCGACATGGGACTGGAGGTATATGGCGGCACGGATGCGCCATATCTATGGATACGTACACCAAAAGGCATGACTTCATGGCAGTTCTTCGACGAGATGCTCCACAAGGCATGTGTAGTATGTACCCCTGGGGCAGGTTTCGGTCCTGCCGGAGAAGGATATGTAAGACTTACAGCGTTCGGTCAGCATGAAGCGACAAAGGAGGCTTTGGAAAGAATAAAAAGACAGATGACAATATGATGGCAAAAGGATTGTACAGAGCCGATATGGAGCACGACGCTTGCGGTATCGGCATGGTGGTGAACATCAATGGCGGCAAGAGCCATGAACTGGTGGACAATGCCTTGAAAGTATTGGAAAACATGGAGCACCGTGGTGCAGAGACACGCGACAAGACCGGCGACGGCGCAGGTCTCTTGGTACAGATACCACACGAGTTTATCCTGCTGCAAGGCATTCCCGTTCCTGAGAAAGGAAGGTATGGAACAGGCTTGGTATTTCTGCCGAAAGACCCGCAGCGACAGGAGAGCATCCTCAGCATAATGATAGAGGAGATAGAGCGTGAAGGACTGACACTCATGCACATGCGGAGCGTGCCTACATGTCCCGAGGTGCTCGGAGAGGGAGCGCGCCTTGCGGAGCCCGACATCAAGCAGATATTCGTGACAGGTGCAAGCGAGGAACAGGTGCCGGTATTTGAACGTATATTATATAAGGTAAGGAAGAGAATAGAGAACCGCATCGAGGATGAGGACTTCTACATCTGCTCGCTGAGCACAAAGGATATAATCTACAAGGGAATGCTGACCAGCGGACAGCTGCGCAGATATTTCCCAGACCTTTCAAGTCCGTATTTCACAAGCGGACTGGCATTGGTGCATTCACGCTTCTCCACCAACACTTTCCCCAAATGGAAACTGGCGCAGCCGTTCCGTCTGCTGGCACACAACGGCGAGATAAACACCATACGTGGCAACCGCGGATGGATGAAAGCCCGTGAAAGTGTATTGTCGAGTGATGCTCTTGGCGACATAAAGGATATTCGTCCTATAGTGCAGGAGGGAATGAGCGACTCTGCCAGCCTTGACAATGTGTTCGAGTTCCTTATCATGAGCGGATTGTCCCTGCCACAGGCCATGGCGATACTCGTGCCGGAGTCTTTCAATGACAAGAACCCTATCAGCGAAGACCTGAAGGCTTTCTACGAATACCACTCTATCCTGATGGAGCCATGGGACGGCCCTGCCGCACTGCTGTTCAGCGACGGACGCTATGCCGGCGGTATGCTCGACAGAAACGGCCTGCGCCCCAGCCGTTATACAATAACAAAGGGAGGCATGATGGTAGTGGCGAGTGAGGTCGGCGTAATGGATTTTGATCCAGGAGATATAGTGAGCAAGGGACGTCTTCAGCCGGGAAAAATCCTCCTCGTCGACACGCAAGAAGGCAAGATATATTATGACAGCGAGATAAAGGAGTGCCTTGCCAAGGAGCATCCTTACCGCGAATGGCTCTCGGCAAACCGCATACAGCTCGAGAAGCTGAAGAGCGGCAGGCATGTGGAGAACTCCGTTGCTGACTATGACCGTAAACTGCTGAGTTTCGGATTCGGTCAGGAGGACATTGACCGTACCGTTGTCCCGATGGCGACAACAGGACAGGAACCTGTGGCTGCCATGGGTAATGACACTCCGCTGGCAATAATCAGCGAACGGCCACAGATCTTCTTCAACTATTTCCGCCAGCAGTTTGCACAGGTGACAAACCCTGCCATAGACCCTATACGTGAAGACCTTGTGATGAGTCTGACAGAATACATAGGTGCCGTGGGAACCAATATTCTCACACCAGACCCAATCAACTGCAAAATGGTACGACTGCCCCAGCCTGTACTGACAAACACACAACTGGATATTCTCTGCAATATCAGATACAAAGGTTTCAAGACCAAGAAACTTGCCATGCTGTTCGATATAGATAAGGGAGAGAGCGGACTGCGACAGGCTATCGACAAGCTCTGCCATGAGGCAGAAACATCTGTAGACGAAGGCGTGAACTATATCATCCTGAGCGACCGCGACATAGACGAGCATCATGCCGCCATACCGTCACTTCTGGCTGTCAGCGCAGTACATCATCATCTCATCAATGTACAGAAGCGTGTCCGCACAGCCCTCATCGTGGAGAGCGGCGAGATACGCGAGGTGATGCATGCCGCTCTGCTGTTGGGATACGGTGCAAGTGCCATCTGTCCGTACATGACATTCGCCGTACTGGACAATCTCGTGAAGCGGAACAAGATACAGGAAGGATATGCCACAGCGGAGGAGAACTATATCAAGGCTGTCGACAAGGGCTTGAAGAAGATAATGTCGAAGATGGGTATCTCTACAATCCGCTCA
The DNA here is from genome assembly GCA_017462915.1 of Prevotella sp. GTDB lineage: Bacteria > Bacteroidota > Bacteroidia > Bacteroidales > Bacteroidaceae > Prevotella. The sequence goes on along the minus strand of JAFTQG010000038.1, from coordinate 51,790 downwards.
TATCGAGGCGCGAAAATCTTTGAGAGCGTAGGATTGAGCGAGGAACTGCTGAGAAGTTATTTCGGCACGGAAGTGAGCACTATCGGCGGCATAGGACTGAGAGACATTGCAAAAGATGCCATACGCCTGCATGACACGGCGTTCCAGACTGGAGATACAAACGAATTCCTGCCAAACAACGGACAGTTCTCTTACCGCAAGGACGGCATTGCCCACGCCTGGAATCCTGACACCATTGCAAACCTGCAGATAGCCACACGCCTCGGCAGTTACAAGAAATTCAAGGAGTGGGAGCAACTGGTGGACGAGAAACATTCCCCGATATTTATCCGAGACTATTTCGGACTGAAGAAAGCCGCCCAGCCTATCCCACTGGAAGAGGTGGAATCGGTAGAAAGTATCGTGAAACACTTCGTTACCGGTGCCATGTCGTTCGGAGCCCTGAGCATTGAGGCACACGAGGCTCTGGCACTTGCCATGAACCGTCTTGGCACGCGTTCCAACACAGGAGAGGGAGGTGAAGACAATGCTCGTTATACAGCGGAGATAGACGGCGTATCGCTGTCAAGCAAGACGAAACAGATAGCCAGCGGCCGATTCGGTGTGACAGCCGAATACTTAGTAAATGCCGAGGAGATACAGATAAAGGTGGCACAGGGAGCCAAGCCCGGCGAAGGCGGACAGTTGCCGGGATTCAAGGTCAACGACATCATAGCCAAGACACGAAATGCCATTGCCGGTATCTCGCTTATCTCTCCTCCACCCCATCATGACATCTATTCCATCGAGGATTTGGCACAACTCATCTTCGACCTTAAGAACATCAATCCTACTGCAGCCGTCAGCGTAAAGCTCGTAGCAGAAAGCGGTGTCGGCACGATTGCCGCCGGAGTGGCAAAGGCGAAAGCAGACCTCATAGTCATCAGCGGAGCGGAAGGCGGCACAGGTGCCAGCCCGGCATCAAGTATGCGCTTCGCCGGCATACCGCCTGAGATAGGTCTGGCAGAAGCACAGCAGACACTTCTGCTCAACGGGTTGCGCAGTCAGGTGCGCCTGCAGACAGACGGTCAGTTGAAGACAGCCAAAGATGTCATAATCATGGCCATGCTGGGAGCTGACGAATTCTCGTTCGGCACATTGCCTCTCATCGTGCTGGGCTGTGTGATGATGCGCAAGTGCAATACCAATACCTGCCCTGTAGGCGTGGCGACACAGGACGAGAAGCTACGGGAGCGTTTCATGGGCAAGGCCGACTACGTGGTGAATTTCTTCACATTCCTCGCAGAGCATGTACGTGAGTACCTCAGCGAACTGGGTGTAAGAAAACTGAAGGATATCATCGGCCGTACCGACCTCATCGATGTCCATAGTGCCGATGCTGCAACAAAGCAAGGTACTCTGGACTTCAGCCGACTGCTGCATCTTCCTGATACAGACCAGCCGCGTTGTTGGGACCGCAGCGGATTTACCACTGTAGAGGGCGTGAAGGACGAAGCAATAATAAATGCAGCCGCTCCAGCCATCGAACAGGGCGAGGTAGTGAATCTTGAGTATGCCATCAAGAACACCGACCGTGCCGTGGGCACAATGCTTAGCGGAGTAATAGCCAGACGATACGGTGAAGCAGGACTGCCCGATGACACTGTAAACATAAGGTTCAAGGGCTCGGCAGGCCAGAGCTTTGGTGCCTTTGCAGTCCGAGGCATGAGTCTCCGTCTGGAGGGCGAGACCAACGACTATTTCGGCAAGGGACTTTCCGGCGGCCGCATAAGCATACTGCCACCGGTACGCAGCAGTGCGGATTTCGTGGCAGAGGATAATATCATTGCCGGCAACACAGGTCTTTATGGCGCAACAAGCGGAGAGATGTTTGTCAACGGGCGCGTCGGAGAACGCTTCGCCGTACGCAACTCCGGAGCCATCGCCGTGATAGAGGGCGCCGGCGACCACTGCTGCGAATATATGACAGGAGGACGTGTCGTGGTGCTTGGCAAGACGGGAAGGAACTTCGCTGCAGGCATGAGTGGCGGTGTGGCATATATCTATGACCGCGACCATACATTCGACTATTTCTGCAATATGGATATGGTGGAAATAAATCTTGTAGAAGACAGTGCTTCACGCAAGGAACTGCTTGAACTCATACGCCAGCACTACCTGCATACAGGAAGCGCATTGGCTGGCCAGATGCTCGACAACTGGCAAAGCTACGTGACAGACTTCGTCCAGGTCGTACCTATCGAATACAAAAGGGTACTGCAGGAAGAGCAGATGGCAAAGCTACAGCAGAAAATCGCCAACATGCAGAGAGACTATTAACATGTTAAGCAAGTGAGCAAAATAAACAAATGACAATATGGGAAATCCAAAAGCATTCCTAACCATACCCCGCAAAGAGGCAGGTTATCGTCCTGTCCATGACCGCATACACGACTTCGGCGAGGTAGAGCAGACCCTTAACACACGTGACCGCCAGGAGCAGGCTTCACGCTGCATGGACTGTGGCGTACCGTTCTGCCACTGGGCTTGTCCGCTCGGCAATAAAGGTCCGGAATGGAACGATGCCTTATACCATGGCGAATGGGAGACAGCATACAAACTGCTGAAGAAGACTAATCCATTCCCGGAATTTACCGGCCGTGTCTGTCCCGCACTCTGCGAGAAGGCCTGTGTCCTTTACCTCACGACAGGTGAAGCCGTGACAAACAGGGAGAACGAATGCGCCATTGCCGAGCGTGCCTATCTTGAGGGGTATGTCACTATCGACAGTCCTAAGCGCAACGGCAAGCAGGTGGCTGTCATAGGCAGCGGTCCTGCCGGCCTTGCCGCCGCAAACAGCCTCAACCACATGGGCTATGACGTCACCGTATTCGAGAAGAACGAAGCCGCAGGAGGGCTCTTGCGTTACGGCATTCCTAATTTCAAGCTCAACAAGGAAATCATAGACCGTCGCATAAATGTCATGGAGCAGGAAGGCGTCAAGTTCGTTTACGGACAGGCAATAGACGATGTGACGGCACTGGCACAGCAGTTCGCTGCCGTAATCCTCGCCACAGGAACGCCTACAGCACGCGACCTGCAAGTCCCTGGCCGTGACCTCAAAGGCATACACCTTGCCCTCGACCTCCTCGGACAGCAAAACCGTGTCCTCGCAGGCATGGAATTCAAGAAGGAGGAGCGCGTGACGGCAAAGGGCAAGGATGTGCTCGTGATAGGCGGTGGCGATACCGGCTCCGACTGTATCGGCACAGCCCATCGTCAGGGATGCAAGAGCATGACACAGATAGAGATCATGCCCAAGCCTCCTGTCGGCCACGATACTAAGAGTACATGGCCTAACTGGCCGGTGATTCTGAAAACGACATCCTCACATGAGGAGGGATGCACCCGACGCTGGCTTCTCAACACCAACCGCTTCATAGGCAACGGCCACGTGAAGGGTGTTGAGGTAGAGGGTGTAATATGGGAACCTAATCCTGATGGCGGACGCCCTGTCATGAAACTCGACGGCAACAAGGAAATCATCAAGGCAGACCTCGTGTTGCTCGCCATGGGATTCCTGAAACCGGAACATCCTGAATATCCTGAGAACGTGCTCCTCTGTGGCGATGCCGCCAGCGGTGCAAGTCTCGTGGTAAAGGCGATAGCCAGCGGACTTGATGCCGCTAAGAAAGTACAGACATATTTAACCCAGATCTAATCGGTTCGGGTTTAGGCAAATAACTTTTCAACTAACACAAACATGGCAAACAATTTGAGATTCCAGGTTGTCGGCGAGGCTTTCAAGAAGAAACCACTCGACGTGACAGTACCAAGTGAGAGACCTTGCGAATACTTCGGCAAGAAAGTCTTCAACCGCGAGAAGATGTACAAGTATCTTCCTAAAGACATCTACGAGAAGATGGTGGACGTCATGGAAAACGGTGCAAGACTCGACCGCACAATAGCCGACGGCGTCGCCGCAGGCATCATCCAGTGGGCAAAGGAGAATGGCGTGACACATTACACACACTGGTTCCAGCCTCTCACCGAGGGCACTGCCGAGAAGCACGACTCCTTCATAGAGCATGACGGCAAAGGCGGCATGATTGAGGAATTCAGCGGCAAACTGCTTGTACAGCAGGAGCCTGACGCCTCATCGTTCCCGAGCGGAGGCATCCGTTCCACCTTTGAGGCTCGCGGATACTCTGCATGGGACCCGACATCGCCTGTCTTTATCATAGACGACACGCTCATCATCCCTACTGTCTTCATCTCCTACAGCGGAGAGTCTCTCGACTATAAAGCGCCGTTGCTGCGCGCACTGAAGGCTGTAAACATCGCCGCCACAGAGGTATGCCAGTATTTCGACTCCAACGTCAGGAAGGTAACGTCCAATCTCGGATGGGAGCAGGAATACTTCCTCGTAGACGAAGGGCTGTATGCCGCACGCCCTGATCTGCTGCTCACGGGTCGCACACTGATGGGACATGACTCTGCAAAGAACCAGCAGATGGACGACCACTACTTCGGCGCGATTCCAGAGCGCGTGGCAGCATTCATGAAAGAGCTCGAGATTGTCGCTCTGGAACTCGGCATACCGTGCAAGACACGTCATAACGAGGTTGCACCAAACCAGTTTGAGCTGGCTCCTATCTTCGAGGAGACAAACCTTGCCGTAGACCATAACATGCTGCTCATGTCTGTCATGAAACGTGTGGCACGCAAGCACGGATTCCGCGTACTGCTCCACGAGAAGCCGTTTGCCGGCATCAACGGAAGCGGCAAGCACAACAACTGGAGTCTCTCCACAGATACAGGCGTGCTGCTCCACGCTCCGGGAAAGACTCCTGAGCAGAACCTGCGCTTCGCTACATTCATCGTGGAGACACTGATGGGCGTATGGAAACACAACGGACTGCTGAAAGCCAGCATCATGTCGGCAACCAACGCACACCGTCTCGGCGCCAACGAGGCTCCGCCGGCTATCATCAGTTCCTTCCTCGGTTCACAGCTCTCCGAACTGCTTGACCATATCGAGAAGGCAGACAAGGACAACCTTTTCTCCATGGACGGAAAGCAGGGCATGAAGCTCGACATTCCCGAGATTCCCGAACTGCTCATCGACAATACCGACCGTAACCGCACATCGCCGTTCGCCTTCACGGGCAACCGCTTCGAGTTCCGCGCCGTAGGTTCTGAGGCAAACTGCGCAAGTGCCATGATAGCCCTGAACTCTGCCGTGGCAGAGGCTCTCGCCAGCTTCAAGAAGCGTGTCGACGCACGCATAGCCGAGACGGCAAAGAACTTTGAGCACTCAGAGCACAACGCCACATTCCATGCCATCATAGACATACTCCGCGAGGACATCCGTGAATGCAAGCCGATACGCTTCGACGGCAACGGCTACAGCGAGGAGTGGAAGGCGGAAGCCTCATGCCGCGGGCTCGATACAGAGACATCATGCCCTGTCATCTTCGAACGCTATCTCGACGCCGAGAGCATCAATATGTTCGAGAGCCTTGGCGTGATGACAAAAAAAGAGCTGGAGGCGCGCAACGAGGTGAAATGGGAGACATACACAAAGAAAATCCAGATCGAGGCACGTGTCCTCGGCGACCTCTCCATGAACCATATCATCCCTGTGGCGACAAGCTACCAAAGCCAACTGTTGCGTAACGTGGAGCGCATGTGCAACGTCTTCCCTGTCGAGAAGGCCGAGAAGTTCAATGCCCGCAACCTGAAAAACATCGAGGAGATAGCCGAACGTACAGCAAGCATCGAGACACAGGTGGAAGCTCTCGTCAATGCCCGCAAGGTTGCCAACAAGATTGAGGACGAGCACAAGAAGGCCATCGCCTACCACGATACCGTGGCTCCTATGCTTGACACTATCCGTCGCCAGATAGACAAGCTCGAGCTCCTCGTAGACGATGCTCTCTGGCCTCTGCCGAAATACCGTGAACTGCTGTTTATCAGATAAATATATTCAGAAAGGGTGAATTGAAATAATAATAGGTCTTCATATAGATTAAGAGTATAGCCACCAAAAACCAATATCCAACTCATCATAGAATAATAATATTGGAATTTTGGTGACTATACTTTAGTTCTCCTTGGACTTCATTTACCCAACCAATCTTCATTCTCAGAATGCTGGAAACGTTCTCCACGCTGCTCCCATTTCTGTCGTAAAGCTTTCATCTTTGATTGATACTCTTTTCTTTTTGCATCATTATATGGTTCATTACCAAAACGCATCTTACTTAACATGGAATCATAGCTTGCATAAGTTCTGCTATCAGTATTTCTATTGTGATTTGCAGTAAGAGAATATGGTGCCTCATAGTCTTTCTTCTTAGTACCAACAGAACCTGTTGAAGTGGAAGAACCAGATTGAATTGTTCCACTATTCCCTTTAAGTGAATTAAGCGTATTCACTGTATTTGTAAGAGCAGAGGCTATGCTATTCATTGTATTCATTGTTCTCGCCCATTTCTTTTCCTTACGCACTCTGGGAATTCCTTCTCTATTGGCATCTATGATATCCCAAGCTCTTTTTGCTATATACTCTGCATCTTTATAAAAAGTACTTTCCTCCGAATATCCTTTTGCTCTAACGATTTCTATATAATCATCATTTAGCGAATGTATCTGATAACACCTATTTATTTCTTCCTCAAGACTTTCTTCATCCAAAGTTGCGTCAAACTGATACTTATCTCGGAGCGGAGGCATATTTTCATAAAGAATATTCCTCAAGGCATAGACATTTGTAGGATCACGTTCCAGTTTCGCTTCTTGTGAGTCTTCCAACCATGGAACATCTATAAATGTTGTCTCATACACATGCTTCTCAACATCACCTAAATCTAACCCTATCGTATCATATCTAAAATATTTATTAAAAAAATTATCCAACTTCGTCTGATAAGAACTTTCATTTTTGTAGGCATGCCTTATCTTGTCCTTTACAAATTTGTCTGCCTTATTACGACCTATTTCGTATTTTTCCAAGACTTTTCCAAAAGCGATTTTTGATTTGTCAGTCATATTAATCTGAAAATCGCTATAAACGATATTGCCCAACATATCTAATAAGTTCCATTTTCCATCGGATAAAACGGCAAAATAAATATCCCTGTTATCCGTATTATTTTTTATTTCCCAACGTTCACTCTTCCACTTTTTATGAAAATCACGAAATTGGAAGACTTTAATGCTATCATATTTAGCTTCCAAATATTTTATGCCAGTTATGCCCGCAACACCATATTTATTTTTAGATTTAAACAATATCAAATATTGTTGCCATCCCCATGAAAGTTTCTCTATATAACACTCATCAAATAAAGGTCGAGTTATTATCTTTGTCGGACACATTATTCCCCACAAACCATTTTCTTTATAAAGAAAAACATGATTATAAAAATTGGTTACAGGTTTCAATCCGTCAAATTGCGGAACAAGACAAATTTCATCCTGAAACTTTATTCCCCACAAACCATTTTCTTCATATTCATAGAATAAGGAATAGTCAGAATAACGAGATTTTATATCAAAACGTTCCGCACTACATGTTATAGGAAATATAATCAATAAAATAAATAATATTTTTTTCATTTTATTTTGGATATGAAAAAGGCGTGCAACCATTCTTTCTGCTTGTCTAATCTCAGGTTACCGCCAAGTGACCTTTTCCAACAACAAGCACAGAATGGCTCACGCCTTGACGGCGTGAACCTCCAGTCTGCTTGTTCTCGTTGGATGAATATTGGCGGTATTCGATAGTAGAGAACAAGAGCTAAAAGCTCAATATCAATAAAGTATGGAATGGGAACGCCGGAATTAAATATTGAGATGCAAGCATCTCGGTTTTTAAGTCTCTAAGAGAAAATCGGTTCCTTGAACCGGGTGTCCCTCAGCGTTTCATTCGTGTATATATGTCTGTTTCTTGTTTTATGTATTTAGGTTTGACAATCGGTTAGCTTGCAATGGAAACGGCGGAAGACATCTCCTGCCATTGTATATTGCTTTGCAAAAATACAAAAAAGTATTGTCAATAAAGAAAAAAGGCAAGAAAATCAATGCAAAAATCAATATTTTTGCGAAAAAAGCATATTTTTATGACGCTGATACTGCAATGGGCATGATATTGTCTTTGTCGGTGCAGCAAAGCGGACATGACGGGAAGAAATGTCAAGGGTGACCCTTCACGCTGCGGAAGGTCACCCTTGACCGTATGAAAGGTAACGGTTTGCCGGCAGAAAGGTCACCTTTTGCAACGCGAAAGAAAGAATTTTCACAAACCACTGAAATACATATAATTACAGCAAGTACGCCATTTACCTCTGATACCACTGGAGACATATTGCAGGATGCACCTGTGCCAGCAGGCAAAGACAGATACAAGGCTCTGTCAACACATGAAAAAACGGATTTGTTTCTTTGTCATTTTACAGGTAAAGCAAGAAACTCCTGCTGACGATGCAACGCCATTCTTTCAGCAGCAAAAGCGTATGCTTGGAATGAGGCATACGCTTTTACTGCCGAAAGAGACATCCGTGAACAAGCGTCACTCAAGGTATATGATGGTCTGCTCGGCCTTTTGAACATCTTCCATCTTGAAAGACGACTGCTTTACGACCTTGAGAGGCCAGCCAACGGGGTGGTAGATGATGCTCAAGACATTCTCTTTAGTCGCATCAGACTTGAAGATGTCATCAAGAGCCCCGCTGTTTTTCTCCACAATGTCCTCACCCGCAATGTCTTTCACTTTATCCATCAACATTTCTTTCACCTGACTGTTAGGAATTGTCGCTGTCGTCTGCGAGGTAATAGTGTAAGTGCCGTCATCCTTATCCAACGACACCTCTGTGTAAATATCTGTGGCAAAACTGCTTTCGGTGGCATCCTCATGCTCAGAATATTCCCCGATATTCATGCTCAGCCCATGATACCTGAACAGCAGTTTCAATTCCTCCACAAAGCCTTCTACCATCTCGTCGATGTCGTCCTTGTCCATTAAGTCCTTGATTTCAAGACCTGTTTCCTTGATTTGCTTGATGTCTTCAAGCCCAAGCACTTCGTTTATTCTGTCCTTATAGAGCGACTTCGCCTGCTTCTTGATTTCGCCCAAGTTGGTGATTTTGGTGATTTTACCGTATTCATCGGTCTCGAAATGCACTGTTGTGCCGGCGATTTTCTTTCCCCATCTTTCCGTCAATGCCCTTTGAACCTTGCCGATGGGCGATACGTCAAAGGTATCTCCGCGCATCTCCAGTATAGTATAATCCATCTTGAAGCCCTTAGAGGTCGAGTCTGTCACGATGATTCTCACCTTCGTGGATGCGGAGGCAGACATCACAGTGTCGTTCGGGGAAATCTTCCAGATGCTTTCCCTAATCAAATAATCGGCAGTATCGTTTTTCGCAAACCAGCCTATGACGTCGACAGTCGAGTCTTTCGGAGCGATTGTATCCATCGGATTGACGGACTGTGCACGGACAAGCATGCTGCAAACGACAGACAGCATACAGATGATTACGCTAAAGATGTTTTTCATATCTGATGAATTTAAGTAAGTAACCGAGAATCAATAGATACCTGATGTATTGCAGATGGTTATCCGTATTCTCACCGAGGACAAAATTACGAAAATATTCTGTATTACGGATAGCTTTCTCCGTTTTTTTCGAGATTATACTGAAAACAGGCACAGGAGCACCGCACAGACTGCATCTGCTTATGTCTCAGCTACATTTCGGCAGCCAACCAATTTTCAAGACGATACCGTGGAGAGTAAGAAGGCTTGTTTGCTTACGTAATAAAACGGACGTTATTAATTCCAAAAACTTCATACGGAAACACATACGATAGAGAAAATTTCCTTAACTTTGCCGTGGAATCTCACAAAAAAGCAAAAAGACCATGACAGAAACACTGATTGTGCTCCTCATCACGGTAGCAATGTTCATCCACGGAAAAGTACGTCCCGACCTTGTAGCGTTATGTGCACTCTTGTCACTAAGGCTTCTCGGCATACTTACTCCCGAGGAGGCGACATCGGGATTCACGTCGCCTGTGGTGGTCATGATGGTCGGACTGTTTGTCATCGGAGGCGCAATCCTGCAGACAGGACTGGCGAAGGCCATGAGCCAGCATATCATAAGGCTTGCCGGAGGCAACGACACGGCGCTGTTCATGCTCGTGGTGCTCGTCACGGCTGTCATAGGGGCGTTTGTGAGCAATACGGGCACCGTGGCTCTGATGATGCCTATCGTCGTGAGCATGGCAGCACAGTCGGGCATACAGGCCTCACGCCTGCTGATGCCGCTGGCCTTTGCAAGCAGTCTCGGAGGTATGCTGACACTCATAGGCACGCCGCCGAATCTCGTCATACAGGAGACCCTCATCGAGCATGGATACAAGCCTTTAGGCTTCTTCTCGTTCACTCCCGTAGGCATTGTCTGCATCGGCATCGGCATACTGGTGATGTTCCCTCTCGGCAAACTGTTCCTTTACAAGAAGAAAGGCGCTGGCGGGCAAGAGGAGGGGCACAGGAAGACGCTCGAGGAACTGGCGGATGAGTACAACATAAGCAACGGTGTGAGGCGTTATATCATAACGGCAAACTCTGACATCAAGGAGAAGACCGTGGCGGAACTTAACCTCAGGAGCGCTTACGGCCTGTCTATCATCGAGATAAGAAACGAGAGCAACCTGCGCGGAGGTCTGATACGCAATGTCACACAGAGCATAGCCACCCCGGAGAAAATCCTTGCCGAGGGAGACATCATATACCTTATGGGCAACGGGGAGAGGATGGACGAGTTTGCAAAGAAGGCGCGCATAAAGAAGATGGACAGCAAGGGCATGGACTTCTACGACCTCGGCATAACGGAGATCGTGCTCATCCCGCAGTCGCATCTTATAGGCACGAGTCTCGCAGGCTCAGGATTCCGCGAGAAATACAATATCAATGTGCTCGGCATAAAGCGCAACAAGGACTATATTCTGGAGGGCCTTGCCGACAAACGTCTCTTGCCTGGCGATGTACTGCTTGTGCAGGGCAAGTGGAGCAACATAGAGAAACTTGACAATGAGGAGACAGACTGGGTGGTGCTCGGACGTCCCGAGAAGCATGCCATGCAGGCTACTCTCGACTACAAGGCTCCTCTCGCCGCCGTGATTATGGCGGCTATGGTGGCGGCTATGGTCTTCGATTTCATCCCTATCCCACCCTCTACGGCGATAATCACTGCCGCTCTGCTGGCCGTACTGACAGGATGTCTCCGCAACCTCAATGCCGCATACAGCACGATAAACTGGGAGAGTGTCATCCTCATAGCGGCCATGATGCCTATGTCCATAGCCTTGGAGAAGACGGGGACATCGGCCATGATATCCCATTCGCTGGTGGAGGCGCTCGGATCCATGGGGCCTACGGTATTGCTCTGTGGCATTTACTTCACTACATCGTTGCTCACGATGTTCATAAGCAATACGGCGACGGCCGTGCTTATGGCTCCCATAGCGATGACTTCGGCAGTAGAAATCGGGGTAAGCCCGTATCCGTATCTCTTTGCCGTGACCCTCGGCGCGAGCATGTGTTTCGCATCGCCGTTCTCCACACCGCCAAACGCCCTTGTGATGCACGCCGGCGGCTACAGGTTCAGCGACTATATCAAGGTCGGACTGCCGCTGCAGCTCATCATAGGCATAGTAATGACATTTGTGCTCCCTATGCTTTTCCCGTTCTGAAAAGTATCAGGCAAAGAATTTATACAAATAATCGAGGGCACGGAAGGAGAAATCTCCTTTCCGTGCCCTCGATTGGTTATTTGGTGGTTTAGTCGTCTTGTTGTTTAGTTATTGGGACTATTATCCGTATAACCGTCTGACCGCACGACCTTACTGATATTATCTGCGACCGCCGCCATTGCCGCCGAAACCGCCTCCGCTACGCGCACTGCCGCTGTGTGAGCCACCGCCACGCGAACCGCTGCTGAAGCTGCTGCCAGAACGTGTTGACGAGCCGCTGCCGAAAGAACGGCTTGGAGTGCCGACATTTGACGATCTTGTGCCTGTCGAACGCAATGTGCCAAAGGACGAACTGTTGCTGCCGCCGTTTGTTGTGTTGCGGTTTACGCTGCCTCCAGAGAAGGAGCGGGACGGTGTGAAACGGCTTGAGCCACGGCTTGCGCTACGGTCTGTATCGCCGACAGTGCGTCTTGTGCTGCTCTCGCGCACTCTGTCGCCATCGCGGCGATGGCCATTACCGTGTTGAGTGCTTATGTTTCCCGTGCCCCTGCGGTTATGTACATCTCCTCTTGGACGACCATTGCCGTGCTGACTGCCCGGTCTGTGGTGTACATTGCCTGTGCTGTGGCCTCTCCTATTGTCAAATCCTACACGCATACCGCGATGATGTGCACCGGAGAATGTCCTGCCATGATACCACGAGCGTCCGCCGTTCATGTGCCATGCGTGTCCGCCACGGTATGTAACGTAGAAATGCGGACGGCCGAAATAGAAAAAATCATGGCGCGGATAGTGTGCGAAGACGCGGAAATGCCAGCATCCGCTGCCCCAGTATATCGGACGGTAGAAATACTCCAAACCGCAGAATGTACGATACTGCCAGTCGAGAAGTATGTACGAGAGGTCAAGATTGCGACGGCGCCAATACTCGGAGTAAACGTCATTGGCGGTCGTTATTGACATGAGATAGTCGAGATTCACCTCAAAGGCAGCCTCATACTGTGCCTCTGTGAGATCAAGCTCGTATGCCATCTTGTCCGTAAGGAACAGGGCTTGCTCACGAGCCTGCTCGTAACTCATTGCACTTGCCGTCATGACTGTGGCAATCATCATTGTCAGGGAGAGAAGAATCTTTTTCATAACCGTATATTTTCGTTTGTTGTCTTTTGCCGTTCCTTCGCGTTTTCCGCCTTTCTGTAAAGGTCGTCTGTCCTGATTATAGAGGAGGAAACGCCGTCTGCCGAAGCGGTATGCTTTTTATTTACATCGCAAAGGTACTGCAAAAAATATAGACATGCAAAGGAGATTTTCCTAATAACCGTGGGAAAATCCCTACACGTTCATCACCAGCCACACCATATAGCCTATGAAACCCAGCGTAAGGACCACACCTTCCCAGCGTTCCATGGTCTTGTTTGTGACCGAGAATATGTAAAGGGCAAGGGCGCTGGCAAAGAGCATTGCGAGGTCAACGGTGGTTATCCCTGAAGGAGAGAGCGGCATGATGACCGATGTGAGGCCGAGTATCAGCATGATATTGAATACGCAGGAACCTATGACATTGCCCAAGGCCATCGACGTGCTGCCCTTGCAGGCGGCGACGACACTTGTGGCAAGCTCCGGGAGAGATGTGCCGGCACCGAGTATGGTGATGCCTATCACTGCCTCAGAGATGCCCATCGACTGGGCAAGGCGTGTGGCTGCACCGACAAAAACGTCGGCACCGAAAACGAGTTCGGCAAGGCCAAGGACTATTAGAAGCGGAGAACAGGCACGCAATCTCTTCACAGTCCTGCGCAACTTGCCGTCCTGTGTGTCTGCGTTTACCCTGTTCTCGCTTTGTCCAGGATGGTTGTCGTCAGCCTTGACCGTATTCCCTGAAATCTCGGGAGATATGCCTGGGGCATGTCTGACACTGCGGAGCATATACCACACATACAGGGAGAACAGGACAACCATGAGCAGTCCTTCCCATCGGGACATAGTCCCGTCGGAAAGAAAGAATATCAGCAATAATGTCGCGATGAAGGCAAAAGGCAGGTCGCGGCGTATTGTCGACATTTCCACAGACATGGGATGTATCGCAGCACATACGCCGACGACAAGGAGTACATTGAATATATTGCTGCCGACGACATTGCCCACGGCCATATCTGATGTTCCGCTGACGGCGGAAGCCATGGAGACGCACAGCTCGGGCATAGAGGTGCCGAAGGCGACGATGGTGAGTCCGATGACAAGTTCAGGCATGTGGAACTTGCGTGCGACGCTTACCGCGCCCTCGGTGAGATTGTCTGCACCGCGGAGCACAATCCCTATGCCTATCAATATGAATAATATGTCCATTAGTTGCATAGTCTTGATAATGAAAATAACAGGCAAAAGCTACCGACAGAAGCCTTGCCTGACTTTATTATACATTGCTTGCCCTGCGCCATGTCCGTGACTTCCGTACATTTCCGGAGACTGGCAAAGCCGTGAGTCCTAAGGCTTTCACACCGCAAGGCATAAAAAATCCCTTCCCGACGGGAAGGGACATGAGTGTCAAGAGTTACATCCTGTCATCAATGTTGTCACCTTCCGTAGGAGCAAGAGACTTCTCGAAATCGGTGATGCCTGCCTTGACAAGGATATTGTACCACTGTATGAGCTTCTTTATGTCGCTGTCGTGCACGCGGTCACGGTCGAATGTCGGGAGAATCTCGCCGAAATATTCGCGAAGCTCTGCCGAGCTTGCCTTCTTGTAGTTAAGGGATGACGACTTGGACTCTTCCTTCTCACCGAGAGCCTTCAGCACTTTCCATAGGGCTATATCCTCGTCGTCTGTGTACATGGCTATGTCTGCGAGGCTTGTCACACGGTCTTTCGCAAATGCAGGGATGCGCTTCTTCGTCTCGTCAAGAGACTCTACTATAAGTGTAGCGTTACCGCGGCTTACGAGGCGGTAGAGACCTGGTTTGCCAGAAATGGCGAGAATCGTTTCTTTCATTATCTTCTGTTGTTTTGTTTATAGTTATTGTTGTGTTGAAATGTCTATCTGTTGCGCCGGTTATATATGTCCGTTGCACTGGCTATGTCTGCATATTGCGTTGACTATCTATATATATAATGTCACGATACTACACTGACTGTCGTGTCAATGCCACTGTAGAAGTGCCTGAAAGGTCATGTACGCTGTGCATTACCGCCTTTCCGCGCTATTCTCCACGTGAGGCCTTGACAAGTGCCTCGACCTGACTGTCAAGGTCGGCAATGCCGTCATTGACAATGACATAGTCCGAGAGGCGTTCCTTCTCCTCCTGGGGCATCTGGCGGTCAATCCATTCAAGGGCTTTCTCCCGTGATATGCCGTCACGCTGCATCACACGCTCTATCCTCACTTCCAAAGGCGCTGACACGCAGACGACCTTATCGACATGATGCTGGAAACCTGCCTCGAAGAGTATCGCCGACTCCATCCACTGCATACCTGAACACCGGAAATCCTCAGCAACGGCAGGATGGACGATGCTGTTGATTATCCTGTTGTTCGCTTCTGAAGCCAAAAGGAACTGCGCAAGCACAGCCTTGTCGAGCTGTCCGTCAGGAAAGACATCCTGACCTACCGCTTCCGAGAGCCGTTGCTGCAACGGTCTGCTGGAGCGCATGAGACGTTTTGCAGAGGCATCGCAGTCGAACACCTCCACACCATAGTCTCTCAGCTTACGGCATACATAGCTCTTGCCGCTGCCTATGCCGCCTGTCAATGCATATTTCATTGCTCTATAAGATAATCTACACTGGGCAGTGAAAGGCGCACATTATGCGCATCGCGCGGTGCACGCACTATGCGCAGATTGCATTTCTCTGCCGTTCCGTCGGCAGTAGTATTGTAGTCGGCAACGACAGTGAACTGCGAGACGCCGATTTTCTTGTACTGCGACGCACCGATGACATACGAGACGTCTACCTGCGAAGGGAATGTGCGGAGCGTTTTCGTCACAGGTACGTTTGTCGGGACTATCGGGACGGAGGTCGTGACCTCTATCATCACATCAGGATAGAGGGTCATGCGCACTTTGTCCGGTACGCACTTTGTCCCGGGAACGGCACGCAGACGCACGACGGTAGACAGGGTATCCCTCACATTGCGTATATCCTGACGTTCAGTATAGATGGCTGTCAGGCTGTCAAGCACCTGGGAAGAGCCGTAGACCGTGACGTATGACGGGCGGAACTGTACGCGTGCAAGATAATAGCTGTCATCAGCACTGACGACACCGAGCACCTTCACAGGCACGCGCTTGTGCATTCCGTAATTGTAACTGAACTCCAGCTTGTCGGGTTTCACGGAGACAAGTTTCGTCGAGCCTGACAGTTGCTGACCCACAAGTTTCTGAAGTTCAGAGGCTGTGACGGCAATATTGTCCGAAGCCTTTGCGTATGTCGGGAACGCTATCTTCACCGGAGGGGTCTGTCGGCGGAACATGTATGTCGCGATGACAAAGCCCTTGTCACGCACGACGACACGCAGCTGCGGCATACTGTCGGCGAGCACGACGACATTGTCCGGCACTCCTGTCAGCTGTACGGGAATCCTTATCTCGCGCTCCATGGTGTCGTTGAGGACAGACATGAGCCAATAAGCCGAGCTGAGCACAAGAAAGAACAAGAAAATCAGAAACTCCCTGTTAAAAGCACTAAACAGGAAGTCCCTGACAATCTTGATTATTTGTTGCAATCTTTCCAGCATCGAGTATTTCCGGCGTTAAGGGGTGTCTCGCATTCATGCCGCCACACTTGTTGAGGCACTATGCTTTCGCGTCAAGTGTCGTGTCGGTTGCGGCCCTTATCATTTCTGCTCTGGAGCAGCGGCGAAGACGTATGACTTCTCCACCTTTATGACAACGCCCTTGGCAACCTCTATCTCCACGATGCCTTCTGCATGGTCTACCTTCTTGACCTCTCCGTGGACGCCGCCGCCAGTGACGACCTTAGAACCTACGGCGAGGGCGTTCTGGAAGTTGCGTATCTCCTTCTGCTTCTTCTGCTGAGGACGTATCATGAAGAAATACATGATGGCGAACATCAGCACAAGCATTATAATCATTGAAGAACCACCTCCACCTGCTGCCTGTGCAGCGAGAATTGTATTCATAATATGTATGTTTTTTTAGGTTATTATTTACATTTTCCTGTCGTCAAGCCTTACGCCTGCTTGTCTGCCAAAGGCTTCAGCATCCTGCCGCTCTCATTGAGATAGCGGGCGATGGAGTCGAGCATACCGTTGACATAACGCCATGACTTCGGCGTGCTGTATATCTTGGCAAGGTTGACATATTCGTTTATCGTCACGGAGACAGGGATTGCAGGGAACGAAAGCATCTCGGCAATGGCTATCTGCATGATGACAACATCCATGTATGCCAGTCGCGAGAAGTCCCAGTTCTTTGACGTCTGAGTCATATAGTGCTGGTACTGCTCCGAATTGAGTATCGATGTGCGGAAAAGCTTGACGGCAAAGTCACGGTCGGCGATGTCCTTGAACTCAGGCAACAGTTCCTGGTCGGCGCCGTTGCTCTCGGCGAAACGCTTGATTGTCTTTATGACAAACGTGTCCACTATATACTTGTCGTCGTTCCAGTACAGCGACCTTTCCTCCAAGACCTTGTCTATCTCGTCGTTGTCTACAACGAAAGTCTTGTACAGCTTGCGCCAGAGCTCACGGTCGCGGGCATAGTCAGGCTCTTCCTCCTCTGCCATATACTCGGCATAGATCTCGCTCGCCTCTATGCTGTCGAAGACGTTGCGCACTGCTGTGACATCATCATCCCATGTGAATTTCTGGTGCTCGCGCCATTCAGCAAGCATGGTGTTTTCCTCAAGCTGCAAGGCAAACTTGTTCAAGGCGAAACGCTCCGAAGGCTTAGGCCCCTCGCCACGCTCATATCTTGCCTTCGCTATGTCAAAGCGCTGGCGTGCCACATGGGTAACGGCAACCATGAAGTCAAGAAGACAATGGTACAAGTCATAGGACTTGTCGAGACTGAAAAGCAACTCCTTCTCCGCATTCTCTATATTGCAGTTTCCATTCTGGTAATAGGCGTAAGTCAGCTGGACCACCTTGATTCTTATAAGTTCTCTGTTTATCATATCACTATATAATATTATGAGGAATATTTTCCGCGTCGTTTTGTACCAAGTACACTTTTATGATGCAAAAATAGGCAAAATACTCCATGTATGCAAGAAAATTCACACTTTTTCTATGTTTTTTAATATAATCCTTTGTCGGATTCAGAAAAAAGTAGTAATTTTGTCGAGCATTTCGCAAAATCTTTCGTGCTGTACCGCGGTACACGCACCGTGTGATGGCGAATTAAGCAACTTAATTTCATTAACTACTTAATTTAGAGTAACACAACCATGTTAGAAATCAACGTAACAGGTCAGACCAGAAGCGACCTCGGCAAGAAGGCTTCTAAGGACATCCGCAAGCAGGGACTCATCCCATGTAACATCTACGGCGTGAAGAAGGGCGAGAACGGCCTTCCAGAGGCACTCTCTTTCACATCTACATTCGCAGAGCTCCGCAAGGCTATCTACACTCCTAATGTATATGTGGTAAACCTTACCATCGACGGCGTAGAGCACAAGGCTGTCATCAAGGAGCTCCAGTTCCACCCAGTATCAGACGCTCTCCTCCATGTCGACTTCCTCGAAATCACCGCAGAGAAGCCTGTGACAGTAGGTATCCCGGTTGAGCTCAAGGGTCTTGCCAACGGTGTGCGTAACGGTGGACGCCTCGCACTCCTCGTCCGTCAGATCAAGGTCACAGCGGTATACACAAATATCCCTGAGAAGCTCGTTATCGACGTTACAAGCCTTGAGCTCGGCAAGTCTATCAAGGTAGGCGACCTCCACTTCGAAGGCCTCGAGTTCGCTACTCCGAAGGAGGTTAACGTATGCTCTGTACAGATGACACGTGCCGCACGTGCCGCTATGGCAGCTCAGTAATCAGCTACCTCTGACACAGAAAAAAGACTATCGGCACTGGAGCATACGGCTTCGGTGCCGTTCTTTTTTCATGCCGCACCAGCCATAATGGACAAAGAAAGAACAACGACAAAACTGCAAAAATGGACAAATTCCTTATCGCCGGACTCGGCAATCCCGGACCGGAATATCACGAGACACGGCACAACGCCGGATGGATGGTCGTCGACAAGCTCGCCGAAGACCTCGGGGCGACCTTCTCCGACAAGCGTTACGGCTTCGTTGCTGAAGCCTCGATAAAAGGCAGGAAGCTGTTCCTGCTGAAACCTACGACATACATGAACCTCTCCGGCAACGCCGTGCGCTATTGGCTTGAGAAAGAGAACATCGCCACCGAGCGACTGCTCGTCGTCGTAGACGAACTGGCCCTCCCTCTCGGCAAGATGCGCCTCAAGGGCAACGGCTCCAACGGAGGACACAACGGACTGGGACATATACAGCAACTCATCGGACAGAAATACGCCCGTCTGCGCATAGGCATAGGCAACGAGTTCAGCCGCGGAGGACAGGTAGACTACGTACTCGGCAAGTTCTCCGCCGAAGAGCGTGAAATCCTCGACCCAGTCATAGACAACGCCGTCGCCTGCATCAAGTCCTTCACCTTTGCCGGCATCGACATCACCATGAACCAGTTCAACAAGAAATAAGGTAAAGACAGACATCCCCGCCTATGGAAAACAAGCTGAAACATCACGACACGGGCCGCCTTGACAAATGGCTGTGGGCAGCCCGCATATTCAAGACACGCACCGTAGCCGCCAACGCCTGCAAGAACAGCCGCATAAGCGTGAGCGGTGTCGGCACAGACGGACACGCAGCCGCCAACGCCGCCCTCGCGAAACCGTCACGGACCGTGAAATGCGGCGAGATCGTCCATGTCAGAAAACCGCCCATCACCTACTCTTTCCGCATCCTCAACTGTATAGAGAGCCGCGTCGGCGCAAAGCTCCTGCCCGAAGTCTACGAGAATGTGACAACCCAGAAGCAGTACGAACTGCTGGAGATGTCGCGCATCTCCGGCTTCATAGACCGACAGCGCGGCACAGGACGACCGACAAAAAAGGAGCGCCGACAGCTCGATGACTTCAACGATACTCCTATATTCGGGTTTGACGAAGAGGACGATGAAGACCTCTTCGACTTCGACGAATAGCCATCCCAGCCATGCTCCACAGCACCATACTCACCGCAGGAAGGCTATGAAGCAGGCACTTTCTCCCATCCACGCAAGCTCTTGTCCTTCAACAAGATACACATAGATAAAACAATCTCTGACAAGACACAAAACAAACTGTCACCTTTCACCTAATGAAACGTGACAGTTTACACGACAAATGGTGACGGTCCACTGAGTGAACCGTCACCTTTCTTATTTTGGGGCATTACCGCTTTTCATGCAATCATATAAAGAGAGCCGTATCATTACTCAAGTGGTGAGTTCTGATACGGCTCTTTCACGTTTAACTATCATACTTAATCCGCAGGGATTTTCATCTTATATCATTCATGAGACACTGTGTCTCGGTCGTTGCCATAGAGGAGTTATCCCCATAATCCTCATCACATCATGCGGCGCATGGTGCCTGCACTGCGTATGAAGCGACGGTCATTGAAATCTGGTCTGTCGCCGTCGCGGCCTTTTCCTGTGCGTGCGCCCTTTCCTCCGAAGGAGTTCATCCTGTATATCAGATGGAACATGACATAGGAGTTTATCGTGTTGTATTCCGAGTCGGTACGCTGTGTCGCCGAGATTACGCGTGAGAGGGTCGACTGCTTCTTCAGTATGTCATAGAACTGTACTGACAGTGTCAGCGGTTTGCCTTTGAGGAACGACTGGGATATCTGCGCGTTCCAGACAAATTCGTTTGTATTCAGCGAGGCGTCGTTGTATCCGCGGCGCGAGTTCATGTGGGCATCGGTAGAGAATCCTGTGCCCCATGGAGCTGTGACGGTGACGTTAAGACCGTAATTGAAATTCCATGTGTCAAGGTTAGACTGCGACTGTAGCAGGTTGCGCGTATGGGCAAAGCTAAGCTGTCCGTTCGGTTCGACTTCAAGCCATGAGCTTCTGTAGCTTACGGACAGACGTTCGCCGACGGTTGTGGAGCGTGTGGTGTTCTTCAGCGTCACGTTATCCTGCATGAGGTAGGATACATGGTTCTGATAGTTGAGAGTGGTAAACGTATTGATATTCCACACACCGGCGGAGTCTATACTGCGGTTGTACATGAGTGCACCGCTGAGGTCCCAGTTGCCGTTGATGTTCTCCGGTTTTGTCTCCCTGCCACCGGTCTGCTCGTTGTAGCGTACGCAGCTCGCAATGCTGTTCTGCGTGACGGAGAAGTTTACGTGTGTCATCCACGACTGGCTGTAGCTCGGGGCATAACCGTTGTAGAACAGGCGAAAACTGTGCTTGAACGACGGCTTCAAGTCAGGGTTGCCGGTGGAGATATTGAGAGGGTCGGAGTCGTCACGGATATCGAGGAGGTCGGTCATGGACGGCTGTGTCGTCACTGCACGGTATGTGGCACGGAGCTGGCTGACCTTGGAAATCTTGTAACGGAGGTCCAGTGACGGTGCAAAATTCACCACATTGCGTTTCACGATGGTATCAAGCCCGTGGTATTTGTACTGCAGGTCAGTATGCTGCGGCTGGAGCATAAGTCCGACAGTGTAGTTCCATTTCTTGCCTATCTTCCTCAGCTGCAGCGAGCCTTCATGGGTGTAGGTGTCATATTCAGACTTCTTTGAGAGGTCCGTATCAAGATAATCCTCTATATCAGGGTAACCGTTGAGCCGGCCGAGATAGGTCTCCCAGTCTCTGTATACAGGCATCACAAGATTGTAACCGCCTATGTCAGAATAATCGTAAGTGCTGCGGTCGCTCTTTGACTTCGAGTATTTGAAGGAGTACGCCGCAAGCAGGAACATCTGCTTGCCGAGAGGTTCGGAGTATGTTCCTTTCAGCGTATAGCCATAATTCTTTGTAGGAGTGACATTATACCTGTTGGTCTGATAGTTTATATTGTCAAGAGCCTGGAATATAGTGACATCCTGCAGGCTTGTGCTCTGAGAGTCTCCATCACTGAAACTGAAGTCTGCACGTAATGTGATGTTCCGTCCCTTATTGCCGAACTTGCGGTTATACTGGAACATGCCTTTTGCCGTGGTGCTCTTGCTGTAGGAGAGAGAACTTGCGGCCTTGGAGTTGACAAGCTGTTCCAGACGTATCAGTTCTGCCAATCCTGCGTCGGAGAGAGGGTCATCGACACTGGCATAAGGGTCTTCATTGAATGTCGCATCTATGGAGTTTGAGGCATTGTCGGAAGTTGAGATGGATACATTCGGGCGGAACATGATGTTTGTCATCGTGTCGGGTGCCCACTCGAGACGCATCTGCGCATTCCATGAGTTGCTGCGCGAGAACGACTGGGAGCGGGAATTTCCGAAAGACCGTGCCGTACTGAGGAAGCTCTCCGTAGACTTGCTTGTCCATACGTCATTGTCTCTGTGGTTCCAGCGTACGGAGCCGTCTATGGTAAGAATCTTGGCATTCTGGTAATTGACATTGAGTCCCAGCATCTTGGATGCACGGAGACCGTTGTTGCCGCCACCGAAGCGCATACCACCGCCACCGCCGGGGAAGCCTTGGTTGCCTGTATTGTTGGCACTGCCGAAGCCCATTACCTTCAGGTTGTCCTTCATGACTCCTATCATGGCACGCTCAGCATAACGGCTGTCTGTGCCGATGGCAAGGTCGACATTGGTCATCAGGCCTTTATTCATTCCGCGCTTGATACCGAAATCGAGTACAGTCTCCTCTTCTCCATCGTCAATGCCTGTGACACGGGCAAGGTCTGACTTACGGTCGTAGCTCTTCACCTTGTCTATGATGGATGTCGGGAGATTCTTCAGGGCTGTCTCCGTGTCGCCGGTCATGAATTCCTTGCCGTCGACAAGTATCTTCTTCACTTCCTTGCCGTTCATCGTTATCGTACCGTCCTCACTCACCTGCGCACCGGGGAGACGCTTTACAAGTTCCTCTATGACAGAGCCTTCTGGAGTATGGTATGCCGTGGCGTTGTATACGAATGTGTCTTCCTTGACAGTCATCTTCGCAGCCTGTCCGCTGACAATCGCCTCTTTCAGCATCACAGCATCGGCAGACAGCTGGATTTGTCCGAGAGAGACATTAGCTCCGTTGACACAAACAGGCTTTACAAGGGTCTTATAGCCTACGCTTGTGACTTTCAGCAGATAGCTGCCGTCATTAGGAGCTGTCATGGAGAATCTGCCGTCAATATCGGAGATGACGCCCTTGATAAAAGAGCTGTCTCTCTTCAGGAGAGATACCGTTGCCTGTGCGATACCGTCCTTGGTATCTTTATCAACGAATGTACCGCTGATAACCTTCTGCGCCATCATGCTTGTCGTGACGCAAAGGGCGATGAATGTCAAAAAAAGTATTTTCTTCATATACAAAAAAAGTGCTTACACCTTTATTAGATGCAAACACTTTGATGAAAGTTTAAATGATTATAGCTTTTTTTATTTCACAATCTTCTTGCCGTTGACGATGACGATACCCCTCTCTGCAGATGTGACACGCTGTCCTGACAGGTTGTAGTAAACAGCATCTGCCGGAGTCTCTGCGACACCTGATGTGATGGCGTCTATCGCTGTCGGAGTACCTACAAGATAGAATGGGTTGCCGAAACCGCCGCGGCCATTGGAAGCGCGCACGGAGACTGTGGTGAAGCCTGTCTTGTAAGACTGTACATCGCTTGCCGGGACGATGATAGCCGTACCGTCTGCATTCACGAGATATGTCTCGGAGAGCTCTGCCTTGATGTCCTCCTCAGCAGAGATTGTCTTCTGGGAAGCTGTCTGGTCAGGATTCCATGAGCCGAAGATATTGGCTATGGTATAGTCTGTCACCACTCCGCCCGGGCAATTTGGTGCACCGAGGATTGTCTCATACTGTCTGTTACCTGTCGAGTGGGTGAAATTGATGATTTTAGACTCAGGGCAAATCAATTCTCCGGCAGCATTCTTTGTGCCATACTCATAGAATCCGAAAGCGGCAACATTCATGCCTCCGGCGGAGAAGCGTGCGGCGTCAAGTCTCTCCGGCTGGAGAATTGTGGTATTGATATAGGCGAGCTTCGACTCACCACCCCAAGAGCGGCCGAGATTGAATGTCGCAGACTTGCAGTCTACCGTGCAGTCAAAGAAGACATAGCCCCAGTTCTTGCGTGCAGAGGTAGAGGCCTTACAGTTAGGAGCCGATATCGTGCATGAGCCGTTAGGAGCATCTGAAGCTGTACGGTTCTCGTTTACGAGCTTCACGCGGTTGTAAACGACATTGCCATCGCCACAGAGGTAATCGACTGTTCCGTGAATCTCCGAATCCTCGAAATAGAAATTGCCGGTGTTGTTGCTGTAGTATGTGTCCTGATAAGACAGCATCCTCACGTTCTTGCATATAGTGTTCGTACCCTTATCCTGCAGGCAGATAGCACGGCCACCGCCGCTTGTGCC
Organism: Prevotella sp.; assembly: GCA_017462915.1. Taxonomy (GTDB): domain Bacteria; phylum Bacteroidota; class Bacteroidia; order Bacteroidales; family Bacteroidaceae; genus Prevotella. The sequence goes on along the minus strand of JAFTQG010000038.1, from coordinate 27,472 downwards.
CTTATTGCCATAGTAGTCAAGGGCGTTCTGCAATGTAAGGTCCTGCATATACAGTCCGTTTGACTTGTTGAGGAGTGTCGCTGTAAGGGCGATACCCTCCTTTGTGGTCTTTGGTTCGTTGACGATGACTGTGCCGAGCATCGACTCGCCTATGATAGAGACATTATCGGCTGTAAGCTCTGTCAGCACTCTCTCTCCAAGATAGTAAGTGCCGTCAGGAAGGAAAATCCTTGCATTGCCGCCGTCGCTGTTCACCTTCTCCAGAGTTGCGAGATATGCGTCAGCATCACCTGCAGCCACCTGTATATAACCGTTGTCTGTCTTCACCCTGTCCATACGGTTTGTAACGGAGATAGCGTGCAGATAGCAGTCCTCGCTGAATGTCAGCACACTATATGAGCTGCCGTCATTGACAGCAAGTGCCGTCACACGGTTATCCGCGTCAGTTGCCTTGGAGAAGCTAAGCGAGCCACCCTTCTCCGTCTGTACAGAGATGGTTGCAGAAGGATTTGTAGCTGAGCAAAGATACAGTGCTATCTGTGCATTGCCGTCATGCTGGAGCTTGAGCTGTGAGTTCGCGCTGAACTTCCATCCGTGCTGTGCGTCATGGAAAGCGGCCTCACCGCTTACGACAGAGATACCTTCATGGTCTTCCATGTAGAAATAAGGATTCAGCTTGCCGTTGATATGGTCATTCAGACGATACTCGTGGCGTGAGTCTGTAGCGACTTCTTCCGGTGTCTCGATAGCATAGAACTTGATGTCTTTCGTGATAATCTCATCGACAGTGATCTTGCGGTAAGCCTCGAACTTCTGATTTTCACCCGTCCTGTGTATCTCCTCTGCATGATAACCGCGGAACACACCATTGCCCGGCAGTTGAATATTTGACGGGAATGCTACTATAGGAGCATCTTTCTCCACAGTCTGAGTGGCAAGCACCGTACCGTCCAGGAGAGAGTATGTCACGGTATAGTCCGGCTTCTGGACGACAGCCAGCTTATATGTCACTTCGTCAACATTGTTTGTCACGACTATCTCTGCATCACATTTCACAGCATCGCCGTTGTATGTTATGCTCTTAACAGTGCCGACAGAAGCCTTGACCTCCTCAAAAGGATTTGCCTCGCCAAGCATGTTCACAGTCTTTGATATATCCATTGTGCCTGTCATCACACCGTCATTCTGCTCTGCAAAGACATTCGTGGCATCATAGCCCGCACCATTGAAACGGAACGAGGCCAGCTGAGGAACCTTATCAGAAGCGACACTGCCGCAGATTTTCACAGCAGTGAGATATACAGCCTTGCCTGTGCTGATATTGCTCCAACGCAGTTTCACATTTTTTCTGTTGACATCAACAACCTTTGTCGTCGTCTTTGATATTTTTTCTGTCACCAATGCCACCCAGCCGGCATCACCATCGCCCATGACTTCGAGCTTAAGGCCGTTGCCGCCACCACGGGCTACAGTCTCCTCAAACTCAAGGGTTGTGACACTCGGTATTACGGAAGTCTCGACAGTTCCGTTCTTGTTTGCCGTCGGCAGGCCTATATAGCCTTTACGTGAGTTCACCGTCGTCTCCGGAGCGACAACCATGTCGCCTGCAGTCGTGAACGTCACCTTGTCGGCAGCGAAACGTGTCGTGATTTCAACGGATGTCGCCGTAGTAGCGGCAGTCCACTCTGTAAAGTCCGTATAGTAGAGCATTCGCTCCACAGTCTGCGCCTTGAGCCCCAAAGCGGACACAAGCAGCAAAGCCACGGATAAGGCCTTGTGTAAATAGTTTTTCATATTAAAAATGTATATAGTAATGTTAGTGATATATCACGGCATGAATCCGTATAACGTGACAAAGGTACAAAAAATGGGGCAAACCTACAAAGATTTGCCCCATTTTTATTATGTATAGATTTATTATTTCTCAATATCCGTCTGTTTTCCGACTTACATCCTGATGCCTGTTACGGTTCTGCAGAACGATATAAGCCTTGGACAGAGAGGATATGGATTACTTCAGCATCTGTCCTGCTGCAGAGAACTTCTTGCCGTCCTTTACAATGACAACCTTACCGTTCTCGATGAACTTGCTTACGGTATTGATACCAGCGGCATTGCCTGTCTCGACATTGCTGATGCCTGTACCTGTCGTAGCTACGGTAGCCTCGCCAAGTCCACCCATCTCGTTTGCAGCGCGTACAGACCACTCAGCAGAAGCATCGTCAACGGTATAAGTAGGTTCTACTGTAAAGTCGACAACCTTGCCATCCTTGCATACAGCCCAGCAGAAGACATAGTTGGAATTGTCCCAAGTGATGTCATTGCCAGCTATCTTGACATTCTGAGGAGCACCAGCCTGCTCTGTCAATGCAGTCGGATCCCAGTCGTCATCCTGTCCCATAACAGTAGCAAGAGAATACTCGGCTGCCTCTTCCTCTGTCATGACAGGGTTGTTAGCATGACCGTCACCGAATGTCTTCTTACGCAGAGAGAGGTCTACCACTGTGCCGGAAGAGAGATGAGAGTTGTACTCTGCGAACTGTGCAGGCCAGCCGTTAGACATCTCGCTCCATCCTATTGGAGAAGGAGCAACCTCCATCTCTGTGTTGATGAATCGTGCGATAGGTGTGCCTGAGCCCCATGGGCGTCCGAGAGTATAGTTGCCGTTTACATCCTCGGTATCGCCGATGATCTTGCAAGACTCGAAGATATATCCGTACTTTTTCGCAACAGAAGGTACAGCGAGGTATCCACCCTTCACCTGACGGAGGGTTACCCGATTGTAGTAAACATCACCCTTACCACAGAGGAAGTCTGTACATCCGCGGAGCACGCCACCCTCGAAGTAATACTTGCTCTTGTCGCCGTTAGACACGTATGTGTCCTGATAGCCCCAGAGGCAAGCGTCCTTCATGATAGTCTTGTTACCCCTATCCTGGAATGCTATGTCACGGCCTTTCTTGTCACCAATTGAAGTCTTGACTGTCAAGCCCTGAATATAGAGACCTGTAGAGGAGTTGATGAATACATCTGAGTTGCCGATTCCTTCACCAATGTTCGCTGTGCCAGACTGTCCTTCATAAGTCTCTGTAGGAGCGGAGTTGGTGATTACAGTATTCTCGTAGCTTTCACCGATAATGGAGATATTATTACCTGTGATATAAGTACGTGGTTCCTTGTAAGTACGTGGTTCCTTTGTGCCGTTTGCAAGTGTCACTTCAACAGTCACATCACCCTCGTATGTAGGAATCTTGATGTTGCCCTGCTTCACGAAGATGCGGTAACGCACAGACTTATCGGCACGCTCGTTGCCAGCCTTGACAGCAGCAGCGAGTTCCTCACCTGTAGCAACGACTGCGTCATAGAGACCTTTCTCTACCTCAGGCTTTGTCCTTGTAGTGAAGTTTATAACAATATCGTCAGCGACCTTATTGTTGCCTGTGAGGTCAACGACAGAGTTACCATTCAGTGTGAATGTGTAATCTGTGGAGTAAGAGAGACCCTTATACTCGCAGATGACAGTCGTGCCGGAAACAACAGGCTTCAGAACTGTTGTGCCGAGAGTAGCCTTGGCATCAGCTGTGAGCTGAACCTTCTTGTCAAATGTAAGGACAATCTTGCCATTAGCACTTGCAGTATTGCTTCCCTCTGCCGGAACAGTGGCAGTAACCACAGGCGCCTTGCCGTCATCGAAGATTTTCTCCATACCAGTGATATAGATTGCGCCGATGCAGGCACCGTCATTCTTAGACTCTGTACCGTCTATGGCAGAAGTCTTGTCTGCTATCCAGCGGAAGTAAACCTCAGCCTTGTTGTTGGCTGCGGAAGGAACATCTACTGAAAGGTCTGTCCAGTTCTTGCGTCCAGGCATATTGATAGAACCGAGTTTTGTCCAGTTATCACCATCAAGAGAGTACTCAAGGTTGTATACTGTATAGGCATTATAGTTGTATACCATGGCAGATTTCACCTTGATTTCTGTGAAATTGCTTGCATCAACCTTTGTCTGCCAATAGTAAGTACCTATGGCTACATCATTCTTCCAGTTGACACCGCCCGGACGGCCTTCATAGCCTCCTGCTTCCTCAGACTTGTCGAGCCAGCTTGCAGTGTTGCCGGCCTCATCGCGCATGACGAGAGAAGCAGCCTCGTTGCCCTCAGCAGAGAAGTCTGCGATACGGCCATTGCTTCCTGGCTGATAGAAGTCCCATATTGCAATGAAGTCTGAAGCTGTGTATGATGCTGTAAGAGCGATGTCCTCTGTCATCTTGCATGAAATCTCGGCTGTTGTCTGGCCGTCGCTCCAAGATGCAAACTTGACAACCTCGTTGGAAGCGGCTGTAACGGTAACAGTTGTGCCTTCCTCGTACATCTTCTTGCCTTCTACGACTGTAGGAGCAGGAGAGTAGCTTATCATGTAGTCCTTACCCAGGCCATCGACAGTTATGTCAAGAGCATAGGTATTGACCTTCTTGAAGTTTGCTGTAAGCTCAGCATTCGCTGTAACAGTGTACTTGAACTTAGCTTCCTCAGAGATGACAGCGCCATCCTTGTCTGTCCAGTTTACAAAGTCATATCCGAAGTTCTCGGTTGCTGTGAGTGTAACCTCGTCATTCTCCATGTATGTATCGGCCTTAGGGTAAACTGTTGCCGTTCCACCTTCAGCCGGTGACGCTGTAGCAGATAAAGTGTACTCCTCACCCTCAACAAGGACATTGCCCTGTATCTCCAATGAAAGGAGGTAGCCGTTCTGTCCGACTGCAAATGAGCCGAACTTTATCTGACAGTTCTTACGGTTCACATCATAAGTCAAAGACTCGCCACTTGCCTTGGATATGGCAACATCATGCAATGCGACCCAGTCCTCATCGCCATCACCCTTAACATAGAGAGTCATTCCACGCTTAGAGCCTGTTGCTGCCTGTACGAAAGTTATTTTCGTGATATCTGCAACTGGTGATGTCACGATATAAGGAGCTGTAGCATCAGCAGCCTTAGCCGTCTGGATATACCCTGTAGTAACACAGTCACTGGTAAACTTGCTGTTCGTTCCGTTAGGGTCTACCGCTACATTATAAAGAGTGAACGTAATGTCATTGCCATCAAGCATCTGCTTTGTCACCTGTGTTTCTGTTGTAGAAGCAGAAACACTTGACCAGTCAGTGAAGTCTGTAGTGTAAAGAATTTTCTCTTTCAATGTTCCACCCCCCTGCTCTACGACTGGCAGAACGGTCTGTACATATCTTGTATACTCAGCATCGTTACCTATAACAACATTTATATTCTCCGCAGTGTTGGCTATGGTGTAGTTTATAGTATTTGCTGAGGTGTAGTCGCTCTGTCCGTCGATAGTGGTTGCTGTCTTGCCGTCGGCACCAAATGCTTTGTATCCTTCAAGAGATACGACAGCACCCTTAGCATTAGGGATAGTGAATGTCGTACCATTATTGCACTGTGCCCAGTCTATATTAGAACCGTTGTTGAACTTGCCCGGGCTGGTCGTTACATCCATCTTAACGTCGATAGTCTCGCCGTTGACTGTAGCCTGTGTCACCCATGGCTGTGCAGATTTTCCTTCCCATCCTACAGTAGGTGCGCCCTGATCGCGGCGGAAGTTCCACTTCAATGTCACAGGTTCTTTGCGGTCTGCGAGAGATACGGTGTTCTGTGTGAAGACAGGAGTCATTGTCACATCAGCGGCAGGAGTATACTCTGCGCCGACAGCAACAGTATTTGCACCGTCATTCCAGCCTGTCAGTGTATAGCCCTCCTTGTAGAGAGTGTAGTTGGCAGGGATAGCGTAAGTGTCGCCCTCTGTCCATGTCACTGTGGCAGGGACATTACCTGTCACATCAGCCTCTGTGCCGAGAGTGTAAACGATGTTGTACTTGTTGATGACAGCCTCGCTCTTCTCCACTGCAACATAAGGGCAGTAACCCATGCCTGTGATGGTAAGGGTCGTCGCCTCGCCTGTGTAGTACAGCTCGGTAACATTTGCCGGATTGTCCTTCCAGCAAGCCTTTACCGGAGTTTTTTTTGCCACGACATCACCCACACTATTCGTAACTGTGATATCGTTTCCGCTAAACTGGCACTGTCCAACAGTGATTTTCACAGTACCATCAACAGGCACAACAAGTTTCAGAGATGCGGATCCGTGTTCCCCATGATACTTGCCACTAATGGTAGCCGCTAAATTTGCGTCTTCAGCAGAGACACGGGTTATTGTGCCATCATCTCCCACTGCGATGCTGAATTCAAACGCCTTCCATTGCTCAGCAGTCTCTTCTGAGGTCAACAGCGTCTGATCTGAGTTGTCAACTCGCACGCTGAAGTCCTTGAAGTCTGCCCACGATGTCACTGTACCTGCAAGGAGCAGGAGCAACATCAAAGCAAATCGCATTGATTTCTTCATAAGTAGTTGTTTTTAAGTTTTAATTGATTAGTATAAAAAGTGAATTTGTTGTTTAGTTGTTGGGGTGGTGATGGTAATAGCCGGAATAGCCGATATAGCAGGAATAGATACTTGTCTTCCGTCTAACCGTAAGACCGCATCACCTCACACCCGCAAATACCGTCATGCGTTTTCTTTCAGGAAACGGTCTGCCTCCATGGCGGCCTTGCATCCCGAGGCTGCCGCGCAGATGGCCTGACGGTACAGAGGGTCTGCCACATCGCCGGCGGCGAAGACTCCCGGGATATTCGTGCGTGGCGTGTCGCCCTCGGTCTTTATGAATCCTGTCTCGTCGGTCTCCACATATTTGCGGAAGACATCAGAGTTTGGCTTATGGCCTATGGCGAGGAAGAATCCGTCTATCGCTATGTCGTAATGCTCCTCGTCGGGCTCTCCCTTGCGCTTCACGACATGGACGCCCTCCACGCCGTTGTCGCCGAAAAGTCCTTCAGCGTTATGCTCAAAGAGCACTTCTATCTTCTCATTCTCCATGACACGCTTCTTCATCACGTCTGAAGCGCGGAGGAAAGGTTTCCTCACAAGGAGGTAGACCTTGGAGGCAAGGCCGGCGAGGTACATCGCCTCCTCACAGGCTGTGTCACCGCCTCCCACTACGGCAACGGTCTTCTTGCGGTAGAAGAAGCCGTCACAGGTGGCGCAGGCGCTGACGCCCTGCCCTGCATACTTCTTCTCGTCGTCAAGACCGAGATACTTTGCCGACGCTCCTGTGGCTATTATCAGTGTCTCCGCCTCTATCTTGTCGCCGTTGTCCACGGTAAGGACGAAAGGACGACGCGACAGGTCTGCCTCGACAATCTCTCCGTCGCGGATGTCCGCACCGAAGCGTTCGGCCTGGGCACGGAGGTCCATCATCATCTGATTTCCATCCACTCCTTCAGGGTAACCAGGGAAATTCTCCACTTCCGTGGTCTGTGTCAACTGGCCGCCGGTCTGCATTCCGCAGTATTCCACTGGGTCGAGAGCTGCGCGTCCTGCATATATCGCTGCTGTATATCCTGCCGGTCCGGAACCGACTATCAAGCACTTTACATGTTCCATATCGTGTTTTATAGTTTTCGTTTTTCAGTGTTTTCAGTATATCGGATTACCGTCTGCTGTTCCAGCCCTATGGCTGTAGCCTGTAGAAGCACATGCACGGCAACAGAAATAGCCTTCATCTCCGCCAGAAAGACAAGGACGTAACCATCTGCAAATTTACAAACAAAAAACACAATAGGCAACAATTATTCACACTATTTAACCCCAAACGACCTATTTTACACCCATTTTCGGTAATTTTTCCGTATTTTCCCACCTTTCGGCGGACGATTTTACCATAATATGCGCTACACAATGTATGAAACATGTCTTTACGGCACGCAGATTTAGCAGATTTAGCAGATGCTTCTTGATTTTATAAAATCCATAACATATAACCAATAACCCACAACCGTATAACCGCAACCAACCACAACCCACACGAACCTTCTCGAAAAGAAAACCCACTGCATTTTCGGTCTCCGAGAATCGTCTGAAAGGGGATTCGTGAAGGAAAGCCCGTAAATACGCGATTTCTCTGCATTTTACAAACACCTGATTATCAACCCATTACCTTAAAATAATATTTTGGCAGACATTTCACAGGCTACGAAAGGTCACCCTCTGCATAGCGAAAGGTCACCCTTTGCCATACAAAAGGTGACGAAAAAGGCGGTCAGCCGTCACATTTCGCACAGGAAAAAGCCGTTTTTCGCCCCATTTTCGGCAGGAGACGGCATCGTTTACGGGCAAAATCCGCATTTTCATACCATGGGGCAGAAATTATGATAAACAGCGCATCTGAAAACCCGTGCAGTAACTTCTGGCGCGTGGAAAGTGCAGAAACCGACATTGCCAATGGTGTCGGACGAGCAAGAAGACCGCAGGGTACGGCTCGTTTTCCGCATATTGACCGCTTTTCTGATAAACAAATTTCCCCCTACCGCTTGCCGTTCTTGAATAAAAAACGTAACTTTGCAGGCGCATGTCCGTATGGTTTGGCGGTAAAGAGCTTGGACAGTCATGTGGCATATAGATACCCATTACCTGAAAACCGTAATCCATAGCCGCAAACCGCACCATCGTATAACCATAAAAACCGCATCACCGCTTACACCTTATAATATATAATAAGAGACATCCCACTATATACCGACATTAATATTGCCTAAGAATGCCCATGAAGATACTTGTCATAGAAGATGAAATGTACGACTACCGTCTCCTGAGAAACCTGCTCGAGAAGGCAGAACCGGAGGCGGAGGTCATCGGTCCCATCGCCTCTGTGGAGCAGGCGAAGAGCTTCCTGCAATACTGCCACTACGGCATAGACATCATCATCGCCGACATCCAGCTCGAGGACGGCCTCAGCTTCGATGCCCTTAACTATGCGCCGGAGACCACACCGATAATCTTCGCCACGACACATAAGGAACACGCGTTGCAGGCTTTCGGCTACAACAGTCTGTCGTATCTCCTCAAACCCGTCGGCGAGGAGGAGCTGGCGACTGCCATAGGCAAGGCACGCAATCTCCTCATGCCACGCAGGCGCAGGCAGAGACGAAACGTCACGGGCGAAGACACATACCGCGAGCGTTTCCTCGTCAAGACCACAAAGGGCGAGAAAGTCATACTCACGGCAAACATCAGGTATATCGTCTCGGAGCAGAAGACCACGTATATCAAGCTCCAGGATGGCACATCGTATGCCATGCAGACCACCCTTGACGACGTCGCGGCACAGCTCAACCCGAGGCGTTTCATGCGCGTAAACCGCAAATACATCATACCTCTCGAGCAGGTCGCCGGCACGGAAAGACTCGAGAACGGAAAGATGGCCATACACCTCGCAGGAGACCATTATCCGGAGATTAATGTGAGCCGCACACGAAAAGCAGAGGTGTGCAAATGGCTCGAAGGGAAGTGACGTTTCATCCTTAAAAAACGACATTCCAGTATTTTTAGACATAATCATTCTTGTTCCGTCAGACACTTTATTTAATTTTGCAGACACGAACGCAAGTGACTGACTATATATTCAATACGTAAAATAATATAAGAACATGAATGATTTCAAGACAATTTTCGAAAGCCGTTACACCTGGATAGAAGGCTTCATGCGCAATGTGCGGAGATACGCAGGAAGGCAGGCCATGATATGCCCACAGACCGACAAGACATGGACATACGCTGAGCTGAACCGTGACGTCAACCGCCTGTGCAACGCCTTGGCAAAAGACGGATTCAGCAAGGGCGATGTCATCATGATGCAGTTGCTCAACTGCCCGGAGTTCGCGTTCTCATACGTCTCCGCCCACAAGATGCATGGCGTCTGCGCTCCCGTGAGCTACAGGGTAAGCTGCGGAGAGCTGTCGTTCAATATCGAGGACTCCAAGCCTATGGTGATCATCTGCTGCGACTCCAAGCTCCCTGACGTGCTGAAGGCTGTCGAGATTGCCGAGCACACTCCTAAGCGCATCATCGTCGTGGGAGGAAAGACAAGCGGAGACATCATCTCCTATGACGACTATGTAAAGGACGCTTCTGAGGAAGAGCCGCCGTTCACCTGTGAATACAATATCTATGACGAGACCACACGTCTCTATACCTCGGGCACTACAGGACGCCCGAAAGGTGTCAGCATCACGAGCATCAACGAGGTGCTCTCCGCCCACGATGTCATGATACACTTCCCGATGAGCTACAAGGACGTGACGATGAACACCACCCCGTGGTTCCACCGTGGCGGTCTGCACTGTGCAGGTCCTTGCGTGGTATTCTATGCCGGCGCATCACTCGTCATACAGGGCAAGTTCGATGCCCTCATGACACTGAAACATGTCTGGAAATACAAGATAACATTCATCATCGGAGTGCCGACAGTCCTTGAAGCTCTCGCCGACGAGCAGGAACGCCAGGGATACGACATCAGTGCCCTGAAAGGTATCGTAACCATGGGCAGCCCGCTGGAACGCTCAGCCTGCATCCGTTACCAGCATGTGCTCACGCCGAACATCTTCAACGGATACGGCACGACGGAGACTTTCTGGAACACATTCCTGCGCCCGTTTGACCTCCCGGACTTCGCCGGGACGGCAGGAGCTTCATGCGTGGACGACGATGTGAGGGTAGTGAAAGTCTACGAAGACCACCGCGCCGAACCGGAAGACCTTGCATCTACCGACGGAAAGGAAGTCGGCGAGGTTATAATCTGCTCACCTGCCAAGTCTCCTTACTACTATGTCAACAACGATGAGGAGACGGAGCGGAAATACTACAAGGGCTTCATCTACACCAACGACCTCGCCACATGGGACGAACATCAGTTCATCACCATCGTGGGACGCAAGGACGACATGATAATCTCCTCGGGAGAGAACATCTATCCGACAGAAATAGAGGCCGTACTCAATATGCATCCGAAGGTGAAGGACTGCATCGTGACCTCCGTGCCTGACAAGATACGCGGACAGATGGTTACGGCGTATGTCGTGCGCGATGACATGTCGCTCACTCCAGAAGAACTTGACAGCTACTGCAAGGAGAGCTCCGCGATAGCCAATTTCAAGCGTCCGCGCTACTATCGCTTTGTGGAGCAGATACCTTTCAACGCCACTGGCAAGAAGCTCCATGTCAAGATAAAGCAGACAGCAGAGACAGATCTCAAGAACGGCCTGCTCTATAGAGTGTAGAAACCTATCTATGAAAATACCCAATACAGATGATACCGTCTGTGTCTCCATATCACAGGAGACACCGGCGGTATCTTCATAGAAAGATGTTGCTGTCTGAAGCAAAACCTAAACCGTACAACCGTCAAAGCGTATAACCGCATAAAAACGCATAAAAAACGCAAACAATGGAAAAAGAAGAAATGACATTCCGCTACCAGATGCCGGCGCAACTGCGTTTCTCCGACATCGACAAGTTCGGACATATCAACAATTCCGTGTACTTCTCGCTGTTCGACATGTGCAAGACCCGCTACTTCATCGATGTCCTCGGACAGCATGTGTTTGACAGTCTCGGAATAGTCGTGGCACATGTCAATGCCGATTTCCTTGCCCCGATATTCTATCCCGACGAGATAGTCTTGCAGACAAAGATAACACATCTCGGCACAAAGAGCTTCACTCTGCTGCAAAGGGCCATCAACACAAGGACAAAGGAGGTGAAATGCGAGTGCACCACCGTGATGGTCTTCTTCGATACGGTGCACAACTGTTCCATGGAGATGCCAGAATCATTCAAGAGGAAGATTGCGGAATATGAGGGAGACAACAGTCTTCTGGAGAAACGGAGCTGATTTCGGAACAAAGTTTTTCCATCACGGAACGGATATTTGCACATTCCAGAGCATGTCCTTACCTTTGCATAAGACAAGCTGCACCTCGGCAATTTCAAGTAAACTTGATTGCGCTCGGTTTGCATTATCTTTGCATAAGACAAGCTGCACCTCGGCAATTTCAAGTAAACTTGATTGCGCTCGGTTTGCATTATCTTTACAAAATATTCATTTCGGCAGTCGTATCGTCTGCCGTAACACACTAAAATAAAAGGACATAAACATGGAAAACAGAACAGAACTCAACCGCAACCTGGCCCAGATGCTCAAGGGCGGTGTCATCATGGATGTTACAACACCTGAGCAGGCAAGGATTGCCGAGGCTACCGGCGCATGTGCCGTTATGGCATTGGAACGCATTCCGGCAGACATACGTGCCGCAGGAGGCGTGAGCCGCATGAGCGACCCTAAGATGATAAAGGGCATACAGGAAGCTGTCAGCATCCCTGTGATGGCAAAATGCCGCATAGGCCACTTTGTTGAGGCACAGATACTTGAGGCAATAGAAATCGACTATATAGACGAGAGCGAGGTGCTCTCCCCTGCCGATGATGTCTACCATATCGACAAGCGCAAGTTCAATGTGCCTTTCGTCTGCGGAGCAAAGGACCTCGGCGAGGCGTTGCGACGCATCAACGAGGGCGCAACGATGATACGCACGAAGGGAGAGCCGGGCACTGGCGATGTGATACAGGCCGTTCGCCACATGCGTATGATGCAGAGCGAGATACGCCGCCTCGTATCCATGAGCGAGGACGAGCTGTATGAGGCCGCCAAGCAGTTACGCGTGCCGTTTGACCTCGTGCAGTATGTACACGAGAACGGCAAGCTCCCTGTCGTCAATTTCGCAGCCGGCGGTGTGGCTACCCCTGCCGATGCGGCCCTGATGATGCAGCTTGGAGCTGAGGGTGTGTTCGTGGGAAGCGGCATATTCAAGAGCGGCGACCCTGTAAAACGTGCACAGGCTATCGTGAAGGCTGTCACAAACTATGACAATCCTAAGATAATCGCCGAACTGAGCGAGGATCTCGGCGAGGCCATGGTGGGCATCAACGAGAGCGAAATAGAACTGCTGATGGCAGAGAGAGGCAAGTAAAATCATGAGAATAGCGATACTTGCATTACAGGGAGCGTTTGCCGAGCATCAGCAGATGCTGCAAAGCATCGGCATAGACTCGTTCCTTGTAAGGAACATCGATGACTGGCAACAGGAGAAAGACGGTCTGATAATCCCGGGAGGCGAGAGCACCGCCATGATGAGGATAATACGTGACGAAGGGCTTTTCTCACCTGTCAGGGACGCCATCGTCGCCGGTCTTCCAGTCTTCGGCACATGTGCCGGACTTATAATGCTTGACAAGGAGCATCTCGACACGATGGATATCACCGTGAAGCGTAACGCCTACGGCCGCCAGCTCGGCAGTTTCCATACCGTACACGACATGAAAGGCATCGGGGAAATACCGATGACATTCATCCGCGCGCCATACATCACGGCAACAGGCGACGGCGTGGAGGTGCTTGCCGAAGTCGACGGACACATCGTCGCGGCACGTCAGGACAACCAGATTGTCACCGCCTTCCATCCGGAGCTCACCGACGACACGCGTGTACATGAGTTGTTCGTGAATTTAATAACGCAATCCATCGAGTAACATTCTATCCCTTAGGATAAAAACACATACACTAATAAAGCAACAAGCCTAAATCTGGTCATGAGGAAATGTACCTGCAATAAAGCCTCTCATGACCGGTTTGGGCTTGTTTCCTTTTACCTTGCATTTCCTTCTCATCCAAAATTTCTCCCTATGTAAAAAGCATAGACTCTCTTCCTACACTATCGTTACGCCATCAATGGCAGTCTATGGGGCACATAGTCGACAACACAACGGCAACTAACTATCAGACAGTGTTTTTACGAGAATCATCCGAAAGTACATTGTCACGGAAATCGGAAGGCAGATAGCCTGTCTGGCGCTTGAAAAACTTAACGAAATAAGAGGGGTCGTCATAGCCCATGCGGTAGGCTATCTCCTTCACCATGAGATTGGTGAAGCGCAGGAGACGCTTCGCCTCAAGTATCACACGGTCATTGATGAAGGCAAGAGGTGATTTGCGCGAGCATTCCGTCACGCTGTTCGTGAGCGTCTTCGACGAAACGTTCAGGCGGTCGGCATAGTCCTTCACGGTATGCATACGGTCATACTCCTGCTCCAGTGTCTTCCTGAAGAGCAGGAAGAGGCGGTTGGATGCCCGTGTCGTCTGCAACGGCAGGGCATCAGGACGCACGCCATGGCGCTGGACATTGACAAGAAAGACCTTTACCAAGGCACGGAGAATGTCCATGTGGCCGAAATCGTCGGCGTGTCCCTGCTCCTCGCGCATGTTCTCGATAAGTCCGCGGAGATGTTCCGCCACGGAGGGGTCGCTGATGAGGAAATACGGCGCGACATCAAAGGCATTGAACATGTTGTATTTTATGAAAATATCCTCGTCGGCATTCTCATACTTGAGGAAGTCGGTGCATAGCTTCAGGGAGATGCCCCGATGGCGTGTGATGCCGTCAAAGTTGTGCACCTGTCCAGGAGAGAGGAAGAAAATGGAGCCAGGCTTCACCTCGTAATCCTGGAAATCAACAGTATGCGTCCCTTTACCGTCAAAAAACCACAGTATCTCGTAGAACGTATGCACATGCGGACGGCTGTTGGTCTGCATGTCAGAGTCAAGAAAGTCCGGCATCATATCTATCACGAGACCGTCGCCGGCAGGTGTCTCGCACACCATATCATATATATCGCCGAGAGAAACATTTGCCATAGTAGTCATTTTTTATGCATGCAAAGTTACGAAGAATCTCCGGAAATGCCGAATAAAAAGAGAGGAAATGCGCAGAATATCCTGGCATAGCAGATGAGCAGGATGCAGGCCCTTGTTTCATCGCGTACAGCATCGTTTGATTCTGTTCACCTATGGTATCGCATATCAAAGAGTTTATCATCTGCTGAATACGGCACATATTCTATATATTCCATATCGTCTGCGATAGAAGGACGCTTAACTTGATATGTCTCCCCACAACCGTTCAATAAAATCAAGTCAGGTTCAAACGAGATAAGCGACCAGTAAATACCTCCGTCAGGGGAGAATGTGCACGAATTAGGCTGGAATTTTGTATTGTCTATCTCCAGATCATTTCGCGAAACATTAAGATTATCAGGCGCGATATGCATGGTATATTCCCCTGTATTCCGGTTTTTCATCATACGGATGTTCTGGAAAAAGAGTGTCCCGCTATTATTGTTCCGAGTAGCCGCAGCACGGATATATACCATAGCAGGATTTATCATATAGACGAACATGTGGCGGTTTGTATTTATCTCGCAATAAATCATATCGTCAGAAATCCCATATCCGGCTCCAAGCCGCCACTGCTGCAAACATTTGCCAACATCGTCTTTTGAGTTGCATTGTGCCATTTCGTAGGGCGTGATGATATTGATTTCTTCCACTTTCTTTAGTGAATAGCCGCAAATGTCTAAAACGCCATTCGTCTCAGATATCGCGAGCGGCTCTTCACCAGAGCAGGATGTCACCGTGCCGTCTTTTGCGAAAACCGTTTTGCTTGAAAAGCCGGCTGACGGAATCTCAAGAATAGCCTGCATTGTGCTGTCTGCCTGAAAGTAGAAGATGCAAACAGAATCAGTGATTACAGCCTCGGCACTGTCACTGCTCCAGACACCCCGATAGGAAGAAAAGCCAATAGATGCATGTGCTGTGCAGAATGCGACTATCATTATAAGAAAGGAAAGATGCTTTTTCATTTGTGATATAACGTGAGTTTAATGAAATTCAAGTGTCTACAGATTTGGTAATCAGAGGATTTTTTGTACTTTTGCAACAGTTACAAAACAAAGCAGCCACCATTATTACCGAGGACAAAGGTACGAAAATTCCCTGAAAATACCATCTATCTGACCGCGAAAAATGAGAATATCATGAAAAAACGGCAGCCATTCCCGAATTTACCATTTATTTTCCCGAATTGCCTTTGCATATATAAAATAAAGTTGTAATTTTGCAGACACAAAAAGAAAACATATACAAAAACATTATTAACCAACTAAAACTTAGACATTATGACAAAGAAGTTCATTTGTTCCGTTTGTGGCTACATTCACGAAGGTACAGAAGCTCCAGAGCAGTGCCCATTGTGCAAAGCACCGGCATCAAAGTTCACAGAGGTAGACGAGACAGCCGAGGCTGAGTACGCGACAGTTCACAAGATCGGCGAGGCAAAGACATCTGGTGCTGACGAGGAGATGATCAATGACCTCAACGCACACTTCAATGGCGAGTGCACAGAGGTTGGAATGTATCTTGCAATGTCACGTCAGGCAGACCGTGAGGGCTATCCTGAGATAGCTGAGGCTTTCAAGCGCTACGCCTTCGAAGAGGCTGAGCACGCTTCAAAGTTTGCAGAGCTCCTCGGCGATGTAGTATGGGACACAAAGACAAACCTTGAGAAGCGCATGATGGCAGAGGCTGGCGCTTGCGAGGACAAGTTCCGTATCGCAAGGAACGCCAAGGCTGCTGGTCTTGACGCTATCCACGACACTGTACACGAAATGGCAAAGGACGAGGCACGCCACGGCGCAGGCTTCCGCGGCCTCTTCAACCGTTATTTCAAGTAAGATTCATATTTCAGCGCATAATACCTGCACTGATACACGACAATCTGGAGGTACTCCAAAGACATCAACCCCGGAAGTCTGACAAAAGACTTTCGGGGTTGATACTTTTTTAGGCTCAGCAGCAAATCACCCCACCATTTTTCTACAGAGCCTGTTTCTACGGCTGTAACAGGCGACAATAGAGCCTGTCATAAAAAATATGACAACACTCTGATAAAAAAACTTATCGGCAAGTCGAACGATGACTTCGACTTGCCGATAAGTAATCCGTATATCAACTCTTGTACAGTGGATACACACTGACAGAGCCAATATAATACATAAATAATATTACTTCATCACTACAGGCTTGTACTTCGGAACAAGAGCCTTCATGACTACCCAACCGATGAGGTAAGCTACAGCACAGATGCTGAAGATAATCATATAACCGGCAGGCTTGCCCTCAAAGCCCATGAACTGGAATGCCGCACCCTGCTCATCTGCGTATACGAAGAGATGACCTGATGCCCAGTTGATAAGCATAGAACCAATACCGCCAGCCATAGAGCCGATACCTGTGATAGTGGCGATGGCAGACTTAGGGAACATATCACCTACTGTTGAGAAGATATTTGCAGACCATGCCTGGTGACCTGCGCCTACGAAACCGATGATGACTGCCGGCCACCATGCGCTGTACTGTCCCATAGGCTGTGCAAACAGTGCAAGTACAGGGAAGAAGGCGAAGATAAGCATTGCAAGCATACGACCCTGATAAGGGTTCATGCCCTTCTTCTCGACAAAGAGCTTTGGCAGATAGCCGCCAAACATTGAAAGCACGGTAACTATGGCATAGAGTGTGAATATCAAGGCGATACCCATAGAGGAATCAGACTTGTATCCATACTGATCTGAGAAATATGCAGGAGCCCAGAACAGGAAGAACCACCATACGCCGTCTGTCATGAACTTGCCAAATGCGAAAGACCAAGTCTGCTTGTGGCTGAAGGCCTCAATATATCCCATCTGCTTTTCCTCTGTCTCTGCAGCAGCATTTGCTGTGCCGTCTGCCTCGTCCTGATTAACATAGAGAAGCTCTGCCTTATTGACAAACTTTGACTTTGCCGGCTTGTCATAGACAAAAAGCCAGATACCTGCCCAGATAAAGCCGAGACCACCGATGATGATGAATGCCATCTCCCATCCCATTGCCTTTGCAAGGAGTGGAATAGTAGCAGGAGCGGCAAGAGCACCAACAGAAGCTCCTGAATTGAATATTGATGTAGCGAAAGCACGGTCTTTCTTAGGGAAATACTCGGCTGTAACCTTTATGGCTGCCGGGAAGTTTCCAGCCTCACCGAGCGCGAGCACGCAACGGCATGCGAGGAAAGCATACATGCTGACAGTGGCTATAGTCACAGCAAGGTCACCTGTTGCCTGAACGAGATCGGCCTTGCTCTGGAGACCATGCCCAAGCCATCCCTCTGTAAACACACCGCAACCGGCGTGAAGCACAGCACCGAGAGACCATATCGTGATTGCCCAGAAGTATCCCTTTTTAGTTCCCATCCAGTCAACAAACTTACCTGCGAAGAGGTTTGCTACCGCATAGAAGATGGAGAATACGGCTGTGATATTACCGTAAATCTCGTCATTCCAATGGAACTCTGGTGAAATAAAGTCTTTCCATGTAAGAGAAAGTACCTGACGGTCCATGTAGTTGACCGTCGTTGCGAAGAAGAGCATCGCACACATAACCCAACGCCAGTTGGTCATCTTTGATGTTTGAATTTGACTCATTTTTGATTATTTAGTTATTTTTGATTATGTCGCGGTTTTTCAGTCGTTCAGATTGCGTTTGCGCACACATTTTATGCAAAATTAATGATTTAAATTAATAATCGCGAAATATGCGTACAGCAACAAGACTTATTTTTATTTTTTTAACCAAATACGGAGAACACGCCATATACATAGGACGTTTATCAAGGTCATTCATAGATTTCCGTCCACACGGATATGATAAACATAATGACAAATAAAAGAATAGGGTGAAACGCCCTACTCTTCAAAGTATATACGTTTCACCCTATTGCTCACACCGGTAAGCACTTCATACGGTATTGTGCCTATCACATCGGAAAGGACCGTGACAGGAAGATTCTCACCGAATATCTCCACGCTGTCACCCTCCTGGCAGTCGATATCCGTGACATCAATCATGGCAACGTCCATACAGATATTGCCTACATAATCGGCTTTCTTCCCATTGACCATGCAATAGCAATGCCTGTTGCCGAGATGACGGTCAAGGCCGTCGGCATAACCAATAGGTATTGCGGCGATGATGCTGTCACGCTCAAGTATTGTCCGCCGGCTGTATCCTACGGAATGTCCTGCCGGGACATGACGCATCTGAAGGATTGTGGTCTTCAGTGTAGATACTGTAGACAGCATGGAATTATCGCGTGGATTGATGCCGTAAAGGCCTAATCCAAGACGGCACATATCCATCTGGCGTTCAGGGAAATGCTCTATGCCTGCCGAGTTGCATATATGTCTCAGTATCTTATGCTGGAACGCCACCTGCAGTTTCCTGCTTCCTGCGTCATAAAGAGCAAACTGCTCTGCAGAGAAAGCATCGAAGTCATCACAGTCCGAGCCTACAAAGTGTGAGAAGACCGAACGCGGTATGACAGCTTTCTGCTGATGCAGGCGCTTTATGAGTTCGTCCATATCATGCTCTGGATGGAAACCGAGACGGCACATTCCTGTATCAAGCTTGATGTGCACAGGCCAGTTTGTTATACCTTCATGCTGTGCAGCATGTACAAGCGCGTCAAGCATCCTGAAAGAATAGACCTCCGGTTCAAGATTATAGTCAAACATCGTCTTGAATGCGGACATCTCCGGATTCATAATCATGATATTGCATGTGATGCCAGCATTTCTCAGTGTCACGCCTTCGTCTGCAACGGCAACGGCAAGATAGTCAACACGATGGTCTTGCAGAGTCTTTGCCACCTCGACAGCACCTGCGCCGTAAGCATCAGCCTTTACCATACATACAAGTTTTGTCTCAGGACTCATGAATGAACGGTAGCGATTGTAGTTCTCCACCACAGCATTGAGGTTAACCTCCAGCACCGTCTCATGGACCTTTTGCTCCAGCCTGTCGGTAATACGGTCAAACTCAAAGATACGGGCACCTTTTATGAGTATCACCTCATCATGCAGATTCCCGAATGTCTCTGACTTGAGGAACTCGTCTGTGGTATTGAAGAATGCACGGAGTATATCATTGCTTGCGCCGCAAAGTACAGGTGCAAAACTTTCCTTCAGCACCTTGCCTATGCCGATGAACTTGTCCACTCCCCTACTCTTTATGAGTGAGAGCAGTTCTTCGGCGAGTTCTTTGTCTGACAAGCCTGTCTGGTAGATGTCCGACAAGATAAGCGTACGGCTACGACCCTTGCTGTCAGGACGGCGCGACATGAAATCAAGAGCTATGTCCAGTGACTTCACATCGTTGTTATACGAGTCGTTTATCAGTATACATCCGCGCTGTCCCTGCTTCACTTCAAGGCGCATGGCTATAGCTTCCAGCTGCGGCATCCGTTCTGCCAAGGTCTTCTGCGACATGCCGAGATAAAGGCATACGGCAGCACACGTTATGGAATTTTCTATTCCGCCTTCGTTTATTTTCCTTATGCAGTATTCCCCGGCAGAACCGTTATAGACATACGAGATTCTCGTCTCATGCCTTACATCATCCGTCTCCACCTTATTTATATATAAGGGAGCATTCTGGTTTTCCATGGACCAGCCGAGGCGTATGCCCTTGAAATTGCTCTTGCGCATACAATGAGAGACGGTCTCGTCGTCAGCATTGTATATCACGACCTCAGCATCCTTGATAAGTCCGAGCTTCTCCTCGCATTTCTCCGCCAAGGAGCGGAAGTTCTCCTGATGCGCCTGTCCGATATTTGTCAGTACGGCAATCGTCGGCTGTATGATTTCCTGCAAGGCCTGCATCTCGCCTACCTGACTGATGCCAGCCTCGAATATGCCGAGTTCTGTCTGGCTGTTTATCATCCATACAGACTGAGGCACACCTATCTGCGAATTGTACGAACGCGGAGAACGTGTGATGCGCTTATCCTTGAACATCAGTTGATAAAGCCATTCCTTTACCGTCGTCTTGCCGTTAGAACCAGTGATTCCTATCACAGGAATGTCATATTCCTCCCTGTGCCTCTCAGCAAGCCTCTGCAGAGCCTCGACGGTATCCGGCACTACGAGATAGTTAGTGCTTCCGCAATCGGCAGGAACGTCAAAATCCCTGTTGACAACGAAGTTACGCACTCCCCTGTTGCACAAGTCCTGAATATATCTGTGTCCGTCACTCCTCTGTGTCTTTATTGCAAAGAACAGTGTCTCCTCCGGAAATGAGAGTGAACGTGAGTCGGTCAGCACAAAGCCGATGCTTGTCTCCGCTGTACCGTATCTGTGCGCCCCTATCAGGGTCGTTATTTGAGAAATTGCATACATTATGATCTACTTACTTGAAGTCCTGTCTCGCTTATCGTCATGTCGACGAAACGCGCATTCTTATTCTGCGGATTCTGTTGCAGGCGCTGCTTGATAAGTGCCGCAGCCTCCGGATCTTTCGCCACCATATACAGGTAACCGCCACCGCCGGCTCCAGGGAGCTTGTATCCGAGGCATAGTTCATCCACCATATCCGTCAATACACGCACACCGTCAGGATTCGTGCCGGCATCTATCATCTGGTTCTGTTGCCATGTCTTTGCCACAAGCTGTCCCATGAGATTGAAATTACCTGCCTGGATAGCTTCATACATGTCATGGGCATGTTGCTTCATTCCGCGCAACAGGCGAAGCTCATCACCGTGGTTCAGGAACATCCTCCGCACTATCTCCGCAAGGAGAGTCTTCGCCGTACGTGTAATGCCTGTGTAATAGAGCAGATGGCAAGCCTTGTACTCTGGCTGTGTGAATATCGTCGTTGGCATCCAGCGCACCTGCGGATTCTGCCCGAAACCACGTTCTGTGGTAAGGAGCTTGGCACCGTGGAGTATGCCTCCGAACTGGTCCTGCCATCCTCCTCCCGTTGTCAGCAACTGCTCCAGCACGAGGGTTCTTCGCCCTATTTCGTTCTTGTCCCAGTTAAGTCCGCAGAAATCATTCAGCGCACCGAGCACCGTGGATGCCAATACACTGCTCGTGCCAAGTCCGCTGCCGGCTGGGATGGCAGAGAGCAATGTCACTTCTATGCCACATCCGAAATCATCAAGTTGCTGTTCAAGAGAGGCATAGGTCTCGGTGGAGAAGCCAGGCTGGAAGCCGCACAGCACAAGGGCTGCCTTAGGGATGGAGAAAGGACTGCCGACACGGTGGAAATCCTTTAGTCCCTCGTATGTGGTTATCGTCTCCGAAGCTCCCAAATCGATACTCCTCATCACGATATGTTTCTCCTTACAAGGACGGACATACGCCTGAATAGGCTGCTGGCCGTTAAGGTCTATGGCGATGTTCACCACGGCACCGCCTTCCATCAGACAATAAGGAGGGGTGTCTGTCCATCCTCCGGCAAGGTCTATGCGTACAGGAGAGCGTCCCCATACTATCTGGTCACCGTAGACGGACATTCTCGGCGACTGCCTCTCTACGAGCATCGGCTCTGTCAAGCCCTGCTGCAACAGTCTGAAAGCCTGTGCATCCCAGTCTTTTGCCTTATTTAAGAGAACATCCTGACCGACTGTTGCACAATTTGCCTTCAACCGTTCCACTTCCGAACGGAACATCGCGTCATGGATACGTGTGAGCAAAGGATTCTCTTCTCCTATCTCTTTTGTCAAAGGGATATTGCTGTCTGCAAACTCACGTGCGGCGTCGTACAAATTGACCTGATAGAATACAGAGTGTTCATGGTTCTCCGCTATGGCAGACCAGTTGCGCGCTCTCAGCATCTTCCTCTGCTTTGCAAGCCTGAGAAGATTTGCCGTGGCAGAGATACCCTCCGCACTGACCTTCTTTGCAGACTCAAACAGAGTCTTGCCTTCATCTGAAATGCCAAGCATAAAGCGGAGCACCTTGCCCATATCGTCAATACTATCGACTATCGGGAACAGAGGTTCCTGCTGCATTTTCCCGGCAAACTTGTCCCTGTATCCGTATGGACGCACAGCCCATTCCTTCTCGCCCATAGGCACAATGTCGACACACTGCTCCGGCTCAAGACTTATCTCCCAGTCATTTTCCGGGACACCGGTAATGACATTGCAGTTTGTCAAAGTCCATTTTGCACCGACAACAGAGTTCTCTATCCATACATTCGTATTATTCTCATGCAGTTTCATCCTTATATCGGCATTCTGCACGAACATTGACGGATGTGGTTTTCTGTCACGGTGCATGATTTCACGCTGGTCAACAACGATATTCTGCACTGCCAATGTTGACGACAGGAGCTCTGGAGTAGTGCCGTAATGATAAAATTCTCCTCCCGGCAAAGGAAGGATAGCCACCGAAAGCTTTCCTACCTCATCATCCGGTTCTGAAGGATTTGCACCCAATGCGCATCCGAACTCGCTGTACAAGTCGTACTCCCGGATGTTGAACTCACCGTCCTTGGCATTATCCTTGCGGCTCTTCGCCTTCAATACCTCGACTGCCCTGTCGGAAAGTATCCATATACCTATGTCAACAAGCGTATAATGGTCTTTCTGCACATCGTGGAGAGTCTGTATCGACGGCTTCTGAAGCATGTATTTCAACACGTTAGGCGTATTCCTGTCCGACACGAATACACCATGGTCCTTTGCAATATCATCATTGAGCCACAAGCCGTAGCACACGACATCTGCCTCAGGAATATCCTGCAACGGCTTCACGGCACGGATAAAGACATCACCGCTGACAATCATTGTCTTCAATGACGCTGGAGCCTTAGCCATTATATCCTCATACAGCGGCAACTGCAACGACAGCAGGTCTTGTGAGAGTTTCTGTCCTCTTTCCCAGCGGAAGACAGGTATCGGCGTGAGAATTTTGCCCGATGGTGCATACGAAGGCAGACGACGGCTCTGTCCACCGGCATGGAGTATGATTTTCTTTTCATTGCGGAAGGTGTCCGGACAAGAGTCCAAGACCCATGTCGTTCCGCCTCCAGAACCGAGTTTCTGGTCTACAGGGTCATTTGTACAGAACCATTCATCCTTAGACAGTCCAGTTATATCATGGAAACATCCCACCAAATTAGGTGGCAGAGAAAGCAATTTCTTCATTGACAGTCATATTAGTTGATATTTTCTCGCAAAATTAATAATAATTCTCGTAAAAACAAAGGAAAAGTACAAAACTTTACACCTCTGAATATCATTTTCCGTTTTTCATTTTCCGTTTTTCATTATTATTTATTACCTTTGCAGTCAGACTTGCCGTATACGACATGACCGTAATGCGACGATACGCTGTCTTGACACGATGCGACAGCTGTACAGCAAGACCTCAATACACCATGACAGCAAAACCGTCACCCTTCACACTGTAAAGGGTGACAGTCTACACAATAAAAGGTCACCCTTCATCAGGCGAAAGGTCACGGTTGGATGCAGTATCTATCCCGGCTATTCCGACTATTCCTCACAAAACCAAACAACCAAACAACTAAACAACCAAACAACTAAACAACCAAACAACTAAACAACCAAACAACTAAACAACCAAACAACTAAACAACTAAACAACCAAACAACTAAACAACCAAACAACTAAACAACCAAACAACTAAACAACCAAACAACTAAACAACTAAACAACTAATAACCAAACAACTAAACCACCAAATAATGGAAAAGAAAAAGACAGGACTCCTCACATCCAATGGAGTCAGTATGCTTGTACCGTTCATACTCGTCACAAGCTGTTTCGCATTATGGGGCTTTGCCAATGACATCACGAACCCGATGGTCAAGGCATTCTCCAAGATTTTCAGAATGAGCGTCACGGAAGGCTCCATGGTGCAAGTAGCGTTCTATGGCGGATATTTCTGCATGGCATTTCCTGCGGCAATGTTCATACGCAAGTATTCATACAAAGCCGGCATCATGCTCGGCCTCGGGCTTTATGCACTCGGAGCGCTCCTCTTCTTCCCTGCCAAGATGATAGGCATGTTCCCTCCTTTCCTCCTTGCATATTTCATCCTCACCTGCGGCCTGTCTTTTCTTGAAACTTCCTGCAATCCCTATATCCTGACCATGGGACCGGAGGAGAACGCCACACGCCGCCTTAACATGGCGCAGGCCTTCAATCCTGTAGGCTCACTGTGCGGAATGTTCGTGGCAATGACATTCATACAGAACCGTCTCAACCCTCTGTCTACAGAAGAGCGCGCCAATCTCTCTGATGAAGATTTTGCCGTACTACGCGACAGCGACCTTTCCGTGCTCATTGGCCCATATCTCGCCATAGGACTCGTAATCGTATGTATGCTGATAATCTTTGCATGTGTAAAGATGCCGAAAAACGGAGACCAGTGTCATGACATCAACTTCGGACCGACCATGCGCCGTCTATGGCATACCCACCACTATCGTGAAGGCGTGCTGGCACAGTTCTGCTATGTCGGAGCGCAGATAATGTGCTGGACATTCATCATCCAGTACGGCACACGCCTACTCCTTGCCGAAGGCGACTATACGGCACTTGAGCATTTCATCGGTGGCATTCTCGGCATAGACACTTCCGGTCCGATGACAGAGAAGAACGCCGAGGTACTTAGCCAGGGCTACAACATCATAGCCATGGGAAGCCACTGCATAGGACGTTTCGTCGGCACATATCTCCTAAAATACATCAAGCCGGGCAATCTTCTCCGCATCCTCGGAACACTGTCCGCCCTGCTCATCATCGGAGCGATAACGAATACAGGCCGCGGAGGTCTCTATTGCCTCGTGGCAACATCGTTCACCATGTGTGTGATGTTCCCGACCATCTACGGCATCGCCCTTGACAAGATGGGCGAAGACGCCAAGTTCGGAGCGGCAGGACTCATCATGGCAATTCTCGGAGGCTCCGTCCTCCCTCCGCTGCAGGCATCAATCATCGATAAGGGCGAACTCTTCGGTATGCCTGCCGTAAACATATCCTTCATACTGCCTTTTATATGCTTCTGCGTTGTGGCGACATACGGCTACCGCGTAACGAAGCGTGCAATATAAACCGTAAAAATCCAGACTCCGGCAAGTGGGCATATCCGCCCACTTGCCTTTTCACCCACATCTCTTGTCCAAACATCTTACTCCCATATTGACAATCACCGGCTCCGACAGCACGAGCGGAGCAGGCATACAGGCTGACATAAGGACCATATCAGCCATGGGAGGCATGGCCTTCTCCACCATAACATCCATCACGTCGCAGGACTCACAAGGCATCAGCAACATCTACGACCTTCCCGAAGAGATTGTCACTGGACAACTGGAGGCCGTGTTGCGGGATGTACGTCCGAAAGCCGTGAAGGCTGGAATGATACGGCAAAGGAATGTCATACGGGCCATAAGAGACGAAATTGTCGGTTGCCGACATATCGTCTGTGCACCAGGATTTCTCTCTTCGCGAGGAGAGGAACTCATGGACGCCGACACCATTAAGGAATACACACGTCTGCTGTTCCCGATAACAAGCGTCCTCGTCCTCAAATGCAACGAGGCTGAGCGTCTTTTCGGGAAAAGCATAGACAGCAATGCCGATATGCAGGAAACAGCATCATGCATCCTCGACATGGGACCGAAGGCTGTATTCCTGCGTGGAGGACACTGCACAGAAGGACTTGTCACTGGTCTCCTCGACATCGCCGGGAGCAAAGAGCCTCCACAGTTCTTCACATCACCCAATAGAGAAGGCTGGCAACTGCACGGCGTAGGAGGAACATTGTCGTCGGCCATCGCTACAAGACTGGCAATGGGAGACGATATCCCCACTGCCATATCTACCGCACACAAATATATAAGGTGTCAGGTGGTATACTCTATCAGTTCCACAAGTCACAGCCTTAGAAAGATGGAACTGTACAACCGCTTCATGGAGCAGGTGACAGCGCATTGCAAGGAATCCAGAGACACAGCATTCTATGCCTCACTGCTGAACATCACTCCACGTTATCTTGCCGAAATCACACGCTATATCACAGGCAACAGTCCGAAACACATCATCGCCGACTATCTGCTGAAAGAGATAGAGGCGTCTCTCCGCTCCACAGACAAGACCGTACAGGAGATTTCCATCGAGTACGGTTTCCCCTCACAGGCTGCGCTCGCAAAATTTTTCAAGATACACCGCGGCATATCTCCTTCCGAATTCCGCACAGGAGAGTAGTAACAGGCATATACCGTTATGCACTGCTGTCCAATATCCCCATGAAATATAGCTACATGCTTTAATTTGATTTCAGCCGACTATTGCCTTCCCCCTCGGCCAGCGACCGCTGGGTTTCACGCTCGGCATAATAACCGAGATTCTTCTGTCCTCGCTTAATCAAATAGTTGGCTTTCTGCCGACTATTTTCACGCTCGGCATAATAACCAGGATTCTTCTGCCCTCGCTTAATCAAATAGTTCCGTTCCCTCTGCAGTCTCCATTATAAAAAAAAACTAAAATAATACATCTATTCGCTTGATAAACAAAGTTTTTATAGTATTTTTGTAGACACAATCATAAATCCCCGTTATTATGGCAAGCTACATACGATTCGACTGGGCTATGAAACGCCTGCTGCGCGACAAGGCGAACTTCGCCGTCCTTGAAGGACTTCTCACCACTCTGCTGGACGAGAAGATAACCATCGTGAGGATGCTCGAGAGCGAAAGCAACCAGGAGGAAGAGTACGACAAGTACAACCGGGTGGACATGCTGGCAGAGAACTCCAAGGGTGAACTC
>JAFTQG010000037.1 GCA_017462915.1 Prevotella sp. | reverse complement strand
TCTATATAATCGATGCTGAAATAAATATTGTATATAAAAAGTCGGCGTCTTGCAGTTATCTGCAAGACGCCGACTTTTTATTATATGGATTATCTCTTATTAGAAGAAGAGATAACGGTTGTCCTTGACTTTCGCATTCTGATAGAGTTCCTGCATGAAGTTACCGGCATACTGCATCATTCTCTGCTTCTGTGTTGCCATGACAGCCTTCTCGTCATACTTCACAGGACGGTTGGACTTCTTCACTACTTGGAAGAGATATACACCACCATTGCCCTTTACAGGACTCTTGGAGAATGAACCAGCCTTTGTTGATGCGACAGCACCAGACAGTGCCGGCTCTGCAGCACCTGTTGCCTGTACAAATACAGGAGCGGCAAATGTCACCTGATTTACAGAAGAGACCTGTGCACCCTTTGCCTTGGCAGCTGCAACAGACTTCACATCTTTTACTTTCGCCATAAGAACCTCCGCCTGCTTGTCACGGAGAGCCTCAGCCTTTACAAAAGACTTTACACGCTCGTCATCAAGAGAACGGAAACCTTCCTTATTGACCTTTGTGAGAACCATTACAAGGAGAGTGTTGTTATTACCGCATTCATACAAAGGAGAAACCTTACCTTCTTCTGCATCGAAGAGCCACTTCATTGCCTCACGTGTGGCACGGATTCCCGCAATATTATGCTGAGCGGTAGTAATGTCTGTAAGATCCATTACCTGATAACCGTTCTTCTTGGCATTCTTCTCAAGCTGCTCCGCATTCTGGCTCTCGCTCACAAACTGGCTGAACTTATTGTATGCCTGTGAGTATGTATCCTTAGAGAAGCTGTTGTCACGCTTCACGACTGCAGCAACATACTTTGTAACAGGAGCTTTACGATCCAGAACCTGCACAATGATATTGCCTGAAGTCAGCTGCACATTAGCTGCCTGACCTGCCTCAAGATTCATGAGAGCCTGGAGATAAGCCTTTGAATCCTTATCAATAGTTGTAGAAGCCTCATACTGAGCACCTGTCAACCATGTCTTCTCGCCTGTCTGGCCATACTTCTTTGCCAAAGCCTCGAAGTCAGCACCACCATTCACCGCTGCATATACAGAATCTGCCTTTGCACGCGCAGCCTCAACTGTCTCTGCGCCGACCTGAATGACGCGGAACTGTATTGAATCCGGCATTTCCTGCTTTGAGATGAGCTTTACGACATTATATGTATTGTCCATCTTGTTCTCTACAGGACCATAAACCTGACCAGCTGTCATGGAATCAAGACGAGCAGCAATGTCCTGAGGGAATGCCCTGCCAGACTGTGGAAGTCCGAGATATGCCACCTGTGATGCACTCTTGCGGACAACCTCTGACGGGTCTGCTGTAGCAGCAAGCTGTGCAGCGAAATCTTTCATCTCCTTGATTGTAGCCTGACGGTCTGCTGTACTTGCAGACACCTGCACGCTGACATACTTGACGTCACGGCTCTCGACTGTCTGACGGAACATGTCCTTCATTTCCTCATACTTAGCCTTGAGGTCTGCCTCAGTAACCTTTGCCTCAGACTCCTTTACAGATGTATAAGGGAATGCGGCAAGCTGTATGTTCGCCTCCTCATTCTCATCCTTGAAAGCCATCTTTGCCTCTACAGGATTAGACATGATACAATTGGCAAGGAGTACCTGATACTTCGCCGCAAGAATCTGCTGGCGGAGAGTCTTCTCGATGAAAGTCCAGTACTTGTACACTGTAGCATACTGCTCTGCCTGCTGAGGATTGGTTGTCTGCATCTGCTTGTAGTCTGCAAGGAACTTCTTCAAGGCATTGGCATCGAAACGACCTGTCTGCTGGTTTACAAACGGAGTCTGTGCCAACATAGGGTTAGTGCCCTCCTTCAAGACATTCTGAAGCTCCTGGTCTGTCACTGTAAGACCAAGCTTTGAAGCCTCGTTCTCAACAATGCTTGTCTGCACATAAGTGTTCCAAACCATATCCTTGACCTGATTCAGCTCCTCCTCAGAGAGGTTCTCGCGACCTTGGGTCATTTTTATAACTTCCTGATACTCATCTACGAGAGCTTGAAATTCTTGAACACTGATTTTCTTTCCAAGCACCTCACCGACCTGCTGACGAGAGTCGTTGCGCATAGCGTCAGTAGAGCGTACCAATTCCTCCGCAATGAAAGCGAAAAGAGCGAGACCGACTACACCTATCAGGATAGGTCCCCAGCTACGGATTTTACCAATTGCTGCCATTTTCTTTTTTAGTTATTATTTTATTATTGTTTTTTTATTTTCTTATTACAATATATGGCATAACACCACATTTAGCGCACAAAGTTACAAAAAATCCTGCAAACACGCAAATTTTCAGTATAAAAGTTGGGGTGATTCTAATTAAAGAACTATTAAAGAGACTATATATTCAAGACAGAAGTGCAACGCTTCTGTCTTGAATATGCAACTGCCAACCGTATTCAATGGCCTAAAATCCGTTTCAGTTCTTCAATCATTACACGCGTTCTCAACGAGGCGCCTTGGGATGTCATGTGATATGGCGTATCAAAGAACAGGCTGTCATTGAACACAAAACGTTCCGGTCTTGCTTGAAATGGAATATGGTTTTCCGTCATAAACTTATCCAACGAATCTATCTGGGCTTTCTGGTCAAGATAATTTGTCTCAATTAATACAGGAGGAAGATAGACAAGTGTAATACCCTTATTTTTAGTGTATTCGTGAATGTACTGATAGTATGATGTTGTTGCGCAGTCCATAGTTCCCGCCAAATGATAGAAATCCTTTATTTCCTTATGCTCCCTCGGGCAGGATATATCACCGAACTTGTTAACGGAAGACGCTGAATATGGGCCATCAAATGGCTGACAGCCTGCATGTTCCTTTGCTTCTTGATAATGCGCTCCTATATATTTGAAAGTATTGATCCATTGTAAAAGGCTCATTTTGCAATAAGCCATTGGCATATGGGTACTAAGTATTCTGAAAAGCGTCACCTCTCCGTACAATCTTCTTTTATCATTATAATACTCAGGACAAAAGATTACTATGTCTCCACTTTCCAACAAATCCTTATACATCTCAAATTGCATTCTTACTCCTATGCCAGCATGAGCGGATGTGTTCACAACAGGCAACCTCATTGAGTCCGAAATAATTCTTGAATCTATGCTAAAGCCACCATTTGAGCCAGCTATTATTACGATTTTCTTTGTTCCTCTTAGTGAATCCAAACGATTATAAGCCAACGCGACATTTACCTCATGAGAATATTTGCTTCTGTCATCACCATTTTTCAGTAACAGAAAAGTGACAGCAATAACAGGTATAAGGACTATCAATGCCGATTTTATGATAAACCTCTTCATATCTTCTTCATTTAGAATTGAAAATAAATAAACGTGCTGTCCTCCTCTATTGACAGCATATACGAATAGAATATGGAAGCTGTCAATATGAAATACACAAAAGTCCTTATGTATTTATTTGAGACTACCTTTTTAAACCCATGCTCATAGCTTCTGTTCCACCATTCCACGCAAAGGGATAACATTATCACCTCTATAAGCCAAAGGCTTGCCCGAAAAGAAACGAAAACTGAAGTTTGTCGCTCCATACTAAACATTCTGACAATATACTCAACAGCCTGCGTCATGGAAGTTGCACGGAATATAATCCAACCAATCATGACAAGAACAAAGGTTATCAACATATTACACAAGTCCCCTACTCTCGGGAATATATTATTCTCCGGGAATCCACCTTGATGTTTATGATTTCTGTTGAAAAGAATAAGAGGGATAAACAAACATGCATGGTATAGTCCCCATCCGACATAGGTCCAGTTCGCTCCATGCCACAAACCGCTTAAAAGAAAAACTACAAAAATATTCCTTACGACTTTGAGCTTAGATACCCTACTGCCTCCTAACGGAATATATACGTAATCAACAAACCATTTATTAAGGGAGATGTGCCAACGCTTCCAGAACTCTGCAATATCCCGACTGAAATACGGAACCCGAAAATTGGCCTGCAACTTGATGCCAAAGAGCTTTGCACATCCAATGGCTATCGACGAGTAACCGGAGAAATCGCCATAAATCTGGAAAGTAAAGAATATTGCACCAAGAAGCAACGAAGCACTGCCAACCTCATTGTGATTGTCAAACGCAATATTTGCATAATATGCACAGTTATCGGCTATAACAACCTTTTTGAAGAATCCCCAAAGCATCTGACGACATCCATCTACAGCATTGTTGTAATCGAAATGCCTTTCCTTCTTGAATTGCGGCAATAGGTTCGTAGCCCGTTCTATAGGCCCGGCAACCAACTGAGGAAAGAAACTGACAAACGCAAAGAACGCAACAGGATCACGTGTCGGTTCCATTTTCCTCTTATAAACATCAATTGTATAGCTTAACGCTTGAAATGTATAGAAACTTATACCTACAGGAAGTATTATGTTCAAAGTAGGATAATCCAATTGATAGTTAAGCCTTTTCAGTAATTCCCGAAGACTCTCTGCAAAGAAATTATAATATTTGAATAGACCTAATATGGCAAAATTGATTACTACATTACAGATAGAAAACGTCTTGGCTACATTATATTTCCCTTTATCAAGGTTCTGTCTGATAGCAAGAGCATTCAAATAGCTGCATCCTGTTGTGAAGGCTATCAAGAACAGGAATCTCCAATCCCACCCATAAAAGACGTAACTGACAACAACAATGAAAATATTCTGAAATTTTAGACTTCTCCCGAAAACATACCAGTACAGGATAAAGACTATTGGCAAGAATACAATAAATTCCAGTGAGTTAAAAAGCATGACGAATTCCGTTTTTGTATCAATCTATTAACTCACGTTAACGCACAAAAGGCACAGGCCATCTTATGCGTTCGTCGAGGCTGCCTAGGAATGAAACCTCTCTATCCTTATAAGAGTAACCTATGCCGTAAGGGGCAAAGGCAATGACTCCTATACAAGGATAGACAGGCATCATCCTAAACGGATTTGCCAACTACTAAAATTCGAGTTCTTATTCCAACAATAGTTTCCTAGGCTATTCAGACGAACGCAAATAATAGTCAATGCTTATGTTAATATGTCTGCGCTATGCGCAATTATCTATCTATTTCTTGGTTCATTTTTTATTACAGCACTGTTGGCAAATGCAACTGCACTGCAGGATTTATCTGTGAGTGACTTTTTACAGAACACCTGCAAAATTACTTAATATTGTCGACAATCACTCATATTTCCTCGTTAAATAAACAAAAACACGATTGGATTCCAGAATTTCGTCCACCAACGCCCCCACATATCCTACCCAAAAGAAAACTTTATTTGGAGAAACGGACACCAATAAGCATACCGTTGAAACTTTTCATGAGAGACGAAACGGTTGCCAACTCCTTTGTTCCTACTGAGCCTGCGACGTTCTGCAGGAAATCTTTCAGTTTCGTTGCATCGCCGACAATCACGAGCGAGCCGTTATCCAACTGGGGAGTCAGGCTGCAAGGCTTCTTCCTGCCTTTGAAAGTCAACTGCACGTTATTCCCTGTGATGGCGTATGTGCCAGTGACTTTCTTGTTCTTGAAATTCACGCAGAATGTCTTGTCGCTATTAAATGTTATGGACATCTTGCCCTTAGTCATGCCCACCTTTGAGAAATAAACCTGAAGTTTATCCTCTATCTTTGCGCTTGCCGCTGCTCCTCCGAGAGAAGCGACAGCGTTCTTGCTCTGGAAAACCACAGCCGGACGCTGGTATACCCAAGTTCCCTGTATCTGCTTGGAAGTCGGGACAAGTTTGCTTGACACGATGTCGGCAACCTTTCCGAGTACAGAACCGGAATTACCGGACTTGCTGCTCACAGATGATGCAACCTTACCAAGTATGTCACTCAACTGCGCATTCGCGCTAACATTGACGCCAAGCAGCATCACCGATACCACAACCGTCTTTAGAATATTTGCTTTCATATCTTCTTTTAATGTCTTTAAGTTTCTACATATCGTTTTCTTTCTCAAGCAGAGACATCAAGGTCTCCGTCCAGTCCTCCCCGTTGACAGGGCAGAAAGTCTTCAAGCCGAAAGATGCCGCAGCCTTCACATTTCCTGCACCATCATCGACAAACAGCGACTCTGCAGGATTTATCTTCTCGTGTTCAAGGACATGCTTGAAATAGTCACTGCTCGGTTTCATTGCACCGATTTCATAACTTTTATAGCATACATCAAAATAGTCACTTACAGGCTTTCCTTCCGGACATCCGTCATCCAGCCCACGGCTGAACTCCCGGCTACAGGCCCAAGACATCATGAAAGGATTAGTATTGGACACCATTATCAGCCTGTATCCCATCTTACGGAGTCTGACAAGAATGTCTATATTGCGCTTCGGCACATCCTTTTTATACCCGGTCCAAGCCCATTTGCACTCGTCCCATGTCACTTCACGGCCACACAACGCCGACAGTTCCGCGACAAACTCATCTGCAGAAATCTTCCCATCCTCCACATCTCCGAAGATTCCTGCCTGTGTATAAGCATCAAGGCGTTTCTCTACATCAGGCACGCCAAGCATTCCGAAACGGCGCATCGCCTCCTTTTGGTCAAGAGTTATTATCACTCCGCCAAAATCAAACAAAATGTTCTTTATCATGTTCATTTATCCATTTGCCATGCAAAGGTAATACATTTTCCTTGAAACAACAACATTTGCAAAGGTTAGTTTATGATTGACAGTCCTATTTGTTAATATTATTTAAGAAAGAGACTTTATACATGTCAATATTTTACCGTTTCAGTTTTTATTCGTACCTTTGCACCCGCAAATGACAAATCGCAGGCATCAAGCCACAGCAAACGGTGCGTTGGATGAGCGGTTTAGTCCCTGGTCTGCAAAACCAGTTAGTGCGGTTCGACTCCGCAACGCACCTCAAAGCGCAAGTTCATCACGGACTTGCGCTTTTCTTTTTTATACACAATCATTCCATCCGCTAAACATGTAGAAATCCGTAGACGATCTCGCTTTTAACCCAAATCGGTCATTAGATTTCACTTCGTTTCGTTTTTATCTCCGTTGTATTGCAACCATTTCGGCGAAGGCATAGCGGGCTATGTCGAGACGGAACGGGAAGCAAGACAGCGAAGAGAAAGGCGAAACGAACGAAAAGACCATATAACAATAACAGAATATTACTGTATGTCGGTCTAATGACCGATTTGGGTTTAATGTAAAAGATTGTGGGGCTCGCGTACAGACATAAGTATACAAAAAGAAAAGGAAGTTACTGTGTTGTAACTTCCTTTTGTACACCCTTAGGGGCTCGAACCCTAGACCCACTGATTAAGAGTCAGTTGCTCTACCAACTGAGCTAAGGGTGCAGGTGCTTTTTTGTTGTGAGATTATGTATTTCTCAAAAGCGAGTGCAAAGGTACTGACTTTTTCCGAAACCACCAAACATTTCCATGTTTTTTTTACACGCAAAGCCGAAAAAGTGGCTATTCTTGACTTATCTCAACTTTTTGAACTTTGCAAACTTCAAAAGGAGCTGTTTTGTACCACAGTTCTGAAATTCCACTGTTGCCTTTGTATTTTCACCTTTTCCCTCAATTTTCAGCACCGTGCCGATGCCGAAACGCTCATGTTCCATAAGCGAACCGACACATAATCCTCCAGACTGTGGCGTAGAAACGGCAGACGAAGGTTGCTCTGCAAACAGTCCCCTGTCCGCAGTGGCGGTGTTTCCCGTGACAGTATCAGCAGTCGTATTGGGAATCCTTGTCATGCGGCGTCCCGAGAATGTAGACGCTCTCCTGCCGAATGAAGGTGCTGAGCTCTCTTCCCTGCGCTCCGCTCGTCCGTCACTTGTGATTCTCGGCTTAGGGTCAGCCTTGAACTGAGAAGCGACCGGGCGGGAATTCTGATACCTCCGTGTGCCGGACATCCACTCCGGACTATCAGAACCGAACAAGTCGCCGGAGCCAGACCACGGCTTTCTGCCCTTGGAAGACCACGGCAAATCGTCATCCGCCTGCTGGAAATTATGCACATCGACAAGGTTAGGGTCTATATCATTAAGGAAACGCGACGGCGTACCGAA
Organism: Prevotella sp.; assembly: GCA_017462915.1. Classification (GTDB taxonomy): domain Bacteria; phylum Bacteroidota; class Bacteroidia; order Bacteroidales; family Bacteroidaceae; genus Prevotella. Next base: position 16,691 of record JAFTQG010000037.1, on the reverse strand, counting down.
CTCCATCTTGCCATAGCGGTAACGGTTCTGTGCCGATGTCAATATGCAATGCTTCTCTGCACGCGTTATAGCGACATAGAACAGACGCCGTTCCTCCTCTATAGCACGCATGGAATCGCTGCACATGGACGACGGAAAGATATTCTCCTCCATACCCACGACAAAGACCGTAGGGAACTCCAGTCCCTTTGCCGAATGGATTGTCATCAGCGTGACCTTGTCATCACCTGTTCCGTCAGACGATTTCTTGCTGTCGTCATCACTATCAAGATCCGTCTGCAATGATATTTCCTGAAGGTAATGACTCAGTCCGACATGCTCTTCCCCACTCTCCTCACGCTGTTCATCCACGAACTCACGGAGAGAGTCTATGAACTCCTGCAGATTTTCCTGTCGCGAGATGTCATCAGGCTCTGTACCTGAATATATGTCTTTAGACATGCCCGAGTCCGCAATGATGCGCTGGCCGAGGGTATAAGCGTCCTCCGTATCCACAGACTCGGCAAAACCGCTTATCATTTCCGCAAACACAACGAGCTTCGCCGCTGTACCCCTGTTGACTTCAAGCCCGTACGTCACAGGATTCTTCACTATCTCCCATGGAGAGACAGAGAGACTTCTTGCCAATGCCTTGACCTTATCCAGCGTGGTCTTGCCTATACCGCGTGCAGGATAATTGATTACACGGTTCAAGGCCTCCTCGTCATGCACGTTGACGGTAAGACGCAAGTATGCGATGATGTCCTTGATTTCCTTGCGCTGGTAGAATGAAAGTCCGCCGTATATGCGGTACGGTATATTATCCTTTAGGAACTGTTCCTCGAATGTACGTGACTGCGCGTTTGTCCTGTACAATATCGCAAAGTCGCCATACCCTGCCCCCTCGTTACGGATGAAGCGCCGGATGTCCTTGGCAACGATGACGGCCTCCTCACGGTCTGAATAGCAATATTTGAGCTGCAGCTTGTCACCCTTGCCGTTATTTGAGTATACATTCTTCTTTATCTGCCGCTGATTGTGGTCGATAAGGCTGTTGGCAGCCTGGACTATGCACTGTGTAGAACGGTAGTTCTGCTCAAGTTTGAACAAGCGCACACCTGAATCAGAAGAGTCTTGCCCGGCCTTTGCCACACTGTCCTGCCCGCTTCCGAACTGCTGCTGGAAATCCAGTATATTGTCAATCTTGGCACCACGGAAGCCGTATATGGACTGTGCATCATCGCCTACTACACACACACGGTGATGGTCGCGCACTATCTGCAGGACAATCTTCTGCTGTACGGCATTCGTGTCCTGATACTCGTCTACAAGGACAAACTTGAATCTCCTGCCGTAACTCTCGCGTACAGGTTCGTTCTGCTTGAAAAGGATATATGTATAAAGGAGGAGATCGTCAAAATCCATTGCATTCGACTGTCTGAGGCGGTTCTGATACTCCTCGTATATACGCGGCATACGCTCCATGCCGGTATTCTTGTCACGGTCGGCGTAACTGCCGTTTGACGCATAATCCTTTGGTAGCTCGATATTGTTCTTAGCCATCGAGATGCGGTTATGCACCGTTGCAGGCTTGTATACCTTGTCGTCAAGGCCGAATTCCTTTATTATAGAATGGAGCAGCGAGCGCGAGTCGCTCTCGTCATATATGGTGAAAGAGGAAGTGTACCCCACTTTCTCTGCCTCTGCACGCAGTATCCTGGAGAAGACGGAATGGAACGTGCCCATGTGTATCTGCCGCGCCCAGTCTTCGCCGACAAGCTGGCCTATGCGCTGTTTCATCTCGTTGGCGGCCTTGTTGGTGAAGGTCAGGGCAAGGATGTTCCAAGGGGCAAGTCCCTGCTCTATAAGATACGCTATCTTATACGTCAACACACGGGTCTTGCCGGAGCCTGCTCCGGCAATGACGAGCGACGGTCCGTCACAGTATTCCACAGCCTTACGCTGGGAGTCGTTCAGTTCTTCAAGATTCATTTGTTCGGTTTAGACGGTTTATACGGTTGTGCGGTTGGACGGTTGTGCGGTTGGACGGTTGTGCGGTTATATGTCATAGGCTAAACATTTATCCGTATAACCGTCCAACCGCACAACCGCCTAACCGTATAACCGTATAACCGCACGCCCTCATTTCTTCGTTTTATACACACCACCAGATACCGTGGATGTATTGATAGCCTCGCCTTCCTTCGGGAAAGAAGGGATGAAGCGCATCTCATGCTGTATGCGCTGCTGGCGCTGGCGTATGTAATAGCTCGGATGGAGTGAGGAATATTTCCTCGGATTCGGCAGAGTGGCGGCTATCAGGGCACAGTCTGCACGTGTCAGGTCATGGCTTGTGATACCTCCGAAATGGTATTCCGCCACAGCGTCAGCACCGTATATGCCAGGCCCCATCTCTATGGAATTGAGATAAACCTCCATGATACGCTGCTTAGACCAGAACAGTTCTATAAGAAAAGTGAAGTAGCTCTCCAGTCCTTTGCGCAGCCAGCTGCGTCCCGGCCACAGGAAAACATTCTTTGCCGTCTGCTGGGAGATGGTGGAAGCGCCGTGCACCCTGCCGCCTTTGCTGTTGTGTACCATGGCCTTCTGTATGGCATTGAAGTCAAAGCCGTGGTGCAGGAGGAAACGCTGGTCCTCACTCGCCATGACTGCCACAGGCAGATGTTTCGATATCTTGTCCAGACTCACCCAGTGATGGTGCATGGCAATGCTCTCACCGTCCTTTACCTGCTCTATCGTCCTGATAATCATCAGTGGAGTGACATATACCGGCACATACTTGAAGAGCAATACAGCAAGTATCGTTGACGCAAAGAAGATTGCGACCGCAGCGGCCACAATCTTCTTCAATAGTCCGAATGTAAGAGTGTTAAGTATACTCATCCTGAAGTCCCTTACTTGAGTGTGCCGGCATTAGCAGCATCCACCATCGCCTGGGAAGCGTAGAGATAGACCTCCACACGACGGCTTGCAACGGCATTCTCAGAACCGTCGCTGTTGCGGACGAGATACTGAGGGTCCTCGCCGAAGCCCTTTACGGTCTTCACCTGTGCAGGAGAGACACGGCAAGTGTTCTGGAGATAGTTGGACACGGCATACGCACGGTTGTTGCTGAGATTGAGGTTGAGCTCGTCAGAGCCGTCGGAAGACGCATAGCCGTATATGGCAACGTCGCAGTCTGTGTAGACATTGAGCACCTTGTTGGCAAACTGGCTCAATGATGTCTGTGCAGCAGGCTGAAGGACAGACTTGCCGGTATTGAAGAGGATGCCGTTGTCGAAAGACACTTTCACGGCCTGCAGACCGTTGGCGTCTGTGACTGTCTCCACTGTAGCGTTGTCCACCTGCGCAGCGGCGGCCTTTGCCTTGTCCATTTTCTTACCTATAAGGTAGCCGGCGCCAGTACCTACAGCACCGCCGATAGCCGAACCTATGAGGGCGCTCTTTCCGCTGTTGCCTACGAGGCCACCTATGATTGCTCCAAGGGCAGCACCGCCACCGCCACCTACAAGTGTGCCTGTCTTTGTAGAAGTACCGCAACCTGTAATCACAAGTGCTGCCAGAACAGCACAGATTGTCTTGATTCCTTTCATGGTCTTTGTCTTTTATTCGTGAAACAATATGAAAAACTTGCGTGCAAATTTCGTGAAAAATATTGAGATATGCAAGCATTTTTGTGAAAATTAACGCTGAATGACATTCCGTTACGCCACTGTTTTCAAAACATATTTATACCTCTTTGTAAATCAGAGTATTACAAAGAGGTTGTAAAAGGTAATCTTTTTAAACGCAAAAGGTCACCTTTCACCCATCGAACCATGACGGTCCATACGGTGAAAGGTGACCCTTTGTCAGAACTCCGCTATAGTTATGCCTGTCCCGCCGAAACGTATGTCTTCGTCACGGTAGCGTATTACATTGGGGACAGTGCCGAGATACTGGCGGATAAGCTGGCGGAGTATGCCGTTGCCCTTGCCGTGGAGTATGCGCACCTGCTGCACTCCGACAAGGATTGCATCGTCTATGAAATACTGCACCGCCACAAGTGCCTCGTCGCCGCGCATCCCGCGGACATCCAGCTCATGGTTGAAATTGCGTGAACGGTCGTCCATCGTCGCGCGGGTCATGTGCGACACCTTTGCCGTCTCTGCCGCGAGAGCCGCCGCTGTGGCAGAGAGGCCTCCGCGAAGGACGTTGTCGTCCGTGACATCCTTTGACGCCAGCTCCTGACGGGCGTGCTCCAGACGGTCGGACTTCACCTTGGAACGCATACCGCCGGAGAACACCACAGTGGCCATCTTGCCCTGGATGGACTCGACGGTGCCTACGGTCTTCGTGCCGCGGATACGCACACTGTCGCCGACAGCGACAGGACGCGACTCGTCTATGCGCTGTGCCGCCTCGCGCAACACCTCTGCCGCCTTCTGCTCGGCAGCACTGAGAGCACCGGCAACCTTGTTGCGCTTGCGCTCCTCACGGCGCTGCTGACGCTGCTGTATCTGCTCTATCTTCTTCTGTATGGCGTCGTCCTTTGCCTTCAGGTCTATCTCGTCAACCTCCTGCTCAAAATGGCGAAGCTCCTCACGGATGCGCTTTGTCTCCTCCTTCTCTGCCTGCGCCTCGCGTATTTCCTTGATGGCGAGCTCGACACGGCGGTTGCTCTCCTTCAGGATTTCCTTCGCCTCAGCCTTGGCCTTGGCAAGGATGTCACGGCGTTCCTTCTCCAGACGTTCTATCTCCTCACGGTACATGAGAACCGTCTTCTCCATATCCTTCTCATGACGGTGGATGGTCTGGCGCTTTCCCTCCCAGTACCGCTTGTCACGGACGATATCCTGCAGATACTTGTCGCTCTGTATATAGTCCTGTCCCACTATCTTCGTAGCGGCACTTATGACGGTCTCGGGGAGCCCTATCTTCCTCGCTATCTCTCTGGCGAATGACGAACCGGGACGCCCTATGGCAAGCTGGAAGAGGGCGCGCATCTCGTGACGGTCGTAGAGCATGGCGCCGTTTGCCACTCCCTCGTGGCTGTCGGCAAACTCCTTAAGGTTCTGATAATGTGTAGTGATGATGCCCCAGACCTTGTTCCTGCAAAGCTGGTCAAGGACGCTCTCGGCTATCGCACCGCCTATCTGCGGCTCCGTACCTGTGCCGAACTCGTCTATGAGTATCATCGTGCCGGAGTCTGCACTGCGGAGCATGTGCTTCATGTTGACAAGATGACTGGAATATGTCGACAGGTCATCGGAGATGCTCTGCTCGTCGCCGATGTCCATCATGATGCCCTTGAACACTCCCATCCGCGACCTCTCGCCGACAGGGACAGACAAGCCGCACTGAAGCATGTACTGCAAAAGGCCTGCCGTCTTCAGACACACAGACTTGCCGCCGGCATTAGGGCCGGAGATGATGAGCATACGCTTCTCTTCCGTGAGCGTTATGTCAAGCGGCACGATACGTTTTGCAGGGGATGTGTCTTCCGGGACACGCTCCGCCTCATGCTTCTCGATGGACAGCTGCAGCAAAGGGTGGCGCGCCTGTATCCATTCCACTACTGGGCGGTGCTCTATTTCCGGTTCAAAAGCCCTCAAAGTCTCGGCAAGGAGCGATTTCGCACGTATGAAATCGATGTATGCAAGAAGGCGGTAAGAGTCGCCTATCATGCGTATATGCGGACGAATCTGTGAGGCAACCTCTTTCAATATGCGGATTATCTCGCGGCGTTCCTCAGCCTCCAGTTCGCGTATCTTGTTGTTTGCCTCCACGACCTCTGTCGGTTCTACATAGACAGTCCTGCCGGAAGCCGACTCGTCATGCACGATGCCTGAAATCTTGCGCTTCATTGCAGGCACGACAGGTATCACAAGTCTGCCGTCACGGAGAGCAGGAGTGACATCACGCTCTATGAGTCCCTCGTTCTTCGCATTATTGAGAATGCCGTTGAGGGTACGCGAAATGGAGCCTTCCATGCTCCTCAGTTCATAGCGTATGCGCCCGAGCTCACGCGTGGCGTTGTCGCGGAGATGGCCAGAGCTGTCAAGTATCTGCCCTATCCTCCTCGTGATATTAGGGAATATGCAGATGCCTTCGGTAAGTTTCTGCAACGCCGGATAGCGATAGGTATACTCTCCGTCAGACGTCTCGTCAGCATCACGCGAGAGGAAGGTTATGATTCTGTGTATAGTGGTGAGGGAGCGTTGCAGATTCCAAAGCTCCTCTTCCTCAAGATGTGTACCTTCAAGACGCAGACGCGCTATCTCCTCGCGCATGTCGAAGAAATAGTCGAGAGGGAAATCGTCTGCCTCTTCCTTCAGTCTGCGGAACTCCTTCACCTGCTGGAGCCACGACTGGATATCGGAAACATCGGTGGAGAAGACCATATCGTCGACCATCTTGCGGCCGAGACCGCACATGCAACGGCCGGCGAGCATCACACGAATCTCGTCAAACCCTATCTTATGTTCAAAATTTTCGGGATATATCATCTCAAATCTATAATCTCTGCTGTTGGATAGTCCTTGGAGTTGAAGACAAACTCACTGTCGGAAATGGCTTTCCTGCTGAAATTCGAGATGCTTATCGTGACCCACTGTCCTTTCTGTAGCATACGTACCTGAGTGGGGACATACTTTGCGTTGACAGTAATGTACATCTCCGAGATGGCCTGACGCCCTGTTGCCACCATGTGCACAAGACGTGTGCTGCCCTGAATCTTCTGGGAAAGCCTGTAGCCTTTCTTATAAAGGGAGATAAAAGCGTAAGGGTTCATCGCCTGCTGTTTGCTGGCAGAAGGGTTGGCGACATTGACTTCGTTGGTGGAAGCCATATATGTCCACTGCGTCTTGCCGTTATACCACATTATGGCTTTCGGCGTGCGTGCGCAGAACTTCGAGCCCTTTACGGCGATAGAGCCTGTCTGTTTTCCTATTTTACTTCCGGAGATGGTGAACGATGCACGTGCACCGCTCTTGTTTCCTATGACGGAAGCGACCTTGTCAAGTGTCTTCCGCGCATCTTCTGCATTACCTGCAAATATATGCAAAGCTACGGAAGCAAGAAAAATCAATAATATTATCCTTTTCATATTTACGGTTTTACGGTTGTGCGGTTGTACGGTTGTACGGTTATGCGGTTGTACGGTTGTACGGTTATGCGGTTGTACGGTTGTACGGTTATGCGGTTATGCGGTTGTGCGGTTATGCGGTTGTACGGTTATGCGGTTGTACGGTTATGCGGTTGTACGGTGTTTGGTTGTAGGCTGTGTGGTTTCGGTTTTTACAGGAAAAGCAATCTCCGCATAACCGTAAGACCGCCTAACCGTAGAAACCGTACACAACCGTAGAAACCGTACACAACCGTAAAGAAACTACTGCCTCAGCTGTGCCAGAAGGGCATCGAGAGAGTTCTCATCCGTGACGAGCACTTCACGTGGCTTCGAGCCCTGTGCCGCGCCGACTATGCCCAGACGCTCTATCTGGTCCATGAGACGGCCTGCACGGTTGTAACCGATAGAGAACTTACGCTGTATGGCGGATGTAGAACCTTGATTGCTGAGCACTATGAAGCGTGCGACATCCTCAAACAGCGGGTCAAGGTCGGCAAGGCTGCTGTCGCCAATGCCTCCGCCTCCCGCTTCGTCAGTAGCAGGCTCCGGCAATTCCATAGGATGCAGAGGACCAGGCTGTGCCGCAATATACTTGGCTATATCCTCCACCTCTGGCGTATCGACAAGGGCACACTGCACACGTGTCGGCTCCTGTCCGTTGAGGAAGAGCATATCGCCACGTCCCACAAGCTGGTTGGCGCCCGGACGGTCAAGGATCGTACGCGAGTCGACTACCGCTCCGACACGGAAAGAGATACGCCCCGGGAAGTTTGCCTTGATATTACCCGTGATGATTGTCGTGGTAGGACGCTGTGTCGCAATGACCATGTGTATGCCGACAGCACGCGCAAGCTGTGCTATACGTGCTATAGGAAGCTCCACCTCCTTGCCTGCCGTCATGATAAGGTCGCCGAACTCGTCGATGATTACCACGACATAAGGCATGTATTCATGTCCCTTCTCAGGGTTGAGCTTGTGAGTAAGGAATTTCTGGTTGTACTCCTTGATGTTTCGGGCACCGGCAATCTTGAGCATATCGTAACGCTTATCCATGAGCGTACAAAGGGATTTCAGCGTGCGGACGACCTTGGTGACATCGGTGATTATCGGGTCTTCATCCTCGTCTACAGATGCCATGAAATGGTCTGCGATAGGTCCATAGACCGAGAACTCCACCTTCTTAGGGTCGACAAGGACGATTTTCAACTCGTTTGGATGCTTCTTGTAAAGCAGTGACGTGATGATGGCGTTAAGTCCCACTGACTTACCCTGACCTGTAGCACCGGCAACAAGGAGATGAGGGAGCTTCGCGAGATCCACCATAAACACCTCGTTCGTGATTGTCTTTCCGAGAGCAATAGGCAGTTCCATGGTCGACTCCTGGAATTTCTTGGAGTTGAGGATAGACTCCATGGAGACAATGGCAGGCTTGGCATTAGGGACTTCTATACCGATTGTTCCCTTTCCTGGGATAGGAGCAATTATTCGGATACCGAGCGCGGCAAGGGAAAGGGCAATATCATCCTCCAGATTGCGTATCTTTGATATACGGACTCCCTCTGCCGGAGTGATTTCATAGAGAGTGATGGTCGGACCGACAGTAGCCTTTATCTCACGTATCTGCACCCCGAAAGAGTTCAGCACCTCCACGATGCGTTTCTTGTTGGCGATAAGTTCTTCCTTGTCAATATAGGGCTTGCTGTCGTTGTCATATTTCTTCAACAGGCTAAGTGTAGGGAACTTATATGTCGTGAACGGTTCACGCGGATTGATAGGAGTGGAAAGGTCGTAGTGCGTGAGATTTTTCCCATGCGCCTTTTCGTCCTTTACTCCCGTTTCCACGACAAGTGCGACATCCCCATCCTCAGCAGCTTCTACTGTTTCATCTGCACTTTTGGATGCTTCGCCACCGGAAGCAGCATCTACAATCTCGCCCGTCTCCTCATCTACAAAAGTACGGTTGGCCGTGTCTTCCGTATTGTCCGGCTGGTCGAATGTTGCCACACCATCATTGAAAGCCACTGTCTGGGCTGCAGAGTCTGTGTAAATGTCGACTTGACCGTCCCACTCTTCTTTCTGATCTCCGCCACCTGTCGCGACAGTGAATTTCACTTTGCTCGTGATATATCCTATAGGATTGAGGAGATGACGGATAAAGGCTATAGTCTCCGATGTGAGGAATGTCATGAAGGCGATGGCTACAATGCCGAGGACAGCAATAAGTCCGGGAGAACCGATGACGCCTTCAAGGAACTGCCGGCAGCTCTCGCCATGGTCTCCACCGGGACCGAACACCTGGTCTTCCATTATCGGTGTGAGGAACTTGGCGAAGGTGACGGACATCCATACCATAGTGAGCGCCGTGGAAAAGAACCATTTCCACAGATTCACCTTGTATGCACCTATGAGCTGAAGACCGCAGAACAGGATGAATACAGGAATGAAGAATGCCGCGATGCCGAAACACCGCGCAATGAGAAAATAACTGATAAGTGCGCCTATCGAACCACAGGTGTTCTGAAATTCATGGCTTGAGCCAATGACCTCGCCGGGGCGAAGCTGTATTACAAGGCTTTGGTCGAAAGCACCTGTGAGAAAATAGCTTCCCATCGCTATCATCATATAGACGGCGAGGCTCAATAATACAAGACCTACGACGAAATCGACCTTTTCATTATGGACAACACCACCTATGCCCATGACATCCGCGTATGTTTTCTTCGTCTTTTTTGCCGATTTCCCCGATTTTTTATTGTTGTTTTTTATAATAGACATACCTGCTTGATTAATTTTCGTAAATGCAAAAGTAATTGAAAAAATTCATAATCATATATATTTCCTTGATTTTTTTTGTTAATTTTGCAAATGGTAAAGATTGACAGATGAAAAAACATATTACAAACAAGTTTGACAAGAAACTGATGCCCACTCTACCACGCGCCATATTCAAAGGGAAGATAGTGGTGGTACTGAATGAATCAGAGGCTGAGAAAGCCGTTGATTTCCTATTGTCGCAAGACATTCTCGGGCTGGACACAGAGACACGCCCGTCATTTGTCAAAGGACGACAGCACAAGGTGGCTTTGCTGCAGGTGGCCACACATGACATCTGCTTCCTGTTCCGCCTCAACATACTGAAGAAATCCCCTGCGGTGAAACGCTTCCTTGAAGACACCAAGGTAAGGAAAATAGGACTTTCATGGCATGACGACATACGCAGTCTGGAAAAGCGCATAGACTTCACACCGGGAACTTTCATAGAGCTCCAAGACGAGGTGAAGGCCATAGGTATCATGGACCTCAGCCTTGCAAAGATTTTCGCCAACCTGTTCCAGAAGCGTATTTCAAAACGTGAACAACTCTCCAATTGGGAGGCCGATGTACTTCAGGACAAGCAGAAATTCTATGCCGCAACGGATGCATGGGCTTGCATCATGATTTACGAAGAACTCATGCGCCTGAAAGAGACCGGCGACTATGAACTCGAGATCGTACCGGAGGAAGAGCCTCACGAAGCGGATGCAAATGAAGCGCAGGAGACGGCAAAAGAATAAAAACAAGAAGAAACCACACATCAAAATGTATAAGACAATTCAACTGAAAAGAGGCAAGGAAGAGTCTCTGAAACGCTTTCATCCATGGGTTTTCTCCGGTGCTATCCAGACGATGGACAAGGGCATTGAGGAAGGGGAAATCGTCCGCGTCGTCACGTCAAGCGGCGATTTCATTGCTACGGGGCATTTCCAGATAGGCAGCATTGCTGTGAGAGTGCTGACTTTTGAGGATATAGATATAAATCACAAATACTGGAAAGAGCGGCTCACGTCTGCACTGAAGATGCGCCAAAGTATAGGCATTGCCGACAATCCTGACAACAATACATACCGTCTTGTACATGGCGAGGGAGACAGTATCCCCGGGCTTGTGATAGACTGCTATGGGAAGACGGCTGTCGTTCAGGCACATTCCGTAGGCATACACGTCTGTAGGAAAGAGATAGCCAAGGCTTTGATAGAGGTCATGGGTGAAAGGATTGAAAACGTCTATTACAAAAGTGAGACGACTTTGCCTTTCAAGGCTGAGTTGTCTTCCGGCGACGAGATGAAGTCAGGATTTCTCCATGGCGGCTCGGACGAGAACACTGCAATAGAAAACGGGCTGAGATTCCGCGTCGACTGGCTTCACGGACAGAAGACCGGCTTCTTCGTAGACCAGCGCGAGAACCGCTCTCTGCTGGAGAAATACTCAAAGGGGAAAAGCGTGCTGAACATGTTCTGCTACACAGGAGGCTTCTCTTTCTACGCCATGCGTGGAGGTGCAAAGCTCGTACACTCCGTCGACAGTTCGGGAAAAGCCATCGAACTCACGAACGACAATGTAGAACTGAACTTCCCCGGAGACTCCAGGCATCAGGCTTTCTGTGAAGACGCATTCAAGTTTCTTGAGAAAAACGGAGACAAATACGACCTTATCATACTCGATCCTCCTGCATTCGCGAAGCACCGTGCGGCATTAAGGAATGCGCTGAAAGGATACACGAGGCTTAATGTCAAGGCTTTTGAGCATATCAAGAAAGGCGGTATACTTTTCACATTCTCTTGCTCACAGGTTGTCACAAAGGACAATTTCCGCAATGCCGTGTTCACTGCCGCGGCACAAGCTGGCAGGAACGTGCGCATACTGCACCAGCTCCATCAGCCTGCCGACCATCCGATAAACATATACCATCCAGAGGGCGAGTATCTGAAAGGACTTGTACTCTATGTAGAATAAGCCTGTAACGGCAAAGTCTGTATTCCATGCTCAAGATTGTCGACACTTTTATAAACGGAAACAAGTTGCTTTCCAAAGGCGGACTGCATCTTGTCGCCCTGTCCGGAGGAGCGGACAGTGTCGCCCTGTTGCTTGTGTTGACAGAGCTTGGATACAAGGTTGAGGCGGTGCATTGCAACTTCCATCTCCGTGGAGAGGAGAGCGACCGTGACGAAGCGTTCTGCCACAATCTATGCGAAAGCCTTGGAGTAAGACTGCATACTGTACATTTTGACACTCAGGCCTTTGCAACGCTTCATGGTATAAGTATCGAAATGGCTGCCAGAGACTTGAGGTACTCATATTTCCGCCAACTGAAAGAGGACATCAATGCAGACAGTATCTGTGTGGCACATCACAAGGATGACTTGGCTGAGACTGTACTCATGAATCTCATACGTGGCACAGGCCTAATGGGACTGACGGGCATAAGGCCTAAAAACGGTTCGGTTATACGTCCGTTGCTATGTGTCGGCAGGAAAGATATTGAAAGGTATCTGTCCGCACTCGGTCAGGATTTTGTTACCGACAGCACCAATCTTGTAGACGATGTGACAAGAAACAATATCCGCCTGAATATCATCCCGCTTCTGAAGGGTATCAATCCGTCCGTCACGGAGTCCATCACACTTACCGCGCAGCATATCATTGACGTTCTTCCACTTTTGGAGGAAAGTACAAATCATTGGATTTCAAGATGTACAAGAAATACCGATGAAGCCACGGAGATTGATATTGCGACACTGCTCGGCAGTCCGTCACCAAGCCATATCCTTTATGCAGTTCTCAGCAAAAAGGGCATTCCTTCGCAAATGATTTCAGAAATAGGCAATCGCCTTGACTCACAGACCGGTACGATGTGGTCACATGACGCGACAACCATAGTCATTGACAGAGGCAAACTTCTCATTTCCGACAGGAAGACGGCATTCCGCGAGACAAAGATTCCCATGCCCGGGACATATATTCTTCATACCGACAAGCGTCTTTGCGTAGAGTACGTAGAATATAATGACAGTTTCACCATTGACAAGAATGTGTTTACCGCACAGATGGATGCAGCAACCGTTACATTTCCACTGACTCTCCGCGAGACAAGAAACGGAGACAGATTCACCCCATTCGGAATGAAAGGTTCAAAACTCGTGAGCGATTTCCTGACCGACAGGAAAGTCAATCTCCTGCAAAAGCAAAGACAGCTTTGCCTGACAGATGCCGACGGGAAAATAATATGGATTGTAGGTCACCGCATCAGCAATGACAACAAAATCAATGACAATACAATAAAAGTCCTCCGTGTACGTTATTTATAAAAAGACAGGCCATCCATTACATGTGGACAGCCTGTTGACAACAAAACGGAACGAAAAACATACGGAATGAAAAAGACATTGAAGACATACCTGTTATTGACCATGGCGCTGACAATCGCTGCCTGCACAGACGACGAGTCGTTCTCGACATCGCCAAGCAATGTGCTCACATTCTCGAAAGACACCGTATGCATGGACACGATATTCTCAAGAGTACCATCCTCGACAAGGGAGTTCTGGGTCTTCAACCATAGCGATGACGGCATACGATGCTCATCAATACGTCTGCAAAACGGCAACCAGACAGGATATCGTGTCAATGTAAACGGTGTGTATCTCGGGGAAGCGCAGGGATTTCAGATAAACAACGAAGAGATACGCAAGGGGGACAGCATACGTGTCTTTGTAGAACTGACCTCGCCTCTCAATAACCAAGACAAGCCGCAGCTCGTGTCTGACAACCTGATATTCAATCTCGAAAGCGGTGTTCAGCAGAAAGTGAACCTCAAGGCATGGTCCTGGGACGCGGAGATGATGAGGGATGTCGTCATCAGTGATGAGTACACGTTAGGAGGAGAAAAGCCTACTGTCATCTACGGAGGAATAACCGTAAATGGAAATGCCACACTTACCATTCCTGCAGGAAAGACTGTGTATTTCCATGCTGATGCAGGAATCGATGTACATGGAAGACTTGTATGCGACGGAGAGCAAGGCAAGGAGGTCGTGCTGCGTGGCGACCGACTGGACAATATGTTCGACTATCTGCCATACGATGGTGTTTCCGGACAATGGAAAGGAATTACGATACATGAGAACAGCAATGACAACATACTGAACTACACAGACTTGCACGCTGCCAATGACGGCATAACTTGTCTGAGCGATACTTTCAGGACTGATTACTCCACGACACAGCTGACAATAAAGAACTCCACGATACACAACTGCAAGGGGTATGGTGTATATGGTTTCAACAGCAAGATGATTCTCGAAAACACATTGATATCAAATACCTTGCACGAGAGCTTGCTGACCTATGGCGGAGATGTAGATGTGAATTTCTGCACCATTGCCCAGTTCTATCCTTTTGATGCGGCACGTGGTGCTGCACTGTATTTCAGTCACGAGGCAGACGAAGCACAGTTCCCTAATATGAGACTTCATGTCCGCAATTCCATCATTACGGGCTATGCGGAAGATGTCATCATACGAAAAGACAAGGAGACCATCAATGTGGATTGCGTATTCGACCATTGTCTTCTGCGCACGGACGAGACGAACGACGGCGAGCACTTCATAGACAATACATTTGAAGACATAGAAGATACTGAAGTCGCCGGATGGAAGAATTTCAAAACTGTAGACACCGATATGCTACGATATGATTTCCGACTTGCCGAGACATCGCTTGCCATAGACAAGGCATCTGCCGAAGCACCTGCGCCTGCATACGACAGGGACGGCAATCCTCGTGACGGCAATCCCGACATGGGATGTTATGAGTATATCCCTCAGACAGACCAAGAGCAAGACGGGACACAGACTCCTGAGCAAAACGGAATAAAGAAGAAGACAAGAAAATCTTTGTAAACACTATAACAATTCATTAACCTTCATAATCTAAACAAACAATGGAAACACTTAACATAAACATCCCTATAAAGAAGTATAAGTTAGAAGAGCTTCCTGCTGAAGACCGTGAACTCGTAGAGAAGGCCATCAAGGCTACAGCCAACTCCTACTCGCCATACTCACACTTCAGCGTAGGAGCATGTCTGCGACTCGGCGACGGCTCTACTGTAATAGGAGCAAACCAGGAGAATGCCGCATACCCGTCAGGACTATGCGCCGAGAGGACTGCCGTATTCTCTGCACAGGCACAATATCCTGACCAGCCGGTGACTGCCATCGCCATCGCCGCACGCAACACCAACGGTAACCTGACAGAGCAGCCCGTTACTCCATGTGGCTCATGCCGACAAGTAATCCTCGAGATTGAGGAGCGTTACAAGCAACCGGTACGCATACTGCTCTACGGAACGGAAGCTGTCTATGCCGTCAGGACAATACGCGATCTCCTGCCTCTCTGCTTCGTCAGCGGAGATATGGAGGGATAACATTCAGAAACCAACACATAAAAACACAAAATGCTAAACTTCATTTGCTTCGGAAGCGGTAGCAGCGGAAACAGCTATTACCTATATACCGAAACGGAGGGCATTCTGATAGACGCTGGCATAGGGACACGAACATTGAAGAGATATTTCTCTGACTATGGGCTGTCCATGCAAGACATCAGTGCCATACTCATAACACACGACCATGCCGACCATATCAAATCGGTAGGAGCAATATCAAGCGAATTCTTCCTGCCTGTATACTCCACTGCCGCTGTACATCACGGCATTGAGGAGAACTACTGTGTACGGAAGAAGGTAAAACCTGGATTTGAACGATACATAGAGCATGGCGAGACATTCGAAATAGGCAATTTCTCCATCACATGTTTCAATGTCCCACATGACAGTTCCGACAATAACGGCTATCTTATCCGTTACCGTGATATAGTATTCTGCCTCATCACTGACGCAGGAATGGTCACGGACAACATGAAACAGCATATCACGGAGGCAAACTATCTCGTGCTGGAAGCAAACCATGACACGGAGATGCTGCAGAACGGACCGTATCCGCAATATCTCAAGAACCGTATCGCAAGCGACAACGGACATCTCTCCAACGTCCAGTGCGGCATGGCTCTTGCTGAGAGCGCGTCCCCTAAGCTGAAGCATGTCTGGCTCGCTCATCTCTCTGAAGAGAACAATCACCCGGAACTGGCAAGGAAGACCGTCGAGATGCAGCTGCGCGATTACGGCATCATTGCCGGCAAGGACTTCCTGCTTGACGTGCTGAGACGCAAGACACCGTCTGAAGTCATAGAACTGACATAAACAATGTTCTTGATTACACATTATATATACTATAAACATTCATAGTCATTAATGAGCAGGATATTTACACTTTTCATACTTTACGCCACTCTCTTTGCAAGTCATGTCCAGGCACAGGTAAAACGCGAGTTCCGCGGTGCTTGGATTCAGTGTGTCAACGGACAGTTCGTCGGCATGAGCACCCAAGACATACAGAATACACTGTCATATCAACTGGACGAATTGAAGAAAGACGGATGTAACGCCATCTTCTTCCAGGTCCGCCCAGAGTGTGACGCTCTCTACGAAAGCAAGATTGAGCCATGGAGCAGATTCCTCACCGGTAAGCAAGGAGAGGCTCCATCGCCTTATTGGGATCCTCTGTCATGGATGATAGAGCAATGTCACAAACGCGACATGGAGCTTCATGCCTGGATAAACCCGTACCGTGCAAAGACAAAGACGACACACGAGCTGGCAGACAACCATATTGCAAAGACCAACCCGGAGCTCGTATTCCAGTAT
>JAFTQG010000036.1 GCA_017462915.1 Prevotella sp. | reverse complement strand
TGTTTACGGGTCTCACAAAAAGTCGATTTGCTAAACAATTCCAGACGAATATTACAAAAAAACAGAAAAAAACATATTTTTTTATTATAATTTCAAAATAAATCACTAACTTTGCAACCTGATGCCTTTCTTCTTGTAAGAGGTAGGATAATTTTGAAGAAAAAAACATCTGCTGAATCTGCATAATCTGCGTGACACATTTACAGCACGCAGATTATGCAGATTCAGCAGATTTATATAAAAAGATAATGGTGGTTTGGTCGTTTGGGATGGTGATAGCCGGAATAGATACTGTCTTCCGTCTAACCGTCCTACTCCAATATCGCCTGCATTATTTTCCTGTTTGCCTGATTCACTGTGCTCGTACCTATCGACTCAAGATATATCTGCGTGGTCTTGTACGAGTTATGTCCCATGCCTTCGCTTATCGTCGCAAGCGGGATGTCCATGTGCAGGGCTACGCTTGCCCATGAATGGCGTGCGACATAGATAGTAAGCGGCATCTTCAGTCCCAGCATCTCGCCTATCTTGTTCAGGTTGCGGTTGACATTCTGCTGCACTTGCTTATAACGCCTGTACTCATTGCCGTCTTCTTCCATGATGATGGGAAGGAGATACGGCGAGCCTTCGGTCTTTGAGGCATAGGTCTCCACTATCTGTTGCAGAGGTCTCTCCCACTCTATCGTCAGGCTCTGGCTGGTCTTGCGGCGGCTGTACGACAATACGCCGTGCCTTATGTCGCTCTTCTTGAGGAATGCCATGTCTACGAATGCCATGCCGCGCATATAGAGACTGAACATGAACATGTCACGCGCAAAAGCGAGTGGCGACCCTTTCCGCAGGTCAAGCCTTTCGATGTTTCGGATACATTCAAGGGAGATGGCCCGTTTGGCGGTAGCCACACTCGCAGTTCTCACATGGCGGAAGATGTCACGTTCCTCCGCCACTCCCTTCTCCACGGCCTTGTGATACAAGGTGCGGAGCGTGCGGAGATAGTAGGCCATGGTGTTCCGCTTCAGACCTTGCCCTGCCAGCCAAGCCCCATAGCCCTCCACGACATCTGCCGTCAAGGATTCAAAGGCGAGGTCATCGCCGTTGCGAAAGGTGCAGAATTTCCTGAAAGCGTCACAGTATGTCTTGGCTGTCCCAAAGCGCTTCATCCGCTCTTTCCGTTCTATCTGCGACTTTATGAAGCAGAAGACACTGATACATGGAGGCAAAAGCCTCAGCGTCTCCAGAAGGTCGTCTATATCGCAATCGGCGACACAGGCCTCTTTCTCCAATACTATGGTCTTCATCCGCCTTATCTCCCAGCGTATCTTAGCCTGTATAAGCTGGAGATATGCCATGCGGTGACTGTCTCCCGTGATGCGTACAGAAGAGTGTCTGCTGTCCCATTCGGATGGGAATATATGATAATCTGTACCTATCCAGCGCATGGCCCGACGATGGATAAGATGATAATATACTGTGCCTTCATTGCCTTCGACTGTGGAAGGACGAAACTTGACTTTGATTGTTGTCATGGTTTGGTGGTTTGGTGATTTGGTGGTTTGGTGGTTTGGTGATTTAGTGGTTTAGGGGTTTGGTGGTTTAGGGGTTTGGTGGTTTGGTGGTTTGGTGGTTTAGTGGTTTAGTGGTTTGGTGATTTAGTGGTTTGGTGGTTTAGTGGTTTGGTGGTTTAGTGGTTTGGTGGTTTAGTTGATACCTATAAACAACCGCAAACAAAAAAAAGGAGCATTTCCGCAAAAGTGGAAACGCTCCTTTATTGTTTTCATCAAGCCACTAACATAAGGCGATGCATCATACCGCCATGGCTTGAAATATGTCTTGATGCCTGTCTGTTTACTTGGAAACGAGCTCCATAGTGTCTGTGGCAATCATCAGTTCCTCGTCTGTAGGAATGACAACGACCTTGACCTTGGAATCCGGTGCGGAGATGACAGCCTCCTCGCCATGGATTGTGGCATTCTTCTCCACATCGAGCTTGATGCCCATCCACTCCATGTCCTTACATACCATCTCACGGATGTCCGACTGGTTCTCGCAGACGCCGGCGGTGAACACGAGGACATCGCATCCGCCGAGAGCGGCAGCATACGCACCGATGTATTTCTTAATACGGTATGTGTACATATCTATAGCAAGCTGACACTTAGGGTCGCCGTCTACGCTGCCTTGGAACACCTCACGCATGTCGCTCGACTTGCAGGAGATGCCTGCAAGGCCAGACTTCTTGTTGAGGTAGTTGGAGATGCCGTCAGCGTCAAGTCCCTCTTTCTTCATGATGAAAGATACAGCACCTCCGTCGATGTCGCCGGAACGTGTACCCATCATGACGCCCTCCAGCGGTGTGAGACCCATGGATGTATCCTGACACTTGCCGTCCTTGACAGCAGCGAGAGAACCGCCGTTGCCTATATGGGCTGTAATCACCTTTGTTCCCTCTGCCTTCATGCCGAGATATTCAAGGGCGCGGGCAGAAACATAGCGGTGTGATGTGCCATGGAAACCGTAACGGCGCACAGCATACTTCTCGTACATGTCGTAAGGGATGGCATACATGTAAGCCTTTGCCGGCATGGTCTGATGGAAAGCTGTGTCGAACACACCTACCTGAGGAATCTCAGGGAGGAGGGCAGTAACGGCTGCCACGCCCTTGAGGTTGGCAGGGTTATGGAGAGGAGCGAGGTCGTTGCAAGCCTCGAAAGCCTTCAGCACCTCCTCGTCGAGGATCACAGACTTTGCGAATTTCTCGCCGCCGTGCACCATGCGGTGACCTACAGCATCGAGCTCGTCAAGAGACTTCAGCGCGCCGTCTACAGGGTCTGTGAGGACCTTGAATATCAGTTCCACACCGACAGTGTGCTCAGGGATGTCCTGCTCGATGACCTTCTTGCTGCCGTCAGCGGCATTGAACTTGATGAATGCGCCTGGAAGGCCTATTTTCTCTATACCGCCCTTTGCGAGGACAGTCTTTGTCTCCATCTCGAAGAGCTGGTATTTTATTGAAGATGAACCGCAGTTCAATACAAGGATTTTCATTGGTTTTGGGTTTTAGGTTTTTTGGTGGTTTAGTGGTTTGGTGGTCTAGTTGATAGCCGGAATAGCCGATATAGCCGGAATAGATAATCTAATAACCAAACGACCAAACAACTAAACCACCAAACGACTAATCTTACTTCTTAGCATCCATTGCCTGGCAAGCGGTGATTGCCACGAGGTTCACTATATCCTCTACAGAGCAGCCGCGTGAAAGGTCGTTCACCGGGCGTGCGATACCCTGGAGGATAGGTCCGAGAGCCACGGCATTGCCGAGACGCTGCACGAGCTTATAGCCGATATTTCCAACCTCGAGGTTAGGGAATACGAGCACATTGGCATGTCCTGCGATGTCTGAGCCTGGAGCCTTCTTCTCTCCTACGGCAGGCACGAGAGCGGCATCAGCCTGCAGCTCGCCGTCAATCTTCAGTGTCGGGTCAAGCTCCTTAGCTACCTTTGTAGCCTCAACTACCTTGTCCACGACCTCATGCTTGGCACTTCCCTTTGTAGAGAAGGAGCACATTGCCACACGTGGCTCAGCGAATCCTGCCACCGAGCGTGCTGTCTGTGCTGTGCAGACGGCAATCTGTCCGAGCTGGTTAGCGTCAGGCATAGGTGTCACGGCAACGTCAGCGAAGACCATCACACCGTTCTCTCCATACTGTGGAGTCTCAGTAATCATGAGCATTGCGCCCGATACGCAAGTGATGCCAGGAGCAGTCTTGATAATCTGGAGCGCAGGGCGCAGGGTGTCTCCTGTCGTCGAGAGCGCGCCGGAGATCTGTCCGTCAGCACCTTCTGTCTTGATAATCATGCATCCGAGGTACAGCGGATTCTTTACAAGTTCGCGCGCCTGCTCGATTGTCATGCCCTTCTTCTCGCGGAGCTTCTGGAGGAGCTGTGCCATCTCCTCGGACTTCTCATAGTTTTCCGGGTCGATGAATGTTGCCTTACCGATGTTCTTCAGTCCGTTCTTCTCAACGAGAGCCTGCACCTTGGCAGGGTTGCCGATGAGGATAAGGTCTGCAATACCCTGCTCCAACACCTGGTCAGCAGCCACGAGAGTACGTTCCTCGTCTGCCTCTGGGAGCACGATGCGCTGCTTGTTTGCCTTAGCGCGTGCGATGATCTGTTCTACCAATCCCATAGTTTTAAGGTTTATTGTTTTTAGTTTAGTGATATTATGGTTACTTTGATGCAAAAGTAATAAAAAAAAAGCGAACGGCAAAATGATGTCCGCTTTTTTTTGAATTTTATCTTTCTTGCAGGCCGTTTGAGGTGAATCAAGTGGCGAGGGACGTTCCACGCCATTTGTTTTTTTATAGCTTATGAGAGCTTTTCCGCAATCTTTATTGAGAGAGTCAGCAAGCCGTCAAAAGAAAGAAGACAATAGTCGTCAAGACAAATATCATTGATTTTTAGCACTTTTCCTTGATATTTTTCTTTTATTTGAGGAAAAATGCATATCTTTGTCTCCCAAAAAGTGTCACAAGTGACAGAAATTGGTAAAATATGATAATAGACAGAAGCAGATACATAGACCAGTTGATCCGTTCAAAGGGCAACGGGCTCATCAAGATAGTCACAGGACTGCGGCGCTCCGGCAAGTCATTCCTGCTGAAAAAGCTCTTTCGGCAACATCTGCTGGACGAAGGAGTAAGCGAAGACCATATACTCATCATTGACCTGGAGAGCAGGAAAAGCAAGGAGTTCAAGAATCCTGACTACCTGTTGGACTGGGTGGAGGGTAAGATGTCGGATGACAAGACCTATTACATCATCATCGACGAGGTGCAGGAGGTGGAGGATTTTGTGGAAGTGCTCTCCTCATTGGCCGTCACTGAAGGAGCAGATGTGTATGTCACCGGGTCCAACTCCCGTTTTCTCTCGTCGGATGTCGTGACAGAATTCCGTGGCCGCGGAGACGAGATACATGTATGGCCGTTGTCATTCAGCGAATTCATGTCGGTATATGAAGGAACAAAAGAAGACGGCTGGGCGGAATATCGTATTTATGGCGGTCTGCCACAGTTGCTCACACAGACAGGCGATGACAAGAAGGCCGACTTCCTTCGCCGTCTGTACCGTACGGTTTATCTCCGTGACATTTACGAACGGAACAGTATAGAGCTGAAGGCCGAGTTCGAGGAACTGTCGAAGACCGTTGCCTCCAGCATCGGCGCACCGGTCAACGCGCTGAATATTGCAAATACATTCAAGTCAGTAAGCCATGTGCAGAGTATTACCAACAAGACCGTCTCGACCTATTTGGAATACATGCAGGACTCTTTCCTTATAGAGAAATCCGAAAGATATGACATCAAGGGCAGGAAATATATCGGTTCGCTGTCCAAGTATTATTATCAGGACATAGGTTTGAGAAACGCCATTCTGTCGTTCCGTCAAAACGAGCCGACGCATATCATGGAGAATATCATATACAATGAGATGCGGATGCGCGGATGGCTTGTTGACGTCGGCAACATCTATCACCGCGTGAGGAATGAGGAGGGGAAGCAACAGCGTATAACGCTGGAGGTGGACTTTGTCTGCAACAAAGGAAGCGAGCGGATGTATATCCAATCGGCATGGCGTATGCCGGACATGGAGAAGATGGAACAGGAGAAACGCTCACTGCGTCTGGTGGATGATTCCTTCCGTAAACTGCTGGTTGTGGGAGAGCACACCAAGCCGTGGAGCGATGAAAACGGCATACAGACAATGAGCATATACGATTTTCTGCTGAACCCCGCAAGCACTGAAAGACAGCAATAAGCAATGTCACAGGACATGTGTAAATGCTTTTTGTCGACATGCAAAAGGGAACAAGTCGATATGCGAAAAGAAATGAGCTGACACAGTTTGCAACTTTATGGTTATCTGTTGTTTACGCGCAGAAAGAAAATTCGCCACAAAAGGTAACCCTTCACACGGCAAAAGGTCACGGTAGACAATGCAAAAGGTCACCTCCCGTCATGCGGAAGGTGACCTTTTTGGTGTTTAGATGCTTCGTCTTGGAAATATATCAAGCAATCGCCGTAACAGGAGCTATAGCCTCTACAGCTTCCATTACCTCTATTCCCGACATTTACCATAAGAACTACAGACCGGGAAACCACACACGGCGGCCGCTAACGGGTCTTCCCCGTCATCATGAGGCGGCACAGGCGGTCTTGGAACATGCGTGCCTCCGCCACAGGAGAATTGACATTGATGATGGAGAAAATGTATTCATGTCCGTCAAGTCCTTGCAGATAACCCGCCAAGGAAGAGGCTCCGATTGTCACTATAGTGCCGGTCTTCACGAAAACCCTGCCATGCAGGTCAGGCCTCGACATGCGCGAGAGCAAGGAACCGCAACGGCTTCCTGCACACGGTGTGGCGAGCGCCTCGTCACGGAAGAACTCATACATCTGCCTGTCGTCACGTGCATATTTCAACACCTCCACCAAGAACCTTGCATTCAGTCTGTTGTCGGGAGAGAGACCGCTGCCGTCGTTTATGACAAAACCCTTCATGACATGTGTGCTGTCGTCACGGAACGTCTTTCTGAGGAATGTCTCCACAGCGTGCGGAGACGTCCATCTTATCTTC
Source organism: Prevotella sp. (assembly GCA_017462915.1). Lineage (GTDB taxonomy): Bacteria > Bacteroidota > Bacteroidia > Bacteroidales > Bacteroidaceae > Prevotella. The sequence continues at coordinate 69,061 of JAFTQG010000036.1, read as the reverse complement.
CTTTCAGGACGAAGACCTGCCTTGTAGTCGAGATGATAGAAGACAGCCTCTGCCCTGACATTGGAACTGTTGGCAAGAACAGGGATGAGGGCGGCGCGCAACGGATGGGAGGAGGTGGCGGCATAATGGTATTTTCCTGTCGGGCGGACGCTGCCGTCGCGCTTGAACGTCACGCCACCCATGCGCAACGACTCTATCAGCCGCCGTGTGACATGCGCCTTTCCCTTCAGGAGAAGAGGAGTCTTGTTGTATGGTATATCCCATTTCTTTGCCGTAGGGTGCTGGCGCAGGGTATCCTCACACTCCAGTGTCACCATGACATTGCCGCGGATATGGCGTATACCCCTGCCGCGCATCTGCTTGACAAGACCGTGGAAATCCTCCAGCAACGGGTCGGCATCGGCACGGAGGAGGAGCGTGCCGACAAGCGTGTCGCGCCTTATCTCGCCGCGGACGAGCAGAGACTCGTGGTAACGGTGGTCCAGACCGAGGGTCTTTATCGCCGCCACCGCCATGGGGAGCTTCATGCACGATGCAGGAGGGAGGAGCTTCAGGTCGTTGAGGTTGTAGACATATCTGCCTGTCGTCACGTCATAGACACTCACGGCGATGTCCTTCTTGTCAAGGCGCATCGGCTGGGACATGAAGCTGTCTATGCGGCCGGTCATGTTCCTGTCGGCAAGGAGCATCTCCTTTGACAGCGTCCTGACGACAGCGGAATCTCCTGCCGCGGGGTCTTTTCCTGAAAAAAGCGACGAAATGCCTATTGCGGCGTGATAAATGCCTGTGACAGCGAGGCACAGCAATGCCACAGGACACACAAGAAGAAGGAACACACGGTCCCAACGTATTCTGTATTTTCTTTTACCCATTTTATCCTTATACAATCTTTTTTGCAGTCAACATCAATCCTTTTCTCATTTCTTCACAAGCAACTCCTCCGTGAGGAGAGCCTCCAGCTTCTCGGCAGAGAGACGCAGACGGAACTCGCCCTTTATAGCCACCGAGATGCGTCCCGACTCTTCGGAACACACTATGGCTATGGCATCGGAATCTTGCGATATGCCGAGCGCGGCACGGTGACGCAGTCCCAGTTCCTTGGGGATATCCTGGTCGTGGGCCACAGGCAGGATACATCCCGCAGCGCATATACGGCGCTTGCGTATAATCATGGCACCGTCGTGCAGAGGGGAGTTCTTGAAAAAGATGTTCTCTATCAGACGCTGGTTGATATTGGAGTCTATGGCGTCGCCCGTCGCCACGATGTCGTCAAGAGGAGCGACACGCTCTATGACTATCAGCGCACCGACCTTCTGGCGTGCCATGTTCATGCACGCCATGACGATAGGCATGATGGTGCTCATATCGGGAGCGTCAGAGGCATGTTTGTTGCCGAAAAATCTCATGAAGGCTCCCAGACGCTGATGCGCGCCGAGGGAGTAGAGGAACTTGCGTATCTCTTCCTGGAAAAGCACTATTATGGCAAGGACACCGACAGAGACGAGCTTGTCGAGGATACTGCCGAGGAGGCGCATCTCCAATATCTGGCTCACGAAGAGCCAGACGACGATAAACACCATGATGCCTATGAAGATATTCAGCGAGCGGGACTCGCGCATCAGGCGGAAAATATAGTACAACAAGGAGGCGACGAGGATTATATCGACGATGTCCTTGGGAGATATTTCTATGAACATAAAGCTGTTTTTGGCACCTTTCAGGTGCAGGCAATGCCGCATGACAATGCCGCGGTAAAATTGTCTTTTATTAGTTTTGTTTTGCAAAAATAATAATATTTTTCCAAATACCTTGTATTTTATACTATTTTTTGGTAATTTTGCAGAAACTTTATCCCAAATCGTTCATCTTGGATTTGGAATAGAAAGCGGCTCCCGTGCCGAAGGCAGTGAACGCCAGAGGACGATGGGGACCGACACGCAAACACCACACCCCACCGGATAGCATACAATGGACTATAAACTGACAATAAGAGGGCACGAGCATGTCATCTCCTGCCCAGAAGTAATGGGGATACTCAACTGCACTCCCGACTCATTCTATGCCGGCTCACGCAAACAGACAGAGACGGAGATAGCCTCGCGTGCCAACGAGATTATAGCTCAAGGCGGCACGATGATTGACGTGGGCGGCATGTCGACACGTCCCGGCGCCACTGACGTCTCCGAGGAAGAGGAGATGCAGCGCCTGCGCCTTGCCCTGCCTATAGTGAAAAGGGAGCAGCCGGATGCCATCATCTCAGTAGATACATTCCGTCCTGCCGTGGCAAGGATGGCTGTGGAGGAATATGGTGTGGACATCGTCAATGATGTCCGTGAGGCGGAGGAATTCCTGGCTTCCGACCTTAGCTGGATGAAAGGCGTACCGTACATCCTCATGTCTGTACAGAAGACACTTGAGGAGACACTGGAGACATTCAGGCGAAAGGCTGCCGCGCTGCACGAGAAGGGTGTCGGAGACATCATCCTTGACCCCGGATACGGATTCGGCAAGGACATACACGACAACTACAGCATACTCGGCAGGCAGACTGAACTGCTTGACCTCGGCATGCCTGTCCTCGCAGGGATGTCACGCAAACGCATGATATGGCAACTCTTGGGCACATCGCCTCAGGAGGCTCTCAACGGCACTTCCATAGTGAATATCCTCGCACTGGAGCGCGGCGCCGCCATCCTCCGCGTGCATGACGTCAGGGAAGCCGTGGAGTGTGTAAAGATATTTGGTTGTTTGCCCATTTAGTCGTTTGGTGGTTTGGTTGATTAGTGGTTTAGTTATTAGAATATCCATTTCGGCTATTCAGACTATTCCGGCTATCAACTAAACAATCAAAACACCAAACGACTAAATGACTAAACAACCAAAACACCAAACAACTAAACAACTAAACAACCAAACAACCAAAACACCAAACATGGACATTTCCAAACTTTACAGTCTGTTTCTCGAGCACCCTGTAGTCACTACCGACACACGCGACTGCCTGGAAGGCAGCATATTCTTTGCACTGAAAGGTGCATCGTTCAACGGCAACGAGTTTGCACAGCAGGCTCTCGAAAACGGCTGCTCGTATGCCGTCATCGACGAGAAGAGCGAGGGCATGGAAGACAGCCGCCTCATCCTCGTGGATGATGTATTGACAACCCTGCAACAGCTTGCAAACTATCACAGGAAGCAGCTCGGCACGAAGATAATCGGCGTGACGGGCACCAACGGCAAGACAACGACCAAGGAACTCATCGCCGCCGTGCTCTCCGAGAAGTACAATGTGCTGTACACTCTCGGGAATTTCAACAACCATATCGGTGTGCCGAAGACCTTGCTCCGTCTCACAAAGGAGCATGACATCGCTGTCATAGAGATGGGAGCAAACCATCTTGGAGAGATAAAGACACTTGTCGACATCGTGGAACCGGACTGCGGCATAATAACGAATGTGGGCCGCGGACACCTCGGAGGCTTCGGCAGCTTCGAGGGTGTCATAAAGACAAAGGGAGAGCTGTATGATTTCCTGCGCCCGAGCCATGCCACAGTGTTCATACACAACGAGAATGAGCATCTGAGAAAGATAGCCAACGGACTGACGCTCGTGAAGTACGGCACAGAGAAGGCTGACGACCTTGCTGTCTACGGAGAGGTCGTGGAGTGTGCTCCGTATCTGACATTCAGATGGGGCAAGGGCACGGCGACCGTGAACACGGTGAAGAGCAAGATGATTGGTGACTATAACATATACAATATGCTGGCGGCGGCAACGATAGGACTGACATTCGGCATCACAGAGGAGCAGATTTGCCATGCCCTGACGGAATACACTCCATCAAACAACCGCTCACAGCTCACCGTCACGGAGCATAACAGACTCGTGGTCGATGCGTATAACGCCAACCCGACGTCCATGGCTGCGGCTCTCAACAACTTCCAGAAGATGGCTGTAGAGCACAAGATGGTCATCCTCGGCAGCATGGGCGAGCTCGGGGATGTCTCCTTTGAAGAGCATTGCAAGATTGTGGAGATGCTGAAACAGATGGAGCTTGATGACGTATGGCTTGTCGGCGACGAGTTCAGGAAGACAGGACACCCGTTCCTTCAGTTCGACAATGTCGAGGCTGTAAAGGCAAGAATCGCCGATTGCCAGCCTCAGGGAAAGTATATTCTCATCAAAGGCAGCAACTCTCAGAAACTGTTCCAATTGCCGGAACTGTTGTAAAATGTTGTTTGGTCGTTTAGTTGTTTGGTTGTTTGGTTGTTTAGTCGTTTAGTTGTTTAGTTGTTTAGAAATATCTATTCTGGCTATCTCGGCTATTCCGGCTATCCCCACTCAACCGCACAACCGCACAACCGTAAAACCGTATAACCGCATAACCGTACATAAACCGCACCCAATGAAACATACATTTCTTCTCTCACTCCTCCTCTCCGCATCGCTTGCAGCCTTTGCCACAGGCGACAGCATCAGCGTGAAGCAGGCGAAAATCGCCGGACCGTTCTCACTGAAACAGCCGATAATCATCGACAGCATCTCCGCAGGACAGGCAAAATACTCCGAGGAAAAACTTTTCGAGACACCCCTTTCCGCCAATGCGGCAGACAAGATGCCGACAAGAAACCTTTCTTCGCTTAATCTCAAGAAAGGGACACTCAACCTTGCCTCTTTCAGCGTAAAGGCAACAAGCTACGTAAAGGCAAAAATCGAGACAAAGGGAACAAAACACTGCAAGATATACTGTGACGGAGCGGTTGCCGAGGGCACTGTCTCCATGGCTCCGGGAGAGCATACGCTGGCCGTAAAGTTCATTGCCGACAGTACTGCCATAGATATCTGCATAAAGAATGCCGGAGAGAAGAGCAACGATAATGCATCCTTTCCTCTTGCCGTCTGTCAGACATCCGAGGGCGTTGCCTTCGGAATGGCACAGAATCTCGGCACTCGTGTGACACGCTATGCTACTCTCTCCGCTTCCGGCAAATGGGCTTTGGTAAGCTATTCCTGGTATGATGAGCGGAACGAGGTGCAGCGCCGTACCGAGCTTTGCGACCTGACGACAGGAAAGAATGTATGCGTGGACAAAGCCGACGGATGGATGCCGCTCTCAGACAAATATTATTTCCAGGAGAAGATTGACGGCAAGACACGTCTCGTCACTGTCGATCCGATGTCTGGAGCACGTGACATTCTTGTCGCCGACCTGCCGGAAGAGGGCTTCGAGTTCTCTCCTGCTGAGGATTTCCTCCTTCTCTACTCTAAGGACAAAGGACCGGAAAAGGAGAAGGGAGTGTACGAGATACTTACCATGGACGACCGCCAGCCTAACTGGCGCGACCGTCATGCCATCGCGATATACGACATCAAGAGCGGATTCTGCCAGCCTCTCACCTACGGCTACAGAAGCTGCTACGTGACGGACATATCTCCCGACGGCAAATATGTCATCCTCCAAGTGAAGACTGATTCCCTCCTCCATCGCCCGACATCACGCTACACGGTGCTGCGTGTCAACACACAGACGCTTGCCGTGGATACCATTGTCAAGGAAGACGGATTCATCGGCAATGTCATCTTCGCGAAAGACAAGGACACATTCGTCATAAAGGCTACCCCAGAGGCTTTCGGCGGTATAGGAAACCGTGTGCCTAAGGGCATGACACCGAGCATGTTCGACTATCATCTGTATCTCCTCGACGCAAAGACAAAGGCTGTCAAGCCTCTGACTGCCGATGATAATACCAGCATCGAGTCCATGCAATACTCCACTGCCGACGGTATGCTCTATTACACTGCCGAGCGCGGAGACTCCATACTGCTTTACCGCATGGATCTGAAGAGCGGCAAATCGGTCATTATCCCTCAGCCTTTGGAGGCCATCAGCGGATTTGACATTGCAAGAAAGACCGGAAACATCATCGTGCACGGCTCTTCTGCCGATGTCCCATACCGCGTATATACCGTACCGGCAAAGGGCGCAAAGCGTCCGACACTCGTCTGCGACCCGAACAAGGAGCTGTATGCAAACATAAAACTCGGAACTGTAAAACCGTGGAAGTTCACATCCTCACGCGGATATGACGTCACAGGATTCTATTTCCTCCCTGCCGATTTCGACTCAAGCAGGAAATATCCCGTCATCGTGCATTACTACGGCGGATGCTCTCCGACATCAAGACGTTTCGGCAACGGTTCACATTACCCAGCCCACTACTGGAATGCACTGGGATATATCGTGTTTATCGTCAATCCTTCCGGTGCGACAGGCTTCGGTCAGGAGTGGGCGGCACGCCATGTGAACACCATGGGCGAAGGTCCGGCACAGGACATCATCGACGCCACACGCCAGTTTGTGAAGGATGTGCCGCAGGCAGACAGCGACCGTATCGGTTGCGTATCGGCGTCATACGGCGGTTTCATGACACAGTACATGCTCACGAAAGACAATCCTTTCGCCTGCGGAATATCTCATGCCGGAATCTCCGACCACACATCTTACTGGGGAGAGGGATACTGGGGATACTCATACAGCGAGGTGAGCGCGGCAGACAGCTATCCATGGACACGCAAGGACCTGTTCGTAGACCGCTCTCCTCTCTACAATGCGGACAAGATAAAGAAGCCGCTGCTCTTCACCCACGGCACGGCAGACACCAATGTCCCTATAGGCGAGTCGATACAGATGTACACCGCACTGCGCCTTCTCGGCACACCGACGGCTTTCATACAGGTGGAGGACGAGAACCATGGCATCATGAATCCTGAGAAAAGGACTAAATGGATAAACTCCATGGTGGCATGGTTTGACCGCTGGCTGAAGGGCGACAGCGCATGGTGGAACGCGATATATGCACCGAAGAATCTCTAACGACAAAAGACAATAACAGGGAAAAGACAAATGGAGAACAACAGGAACACATTCAGTGGCTCATTGGGATTCGTGCTGGCAGCCGCCGGCAGTGCTGTAGGATTGGGAAACATCTGGCGTTTCCCTTACCTTGCCGCACGCGACGGAGGCGGACTCTTTCTTGCACTGTACATCATTCTTGCTGTGACATTCGGCTTCACCCTGCTTATCACGGAAGTCGCCATAGGGCGACGCTCCGGGCAAGGGCCGCTGACGGCATACAGATTCTTCAACAGGAAATGGGGTTTCCTCGGCATTTTCTCCTTCGTCATACCTTATATTATATATCCATACTACTGCGTCATCGGCGGATGGGTGTTGAAATATTTCGCCACATACGTCACAAACGACAGCCATCTCGCCGTGAGCGACGGATTCTTCTCGGGATTCATCACCGAGATGTGGCAGCCGCTGGCGTTCATGACGATATTCGCCATGATGTGTTTCTACATCGTATATAAGGGTGTGGAGAAAGGCATCGAGAAGTATTCGCGCATTATCATGCCGGCACTGTTTGTCCTTGTCGTATTCATCTGCATCTATTCCATATTCATAAGCCATACCGACCCGCAGACGGGAGTGACGAGAACAGGCATCGACGGACTGAAAGTGTACTTGATTCCGAACCTTGAGGGGATGACGCTCAAGGGGATACTGATGGTCGCCCTTGACGCCACGAGCCAGCTGTTCTTCTCGCTTTCCATAGCGATGGGCATCATGGTGACCTACGGCTCATATATGAAAAAGGACGTGAACCTCGGCAAGGCCATCGACCATATAGAGGTTTTCGACACGACAATAGCCATCCTCGCAGGCATGATGATTATCCCTGCCGTATATGTCTTCATGGGTACGGAGGGCATGTCGGCAGGACCAGGCCTCATCTTCGTGGCACTTCCCAAGGTCTTCGACTCCATGGGAGCCTTCGGTCCTGTCATGGGACTGGCATTCTTCACCATGGTGACATTCGCCGCCCTTACCAGTGCTGTGAGCATACTTGAGGCCATCGTGTCAAGTGTCATGGACAAATGGGGCTGGAGCAGGAAGAAAGCGGTGGTAATCATGGCGGCAACAGGCTTCGTATGGTCCGTCATTGTCTGCCTCGGATACAATGTCTTCTACTTCGAATACGAGCTTCCAAACGGCGCAACGGCACAGATTCTCGACATCTTCGACTATGTCAGCAACAATGTCCTCATGCCGTTCCTGTCTATCTGCACATGTATAATGTTCGGATGGGTCGTCAAGCCAAATCTCCTTGTTGGCGAGATGAGACTCAACGGCTATTCCTTCCACAGGAAATCCCTGTATATCGTGATGCTGAAATTCATCGTGCCGATAATGCTTGCTGTGCTGCTCCTCGGAGCTTTCGGCATCTATTGACAAGACCAGGGCGACACCGCATATAACCTTATTCATGAAAAATCTCTTCCATATACTGAAAAACGATAGGCAAGCTCTTCTCGGTCTGCTTGTCATAGCTGTGGCAATAGGCGTACTGCTCTTTGCCAATGAGGACGGTAAGGACAGCTCAGACATCATGGAAGAGGATATAAGGAGGACAGAACAGGCGCAGAACACGACGGCAGACGACAGGAGAAAGAAAGAGTATTATGCTGTTCCTGAAAAGGAGATACACCTGCAGACATTCGACCCGAACACAGCAGACTCCACCGTGCTCCTCGGACTGGGACTGCAACCGTGGCAGGTGAGGAATATATACAAGTACCGCGCCAACGGCGGCATATATACATGCCCGGAGGATTTCGCACGCCTGTACGGTCTCACGGTGAAAAAATACCGCGAACTCCTGCCGTATATCCGCATAAGTGCCGACTACCGACCGGCAAGCGAGGTATATTCAACTCCGCATCAAGTCCGCACCAACTCCGCTCTTTCCCGTCTCTCGACACCCGATTCTTCAAGGAGCAACACCGCTATGCCTTATCCGCAGAAGCTACGCCAGGGGCAGACAATACCACTGAACCTGTCCGACACCATCACGCTACGTAAGGTTCCGGGCATCGGAGCACACTTTGCAAGAAAGATCGTGCGCTACAGGGAAAGGCTCGGAGGCTTCGTGTCAAACAGCCAACTGCTGGAAATAGAGGACTTCCCCGAGTCTGCCCTGCCCTATCTCACAGTAAGAAGCGACGACGACATACACAAGCTGAACATAAATACCGCCACAAACGAGCAGCTGCGCAGACATCCATACATAAACTATATGATGGCGCGGCAGATATGCGACTACCGTCGCGTACATGGCAAGATAAACGACATCGACGCACTGAGACTGCTCCCGACATTCAAACCGACGACAATTCAAAAACTGAAACCATATATAACATACTGAAAAAATCTAATGACACTTTTACTTGACATCCACTACTCTACCCATATCGGCGAGGACCTGAGAGTCAATATACGCCGGTCCGACGGCTCGTACATGCAGCACAATATGCAGACATCCGACGGTCACGTGTGGAACATAAGCCTCAACATAGAGGATACTGCGGAAGGACACGTAGACTATTTCTACAGTCTGCACAGAATGTCTTCAGAACTGCGCCGCGAATGGTGCGTGATAACACACCGTCTGGAGACCGTCGGCAATGCCGAGACCACTTATGTCTGCCACGATGTATGGTATGACATCCCCGAAGACTCGTATCTCTACAGCTCTGCATTCACCGAATGTATCAACCACAGAGAGCACATGATGTCGCCAAAGGCGGACAGCAATAACGTGCTGAGACTGAAACTCCGCGCTCCGCAACTGAGGAAAGGCGAGAGGCTCTTCATCTCCGGCAACTGCAGTCTGCTGGGCAACTGGAATACAGATGACGCCCTGCCGATGTACGAGCATGAGAACAACGAATGGGCGACGACCCTCGACAAGGCTTCCATCATGCACAGAGATGTCGAATTCAAGTTTATAATAAAAGACATTGACGGCAACGGAGATGACAATGTGCTCTGGGAGACGGGCAACAACCGCCATATACACATCCCTGACGCAAGGGACAACGAGATTACTGTCATCGAACTGCCACGGGCTTCATTTGACATCCCCGGCCAGAAACTTGCCGGCACTGCCGTGCCTGTATTCTCTCTCCGCTCGGAAGGGAGCTTCGGCGTGGGAGACTTCGGCGACCTTAAACTGATGACCGACTGGGTAGCGGCGACAGGACAGCGCATATTGCAGGTACTGCCGATAAACGACACCACGCTCGACCACTCATGGCAAGACTCCTATCCGTATTCCTGCATATCCATCTTCGCGTTGCATCCGATGTATTGCGACCTGCGCCAGTTGCCGCAAATAAACGATACCGACCTCCGGACAGGCTTTGAACATCTGCGTGAGGAGCTCAACGCACTGCCTAAAGTGGACTATGTACGTGTAAACGATGCCAAGAACGAGTACCTGCATATCATCTTCGAGCAGGAGGGAAAGCGAATCTTCGGCAGCAAGGAGTTCAAAGAATGGTTCAAGGAAGAGGAAGCGTGGCTCGTGCCTTACGCACAGTATTGCGTGCTCCGCGAAAGGTTTCACACTCCGAACTACAACGACTGGGCAGACCATAATGTATGGAACGAGGATGACCGTGCACAGCTCACCAACCCGCGTACAAAAGCCTACAAAGAGGCGGCATACTACTATTTCCTCCAGTATGTGCTGGCGCAGCAGATGAAGGAGGCACACAGACATGCAAGGGAAAGGAACGTCATACTGAAGGGTGACATACCTATCGGCGTGAACCGTTGCGGATGTGACGCATGGATGGAGCCGCGCTATTTCAATCTCAACGGACAGGCAGGGGCTCCGCCGGACTTCTTCTCCTCAGACGGACAGAACTGGGGCTTCCCGACATACAACTGGGACGAGATGCTCAAGGACAACTGCGCATGGTGGGTAAGGCGGTTCTCCAACATGGCAAAATACTTTGACGCCTACCGCATAGACCATGTGCTCGGATTCTTCCGTATATGGGAAATACCTGTGCAATATAAATTCGGACTTCTCGGCCAGTTTGCGCCGGCTCTCGGACTGACAGTCGAGGAGATAGCAGGCTACGGCCTGACGTTCTCCCCTGACATGCTCTGCGAGGAAGGTGATGACGAGAGGGAAATAGCAGGAAACGCGCTGTTCCTCCGTGACCATAAAAAGCCGGGACTGTATCATCCGCGCATCAGCAGCCAAGGCTCTCCGCGCTACGAGCGTCTGTCACAACAAGAGAAAGACAGCTACAACGCTCTCTACGACGACTATTTCTATCATCGCAACAATCATTTCTGGTACACCGAGGCTATGAAGAAACTGCCGCGGCTCGTCAACGCCACACGTATGCTGGTATGTGCGGAAGACCTCGGCATGGTGCCCGACTGCGTGCCATGGGTAATGGACGAGCTGAAGATACTCTCTCTCGAGATACAGTCCATGCCTAAGGAATCGTTCGTGCGCTTCGGCAGACTGAGCCGCAACCCTTACCGCTCGGTATGCACAATATCAAGCCACGACACAGCGACCTTGCGCATGTGGTGGGACGAAGACCACGAACGCACCGCCGATTACTACCGCAACTCCCTGCACCGCGACGGCGAAGCTCCGCATCCTCTGCCGGGATGGCTGGCAAAGAACATCATCTACCGCCATCTGACATGCCCGTCGATGCTGTGCATACTTACCTTACAGGACTGGCTGGCAACGGACGAGCGGCTGAGACTCGCCGATGCCGACGAGGAGCGTATAAATATCCCTGCCAATCCGCACCACTACTGGAGATACCGTATGCACATAAACATCGAGCAGCTTCTCGCGGAAAAGGATTTCAACAACTCCCTGAAAGAGATGATAGAGTCTGCAAACAGATGATGACGTAACTCTGCGTTTCTGCAAACATGACCGTTTCTGACTTGAAAAAAGGTTGTTTTTGACATGAAAAGAGGCTCTTCCTAACTTGAAAAAAGGCTCTTTCTGAGACAGGAAACGTATATTTACAGAGCATCAACATAACATACTTATATCCACCACTTGTCCTCGCCATCCAAAAGGCCGTGACAAGTGGTGTTTTTTTCGCGCGGAAGTATCAAAGGGCTCAGCCAGGGGAAAAAGCATCGTAACACCTTGGGAATGGCAAAAGGTGTGTGTGTAGACAAAGAGAAAAGAATCTGCGTCATCTGCGCAATCTGCGTGCTGTAAATATCTAATGGTTAATGTGTCACGCAGATTCGGCAGATTTGGCAGATTGGAATATAAAAACTAAACGAATATTGGAATTTATTAGTGCCCACTAAAAACAAGATTTCTACAGCATTTCAACAGGCTGTCTTCCCCATATTCGTGTTTTCCATAGTTTTAGTTTATAGTGTTTCGTTAGATAGTGCAAAATTACAAAAAAATCATCACTCTACAATAGAAACATCGTAAACGCACGTTCTACAACATATTTTTTTCTGTTTCCCAACCCGAAAAAAGAAAATCAAGCCATCAAAAGCCCGTTTTATATGACTTTTGATGACTTGGTTTATATAACGTCTCTTATATAAAGTTAGAGAATACTAATAATAACTTAACTCAAGATAGCCATGCTTAGGCTGGGTTACCAATGGTGTCGTATACCGACAACTCCCTACTTGACGGATTTTCCCTATCAGTTCTGATGCAGCAAACACATCTGTCAGCTTTGTTCTTGATGTAATCTCATGACAAAAAGATTTACCGTCTTCATCAACAAGGATATAAATACACAGCACCATCTGCTTATCCGTATATCCTTTGTTGTTATTCTCAAAGAGAGCAATCACGTAATCATTGTTCTTGCGAAATTCCTTTAAGAATAAAGGATAGTCTCTATATAGGGGAGTTGTGTAATACAAATCAAATGGAGATTTCCTTTTGTGTATAGAGTCACGTTTCTCTTTTAAGCTTTTAACATAATACGAATAGAAGCATCTTCCTTTAGGACTACTGTGTAATCTACCTACCAAAATATCATTTCCAACAGAAACAGAATCTACTGTGACAGAGGTCCAGGTTTCACATCTTGCTTGCTGTACACCTATAAAAGCAAATATTGTATAGCTAAGGATATACCGTAGCGTAATGCAGTGTACAGATGATACCATTGTCCTATTCATGGCTACCGACAGTTATTGTCTTCGAGTGTCTCTCGTCCTTATGTGATACAGTGACTATGCTTGCAAGATCCCTTTGGTCTAATAACGCGGAAATGGCGATTTTATTGTTTCCTGTCTCGACTTTTTGCTTACTGTAGGTCTTTATCGGTGTTCCGTATACGGAGCTGACGGCGATGTCCACATCCATCTCCTTTGTCGCGGGAGAGCACGGCGAGGAGCGGTACTTGCCGTTGTGCTTCAGTGAGAAATAGCAAGTCTGGCGCTTCGCCTTGAACAGCAAAATAGCCGCTTGTCTGAAGGGGATAACAGAAAGACGTGTGAACAAAGAGAAAAGCATCTGCGTTATCTGCACAATCTGCATGCTGTAGATATGTGTCACGCAGATAACGCAGATTCGACAGATTCGGCAGATTCGGCAGATAAGCAAAGGAGGCCGTGCCCGTATGGACACAGCCTCCTTGTTACAATGTCTATAGTTCCATGTTGATTATATAGTCAGCAAAGCGTTATAACTATCATTACTTTATACGCTTGTATACAAGCTCCGTGCCATTCTTATCTCCAATGACTTGGTTTGGGTCTGGTCTGGAATGTAATGTAAGGATATCCCCTTCAAGACAGATGAACTCATAACATCTGATTCTATTTAGCCTGCTGTTATAACATATTATATACTTTCCCTTGCTTGCCTTCCCAACCTTTGAGAAATCAAATACAGAAGGAATGCAATCATTCAGGTAATATTGATATGTATTAGTCACGACATCGTTAATTATCCGATAGTCTGATGTAATATTTATAGTAGTCTCAGAAAAGACCATGGTTCTTAGCACTTCTTCTGGATTTTCAGGGTATGTCCGAATCCACTTCGTACCATTCAATTGCAAGACACCTATCATTGCCTGTGCATTACATGTAAGGCAAGTAATCAACAAAGTACATATAGAGAAGACTGTTTTGCTCATAATCTTATTAATATCTTTTATATACATAATCTTTATAGTTTTCAAATTCATAACTGTAATGTGTCTCATATTTCCCTGTGCCAGGATTTATACATTGATAGGCATCAATAGTATAACTACTCCAACCATCTTGATAATACCCAACAATTTCTATCATGTGTCTTCCTGCATCTGTTTCTATAATCGCTAAAGATGGTGAACCGGAATTCAAATCTCTAATAATATCTGCAAATGTGGATTTTTGAAAACCCATTGATTCCATCAACGCATTTATGTCATTGAGTTCTATCCCTAAACCGACCACGTCGTCAGTGAAATGTTTTTCGCATACAGATACTAAAGTTTTCCACAACTCTACTACAGTCTGTTCACTTCCAAGATGCCACATAAGGTTTGCCATTGCTGTAGGCACACAATCCATTCTACCAGACTGCTTCAGAGACTGTGCCGGCAATCCATCTTTGAAAAGTACTTCACCTTCTACAGGAACATGTAATGATGGTTGGCTCAGAGGTGGTGTTATTCCTGCATTATTATTATTTGGATGAATAGCTCCGACACCCGTTTCTTCGCCATCACCATCTGAATTTGAGCCATCATCCACCTCACTGCCATCATTACCTGAATCTTCCCAACCATTATCACTATCATCCCCGGACTGCCTGAGTGACTCATAGATAAAGTCTCCATCATCCATATATGAGATAGCGACTCCATGTCCATCCGAGTCTGTGGTAAGACACCAATCGTTTATACCATCTCCGTCAGAATCAAAGTAGAAATAATAATAATCGGGATTGTAACCACTATCGTCACTGTCCCAGCCATCATCCCAATCATCATCATCGGCCCACCAATCATCGTCTTCGTCATCTTCGTCATCTTCGTAGTAGTCATACCAGTCATCATCGTCATCATCCCACGAGGCGTGGCAGGGCACGGCGAGAGGCATCCACATCACGAGGAGCAGGAAGAGCGTCTTTACAGTCATTGTCCTATTCATGGCTGCCGACAGTTATTGTCTTCGAGTGTCTCTCGTCCTTATGTGATACAGTGACTATGCTTGCAAAATCCCTTTGGTCTAATAACGCGGAAATGGCGATTTTATTGTTTCCTGTCTCGACTTTTTGCTTACTGTAGGTCTTTATCGGTGTTCCGTATACGGAGCTGACGGCGATGTCCACATCCATCTCTTTTGTCGCGGGTGAGCACGGCGAGGAGCGGCACTTGCCGTTGTGCTTCAGTGAGAAATAGCAAGTCTGGCGCTTCGCCTTGAACAGCAAAATAGCCGCTTGTCTGAAGGGGATAACAGAAAGACGTGTGAACAAAGAGAAAAGCATCTGCGTTATCTGCACAATCTGCGTGCTGTATATACCTAATGGTTAATGTGTCACGCAGATAACGCAGATTCGGCAGATAAGCAAAGGAGGCCGTGCCCGTATGGACACAGCCTCCTTGTTATATTATATATATGTTTGGCTGTTATGTCATCACTTCACGACAACCTTCTTGCCGTTGATGATGTTGAGACCCTTCTGAGCCTTCTGCAGCTGCTGGCCACCGATAGTGTAGATAACCTGCTTAGCGTCCTGAGCAGCCTCGACATTCTCTATACCTGTACCCTTATTGATAGAATAGAGCTGGTTGCCTTGTCCTATCTGTGGAGCACCGCTGTACGTCATGAGCTGTCCGTAAACGATAACCTCATCGCCTACTGCGAGCTGGTCCTCTGCTGTGAATTTCTCACCGCCAAGGTAGTACCCACGGAATACCACCATACCGTCCTCTGCGCCCTTGGCGTCAGCTATAGTGTAAGTAGCATTGCCATACTGGGCGCTGACCTCGGTGATATCTGTGATGAAGCCCTTGACATAAACCTTTGTAGCAAGACCTTCGCCAGCGGCAACAAGTTCCTTTGCCTTTGCTACTGTATAAGCTGTCTCTGGGGTATTTGTGATATCAACGATGACAGGATCGTTTCCTTCCTCGAAATACTGTACCTTGGAAATCTGGATAACACCGTTTGCCGATGCTGACGCACAGTCAAAGACCAACTTGTAATAGAGACCGGCAGCTGGCTTTGTCGGCTTAAACTGAATCTCTCCAGCTGCGATTGTAGGAGCATTTACTGTCTCAACAATATTTGCGAAAGCAGCATCAGAAGCGACAACGAGAGACATGGAATTGACCTTGTTTGCTGTAATCTTATCGATAGTAACCATGACATTTCCAATAGCCTTGTCCATTGCGAACCCCGTAGCTATACCAGCTACCGAGGCATTGTCTTTTCTTCCGCATTTCACATAAGTCCAGTTGTTCCATTTGTTGGAATTGAAATTGGACATTATCCAAGTGTCACCACCTTTCACAGCATTCCAGTCCTTGGTATAAGCAGTAATGCCCTTGCCCTCTTCTCCGTCATCAGGGAATGTAAGCACCTTGTAAGCGTCAGCAAATGCGACATTGCACACCATTGCCAGCATGGCAAGGAGTGAGTAGCGTAAAGTTTTTACCATAATCATTGATTTTTAGTTGTTAAACATTTGGTTTATTATTACGTATGCAAAAGTACAAAAAAGGTCTGTCATTCCCAAATAAAACAAGAGAAAATACGCACAGTGTCACAAGAAACACATCATTTCTAAATAAAAATGCAACGAATCAGCACTTTTCATGTCTTCATATACCCTCCCGATACCGTTATCGGTTGTGAGTTATTGGTTGATAGCCGATATAGCCGAAATAGAAGTAATATCCGCATAACCGTAAAACCGCAAGACCGGCATAACCGCCATTGTAGGGATTTTCCCTCCGACATATAGGGAAAAACCATTTGGCGGAGTGATATTTTTGCATTACCTTTGCATCGTAAACAAAAGAAAGACGGCGCAACACGATGCCGACTGAGACAAAAGAAACATGTACAACGGGCCGCAAGGCTCATTCAAGAAAGGGAAAAGACATGAAAAAGACATTTATCGTAATGATGGTAGCCGTAATGACAATCATAGGCACGACGGCAAGTTTCGGAAATACCGACGGAAGACATCGCCATAACGGCAGACACCGCCACAACACTACGGCGTGCTGCAACCGCAACCATTGCGACATACACAGGCAGTCATGCTGCTACACCACAAACAGTACATACTGCACGGCATCTTCCAAGCACCGCCATAAGCTGTACAAGAACAGCAATGTGTGCAAATACTGCAAGAAGCATGTATGCACCGTACAGCACAACAATACGCCGGCACGGCGCAGGACATTCAAGTAGAAAGTCTTGCGACACTGACTGAAGCCTGACTACCAGGATTTCACAGATTAAGGATATTGATTATGAATCGGAAACGCCATCGTTCCTCTCATGGAGCGGTGGCGGTTTCGTAAATAAGTATGCTGAATATGCATAATCCGCACGACACATGTATTTAACCCGAATCGGCCATTAGATTTCACTTCGTTTCGTTTTTATCTCCGTTGTATTGCAACCATTTCGGCGAAGGCATAGCGGGCTATGTCGAGACGGAACGGGAAGCAAGACAGCGAAGAGAAAGGCGAAACGGAGGAAAAGACCGTATAACAATAACGGAATATTACCGTATGTCGGTCTAATGACCGATTTGGGTTTATTTAACCTTAACCATAACGCTAACCTTAACAGAAGACCCACAACCTATAACCAAAAACCATATATGACCGCACAACCGTATAACCGTAAAACCGGCTAACCCCAACCGTATATATACAAAAAAAACGACCTGCACTTCCCGAAAGAATGACAGGTCAGGTGAAAGGAGGAGTGGTGCCAACGGGATTCGAACCAGTGACACACGGATTTTCAGTCCGATGCTCTACCAACTGAGCTATGGCACCCCATTTCTCTTTGCCCGTAGGATTGTTATTTCCTAAAAGCGAGTGCAAAGGTACAGCTTTTTTCTGAACTGTGCAAATTTTTTCATATTTTTCTTTATAAGAGTTGTATTTTTCATGAAAAATATTGCATATATCCGAAATAAATAGTAATTTTGCATCCGCAATTCGGGGTGTAGCGCAGTTGGTAGCGTACTGCGTTCGGGACGCAGGGGTCGCCAGTTCGAGTCTGGTCACCCCGACAAGCAGGAAGCCGGCATCGAGATTTTCGATGCCGGCTCTTCTTTTGGGCGATTGGACGGAGATACGGTTGTGCGGTTATACGATTATACGGAGATAGCCGAAATAGTCGTGATAGCCGAAATAGACAACTAAATGACTAAACAACTAAATGACTAAACAACTAAATGACTAAACAACTAAATGGCTAAACAACTAAACAACCAACCGTGACCTTCTGCACGGCAAAGGGTCACGGTTGACCACATGAAAGGTCATCTTTCTTCGTGTAAAAGGTCACCCTCCGCGAGGCGTCTCCTCACCCTACCCTGCCGTAAGCCTGTCGTGCAGACAGGAGAAGCCGTCTGCATGTATTCAAGAACGCCGCCGACACCTCTATAAAAAGAGATGTCGGCGGCGTTAATGTTTGTACTTTATGAGACCTGACGGTACTGCCTGTCATGGGAAAAACGTCTGAATCTCCCATATACAGATATTGTCAGCTTGCTCTGACAATAGTCCATAAAAGGTTTACTTGTTCTTCTCGTCGAAGCGTTTCTGCTGCTCGGCGACGAGGTCTTTGTCGTCGAAATAGTCTATGCGCATGGCATGGCGCACCTCGGCGAGGGTCTTTGCGCCCACTTTGCGTGCCTCTTCTGTGCCGCGGCGCAACACATCGTACACGCCGGCGATATTGCTCTCCAGCTCCTTGCGGCGTGTGCGGATAGGTTCGAGGCGGTCGTTGAGGACATTGAAGAGGAATTTCTTGCAGGTGCCGTCGCCGAGACCGCCACGTGTATAGTGGGCTTTCATCTCGTCGAGGTTCTTGTAGTCAGGGAGGAAACGCTCGAAATCCTCATCTGTGCAGAACGCGTCAAGGTATGTGAAGACGGTGTTTCCCTCGAGATGTCCCGGGTCTTCGATGTTGAGATGCTGCGGGTCGGTGAACATGGAGTTGACCTTCTTCTTCAGTTCCTTTGCCGTGTCGGAGAGGTATATGCAGTTACCCAGCGACTTGGACATCTTTGCCTTGCCGTCTGTTCCCGGCAGACGGAGACATGCCTTGTTCTCCGGCAGGAGCACCTGACACTCGTTGAGCACTTCGCCGTATATATGGTTGAAGCGGCGCACTATCTCGTTTGTCAGCTCTATCATCGGCTTCTGGTCTTCTCCTACAGGGATTGTCGTGCCGTGGAAGAGGGTGATGTCAGCCGCCTGGGATATAGGGTAGCAGAAAAATCCGGTAGGGATGGAGCCGCCCTCGAAGTTGCGCATCTCGATTTCCGTCTTCACTGTAGGGTTACGCTGCACACGTGCCACGGTGACGAGGTTCATGTAGTAGAATGCCAGTTCTGTCAGTTCAGGGACGGCAGACTGCACGAAGATGTTGCATTTTGACGGGTCGAGGCCTGCGGAGAGATAGTCGAGAGCCACCTCGATGACATTCTGGCGTATCTTCTCCGGGTTGTCGGCATTGTCCGTGAGTGCCTGTGCGTCGGCTATCATGATGAATATCTTGTCATACTCCCCAGAGTTCTGGAGCTCCACACGACGGCGGAGAGAGCCTACATAGTGGCCGATATGAAGCTTTCCTGTCGGGCGGTCGCCGGTAAGTATTACTTTTTCCATGTTATGGTTGTGGGTTATTTTTTATTGGTTGTGAGTATATATAAAAGAATATTTGGCTATTCCGATGCAAAGGTAACACTTTTTAGCGGAATAACCAAATATTTCATGGGTTCATATGCTCTGTATCAGAGTGTCTGCTCTATGTTCCAGACGAATGCACGGAGACCGAGGAGAGGGTTTTCCTCGTCCAGACGGCGCAGGCGGGCCAGCAGAGGCTCTACACGTTCGTCGTCGCAGATGGTTATAACCGCCTCGTTCATTGCCGGCCAGGCATGGGAACCGAGATGCGGCTCGCCGGTCTTCGTGCCGCATCCTCCCACTGTAGGGAACAGCGTGTATCCGCGGCAGAGCGATGACTTGAGAGCCTCTGCCACTCCTTCGTGGTGGGCCTGGTCGTATGTTATAAAGATGCTTTTCATTGTCGTTATGTTTTTGGATGGCGGGAGACGTATGCTCCCGCCGTGGTTGTCATGGATTATTTTGCCTTGTTGAGCTGCTCCTCCGCCTTATGCTCTGCCCAGTAGGCGTCGAGCTCGCGCTCTTCGCGGAGCTGACGGCGCTTGTTCTTTATGCCGATGCCGCCGAAGATGCAGAACATTGCCGGCACATATATCAGCGTAAGCACCGTGGAGACGCAGAGACCGCCGATGATGCTGACACCCATCGGTCGCCACATCTCCGCTCCGACGCCCTGACCGACGGCCATAGGAACCATGCCGAGGATTGTGGTGAGCGTCGTCATGAGGATCGGGCGCAGACGGCTGCGTGCCGCTACGGTCGCCGAGCGGATGAGTCCGTTGCCTCGTTCACGCATGAGGTTGGTATAGTCGATGAGCACGATGCCGTTCTTCACCACGATACCGATAAGCATGATGCCGCCGAGCATGGACATGATGCTGAGTGGTGTACGGGTGATGACGAGTGCAAGGATGATGCCCGAGAGGGCGAAAGGCACTGAGAGCATGATGATGAACGGATAGGTCATCGACTCGAACTGTGCCGCCATGACGATGAATACAAGGATGATGATAAGGATTCCGAGCGTACCGAGGTCGCGGTTGGAGTCCTGCTGGTCCTCGTATGAGCCGGCTATCTGCACCGTAATGCCGGCAGGGAGATCCATCTTCTTGTATATCGACTCGCCGAGAGCGACACCCTCGGAGAGTGCATGTCCGTCGGCAAGCACGGCGCTGACGGTGACATAGCGCTGGCGGTCCTTACGCTCGATGGTAGGAGGTATGGCACTTTCCTCCACGGTAGCCACGTCGCAGATGCGGACATTCTGACCGTTGCCGTTAGGGATGACCATATTCTCAAGGTCTTCGACGGAGATACGTGCGGAAGGTTCGTAACGCACCTTGATGTCATACTCCTCGCCGTCTTCGCGGAAATAGGACAGGCGCGAACCGCTGATGATATTGCGGACGGCGTTGGCGGCGGTCTGCATACCGAGATTCTGCTGGGCAAGCTTCTCGCGGTCGAAGTTTACGACGACCTCTGGCTGGTAGTCTGAGCGCGAGATGAACACCTGTGTCACCATATTGTCCTCACGGAGCTTGGTGGCAAGGGTCTTGGCTATATCGCTCGTGATGTCCATGTCGTAGCCGTAGACCTCGAATGTCGCTGTCGCCTGTCCGCCCATTGAGCCTCCGCTGTTACCGCCGAGATTCACCTGATACTTGGCAAGCTCCGGGATGGCCTTCAGGTCTGCACGCATCTCGTCACAGATTGCCGCCAGTCCCTTCTCACGCTCTGTGGAAGGAACCATCATGATATTGAAGCTGATGATATGGGAACCGTTGTCGGAGAGCGATGCCCAGGTGTTGTCATCGCCGGCCTGTCCCACAGTGAAGTTGCACGACTGGAGGTCATCGCCGTAACGCTCTTGCCATTTCTTCACGAGATTCTTGGCAAGTTCCTCTGATATCTCCACACGCGTGCCGACAGGCAACTGCAGCGTGATGCCCACACGGCCGGAGTCGTTGGCTGGGAAGAACTCTGACTTTATGCCGAAGATTCCAGCGAGAGCTATTGTGCCTGCAAACAGGGCGAAGCAGCCTGCGAGCACTGTCTTGCGGTGACGCACAGACCAGTTGATGCGGCGCTCATACCATTCGTCAAGGCCGTCAAGGCTTTTCGTCACAGGTGCGTAGAGCTTCTTGAAGAGAGGGCTCTGCTTCTTCTTGAGCTTCAGCATCAGGGAGCACAGCATAGGCGTGAACGAGAGTGCCGACAGGGTAGATATTGTCATGATGATACACATCATCCAGCCCAGCTGCTTGAAGAGCACACCTGCCATACCTGTCACCATGGTGAGAGGGAAGAACACGGCTATCATGGTCAGTGTCGAGGCGACAACGGAGATGGCTACCTCCTGTGTGGCATGGATGGCGGCCTGTTTCGGCGACGAGCCGCGCTCGATATGTGTCGTGACGTTCTCCAATACCACAATGGCGTCGTCCACGACGTTACCGATGGCGATGGAGAGACAGGAGAGGGATATCATGTTGAGCGAGCCTCCCGTGGCGTAAAGGTATATGAACGACGCGATGAGCGACATCGGGATGGTGATGACGATAATCATCGTGGCACGCCAGCGGCCGAGGAAGATGAACACGACCAATGCCACGAAGAGCATGGCATAGGCGATAGTCTCCTCGAGAGAGCCTATGGTGTTGAGGATATTGTCCGAGGTATTGACGATGATGCCGAGCTTCACGTCAGACGGCAGGTTTTTCTGCAGTTCGGGAAGTTTCTTCATCACGGCGTCGGCGATGGCTACCGAGTTGGCGCCCGACTGCTTCTGCACGACGATCATGGCACCCTGTGTGCCGTTGGTGAACGTGCGCTGTGCACGCTCCTCCACATTGTCGACGACACGGGCGACATCCCTGAGATAGACGTTCGCACCGTTCTTTGAACCGACGATGACGTTCTCCATCTGCTTAGGGTCACTGAACTCGCCCTCAACACGCACGGTGAAGGTCTGGGTGCCTATATCCACAGTACCCGTAGTGACATTGTGGTTCTCGGCATTGATAGCCTGGCTCACCTGCAATGGCGAGAGACCGTAGGCCTCCATCTTACGAGGGTCCATGTAGACGTTTATCTCTCGCTTCGGAGCTCCAGAGATGCTCACCGTGCCGACGCCGTCGATACGCGCCAGAGGGTTGGCGACGACATCGTCAAGTATCTTGTACAGTGCCTTCTGCGACTCGTTTGCCTCCACCGAGAGGAGGAGGATAGGAATCATGTCCGTGGAGAACTTGAAGAGCACCGGTTGCTGTACATCGTCCGGAAGGGAGTTGCTTATCATGTCGAGCTTGTCTCGCACGTCATTGGTAAGCGCGTCTATGTCGTATCCATACTCAAACTGCAGGGTGATGACGGAGACGCCCTCACGGGAGTTGCTCGTGATATGCTTCAGATGCTCGACAGAGTTCAGTGTGTTCTCCAGCGGGCGTGTCACGTTGTTCTCTATATCATTGGCCGACGCACCGTTATAGTACGTCATGACCATGATGGTATTGGTATCGATGTCCGGGTAAAGGTCGATAGGGAGCTTTACCAGGGAGAAGATACCGAATATGATGACGGCGCAGAAACATAGGCTCGTCATAATCGGTCTTTTGACCGCGCCTTCGTATAGTGTCATGGGGATTGTTTAATGGTTTATTGTCTTTACAGCCTGCCGAGGGTCACATTGCAGCAGGCGATATGTGGACTAAAGCAAGTGAACAAAACGAATATTTGCTTCACTATGGATATGCTCGTTCGGTCTTGTCACTTACTTATTTTACGACTTTTACCTTCTTGCCGTTGGCAAGGCGTGACTGTCCGGCGACAACAACCTGCTGACCGTCCTGCACTCCTGAGAATATCTCATAGGTCTTGCCTATATGCTTGCCGAGCTCCACCTTATTATAATGTACCGTCTGCTTTGCCGCATCATAGACGTAGACATAGCGGTCGCCGGCTCCGATCTGCTTCACGAGAGCCTCATCAGGTATGAGGACATGCTTCTGGCTGCCGAAATTGACTGTGGCACGGGCAAACATTCCCGGACGCACCTTCTGGCTCTGGTTGTTGATGATTATCTCTACAGGGAATGTATGGGTAGCCTCGTCGACGCTTGGGTAGACGATGGAGACGCGTCCCGTGAACTTCTCGCCCGGGTATGCGTCAAGCTCGATGTCGATAGTCTGACCCTTCTTTATGTCCTTGTAATGGGTCTCGGAGATGTTTGTTATAATCTTCACCACGTTTGTCTGCTCGATGGTAAGGATAGGAGTGCCGTTATACATGTCGCCGTTGTCGTAGTTGCGCGCCGTCACCACACCGCTGATAGGGGCGAAGAGCTGTGTGTTGCGCGACATCTGTGCATACTGTGTCTTCAATACATCAAGCTGCATCTTCGCATTGTCATACTCCGTCTTGCTTGCCCCTCCTACCTTGAAGAGCTGCTCAGTACGGTTGAACTCAACCTGCTGGTTGTCTATCTGCAGCTTCAGCTGTCGCAGGCTTGACGCATCGAGCTGCACGACCATCTGTCCCTTGCTCACTCTGTCGCCGACATCTACGAGAACCCTCTCTATACGGTAAGCCACATTAGGCGAGATGTTGTTCTTGACATCGCTTTCCACTACAGCAGTGTAGGTCTCCGTCTGAGGCAATACATCGCTGTGGACTGTCGCCAACTTCACCTCTGGCAGTTCCTCTGCAGTGACTTCTGCCTCCTTGTTCTTGCTACCGCAGCTTGCCATTGCCAATGCAGCTGCAGCGATAATAAAATATTTCTTCATCCTGTATAATGTTTCTGTTTATCTTTTCTTATGATTATTGCCATATCACTCACGGCCGAGCGTGTAGTCAAGGTCAGCCTTGTTTGACAGATAGTCGTATATGCTCTGGTTGTATGTCAGTTCGGCCTGCACGAGAGCCGTCTCGCTCTGGTTGAGTTCAAGGATTGTGCCGCGGCCTACATCATAGCGTTTGCCGGAGATATTGACAGCCTTGTCTGCCTGTTTCACGGCCTCACGGTCAGACTCGAGCTTGGAAATCGCCTTGAGCATGTTCTGACGGTAGCTCTGTGCTGCCATGGAAAGCTGACGCTCCGTGTCGAGACGTGTGTCGGCAAGCTGTGCCAACTGTACACGGTTGGACTGCAGCTTTGTCCAGTTGCTCGCCTTGAAGATAGGGATGCTGGCGGAAAGCACGAAGGTCGAGCTTGGAGAGTATTTGTATCCGAAGACATTCCAGTCTGTATTGGAGTAAGAAGAATACTGTCCTGACAGCGAAGCGGACACCGTCGGCATAAAATTGGTACGCAATATCTTGCGTGAACGCTCAAGCATCGCCTTGTTGAGGTCCAGCTGACGGAGCGCGGAATTGTTCTGAATCTCCCCGATATTAGCCTCAGCATTGGCAAGAGTCAGCGACGACTCGTATGAGCGGAGCGAGTCCTGGATATTCACATTGACATCGGTATTGATGCCCATCAGCACCTTCAGCTGCAGGATGGCAAGGTTCATGCCGGTCTCCGCGCTGACGACACTGGAGCGCATGGAGCGCATCTGCACCTCGGCAGATATCTTGTCATACTCGCTTACACGTCCTGCCTGGTACTTCTTGTCCACGACCTCAAAGTTCTCCTTTGACGTATTGTAGCTGCGTTGCATCACTTCATAGCTGTCCTTGGAAAGGAGAGCGGAGTAATATGCCTTGGTCACCTGATTGATAAGGTCAAGGCGAGAAGAGCGGGCCTTCTCCTGCGCCAGCAGGATATCCTGCTTCGTGAGCTTCATGTTCTGGTAAACCGCCGGCGCGAATACAGGGACAGCGAGAGTTGCCGTGCCAGTTGCCGTGGTGGTGCCGTCCATACCCATCTTGAATTCTCCCATCTGTGTCTTTATAGCAGCCACGGTGATGCTGTGATTAAGGGCAAGATCAGCAGTCACTGTCGGCAGAAGAGCCTGCCAAGCCTCCTTGTCGGCAATCTTCTTCAGCTCGATTTCCTTGTCCGCAACCTTTATCGTCGGATTCTCGGCGATGGCTATCTCTATAGCCTTCTGCAGGTTGAGGTCGAGCGTTGTCTCCTGTGCCGACATGCTGACAGAACATGCCAGGAGAGACATGAGAAACGAAAATATTTTCTTCATAAAACCTGATTGATTATTACAATTATAAAACTCGACTGCAAAAATACAGTTTTCTTTTCATTTAGTAAGGTTACTTCTCTCCTTATTAGTATAAATTAACCAAAAGAGAAAAGTCGCATAGATATACATCAAGCGATGCTTCCATGGCTTTTCCGTTACACATTCATGACATTTTCCTGCACTTTACGCCACTAAAAGCAAGAAACATCATAAATGATTTTGTTTTATCGGAATAAAACTGTAACTTTGTCGGGAAAACCAAATATCAACAAGTCATGAGAAAACTTTTAACATCCATCACGGTGATTGCACTTGCCATGGCATGTGCCGCTCCCGCCTACAGCCTCGACAGGAAAGGGCTGGCAGAGTATGCCAAGAGCCTCAAAGGCTTGAAGAAGGCAGAACTGAAAGCGCAAATCTACAGCATCAGCCAGCCAAAAGAGATACTTTCCTACGGCTCCGGCAGCGGAAAGACCTGGGGAGGCTTCTATACTACAGACCGTATAGCCTCTACCAACCAGTGTGTCAACCGCTACAGTGCCGGCAAATACTATTTCGGAAGCAAGGGTTCCGTCATCTCCGGCATGAACATCGAGCACTCCTTCCCTAAGTCATGGTGGGGAAAAACAGAAAACAACGCCTACAAAGACCTGTTCCATCTCTATCCTTCGCCTTCTGAGGACAATTCCAAGAAGGGCAATTATCCTATGGGCAAGGTGACGAACCCGAGCATTCTCGACGGCTACGAGAAGGTAGGATACGGTACTGCCGGCAGCAACGGCAATATAAAGCTCTGCGAACCGAACGACGAATGGAAGGGAGACTTCTGCCGTACCTATTTCTATATGGCGACCACCTACCAGAATCTCACATGGCAAGGCGAACAGGGTCTGCAGCAGCTCGAGAACAACAAGTGGCCGACTCTGCAGAAATGGGCATACACCCTGTATCTCGAATGGTCACGCAAGGATAAGGTATCGCAGACGGAGGTTGACAGGAACAACGCCGTATGCTCCATACAGGGCAACAGAAACCTGTTCATCGACTTCCCTACCCTCTCCGAGTACGTCTGGGGAGACAGCATTGATGTGGCTTTCGACCCATACACAGCCATCACCACCTGCTCGGATGACGACCGTTACGACAGCTATCAGCCGAGCGAAGGAGGAGACCCTGTAGACCCGGACAACCCTGACAATCCTGACCCAGACGACCCTATCGTCGAAGGCGACATGCTCTTCTTCGAGGATTTCAGCAGCATCACGCAAGGCAGCTTCTCCGATACAAGTGCTCCATGGTCCGACAACGAAAACATCACCGCCACGACAGGCTACTGCGCAGGCGGCGCTGTGAAGATCGGTTCAAGCAGCAAGAGCGGCTCATTGCAGACAAAAGCCGGGAAAATCAAGTTCCCAGGCGGCAAGTTGTGCGTGACATTCGACATAAAAGGCTGGACAACCGTCGAGGGCGACATCAATGTCTCCATGACAGGAAGCACCATGCAGACCGGCAAATACACAGCGACAAGGAACGATGCATTCGAAAATCTGTCGTTCATCTTCGACAATGTCTCCGCCAATCCGCAACTGACCATCGCCACAACGGCAAAGCGCGCCTTCATAGACAATATCAAGGTGTTCGTGCCTAAGGCTACAGCCATCAGCGCGCCGGAGACCGACAGCAATGCCGACGGTCACTGGTACAACATCAACGGACAGAGACTCGACACCATGCCTGCCGTCCCCGGGATATATATCCATAACGGACGGAAAGTCGTGGTAAGATAAATATCAATACATATCCTGCATGTACAGGCTCTCCAAACGGGTCTGTCATGCAGGATTTTTTCATGTTCAGATTCCAGAAAGGTCATGCCACTCCTCCTGCTTCTCATAATATCGCTCTTCTCCTGCCCCGTCTACGGGACGCAGGACGACGACCTTGTGACCGACAACCTTGACAATATCCACGACATCTCCCACCAGCATGTCACGCAGATACTCCAGGACAGGCGCGGATTCCTGTGGCTTGCCTCCTGGAACGGCCTCTACCGCTTTGACGGATACGACTTCGTGGCGTTCAAGGCAAAGCCCGGCGACGGCAACGACATGACGAGCGACAGATTCCGCAATATCGTCCTGGACTACGACATCACGCCCGCGACGGCGACAGGCAATATCTATTGTCTCGTGGACTACGATGTCTTTCTCTTCGATGTGAGGACAGCGCGCTTCCTCCCCGTCACGGGAAGCCTCGCAAGGAAGGCGCAGAAGGTGTTCAAAAGGCACGGCAGCCGCTGCGGAGGCTTTACGGACAGCAGGGGAATACTGTGGCAGGTGACAAGCGAGGGCTTTCTCCGCAAGACGCGTCACACAAGAAAATGGCAGCGCATCGCCGCCGTCAGCCAGTCTATCGTGCGCATGCAGTACCGCGACAGCAGAGGACGGCTGTGGATAGGCACAAAGGACGGACGGCTCGCGGCGTTCACTCCCGACCTCCATCTCATAGGATATATGGGCATGGACGGGCGGTTTCATGATACGCCGACAGACATTCTCCCCGTCTACTGTCTCTGCGAGGACAGCCGCGGCACACTGTGGATGGGCAGTAAGCCCCACGGCCTTTTCCGCCTCGGCAGGCAGGGCATGGAACACATCGAGGGCATCACTTCCGGCGATGTCTACGACCTGAAGGAGGACAAGCGCGGAAGGATATGGGTAGCCACGCATGTCGGCGGCATAAATGTCCTCACTCCGTCAAGCCGGGCAGGGAAAGGCACACAGTCACTGACAGTCAGAAGCATAAAGGCGACCGACGGACTGCGCGTAAGAAGGATACTGATACTCGACGACGGCACGCTCCTCGCCACGACCACAAAGGGACTTCTCGTCGCCGACAACATATACCTGCCGCTGGAAAAGATACGGTGGCGTATGCACACAAGGGAGGCAAGACGCAGGGAAAGCCTCTCTGACAACGCCACGATGAACGTCATACGCGACACGAAAGGCCGCATCTTCGTCACCACAGAGAGCGGCGGACTGAACCAGCTGCTCACCACCGACCTCCACGCCGACAGGTTCTCGTTCAGACACTACAACACTGACAACGGACTGGGCACAGACGCCACGATGGCCTGCGCGGAACTTCCCGACGGGAAGATATTCATACAGTGCAACAACATGGTAGCCACTCTCGACCCTGACATGTCGCATATAGAGAACTACGGCAGGTCTTTCTGGGGCGAAAACCTGCAGTTCTCTGATGCTGAACCGCTCATCCTCAAGGACGGGCGACTGGTATTGTCGCTGCATACAGGAGCACTGACCGTCACTGTCGACAGGCTTCTCACAGCGGAGTATACGCCACGCATCGCACTGACATCGCTCCGCATCGCCGGCATGACGCCCGACTACGCCATAGACCACCTGGACACGATACATATAGCACAGGGACAGCGCGACTTCTCGCTCGCCTTCGCCGCCCTCGACTACATCGGAAGCCGTTACATACGCTATGCCACAAGGCTCGACAACGACACGACATGGCGGTTCCCAACTGCCGCAAACAGCATCGACATACGCGACATTGATGCCGGGACGCACACCCTGCAGATACGTTCCACCAACGCCCTCGGCCAATGGACGGACAATATCCGCCGAGTGACGATAATCGTCGAACCGACATTCTTCGAGACATGGTACGGCAGACTCCTCGTGATGGCTCTCATAGCAGGAGGCATCGCAGCCCTGACATATATAATAATGTATATACGCAATCTCGAGAAGCGCCGCAAGGAGACGCTGGAGGCATACCTGATGCTGCTCGAGCAGAAGGACGAGACGACGGAAAGCCTCCCGACACCCGACGAGAAACCTGCCGCACCGATAGTCATCGCTCCGCGACTGTCGGAGGAAGACGAGGCGTTCCTGCGCAAAATGACCGATTTCATCGAGCGTAACATCGCCGACAGCGACATCAATATCAACGACATCGCCGCCGCGACAGCCGTCAGCCGCTCAGGCCTCAACCGTAAGATGCGCCAGCTTCTCGGCGTCACTCCTGCCGATTTCCTCAAGGAGGCACGCATGAAACGCGCGGTGAAGATGCTGAAAGAGACCTCCAAACCTGTCGCCGAGATAGCATACGCCTGCGGATTCTCCGACCCGAAATACTTCGCCAAGTGCATAAAGGCCTCCACCGGCAAGACACCAAGCGAACTGAGAGGATGAGCGGACAGCAAGAAATGAAGACAGAGGGTCACCTTTCACCATGTGAAGGGTGACCTTTTTCCGTGTCAAGGGTGACCCTTTCCATAATAAAAGGTCACCCTCTGCTACTCTTTCCGACAGGTCCTTTCTTTAGAAATCATAATATTCGTTTGCAGAAATAGTATCATATCACATTTCATCCCATATTTCAGCAAAGTAACATCAACAAAATCAATTTCTTCACTCTTTTACAAGAAAAAACAGAATAAAATGAAGGAATATGGAGAAAAGTTTATATCTTTGCAAAATAATAAGTAAGTCACCAAAATTAATGTATAGTATAAAGTGTAGTTGTTTTTGAGATGTTTTCGTTTTGGAACGAAGGAGCATAGCGGGCTATGTGACTGGGTGACAAGGCGGAAACAGCCAAAAAGAACAAGCTGATGTCGTTTGGTGGTTTAGTCGTTTAGTTGTTAGTGTTTTTGCTGACAACAAAATAACCAAACAACCAAATATCCAAACAACCAAATTTATACATACAAGATTTTGACCTTGACTT
Source organism: Prevotella sp. (assembly GCA_017462915.1). GTDB lineage: Bacteria > Bacteroidota > Bacteroidia > Bacteroidales > Bacteroidaceae > Prevotella. The sequence goes on along the minus strand of JAFTQG010000036.1, from coordinate 38,392 downwards.
TATTAAATATAGTATCGTTTAATTTTGTTGACTTACTTATATTGAACAGAAGACACATAAAACATACAAATCATGGCAATACCTATAGCATCCATCCCTGTGCTGACAGGTGAAGTCGCCCGCAGATTTGAAGCGGAGGCGCAGAAAAACTACGAGAGGTTCCTGCATCGTACCCCAGAAGAGGAAAAAGCCGTAACGGAGAGATACGACAAAGGAATGGATATCGTCAGGAAAGTGCTTGAAAACTCGAAATTAGGAAGAAGATGAGTTTCCTGTATGACGAGTGTTCGCTCTGCGAACTGAAAGAGCGGACTGAAGTAGAAGGCTTTTGTTGTGGCGATAAAGACCTCGACGAGTTCTTTACCAATGATTGCTTTGCATACGCAAAACAGTTGTTGGGCAAGACCTATTTCTACACATTGAAGGCAGACCCGAGCACTGTCGTATGTGCTTTTACGCTTGCAAATGCCGGCATAAGGGTCAGCGATCTGCCAAATGCAAGGCGCAAGAAAATAGAAGCAAACATCCCTCATGTCAAATCACTGAAAGATTACCCTGCCGTATTGGTAGCCCGTCTCGGTGTTTCAGAGATGTTCCGTTCCAGACATATCGGCAGTGATGCCCTGGAATACATAAAATATTGGTTTCTCGACCCATACAACAAGACCGGATGCCGATACATACTGGTTGACGCATACAATGCGGCTTCCACCATATCATTCTACGAAAGTAACGGTTTTTCCACGGTATTCAGCACAGAGAAGCAAGAAAAGGAGTATCGGCATATAGAGGGAGACATGCCGTTGAACACAAGACTGATGTATTTTGACCTGATGCCATTGGCAAAAGACAACATGTAAGGTACACCGTCATCCACCATACAGGGAGTGTCACCAGCCTATACACATCATCATACAGCAGGAGCGTGCCATTATATGCTCCTGCTGTTTTCATAATATCCACAGACACTTGTCCCTAAAAATCGCATATAAGCAATCCATCCCCATCCACTCACGATACGCTTCCGACACGTGCATTTCCGACTTTTCTGGTGTAAAAACGTGTCATATCAGCCCATTTTGACCCGATTTTGCACCCAAATGAGCAGGTTTTCCACTTATGATACGCGTAAATAGGGTAATTTTGCACCGTAAAAGATTCACAAACGGAATCACAAAGTAACCCAAAACCAATAATTCAAAACCAACAATCATGAAAAGATTCTTTCTGACACTGGTGTATCTTCTCCTGCTCTGCGCCCTCCCTTCCGAGGCGGCACGCAAGGTATGGATACTCGGTGACTCGACTGCCGCTGTGCAGGACGAGAACGGGAACAAGCGCGGTTGGGCGCAGATGCTACAGCAATTCTTCAATGCCGATGAGGTGGAAATCATCGACAAGGCGAAGTCTGGAGCGTCCAGCAAGTCCTTCTACAAGGAGACCGCCTTCTGGCCCACCATCAAGCCGCAAGTCGGCAAGGGAGACATCGTCATCATCCAGTTTGCCCACAACGACGAGAAGTGTGGCGGAGCTGACGGTGACGAACTCAACGAGTTCTTCAAGGCCAACCCGGGGCAGCAGCCTTCAGACTGGGATGCCTCCAGCAAGTACCGCGGAACTCACCCTTCCAAGACCTACCCCGCCTATATAAAGGCGTACATCGACGAGGCGAAAGCCGCCGGTGCGACACCTATCGTCGTGGGAGCCATCTGCCGCAAGTATTTCTCCGGCAGCACGATTTCTGCCGCCGGACGACACAATCTGTGGCAGAAGCACGACAAGCTGGAGAACGGCGTATACACCAAGGACTGGCAGGGCATGACCTCCGATGACGGAAGCATGGACTATCCGCTCCAGGCGAAGAAGGTAGCCGACTCTTACGACGATGTCCCGTACATCGACCTCACCAAGGCTACAAAGGAGATGTACGAGAATTTCGGTGCCGACTACTGCACGGAAAATATCTTCTGCGTCACCGACGCCTCAAAAGGCTGGACAGGTGACGGCACCCATCCGTCACCGTTCGGCGCGACACTCATCGCGCGCCAGTTTGCACAACTTGTCAAAAATCAGTATGCTTCCGAGACCGACGCGAAGAAGAAGGCCGTCCTGCAACCGCTTGCCGACAACGCCCTCCTCACTTCCGAGATAACATTCTCCCCTACTACCGGCGACCTCGGCAAGGCATATGTAGGCCAGACACTCACGAAAGTGATAAACGTCTCCGCCTTCTCTCTCGCCGAACCTACAGGGACATTCACCTTCACTGCCACAGGAGGCTACCTCGTCTCCACCGACGGCACAAACTACGCCACTACGGCGACAGCCTCCTACACAGGTTCGACACTCATCCAGACCGTATACATTAAGCTCGACGTCGCTGCAAAGGGAACAATCTCAGGCACACTGACAGCCTCCTGCGCCTCGCTCTCTGGCGAGATAGCTCTCAAGGCAGAGGCCATCTCCCTCGAAGGCGGCACAGCTGTGAAGGTCTTCTACGACCTTTCTGCCAATACCGACGTGACGGTGACAGGTCCATGTAATGCCCTTCCTGAGACATACAGCAATATGTATGCGAAGGACTACAACACGATGAACGCCAATGCCGACTGGAGCGGAACAGCGTATGAGGGTCAGAATCCGCGAATGCAGCGCAACTGCATCGAGGGAAACAACTGGCCTGCGGGCGAGGAAGACGAGAACACCAGCCGCTACATACAGTTCGGCATGACGGCTCCTGCCGACATGGAGATTGCCATCAGCAAGATTTCCTTCTATGCCGGAGGCTCTGGCGGCAACGGAATGAAGTTCAAAGCATACTACAGCACAAGTCCTGACTTCCCTGCCAACGAGCAGAACACCACAAATTTCCTGTGGCAGACAAGCATGACCTCCAACAAGGCATACTATGTATCGACAGTGCCTGTCGTCTCCATCGCCGACGGCGAGACGCTCTATGTGCGCCTTTACCCATACTACGGCTCTGCCGCATCGGGCAAGACCTTCTGTCTCAAGGACATGACCATCGAGGGCGTGGCGATAGACATCTCTGCCCCTAAGGCAGAGGATGTCACTTTCGGACTCACACGCGAGATAGACGGGACTACATTTGCCGAGGGTACGGAGAACGTGAGAAACTCTTCTGCCACCATCACCGTGACGAATGTCTCCACAATGGACAGCAAGGGAACAAACCAGACCATGAAGCATGGCTCTGCCACTCCGACATATACTGTCCCTGAAGGCTGGCGCAACTACTACGCCGCAAAGGGCGTTGCCGTGAAAGGCGAATATGTAGACGGCTTCTACTGGGGCGTGAAGGTCTCCATTCCGGAGAACTATTCTCTCAATATCTCAAGCATCTCCTCTGATGTCTATGGCGTGAAGAACACGCTGACAAGCAAGTTTGTCGTGAAGACCGACCTCTCTTCTGAAAGCTATCTCTATGATGGAGGCGAATATGCGGCAAATGTCGACAACGGCAACTGCACGAATACCGTGGATGTCTCTGGCGAGGACGCTCTCAAAGAGCTCAGCGGCGACATCTATATCCTCATGCCGTGGTACTCCGGCAGCGGCGCTACATACTACGCACTGAAGGACCTTGCCATAACAGGCACACTGACCTCAGCGTCGCAGTCTGTGAAATACAGCCTCAACACATCTGTCTCTCCAGAGGATGCCGGCACCATCGTTGCCACTCCAAGCGGCAGCCAGATAAAGGAGGGAAAGGCCGTGACACTCACTGCAAAGAGGAATTTCGGCTATAAGTTCCAGAAATGGACTCTCAACGGAGAGGACTATTCTACGGACGAGAGGATAACATTCACGATGGACGGCGACAAGGACTTCACCGCTGTCTTCGAGACTGTCCCTGTATATACCGTGAAGACCTTCGTGAAGAACGACGCCGAGCTGTCTCTCGGTTCGGTGACTCTCTCTCCTGACGACAACAACGGCAGATATGAGGAGGGCACAGAGATTACCGCAACGGCAGAGAACTCAAGGATTCTCAACTTCCTGAAATGGGAGGACAACAGCACTGACAATCCTCGTGTGATAACCGTCAACGGCGACATGAACATCACGGCAGAGTATGAGGTACAGGATTTCATCGCTGTATTTGATGCCAGCAAGGTGCAGGCCTACGCCTACCCTACCACGGCAGACTATCCTTTCCCTGCCGATATAGCATGGGACGCTGAGCGCAATGCCAAGGCGTTTGTCGCCAAGGTTGCCGACGGCACTCCTGCATACACAAAGGACGGCGGCACACCTGTCGTGCGCAACCGCATCGGTGTCGTCACGACTGGCCTCAACGGACTGTACCAGAACGGTTACAGGACTACGGACATCGCCTGGCAGTATCAGTTCTCGACAATGAAATTCACATCGGCGACCTTCGTTTCGCAGATGTGCGCGAAGAACAATGCCGACAAGAACTACAAGGCGCAGTATTCTCTCGACGGCAAATCGTTCACAGATATCGAGGGCGCAGTATGCGAGACATCTGGCGCAGGAAAGATTACCGACTTCACTTTCGGCATCCCTGCCGAGGCGATGGGCAAGGCTCTTGTGTATATCCGCATCACGGGTACAGGCGAGGGAACTTACGGAACATACGACGTGGAGGGAACATTTGACGGTCTGGACTACTTCGCTCATTCCGAGTCTGGTGTAGGAAATGTATATGTCATGGGCACTGCCGAGGTGGAGAAAGACAACGAGGCTCCTGTCGTGACAAGCACAATCCCTGCCGACAATGCCACGGGCGTATCGGCTTCGGGCAAGATTACAATCTCCTACAACGAGCGCATACAGGAGGGAACTCTCGTAAACGGCGTGGCTTCGCTTGACGGCAAGATACTCACTCCGACATGGAACACCCGTTCCGTATCGTTCGACTATGTAGCTCTCGAATACGGCAAGACATACACATTCACCATGCCGGCGGGATATGTCGTGGACAAGTCGGGCAACAACGGCGAGGCTGTGACACTGACATTCACCGTCATGGAGCGCGCAAAGCCTGCGGCAAGGATATTCGACGCTGTCGTGGACAAGTCCCTGAACCTTGCCTACGGCGAGAGCATCGACGCCACGGAGACCATGCCTAAGCAGTACCGATACATACAGGATGCCATAAACGATGCCCCTGCGACATCGGCAAAGCCTTACCTCATATACATAAAGGAGGGATACTATGACGATCCGAACCCGTATTTCAACTCAAGCTACGGCACACGCTGGACTGATGCGTCGATGACGGAGACGGAACGCATCCAGGGCAACGGAAAGAGCATGGACGGCACGGTGAAGTATGACGACTGCCGACTGGTACATATAAACAAGCCTAACGTGCATCTTATAGGTCAGGACGTGGAGAAGGTATTCATCGCCTCTGACCGTCAGGACGGCGGAGACACGAAAAACTGGCAGAAGCCGTGGTATCATGTCAATGCAGGTGCGACGATAGAGGTGCAGGCTGGTGGCGACGGATTCCTCATGTCGGGAATAACCGTCGACAACGAGAACTGGACAAAGGACAAGAAGGCCGGACCGCAGGCTCTCTGTCTCAATACCGATGCCGACCGTATCGTGTTTGACGGTGTGAGGGCACGCTCTTACCAGGACACATACAAGAGCAACGGCACATACAAGCGCGCCTTCTGGAACAACTCCACCATAGAGGGCTCCGTGGACTTCATCTACGGCAACGGCGATGTATGGTTTGAGAATACCGTGCTCGACATCAACCGCGACAAGGGCGGATGGATAGTGGCGCCGAGCCATGAGAAGGAGACACGCTGGGGATATGTGTTCAACAACACTACCATCACCACACATTACGCTTCCGATCCTGCCACCTACTCCATATCGTTCGGACGCCCTTGGCACGAATATCCGAAGACCGTCTTCCTGCATACGAAGATGGAACTGACACCGATAAGCGGCTACTGGACGGAGACCATGGGAGGCTTGCCAGCACTCTGGGCCATCTACGACATCAAGGACAAGAACGGCAACCAGCTGCATGATGACCTTGCCGACGAGAACGGCAACAAGGTGTACTCTGACGCGTCACGCAAGGATTATTACTACATGGACAACGGCACAAAGGTTACAGGCGAGTCGAAAAACTGGCTCTCGCCGTCTGACATAGCTCAGTATACCGTGGAGAATGTGATGGCCGGAGACAAGACCGCCAATGCTCAGACAGGTGCATGGAATCCTCTGCTGACTGTGGAGAAGACTGCCACACCTGCCGTCAATGTCAACGGGAATGTTGCTGCATGGGAGGCTGATGAGTTCGCGATATGCTATGTGGTGACTGTCAACGGCACGCCGTCGGCATTCCTCACCGACACGTCTTTCGCAGGCAATGAGGGTGACAAAATCACCGTACAGTCTGTAAACGAGCATGGAATCCTCTCTGATATGTCGGCAGAGGTTGTGCTCGGAAAGGCTACTGACATATCCGGCGTAGAGGTTTCCGGTGACGGCAACGGCACTGACGACGGCAAACTCTACAACATTGCCGGGCAGCGCGTCACAGAGTCTGCCAAAGGCATCGTGGTAAAGAAAGGCGGCAAGTTTGTCAGGAAATAATATTTCCGTCCATACAAACTTACTGACAGAAATATAGATATATAATCAGAAGAGCGGCAACCGTTTTAATTGCGGTTGCCGCTCTTCTGATTGTTTAGGGCGTTTGGTAGTTTAATAGTTTGGTAAGATGGTGGGGATTTTGATAGTCGGAATAGCCGATATAGCCGGAATAGACTGATAACTAAACGACCAAACAACTAAACCACTAAACAACCACCTACTTCACCTCTTTCACTACATATACGACTACCGGCAAATGGTCTGAGAAACCATCAAGCCACTGGCCTCCGTTGGTGAAGACTGTTTGATTTCCTTGCTTCATATTTATATGGTGAAGTTTACAAATCATAATCGTCGTACTCCCTGATGATATAAGTCATAAGTTGACCTTTAAGATATAGTTTTATGAGGTCACGGTTACTTGGCAGAGTAAATCAATCGGGCATACTCTGAATATTGTTATTCCAAAATATCTTCGGCATTTTACACAGAACAATATTTGAATCTACAGTAAACCTTATATCGCCTCCTCTTTTGCAGCAAATGCTGTCTGACTTGTCTTTTATATATTTAAAACCAAGGGACGTAACGGTCTTCTTTATATCATGTAAGTATTTCGCATCAATATCATGTATCTTCATCACCATGCGGCATTTCTCGTTGCCGCTCATTACTAACGGAGTAGGATACAACTTTCTTGCGTATACTTTATGACCGTTCAAGACTACAGATATATGAGATCTATATAAGGTGTCTGTATAAACTGAGTCTATATAAACTTTATTCATCGGAAGCCACACGGAGTCCTCGTTAGGATTTGTCAGCATAAACTCCAAATACATCTGCCCCATTTTCTCACGGCTGTCTCCTTTACCAGACACGGTATCTTCAAAACAAGTATAACTTAATTTTGTCAATGACGCAACCACCGGCAAACCCTCATCATGACTGCATGGCTCTGATTTACATCCGATACAAATTATTACTATAACTATATATAAAAAGATTCTCATATCACTCTTGTTTTCGTGTCCCTACCTCCACATTACAAAACGGCCAAATGTCTCCGGTTCTCTATATGTAAATTCTAATGCATCGTCTATATAAAACTTCATGTCGCCAACCCGCTTTTTACCATATATGCTGTCTGATTCATCTTTTACATATTTAAATTCAAGAGAAGCAAAGGCTTTCTTTATATCGCTGAAATCACTACACAACTCCGTATCACCAATATCTTGTATTTTTACTGTGATAGTACATTGTTCCTTACCTTTCAAGATTATCGGATGAGAATGCTGTTTTTCTGTATTCAGTTTATGTCCTTTATGGTATACTTCTATATGTGATTTATACAGAGTGTCCGTGATATCTCGGTGCATGGGAATATAAACAGGGCTATCATTCGGATTGGTCAAGACAAAATTCAAATACACATCTTCAGGTTTCTCTATTCCTGCCCGCTTATTCAGCATGGAATCCTCAAACCAAGTACAATCCACTCGCGACAATAACGCTATCACAGGAAACGTCGCACTGCTACCTTTCCTTGACGCAGAATTGCATCCACAGAAAGCAACTATAATAATTATAAATATTATATCTCTCATCTCGTTCTTGCCTTTAGTGAATTATATATTTTTATCATATAATCTTTATATAACTGGGTTGTCTTATTCCAAGATTCATGCTTTTGCATATTCTTGTATATTTTTAAATGTGAATTATCATCATTACCCATATCATTCTTAAAATGCTCTATATATTCATGAACCCCCAATAAGTTTTGTATATTAGATCTTGAAGAATATATCCTTTGTTCAGAAGTTCCCAAAATATCTATATAAGCTGTTAACCGTTGTTTCCCATTGTAAGGACCTATTCCTGCTAAAACATCACCACTCAATCCTGCGTCATTATACTGATCTATTGTTGATTTCAAATTACCATCTGGTTGCCATACAGTAACAGAAACTTCTCCATTATGGAGATTTTTTACATCCACACCGGACATTTTGGACAATACATCTGTAAATATTTTAGAATAAGCCTCTGATGACAAAATAGTATTAGATAATGATGTGTACGGATTGATCCAGGCGGCCCCAGTCATCTGCTTTTGTATATAAAGTGCTTCATTACGAATAATAATAAAGTCTGTAGGTTTATTGTCGGAATACAAAAAAACGCCTGAATTTGTATAATAGTCATCATTACCATCAGGATCTATTCTGTTAATTGAATTATCATGACAATACACATACGGACTGACAGGATGATATTTGTCAGCCAACGGATCCAGCCTGTCCCACTGAAGGATTGCAGGGTCATAGTTGCGCGCACCGTAGTCGTACCAGTCCAGTCCATGCATACGGTCAAGTTCCTTGCCGTTGTACTTGTATTGCTGGATGGAGGCGTTCGTGCCTATATCGGCGATGCTGTTGCCGAATGGGTAATAGTGCGTCGTCTGCTCTATCGCTCCACTTTCATTTACCACCGCGCGGTTGTTGCCCAAATGGTCTTTCACAAAATAGTGGAACGTGAAGCGTTCTTGATTATTGTCATTGCTACAGGAGACGTATCCGCTTGAGAACAGCACCTTGTCAAGACGGCCGTTCTCAAAGACGAGATTCCCTAAGTATTCCGTCGTGTCGCTTGTCAGTATCTGGTCGTCGGAAAGCTCCATCACGGTCTTCAACGGCACGACTATGTTGTCCACTGCCGTGATGTGGATACGTTTCTGTTTCACGCCGCTGGCGTCATAGATATATCTTGTCTGGCTGCCGTTGGTGAACTGGATAAGTTCCGGTGTGCCCCAGTAGCTGTACTGTATGCTCGCTATGCCTTTGTTCGCGTCGCTTGTACGCGCTCCGCAGGCATCGTAGGTGTACTCCACCGTTATGTTTGCACCGTCATTGAAATCCGTCGCGCCCGTAGCTGTACAGGCATCGCCCTTGTCGGTGACTTTCAGCAGACGGTTACCTCTATATCCCAGTGTCAGGTTGTCTATGGCGGTATAGCTACCGGCATCGTTCCTGCCGTTGCGCTTTATGGTGAGGGCGGAGCCGTTCGCGTTATAGCTTACGGTCTCGTTATAACGGTTCCTGCCGCCAGCGGCATCGTCATAGACGGCATCCGTCATACGATTCAGACCGTCATAGGTGAAGTCGTATCTCCGTGCCGCATGGTCGTCTGCCGTCATCCACTCCATGGAGCTTATGCTGCCGTTGTAGCATGGATGCGCCCCTGTGGCATAGGCGAGGCTTTCCGCGAAGGCGTCGCCGGTGACGGCTGTCGTCCAGCCGTGGAGGTCGTAGCCGTATGAGGTCGTATGCACGCCATTGCCCTGCTCCAGCTTGCTGACGCGACCGAGGTCATCGTATCCGTAAGACTCGATACGCCGGGACTTTGAGCCGGTGTCATCCGTTACCGTCAGGTCGGAATGGAGAAGCTTTCCGCTTCGCTCGTCATAGGTGTTGACAACGTCTGTGCCTGTCTTTCTCGCATTCGGTGTTCCGAAGTCTCTTATCACAGTCTGCACGGTACGCTTTACGGTGTTAAGGAAAGTATAGTCTGTACGGGTCGAGGTATAAGTGCGGTCCGAGGAGATGCTCCGCGAGGCTATCACATTGCCGCGGATGTCATAGAAATATGCCGTAAGTGTATAGTTCTGCTCTGGGTCCACGATAAACTGTCCTGTCAGCTGTCCCTTGCCATATTCTATACCCCTGAATTCCACGGCAGGAGTCTGTATGAGTTCCTGCTTGAGGCTGTCTACAGGAAGCCTCTTCAGCGCTCCACAATAGTCCACGAAGGCATAGTCGTCGTAATAGTTCACAATCTCCGCCTTGGGATTGTTGAAATAGGAAGGTGTGCGGACAGTATACCCTCCGAAGTCGACGGTCTTGTCATGCGGAGCAGTAATGTCCATTGTCGCGAGATTACCACTCGGAGATGCAAGACCTGTACAGCCTCCCTGTATTGCCAGCCTTCCGAACTTGTCATAAATATAAAACGTGTGATGGTTTTCTTTGCCTGCACGCATCCTGCCGTCCTGCATGGCAATCATCCTGTCGCTGCCGTCATACCAGTATTGCATGTACTCACATCCAGGAAGGATTTTCTTCACCACATTGCCGTGAGAGTCATACCTGTACTCATAGGCTCCTATATCCTTAGCCTTGTCAGTCTGGTACTGTGGAGTGAGGACATAGCGGAGCTGGCCTATAACATTGTAGACAAAATATGTGTCATTGTTCCCGTTACGGCGCTCAAGGACTTTCCTGCCGAACATATCAGTATAAACCTCCAGCGTGTGTCCGTCCTCATCAGTGGTCTTCACGCCGTCAAGCATACAGGCTGCATAGTATCCGTCCCTGACCAACGAGTGTTTGTCTGTCGGTGCGGAATACTGTATGATGCTTTTCTCGCCGTTGGTCATGTATTCTGTCTTGACTATCCTGCTCCCGGTATGCCATGCATCCCCTGCATTCTGCCAGTAGTCATCTCTGCCAAGGGCATCCGTGGCTGTGACGGTGAAGGCGTGTTCCGTCCCGTGCGCCATGGACGCCGCGTTCTTGAAATCTGCTGTGGACTGATAGTCAAATGAGCCGTACACCGGTGCTGCCAGCCAGTTTCGTGTAAGGCTCTGAGCATTGTCATACTCCGTCATTGTACCGAGATTCATGTTTGACGGACTCAGTCCGTTCTGCACATTATACGTAGGTCTGCCGAGACCGTCATAATACTGTATCTCTGTCCTTGACACAAGTTCCGCACCGGCAACAAGCGAGTCATCTTCCGCTTCACTGTTATAAGCCTTCTGCATTGTCTGCGTCAATACGTAATTCTGGCCTGCGCTCTGTCCCAAGGCAGGAAGGAAACCGGCAAGGAACAGTATCGGGATATATATGTATATATTTTTCATTGTGGTCTGTAATTGTACTTATAGCGTTTCAGCAAGAGGCCATTCCACTCTTCCTCACCCACGATTTCCTTTACCTCGCTCAATCTGTCCAAAGTATCATAATCGTACATGACATGATATCCGTTCGGATAGATTATCTGTTCAAGCTGCCATGGGGCATTATAATAATACTCCGTCTTCTGCGACACGCCTTTCCAGATTTCACCTTTTCTGGTTACACTGTGAAGGAAAACATCGTTTCCCCACCATTCAAGTTCTGTATAACCTTTTCCCTTTTGCCAATATTGCTTCACGGATTTCAATGGAGTATATTCATCATATCTTACCATCCAACTGCTTGAGCCGTCGGCGTTCAGTCTTACTTCCGTGTCAGGTACAAGCGTGCCGTCCGTATCATGGCGGTACTCTGTCATTGAGCCTCCTGTGAACTGTCCGTTGACATATTCTTTAGTACCGATAGGGCTCAGGTCAAAGTATTTCTCGGCTTTTGACTGTACCATGGCATCGGTGCTGTCAAAAGCATACTGATAGTCTGTACGCTTCAGGCTGTTGCCACGCTGTGACGTAACGGAGCCAAGAGTCCTCACCAGCTGCTTATGGCTGTACGGATAGCTGATGTCCATTGTGCGGTCAGACTTGTCATAGGCCTTGGTATCGCATACGGATTTGTCTCCATAGTATGTTATGGTCGTGTCGGCTATGACATCATATTTCGGGAACAGAAGTTTGTAGACCCCGCCTTTGAAATAGCTGAATGTCGCTGATGAACCCATATTTACATACCGAAGATTGCAGGTCAGGACAGAGTCCGTCTCTATGTTTCCTTCCCTATAGCCGAACTTTACCGAGCGTAACAGTTGCTGATCCTTATTGTAATTATGTACGGAAAGTAGTTTTCCACGCTTGTATCCCCTCTCCGTGAACCTGTCAAATGGGGACGGTTCTCCTCTCATGAAATCCAGAATGAAGCGTGAGTCTCTGGAACTTGATATGTTGCTATAGTCATATACAGTCTTTGAGCCGTCATGGTTTGTCTCCTCTACATGAGAATAGCCTATATGAGGCCCGAAAGAATTGGACATGGGCATAATGGAAGCGGAACGTTCCATGGATATCATCGAATATGCGCCGGAGTATCTCAGTTCCGCATACCAATTAGGCCATGAGTAAATCGGCATGGCAAAAAGCTCGCCGCTGGAGATGCCGGTGCCGGGCTTCCTGTATGAGAACGTACGGCTGTTTATGACATTGTAATTGCTGCCATCATATTCGGTGATGGTTTTTATACGCAATCCCCCTGCACTGCTTCCGCTGTCAACCATCTTCGTCCTGTCCGTGGAGAGATAAGCCGAGTAATCATGCGGTTCATACTGGAACACTGTTCTTCCGCCTGTGGGATAAGTGATGCTGGACAGCATACCGGCAGTGGTGCCCGACGGGCTGCGGTCCGCTTTCAGGAACTGGCGGGAATCATTGCCAGTCTTGCCGTTATAGTATCCCCAATGGTCTACCGCCTTTGTCAGATAGCCCAGTGACGATTTTCCCATGTAGTTATATTCAAGATGGTATTTCAGTGACTGCACACTGTTAGTGTCATTACCTGTTGTAATCACGTCCGTGAGATTCGTCCGTGCCGCATGGTCGTACTTGAATCTTATCACCCTCCGTGCGTGGGTTTCATCACTGGAAAAGCGATAGACATTTATGGAATTGAGTTCTTTCAGCCGGCATGCGTTCAATGGCACAGCCCTGTTTGCGGCAGTGTTGTCTTTGTACTGGTATTTTGCCACCTCGTTGTAACTTGTCTGAAGATACCAGAAGGGATAGAATCCCGAATAGTCGTAATCAATGTAGGCATCGAAAATATTCAGACGCGGATATATATCCCTGAACGGGACACTGGAGTAGGAAGAGTTGAACCTGACAGAACTGCCGTCCGCGGCAACGATGCGCTCCAGATAGACAGGAGAGTTCAGCGTACCGTCATATCTGAAGGTTGTGGATGTGAAGAATTCCTGTCCGTAATCAGGCATAAGGCCTCCTGGGTCATAATACTCTTTCACATGTAGTGTTCCGTCTATATTATATACCTGGACTATGAAGCATCCGCGCTGATATTCCAGCTGATAGAGCATATTCCCATACTTGTCGCTTATCTTTGTAAGATACCAGCTGTTGGCATGTAAGGCATCTCCAAGAGTGAACAGTCCTGATGTGTATTCTATGGCATCATTGCTGCCGCCAAACTCGTAGACATATCCCTTGTCGTCACGGAGTGTGAATCCTTTTATGACTGCAGGCATCTTGTAGCGGGACGGATTGTCGCCAGCACAGTCAGGAATATTCGAGACGAAAGGGGGAATATAATTGCTCCGGTCGTTCACATCAAAGATGACATCGATGTTCTCGTCCGAAAAGACTTTCCACTGACCGTCATTGCCCAAGAAGAACTTGCCTGTCTTTCCCATGAAATTAAAATGAAAGACATCCGGGGCGAAATCATAGCGATGCATCTCCACGTCATTCTTAAGCTGTTCGGGATTTTTCATCTCTTCCTTTAGTTTACCATACGAAGAGAAGTAATTTGAGAAAGGAGCCACAGTGCTTGGTATGACTGGCTCTGTCTCGTCATCATAATGATTGCTCACACGAGTGATTGCTCCTCCTGCAATCAGTGTCCAGTTGTTGCCGACCCATCCCGGCAGGCTGTTAGGTTGCACTCCTCCGGCATCATAACTGAGATAAATGGGAAACTCATAGCCTCTCATGTTCATGCTGTAGACAGGTATCGAGATGTCCGGACGCCCCGTATAGTACGATATCGGAATCTCTCCGTATTTGCCCAAATCAGTGGCGTTTGGGGTCGGAATAGTTTCGGGAATCATCTGCTGGGCATAGGTGCTGCCAACGAATACCAGAGACAGCAGAAGCAACATTTCCTGTACTTTGCGTATCATAGTGTTCCGTCTTTGTTTATTTTTATAACCTTATTCTTTTCTCCGAATACAATATTAATAAGTGCATTGCCGCTTCGGATGGCTTTGGCAAGGTATATGATTTCTGAATAAGCTCCTGCCGGACGTCTTCCGAAATTTCTCTGTGCAAGCATGGCTCCTCCATCTGTATATATGCCGAGACTCAGTTCACCGTCATCTTTTATCACATATTCAAGTAAAAGCTGGCTGCCGTCGGCATTCAGTCTCGCATCTGCCATTACAGGAAAATCGTCATGACTTCCACCTTGATAACCGTCATACGCCATGCCACTTGAACCGTCATGTGTTTTTCTGCCAGATGCCATGCCGTCACTTGATTTCAGATGCTCCAGCAATCTCTCATTAGCCAAGTCCGTGTTCAGGTCGGAACGCTGTTCTTCAGGAAGATAAAGGAAGGTTGTGGCGGTCTCACTGCTTACGGAATCGTTGTACAGATGAGACGTGAAGACTGTCTCCATGACAGGATACCTGTTGCCTGGCCTGTACCAGACATATCTGTCTTCACGGACATTGTCATACGGCAGGGAATCGATGGACTGACGCAGGTAAGTGTCGGTAAACATCGTGTCCGGCAGGTCCTTTATGTCGGATATACGCCTGAACTCCCTGCGGTGATGGAGCCGCAGTACATTGTTCAATGTGTCCTTGCCGTTGATTATAGTGCCTTCTGCATCCGCCACAATATAGCTTCTGCCCCACAGGCCGATGTTCAGCCTGTCACAGTATTTCCCCTTTGCCATGAAATCTGAATGTATGCTGTCGCCGTAAGCTATCCCGTTCATGAGGCTTATGGACGGCTTTATATAATCCATTCTCGTGGTACGGTTGCGGAAACCTGTAAGGACTATACTGTCGTTAAATATCCTGTAGCTGTAGGCCGTGTTATGTTCACGGCAGACTATGCTGTCATCCCTGACAGAGAAATCCTGCGTATATTCCTTTGTGTCCTCTGGTTCCTGTATTACCCAGACTGCCCCACTGCCACGCCCGCCGTGGCTGATGACATCAACCTGCGTCTTGCGGAGGCGTTCGCCGTCACGCGGAGCGTTCAGCTCAAATGTGATTCTGTATTGTGCTATACATCGGAAAGCTGGAATAATGCCAAAAATAAGCAATA
Organism: Prevotella sp.; assembly: GCA_017462915.1. Lineage (GTDB taxonomy): Bacteria > Bacteroidota > Bacteroidia > Bacteroidales > Bacteroidaceae > Prevotella. Next base: position 22,743 of record JAFTQG010000036.1, on the reverse strand, counting down.
CAAGAAACTTTCCATAACATGCTTTTCCCATAAATTAATGTGGTTTTGAGGTATTGGATTGGGTACGAGAATAGACTGGCGTCGATTTCGGACGCCATAACGTAGCTGTCTGATGCTGGCATTCTTGCTCACCAAAGGCAAGCATAATGATTTTTTGTATTACGGCAAGGGTGCCTGATTATTTTTATGTGTTAGGTGTTTTCCTTGTTTACGCAAATGTCCTCCTGTCACACTATATGGAGTAACAACCCTGAAATGTGAGAATAATTAGAAAACTCTCAGCGTTTTTGGTCTCCATAAATCATCGACTTACCGCAACGAGAACGGAGACCGTGCATATTTTTGCGATTTGCACCTCATATATTGAATACCTCTTAATATTATAAATCAGGAGCCTCGTTTCATTTCACCTCTTTCACTACATATACGACTACCGGCAAATGGTCTGAGAAACCATCAAGCCACTGGCCTCCGGCGTGTGTACGCTTCGGATTTCCCTTATACTTTCCCTCTGTCTGGAAGAGGTAGTCGCGGCGGAATATCTGGTGATTATATTATTTCAGCGACGTGCAGTCCTTCATAACAGCCGCCTGATAGTCCTTTCCGGCATTCTTGACAAGAAGGTTCGGAGAGAGGAGTATCTGGTCGAAGAGGTTCCATACGCCGTTGTATTTCAGCGTGCCTGTGCCGCTCTTCAGCACGCTCAGCCACGGATTGTACATATCGCCCTCGGCAACCTCGGCGATGGTCTCCTTGCCGCGCAGGCCCTGTGTCATGGAACGGTCTGTCGGGTCGTCGTTCATATCGCCCATGACGAATATCCTTGTGTCAGGCTCTTCTGCCAGGATGCCGTCCTTTATCTTTGCCAATTGCTGTGCACCGCTGACACGGTAGAAGTCGTCGCCACGCAGACGGGAAGGGAGATGGCATACTATGCAGCACACCTTGTCACCAGCCATCGTGCCTCTCACGACAAGGAATCCACGTGTGAAGAATGTTGTGTCCTCGCGCTCGAAAGGCACGAGGCGTGTCTTCTCGTGGTCTATCTTGAACATCTTGGGATTATACAAGCCGGCAACGTCCACGCCACGCTTGTCTACACCCTCGAAATGAACGAACTGCATGTTGCGTTTCTTCAGCGGTTCCTGATTGCAGAGGTCCTGAAGGCACTTGGCATTCTCCACCTCAGACACTCCTATGAAGGCACAGCCGTAAGGCAACTTGTCGGTGCCCATCTCCGCCAGCACGCGTGCCATGTTCCTCAACTTGTGAGTATACTTGAGTCCGTTCCACTTGTACGAGCCTGTAGGGAGGAAATCATAGTCGCGCTTGCCCTCGTCGTGGCAGGTGTCGAAAAGGTTTTCCTGGTTGTAGAAACCGATGGCGTACATGGAATACTTTTTCTGTGCAGAGCATACGGCAAGGACAGAAAAGAGGAAATAAAAGAGAAATGATAGTCTTTTCATACTCGTTATGATTTTTCTTTTTCTTGATATTGCACAGGTAAATATCCGCAAACAGGAGCTTCACTGTGCAGTTTTTAGATTTATTTATTGCAAAATTAATAAAAAACATACATACAGAAGAAAGAAATATCGGAAAACTTTCTTTTTCCCCGTGAAAAATCATTAATTTTGCAATCGTAATAAAAATAAATATCAATTCATCGAATCTATGAAAAAGAAACTATCACTTGTCGTTGCTCTGATAGCGCTTGGACAGATGGCCATGGCACAAAAGCCATACGCGACTGATTCCATAGAGTCTACAGTGGACGAGGAAGCGCAGTTCACTTTCACAGAGGCACAGCTTGGCGAGGATGACGACATGTCACAGAGTGTCACTATCCTCAATTCCGGCTCTAACGCATACGCCTCGAAAGTAGGTTACGCATTCTCTCCTGTCCGCTTCAGATACCGCGCGTTCAACCAGAAGTACAATGACATCTATGTCAACGGCATGCAGCTGAACGACATGGAGAGCGGCCAGTTCCGCTATTCGCTTGTCGGCGGTCTGAACAACCAGACACGTAGTGTGGAATTTGCCTTGCCTTTCGAGGACAACATGTTCTCGCTGACAGCTATGGGCGGTTCCAACAACTATAATTTCCGTGCCGGTTCCATGCCTACAGGTCACCGTGTCAGCATAGCAGGGGCAAACCGCAACTATACTGCACGTGCCATGTACACTTACAACAGTGGCTTCAACAACAACGGATGGGCATTCTCCGCATCATTGACATACCGCTGGGCAAACACCAAGACGGCCTATGTCAAGGGTACATTCTACAATGCCTTGAGCTACTTCTTCGGCGTGGAGAAGCTCCTCGGCCCTAAGCACAGCCTGTCGTTCGCGACATGGGGAAACCCTACCGAGCGTGCCAGCCAGGCGGGATGTACAGACGAGAGCTACTGGCTTGCCAACTCAAACTTCTACAACCCATACTGGGGATACCAGAACGGCAAGATACGCAACTCACGCATCGTAAACGATTTCGCTCCGTCAGGGCTGTTCACATGGGATTTCAAGATAAACGACAACGCCAAGCTCACCACAACGCTCGGCGGACGCTACTCCATGTACAAGAGCACAAAGCTCAACTACAACAACTCTGACAACCCTCAGCCAGACTACTGGAAGAGACTCCCGTCGGCATTCTACGACGTATGGAACCCTTCTAACCCTCGAAACTCTGTACAGGGAAGCGTATTCGCTCCTGAATTCGGCCACGATGTACCTGTAAACTGGTATAGCGCATACCAGTCTCTCGCATACTCAGAGGCCAACAGGCAAGTGAACTGGGACCGTCTCTATGCTTCAAACAAGGGAGCAAACGCAGTGGGAACAGATGCCATGTACTTCGTGCAGGCAAAACGTATCGATGTCCTCAACCTGCAACTCAACTCCGTACTGAACATAGACCTTGACGCAAAGCGCCACTTCTCGGCAGGTATCGGACTCGGTGCTAACCACGGACGCCACTACCAGAGCATGGAAGACCTGCTCGGTGCAAACTCGTACCACAACATCAATACATACGCTCTCAGCAGCTTCGGCATAAACTCTCCGAAGGTACAGTATGACCTTAACAATCCTAACGCTGTAGTGCGCGAGGGAGATGTATTCGGATATGACTATTATATCAATGTACGCAAGGCCAACGCATGGACAGCATACACAGCCAATCATGGCCGTGCACACCTGTTCTTCGGAGGAAAACTCGGATACACTGAAATGCAGCGCGACGGACAGATGCGCAACGGCATGGCGGAGAACAACTCCTACGGCAAGTCGGGCACAGCACGCTTCCTTGACGGAGCATTCAAGGCTGCTGTCTCCTTCAACCTCGGCAAGGGTCACGCGATATCTCTCGGCGGCAGCTTCGAGTCACGTGCGCCACAGGCTTCCACAGCTTTTGCCGCACCGGAGGTAAACAATGACTTCGTGACTAACCTGAAGAACGAGATGGTAACAAACGTGGAGTTCGCCTACCAGCTGTCATCTTCCTGGATTTCTCTTAACGCCTCGGCATACTACACATTCATCACCGACGGAACAGAGTGGCAGAACTACTATTTCGACGACGAGAACTCATTCACCTACGTGTCTATGACCGGCATACACAAGGCAGCATACGGTGCAGAGCTCGGTGCAAGGGTGAAGCTGACATCGTTCCTCGATTTCAAGGCTCTCGGTACAATCAGCGATGCAAAGTATCTCAACAACGCCAATGTACGCTATATGATGTCTACAGGCGGCAACTACAACGAGACTCTCGTCTACAGCAAGAACATGCGTGAAAGCGGCACTCCTCTCACTGCTACATCTATCGGACTGAGCTTCCACAGAGACGGATGGTTCGTGGACATCTCTGCAAACTGGTATGACCGCATATACCTCTCATGGTCTCCTTCACTCCGCTACGAGAGCTCGCTGAAAGCTCAGGGACTCATCAATACCGGTGTTGACGAGAACGGAAATATCGTGACTACAGTCGACGCGCCTGCACAGGCACTCGGTAAAGGCGGATGGATGGTTGACGGCTCTATCGGCAAGAACATCTATCTCAAGAAGGGAAGCCTCTCTTTCAACCTCTCCCTCACAAATATCCTCAACAATGTGAAGATATGCACAGGCGGTTATGAGCAGTCACGTTCAAGCTACACCGTAAACAACGACGGTACACAAAGCGGCACACGTATCTACAGCTTCCTCAACAATCCTAAGAAGTTCTATGCATACGGTACCAACGGAATGTTCAATGTCACATACAAATTCTAAAAATAAGGAGGACTAAACAATGAAAAAGACACTATTTGCGTTAACCGCATTTGCGACAGCACTCCTTACGACTTCCTGCATGGACGGCGGATACGGCGACATGGATCATGTCACCGCAGCGTCAGCCTACGGCAACAATGACATCGTGGAGACTAATGTCGTATCCATCTCACAGCTGGAGACTCTCTACCCTGCCATAAAGGAGACAGAATACCGCGGATACAAGGATGTGGATCAGGATGTACAGCTGAAACTCCGCATAACAGCCAATGACATCGGCGGCAATATATATAATTATGTGGCAGCCGAGGACGTCACAGGCGGAGACGGCAAGTCTGTACTTATCTATGTCTATGCCAGCGGACTGTTCTCTTATCTCCCGATAGGACAGGAGATACTCGTCGACCTGAAAGGGCTCTGTGTAGGTACAAACGGCAACCAGCCGGCAATAAGCACACCTTACCAGACAAGCAGCGGCAATACATACCCGAAGAACATGCCGTACTGGGTATGGCAACAGCATTTCAAGCTCCTGGAGTATCATCCAGAGAAGGTTCAGATACCGGAGTACACTGTCAATGAGTTCAAGACCGCGGCATCATCGGCAAACATCGGCAAGATTGCCGGACGTGTAGTGACAATCAAGGGTGCTGAAATCACAGAGGCTGACGGCAAGAAGACATGGGCGTCAAAAGCCGACCTCGCAGAGGTAAACGACTTCAGCGTGGAGCGTGCCATCACCGGACTGCCTAAGTCTACCGTATTCATCAACACATCAACAAGCGCAAAGTTTGCCAACGATGTAATGCCGACAGGAAAGGTAGATATCACAGCCCTCGTGGTGCGCTACGGCAACAAGTGCCAGCTTACACTCCGCACAGCAAGCGATGTAAAGCCTGCCGCCAACTGATAACTTACAAGAACAAGCAAAAGAACAAAACATAAAAAAACATACAACATTATGAAAAAGATTCTCTATACCATAATGGCTCTCGCCATATCAGCTTTCGCGCTACAGAGCTGTGAGGACGTACCGGAACCATATACCATCCCAGGACAAGAGACTGGTGGAGGCGAAGGAAACATAACAGAACCTGCCGGAGACGGTACTGTGGCTACTCCATTCAATGTAGCTGCCGCACTCGATGTCTGCGCCGGCCTGCAGCAGAGCTCAACATCTGCATCTTATCTCTCAGAAGAAGTCTATGTGAAAGGCAAGGTTTCCTCTATCGTTGACACAGAGTTCAACAGCCAGTTCGGAAACATCACATACTACATCTCTGACGTGGCAGAAGACGGCTCAACAACAAACAAACTTGAGGTATACCGTGGATACGGCCTCAACGGAGCGAAGTTCACAAGCCTTGACGACATCAAGGTCGGAGACGAAGTCATTGTAAAAGGAAAACTGCAGAACTGGCTCGGCACATACGAGTTCACACAGGGTAGCTCTCTTTATTCACTCAACGGCAGTGCTGGCGGTGGAGACCAGCCAGGCACAGGCGAAGCCAAGGGTGAGGGAACACTGGAAAATCCTTACAACAGCGTAGCAGCCAACAACTACATCTCAACACTGCCTGCCAACCAAAACAGTGAGAATGACATTTACGTAAAAGGCAAGGTCGTTTCCATCAAGGAGCAGTTCGGCACACAATTCGGAAACGCAACATTCTACATCTCTGACGACGGTACTGCCGCAAATCAGTTCTATGTGTTCCGTGCACTGTATCTCGGCAACCAGAAATATACATCCGGAGCATTGCTGAAGGAAGGTGACGAGGTCGTTATATGCGGAAAAGTTGTAAACTACTACGGCAATACTCCTGAAACCGTACAGGGACAGGCTTACGTCTATTCTATCAATGGTAAGACAACAAGTGAAGGCGGAGAAACAGGAGGTGGAGACGAACCTACCGTTCCAAGTACGGGCAACCTGCTTGAAAATGGAGATTTTGAGACATGGGAAGGAGATGTTCCTGCAAAGTGGAAGACAGCTTCTACAGCAGGAAATGCAAAACTAACGCAAAGTACCGACGCACACGGAGGTCAGTATTCCGTTTCTATAGGCTACACAGAATCAGCAAACAAGCGTATGGGATATCAAGAAACAGAACTTGAAGCTGGTACGTATGTATTTTCTTTCTATGCAAAAGCTACTAATGGAGGAAAATGCCAAACACGTGCAGGATACGTACCTATAACGGACGGCAAGGTTGGCGATTATGTTTACTCTACCCAATATGCTAATTTAGGAAACGAATGGACTTTAGTAACATACGAGTTCACGCTGGCCGCAAAGTCTACAATATGTCTTGTCATCATGAATCCAAAGAAGTCTAATTATCAAGACTCACAAAACATTCTTGTAGATGACGCAATACTTACGAAGAAATAACACATTATCCATAGAAGCAAATGTGTCCCTCATGTAAAAATGTTGTTACATGAGGGACACATTTTTCGTATAAGGACATTAAATTCAACCCAAAACAAAGATTAATAGAATTATACCGTTGTCATATTTTCATTTAATAAGATTAACATACAAAAAACAATTCTTTGTTAAATGTTGAACAAGAATTTTGCCCATTGAGAAAAAACAATTAGCTTTGCATCCAAAACTGACGAACAGCGCAAAGTTTTCTAACTTTTGCGCCGTTATCTGATGTATTACCTTACATGTCCGTCTACATATTATAGTATATTATAAGCGCAAGAAAGGCGATACAGACAGAGATTATAACATATATATATTGTACAATATAATTAAGAGTAATAAATGATTCAAGTAGGTATGAAAATGAACAAGATTGTAATGCTTGCAGCTGCAGCTGCAATGTTAGTGTCTTGCGGAAGCAAAAGTGGTGGCGGCAAGCCTAACTTCGGCGACAACGAGTATGCCGTAAGGACACTGAAAGGACAGAATGCCGATTTGCAGGCCTCTTATCCTGCCACTATCAAGGGTGTCCAGGATGTTGAGATTCGTCCGAAGGTTTCTGGCTTCATCACAAAAATCTGTGTGCATGAAGGTCAGCAGGTCAAGGCTGGCCAGTTGCTTTTTGTCATAGACAATGTCACTTATCAGGCAGCCAAGAATCAGGCAAAGGCAGCTGTCAACTCAGCAAAGGCCCAACTCGCCACAGCAAAACTGACATACGAGAACAGCAAGAAGCTGCACGAGAACAACGTCATCGGCGACTACGAACTGTCGGCAGCACGCAACTCTTACGAGACAGCGATGGCAAGTGTGGCGCAGGCAGAGGCCAACTATACAGCAGCGAAGCAGAATCTTGACTTCTGCTATGTGACAAGCCCTGCCACAGGTGTCGTAGGCGAGCTGCCATACAAGGTCGGTGCTTTGGTCAGCGCATCCATCCAGCAGCCTCTCACTACCGTGTCAGACATCCGCACCATGCAGGTATACTTCTCCATGACTGAGAAAGCCGTCATGAGTCTTACAAGAAAAGACGGCGGCATAACAGCTGCGATAAAGGATTTCCCTGCTGTAAAGCTCCAGCTTGCTGACGGTTCTACATTCTCACATGACGGACACATAACAGCCGTAAGTGGTGTAATCGACCCGACAAAGGGCACTGTGCAGGTACGTGCAGACTTCCCTAACCCTGAGTCTCTGCTCAAGAGCGGCGGTTCCGGCTCTGTGATTATCCCGAGCGTAACCCAGAACGCAATAGTCATCCCACAGGATGCTGTCATGCAGGTTCAGGACAAGTTCTTCGTATATGTCGTAGGCAAAGACAACAAGGTGAAATACACCCCTGTCACTGTCAATCCTGAGAACGACGGCAAGACATATATCATAGAGAGCGGTCTGAAGCAGGGTGAGACTATCGTGGTATACGGTGTCAGCACCTTGAGCGACGGCATGGAGATAAAGCAACTCACAGAGGCTCAGTATGCCAAGAAACTTGAAGAAGCGGAGAAACTCGGCGAAGCTCAGGGCGACCTCGGCGAATTCAAGAAAGCCATGGGTATGTAGGAAATCAATAGACGAGTTGACGAGAAAATAATTTTAGAAACATGAAATTAGACAGATTTATTGAACGCCCTGTGCTATCTACGGTGATTTCCATCCTGATAGTCATCTTGGGTTTCATAGGACTGGTATCGCTGCCTATAGAGCAGTATCCTGATATCGCGCCGCCGACAATCATGGTGCGCGCCTCATATAGCGGTGCTAATGCCGAGACTGTGCTCAATTCCGTGATTGCCCCGCTGGAGGAGCAGATCAATGGTGTGGAAGGCATGACATACATGACATCTTCCGCAACAAATGACGGTACAGCCTCCATCACGGTATATTTCCAGCAGGGAGCCGACGCCGACATGGCTCAGGTCAACGTGCAGAACCGCGTATCCCAGGCATCGGCATTGCTGCCAGCCGAAGTTACCCGTGCCGGCGTACAGGTGATGAAGCGTCAGAACAGTAACGTCCTCATCTTCGCGCTCACAGGCGATCCTGACAGATATGACAACCAGTTCATCGGTAACTATGCCGACATCAACATCATTCCAGCCATCAAGCGTGTGAAGGGTGTCGGTGAGTGTCAGGCCATGGGCTTGCAGTCATATACCATGCGTCTGTGGCTCGACCCTATAAAGATGAAGAGCCACAACCTTATGCCAAGTGACATCACAGGCATATTGGCTCAGCAGAACATCGAGGCCGCCCCTGGTAAATTCGGCGAGCAGACCGACAATCAGTATGAGTACACCATCCGCTACAAGGGACGTCTGAAGACTCCTGAGGAGTTCTCGGACATGATTATCACCAGCGACAACAGCGGACAGACTGTCCGTGTCAAGGACGTGGCAAAGGTAGAGCTTGGCGGTCTGTACTACTCTTTCATGCAGGCGGTAGACGGAAAGTCATCCTGTATGATGATGGTGACCCAGACTGCCGGAAGTAACGCCACACAGATCATCAAGGATGTGAAGGCCGTACTTGCCGATGCAGAGAAGTCTCTGCCTCCTGGCGTGGAGATAAAGATCATGCAGGATGTCTCAGAGTTCCTCAACGCCTCCATAGACGAACTTGTGAAGACCCTCATCGAGGCGTTCATCCTTGTGTTCATCGTCGTGTACATCTTCCTGCAGGACTTCCGTTCGACACTTATCCCGCTCATCGCCGTACCAGTGTCGTTGGTGGGAACATTCTTCTTCCTGTATGTTTTCGGCTTCTCCCTCAACCTCCTCACTCTGGCAGCCCTTGTGCTTGCCATTGCGATTGTGGTCGACGATGCCATTGTGGTGGTGGAGGCCGTCCATGCCAAGCTTGACCTCGGATACAAGAATACCGTAACGGCATCCAAGGACGCCATGAGCGAGATCGCCGGAGCCATCATCTCCATCACGCTCGTCATGGCTGCGGTGTTCGTGCCGGTATCGTTCCTTGGCGGCACGAGCGGTACATTCTACCGCGAGTTCGGTGTCACCATGGCCATCTCCATCATCATCTCGGCAATTAACGCGCTTACCCTCTCCCCTGCTCTCTGTGCCGTATTGCTCAAACCGCACAACGAGGACGGTTCGGAGCGTAAGATGTCCATGATAGACCGTTTCCATGTATCGTTCAATACAGCATACTCCAAGATACAGAATAAATACCAGAAAGGCGTCCGCCGTATTGTAGAGCGTCCTGTGATAGCCATCGCGTCAGTCATTGTCGGCATTGCCGCCATGGCAGTGCTCATGATGAACACCCGTACAGGTCTTGTACCTGACGAGGATACAGGTACTCTTTTCGTTACCGTTGCCACCCCTCCGGGAACATCATTGGAGAAGACCAACGGCGTCATGGACCAGGTAGACAAGATGCTGAAGTCCAACCCGGGCATCCAGAGTACACTCCGTATCACTGGCTACAGCTTCATCGGCGGTCAAGGTTCCAACCAGGGTACATTCGTCGTCAAGCTCAAGAGCTTCGAGGAGCGTAACGGCGCTGAAGGTCCGCTGAAATATATCGGTGTGCACAATCTTGGCTCGTCCATGATTCTCGGCATGATATACAAGCAGACGGCGGCCATCAAGGGAGCGCAGATACTTGCCTTCCAGCCTCCTATGGTACAAGGTTTCTCCGCTACCAACGGTCTTACCTTCTCTATGCAGGACCGTACAGGCGGTGATGTCAACAAGTTCTTCGACGTGACACAGAAGTTCCTCGGCGAGCTCAACAAGCGTCCGGAGGTAAGCAGTGCCATGACGCAGTACAACTCAAAGTACCCACAGTACATGATGGACGTCGACGTGGCAAAGTGTAAGCAGAGCGGCATAGACCCGTCTGTAGTGCTCTCTACCATGCAGGGCTACTTCGGAGGTCTCTACGCTTCCAACTTCAACAGCTACGGCAAGCTCTACCGTGTCATGATACAGGCGGCATCCGAGTTCCGCGGCGACCTGAAGAGCCTTGACAATATCTATGTACGCACAGGCAACGGCACGATGAGCCCTATCAGCACATACGTAAGCCTTACCAAGATCTACGCTCCGCAGGAGATAGACCGCTTCAACCTCTTCACCTCCATCAATGTCAACGCCTCTACCGCAGAGGGATACTCTACCGGCGATGTCATCAAGGCGATGGAAGAAGTCGCAGCACAGAACCTGCCGGAAGGCTACTCCTATGAGTACTCCGGTCTGACACGTTCCGAGCAGGAGTCAAGCAACTCTACAGCCATCATCTTCGTGCTCTGTCTCACATTCGTGTACCTCATTCTTTCGGCACAGTACGAGAGCTACATCCTGCCTCTGTCGGTTATTCTCTCCATACCGTTCGGACTTGCAGGAGCGTTCCTCTTCACCAACCTGTTCGGAAAGCAGAACGACATCTACATGCAGATTGCGCTCATCATGCTCATCGGTCTGTTGGCAAAGAACGCCATCCTTATCGTAGAGTTCGCCCTTGAACGCCGCCGTACAGGTATGGCTGTCTCATGGTCGGCAGTGCTTGGTGCCGCAGCCCGTCTGCGTCCTATCCTCATGACCTCCCTCGCCATGATTATCGGCCTGTTGCCGTTGCTCGTGCCTATGGGCGCCGGCTACAACGGCAATATGACTCTCGGCGCGGCAGCCATCGGCGGTATGCTCATCGGTATGCTCTGCCAGATTATGGTCGTGCCTGCCCTGTTCTACATCTTCCAGACACTGCAGGAGAAAGTCAAGCCGATGGTATTCGATGACAACAATGCCCATGTCGACTCAGAGTTGCGGCAATACACCAACCCGTATGCCGCTGTCGAGCTTCAGAAGCAGTTAGACAACAATGTAAACAAAGAATAGTGACGATGAAAGTTAGAAATATCATATTGTCAGCGTCTGCAGCTGTTCTCGTGAGCAGCTGCGGGCTCTACAACAAGTATGAGCGTCCTGAGCTGAATGTCAAAGGGCTGGTGCGCGACACGGTAAGCGTGAGCGACACACTCGCCGTGACCGACACCACAAGTTTCGGCAATCTGCCGTGGCGCAGCGTATTCACCGACCCGCAGTTGCAGACACTCATAGAGTACGCATTGGAGCATAATACCAATATGCTCAACGCCGCCCTCAACGTGAAGATGGTACAGGCACAGCTCACTGCCGCCAAACTGGCATTCGTTCCTTCCTTCACGTTCTCGCCACAGGGGACACTGTCCTCATGGGACGGCGGCACACCGAGCAAGATCTACACTCTGCCTGTACAGGCAAGCTGGAGCATAGACCTCTTCGGCAATCTCCTCAGTGCAAAGCGAAGCGCACAGATGCAGCTCCTTGCCACGAAAGACTATCAGCTGGTAGTGAAGACCGGCGTGATATCCAATGTGGCAAACATGTACTACACACTGATGATGCTTGACCGCCAGCTGGAGATAGTAGACAACATGGCTGAACTGACAAAGGACACATGGCGCATCATGAAGCTCCGCAAGGAGATGGGGCCTGTCAACGAGACCGCCGTACAGAGCGCAGAGGCAAACTACTACTCGGTACTCTCACAGGCAGCAGACCTCAGACGCCAGATACGCGAGACGGAAAATTCCATGTCACTGCTCCTCGGACAGCCGGCACAGACCATTGCCCGCGGCAAACTGGAAGACCAGAGCCTGCCGTCATCGTTCAGCACAGGTGTCTCCATCAGTATGCTCAACAACCGTCCTGACGTGCATTATGCCGAGATGAGCCTCGCCTCATGCTTCTATGACGTGGAGAATGCACGCTCACGATTCTACCCGAGCATCACGATAAGCGGAAGCGGAGCCTACACCAACAACAGCGGCGGAGGCATCGTGAACCCTGGAAAATGGCTGCTCAGCGCAGTAGGAAGCCTCGTGCAGCCTATCTTCGCGCGCGGACAGCTTATTGCCGGACTGAAGGTTGCCAAGGCACAGCAGGAGCAGGCCTTCAACACATGGCAGCAGGCAGTGCTCTCCGCAGGCAGCGAGGTAAGCAATGCCCTCGTGCTCTACAACTCTTCTGACGAGAAGAGCCGCCTTGACGGCAAGCGCGTGGATGTGCTCACCAAGAACGTCGAGATGACCAAGCAGCTGTTCAGCACCAAGCCTGGCACGACATATCTCGAGATTATCACGGCACAGAGCAACCTGCTCAACGCACAGCTCGCCAAGGTCCAGGACGACTTCTACAAGATGCAGGCAGTGGTAAACCTCTATTATGCACTCGGCGGAGGCAGGGATTAACTTTTAAAAAAGACATAGCTATGAGTAACATCAGCAAACAAGCATACATAGACCCGAAGGCCAAGATTGGCGAGAACGTCACCATATATCCTTTCGCCTATATAGAGGGCGATGTCGAGATAGGCGACAACTGTGTCATCTATCCTTACGCCAGCATCATGAAAGGTACACGTCTCGGCAGCGGAAACAAGGTATTCCAGAATACCGTGCTGGGTGCCGAGCCTCAGGACTTCAACTTCAAGGGAGACGACTCGTGTCTCGTAATAGGCAACGAGAACATCTTCCGCGAGAATGTCGTCATCAACCGTGCCACCTACTGCACAGGAGAGACACGCATCGGCAACCGCAACTTCTTCATGGAGGGCGTGCATGTCTCCCACGACACGAAGGTCGGCGACTACTGCACCTTCGGCTACGGCACAAAGGTGGCTGGCGACTGTGAGGTGCGCAGCGGCGTGATATTCTCGTCGAGCGTCATCATCAATCCTAACGTGCGTATCGGCGGAGCATCGGTAGTGACCAGCGGTGTCCGCGTGAGCCGTGATGTCCCGCCGTTCATCGTCGCCACACACAACCCTGTGGAGTATGGAGGCGTCAATGACAAACTGCTAAGGACATCGGGCACATCGGAGAAAGTCATCGGCCATATAGCAAACGCCTACCGTCTGCTGTTCCATGGCCAGACCGCCGTCATCGACGCTATAAACCAGATAAGGCAGCAGGTGCCTGACGGCGATGCCGTGAGGAGCATCATCAAGTTCCTTGAAACGACAAAGACCGGTATCATCTCCAAGATGTAAATCCTGTGCGGCACACACCGCAGACAATACACACCATCCCTCCGTCTGACAGACTGCAAAAGGTCTTCAGACGGAGGGATTTTTTTATCCAAGACCATCAATGCCGTCGGGACATAAACGGCTGTCCGGCTAAAAGGGAATCTGTAAGGACGACTCCTTACAGAACTGCAACACACACCAAACAACCAAACAACCAAACAACTAAACAACCAAACGACCAAACAACCAAACAACTAAACAACCAAACAACTAAACAACCAAACGACCAAACAACCAAACAACTAAACAACTAAACGACCAAACAACTAAACAACTAAACAACCAAACGACCAAACAACTAAACAACTAAACAACCAAACAACCAAACAACTAAACGACCAAACAACCAAACAACCAAACAACTAAACGACCAAACAACCAAACGACCAAACGACCAAACAACCAAACGACCAAACAACTAAACGACCAAACAACCAAACAACCAAACAACCAAACAACCAAACAACCAAACAACTAAACAACTAAACAACCAAACAACTAAACGACCAAACAACTAAACGACTAAACAACCAAACGACCAAACAACCAAACAACCAACATACAGCTCTACAATCGTTAAGAAATGGAAAAATAACAGTCATTTTCACAAAACAATCTTGTAAAGTTGCGGATAAATGCTTATTTTTGTACGATGAAACGAACGGCATGGAGACATGCCGAAGACAAGAAAGCATACGATATGACAAAAAGATTCCTTTACAAGACGGTGACAGCAATGTTATACTGCATCACCGCACTGTCTCTCGCTGCCTGCGGAGGAGACGATAACGGCGGTTCAGGCGACAACGGCGGTAACGGCAATGCTAACGCCAACGACACACAGAAGAGCGTCTATGCACAGCGCATCGAGGTGCCACACGTACAGCCAGGCAACAACTACCAGCTCATAGTAAAATACGACGACGAGATAGGCGTGAACTATATCGTGGAGTGGGACAAGTCCAAACGTGCCCAGCGCTGGACATGCTGGCAGTGGACAAAGGCCAACAACTACAAGAACTGGCAACGCAAGAACTGGAATGGAGCTTCGTGGAACGGACAGACATGGAGTGGCGACCCGTTCCATGAAGAGACAGAGATAGAGTCCACATACCGCTCCCTGCTCTCAGACTACAGGAACTCAGGATACGACCGTGGACATATCTGTGCATCGGAAGACCGCATCTGCTCGAAAAACGTCAACGGACAGACATTCAGCCTTGTCAATATGCAGCCACAGATAAGCGGTTTCAACTCCGGAGTATGGAGCAATATGGAAGCGAAAGTGCGTAACTGGGCAAGCACGACCACCCAGAACAACGGTGTGCTCTATGTCTGCAAGGGCGGCACAATAAACAATGTGAACCTCGACGGCAAGGAGACAAGCGGAACCACCGGCATGATAAAGAACCGCATACCTGTACCGAAATACTTCTTCATGGCAGTGCTGAAGCAGAGCAGTGCCAACACTTTCTCCGCCGTAGCCTTCTGGGCTGAACACAAGAGCGACAACAGCTCCGTCCTCACACCCTACATGATAAGCATCGACGAATTGGAGGCGCGCACGGGCTACGACTTCTTCTGCAATCTCCCTGACAACATCGAGAGCTCTGTGGAGAGCCGTCTCAACAGTTCTGAATGGAAATAAGTTGTGGAGAAACAGAAAAACGGCATGACGGGCAGACAGAAACGTCATACACAAGCATGATTTACCCTATCAGCAAGCCCGACAACAAGAAGTAACATTCATAAAAGACACAGAAACCTGCAAAGCAGTTTATGCGCCACAATGGGAGTTTTCCCATTGTAGCGCAATTCATATTGTCATGTAAGCAAAAGGCATTAACATACAAGGCAAGTCAACAAAATCAATGTACCGTATAGCTTTGTCCGTTTGCCAGATACCTGTAGTCTAAGTAGAAGCGGCTTCACATGCGGCAAAAGGTGACGGTTTGCATAATAAAAGGTCACAGATGACCCAGTGAAAGGTGACACTTTACATCGTAAAAGGTCACCTTCAGGAAACCGTCTGCCATATAAGCAAGTCAACAAAATTAATGTATAGTATAAAGCGTGGTTGTGTTCGAGATGTTTCCGTTGCGGAACAAAGGAGCATAGTGGGCTATGTGACTGAGCGACAAGGCGGAAACAGCCGAAAAGAACAAGATTTATACATACAAGATTTAAATGATTACCTTATCATGGATAGTATCGTTTGATTTTGTTGGCTTGCTCCTCCATAAAGTTTGAAACTTTGTTGCATTGATTATGATTTAATTTTGCATCCGGAAATTAAAACAGCAAGATTAATGACACAAAGGAGACATCTTACAACATTTGCGGCATTCCTGCTTGCCATAAGCAGCTATGCTGCCGGGAATATAACCGGCACGGTATGCAACAAGGACACATCTGAGCCTATAGACTTTGCAAGCGTCACTTTGGTAGACAAGGAGACAGGTGCGTTCACCAGACTTGGCACCATGACGGATGAAAACGGCAACTTCATGATAAAGAATGCCCCTTCAGGAAAATACATAATCAAGATAAGCAATCTTGGCAGCATCACCCAAGAACATGACATCACTGTCGGTGAAACTGACGTGGACATGGGCATAATTGCCATGTCCGACGATGTGAAGCTCCTCCGGGAAGTGACGGTCGTAGGACAGAAAAGCCAGATGTCTGTCAACTCCGAGCATAGGATATTCAATGTAAGCTCAAATATAGCGTCGGCAGGAGCCTCCGCCGAGGAGCTTCTGGCATCAGTCCCCTCGGTGCATGTCGATTCTGACGGCGAGATATCACTGCGCGGAAACGCAGACGTCCTCGTATGGATTGACGGCAAGGAGATGGGGATGAACGCCGACAACCGCGCGCAGTTCCTGCGGCAGATTCCGGCAGAGACCATCGAAAGCATAGAGGTGATGACAAATCCTTCATCAAAAAACAATGCGACAGGAACAGCCGGCATCATCAATATACGGCTCAAGGAAGAGCACAGAAACGGCTATTTCGGCAGTGCCGAGACGGATATCGACACACAGGGAAGCATGAATGCCAACTTCAGCATCAACTATAACAGGGGAAAATTTGAGTCCTTTGCAGGCGTAGGACTTAAATCACGTCATAATCCAGGCGGCACAGTGTCACGGCGCTCCTATGACAATGGAGGCTTTCTGAACTCTGACGGAGAAAACAAGAAGCATGAGAACAGTGCCTTCGTGCGCTTAGGCACCAATTTCAAGCCCGACGAAAGCAATACCTTCTATCTGAGTGCCATAGGTACCATAGGCCATAAATGGGGACATACCGAAACGACCCACTTGGGCAATCTGCCGGAACTCTGGACAAAGAACACAAACAGTATGCACGAAAGCGGCGACACCCGTGGCGCAAATGTGTTGCTCGGATACAGGCACATGTTCCGTAAAGACCATTTCGTGGACATGAACGTCAGCTATAACATCTGGCAAGGCCCTAACGACAACCGTTCACATGAGCGTGCGACATGGGCTGACGGCAGCGAAAACATCGTCTGGCAAAGCCAGCATCAGGACATAAAGATAAGCAACTGGGAGGTGGCTGCGGATTATTCCAACAGTCTGGCACCCTGGATGCGTCTTGAAGCAGGATATAAGGGGAACTATAACCATGAGAACAGTCCGGCATCGTACTACTCCGGCACGGCAGAGGATAACCTCGCTTTTATGCCCGGACTTTACAACAGATTCAAATATGATACAGACATCTCGGCATTGTATGTGAATTTATCCGGACAGCACGGACAACTGACATTCTCGGCTGGACTACGTGGCGAGCTATGGCAGACAAGAACCCATTCACTCAAATACGGTGAGAATGATGCTGATGTCCCCTCGTTCAGGAAAAACGACTTTGCCCTATTCCCTTCTGCCTCTGTCGGATGGGTATTCCGTGACAATAACGAACTGAAGCTGAACTACTCCCGACGCATACGACGCCCTTTCGGCCCGCAGCTCAATACGTTTGAGAATATATCTGACCCTTCGGAGGTCCATCTCGGCAACCCTCTCATACTTCCGGAGTACAGCAATGCCGTAGAACTTTCCTATATTAAGAAATGGGACAGCCACATGCTGTCTCTGTCTGGTTATCTCCGCTCGAATACAGACATGATAAGCCATATCAGTTTCCTTGCTCCTATGGCTTCCGACAATGATGTGAACACCATGTACTACGGACATGCGAATGTAGGAAACATGCTCAATACCGGCATCGAGATAATCTCTCGCAACACTCTGCTAAGACAGCTGACAATGACGACGACCGTCAATCTCTACAACAGTCATCTGAAAGCATGGGACACAGCCTATCCGCTGCACGACAGTTTCTATCAGGTACACGGCGACAAGCAAGACCGATTCACTTGGGACATCCGCTGCATGGCTTCCCTCAGGTTGCCTTGGGACATTACCATACAGGCTACAGGCAGATACAGCTCACGCCGCATCACCGCGCAGGGGACACTGGAGGAGGACTGGGATGTAGAGGCTGGAATGCGCAAGTCTGCCGGTGCATGGGCTATTTCCTTAGTCTGCAAGGATATATTCAACTCTAAGGAGACCTATAATATATTATATGGGAACGGCTATACTCAAGCTATCAGGAAATGGTCTGGAGGGAGGGCTCTCCGACTGTCCGTCACATACACATTCGGCAAGACACGCAAACACGGCAACGATCGCCACAACCACATTGATACCGGCGGATATGATGAGGAGCACAGCCATTGAAAGCGGGAACAGCCGAGAAGCATGAACCCTATACATACAAGATTTTAGTATTTGCTTGATTCTGTATAGTATCGTTTAACTTGGGTAACTTACTTATAATTATTCAACTATCAGTGTCTGTTTATGTTACCGTGAAAGTCTATGTCTAAGATACCAAGGCATGGCTTTATGGATATACAGCCCATAAAATGCACATAACAAAACAACAAACCTCGCCAAACCCTTGAGTGTTTGGCGAGGTTGTATAACAGGAAAACGAAGAGAGACCAAGAAAGAACAATCCTATAATCTGTCCACGGCTTGATTATAGACTGTCTCAAACTCCTTTTCTGTTAGAATAACGGCATTTGAAGTGATATCAGACAGAGCATGGGGTACATCTTCATCATCATAGCCCAATAGCTGTCTTTGTACATTGTAGCGTACAAAACGTGTAACATTATATCCCGTAAACTCCCAATAATAAATAGTATCATCTTCCGCTTCTATTGTTTTCAAATATCTTTTCACGGCATTAAGCTGATATTTGTCTATCAAAATTGAGACCAAAGATTCTTGCATCTGCCTTAAAACTTCAACAGAAACATCTTTTGACTGTAATTCAAACTCAACATAAAAAGAATATTGCTTACATTCATAGTCTGTACATCTTGCTCCTTTTGGATTCATAATCTCATCCAAATCCTTTTTGATGACATGGAATATTTCTTGTGCAGACATTCCTATCGGCAAAGCACAGAAGCAACTAATCAACATATTATTGTTCGTTTCCCAAAACCAATCATACCTGTTTTTCTTCAAACTATAATATATAAGTTGATTGTCTGTATCTACTGCCGCTATGTCATCCAGAATATACAAGATATTTTCTCCTCCGACACCTTTCATAATTCTTTCAAATTGCTTACTACTGGTATTGTTTCCTATCCAGTAAGCAGCAATGAACAATAGGGCAATTATTATGATTAGAGAGATGGCACTTCCATTAGTGTTCTGAAAATATTTCACATGAAGAGTTACAAGGGCGAATACCAGACATATCATCAATATACCTTTAAACTGTACGTACTTTCTCATAGATTTTAATTTATAACAATCATTTTAATAAAGGATAGACTCTAACTACTTATTATATATATATTCCACGACATACAACGAACTTATAACATGACAAGTGCTTATATCAACCCATTGCCATACCTCATAGTGACATCAAGATTTCAAAGCGTCAAAATAAGTAAGTCAACAAAATTAATGTACAGTATAAACCGTTGTTGTTTTTGAGATGTTTTTCGTCTTGTAACGAAGGAGTATAGCGGGCTATGTGACTGAGTGGCAAGGCGGAAACAGCCGAGAAGAACAAAGTTTATACATACAAGATTTTACTACTAATTTCGTTACAGATTGTATCGGTTAATTTTGGTGACTTACTTGGTTTACCGGTCAGTTTCATCGGGTTCTAATAGTTTCCTTATTGAACTGATGATTTCTTTCCAAGAGGCGTTTCCTAAACGGAAAGACATAGTACGCTCACTATCCCAGTCCAAATAGCGGTATGAACAGCCTGGAGACGGTTTTGTCGGATTAACAATCAATGAACGCTCGTCTTGATGGCCGTAATGGACGAAAACACTTGTCGAACGCATATTAAGCTGTCTCCATGAGCGTTGCTTCATTGCTCTGATTAGTTCAGAAGGTTTCAATTTCATATATTTGCCATGCAGGCTTGCATGAAATATTTCCATAAGAGTATCTTCAAATTCGCCATTACTACAATCAAGAGGCATAAATTTAATCGGATAACTGTTATTATGCCCATATTTCCCATATCCGGTGACAAATATGTATTCCTTGTCTGTACGATATATCATGCACGCGCCCGACCGTTCGAGCACAGGACATCGGTCGTTATATTTGCGGGTGATTTGCTTCCAACGATATAATGCCAATGCTATCGCTATCGTAACAATGATGACAGTCAAATTAACAGGAGGGCCTTCATAGTATTCAAAAACAGTCATGTTATTCTCAGGATTGTCTTTCTGATAAACTACTCCTATGCTATCGCCCACGGCAAAACCGCCCGTAGAGCAACTTCCTTTATACATTTTCCTGTTCACATGAATGCAGTAATCTATGTATGGAGTATTTTTCAGACTATAAACTCGTGATACCACCGTTGATGTGAATACCGGATTTGCAGACAGAGCACTATGTTTACGATCTGACAAATACAGATCTAATACGAAAAAAGGTACAAAAATCAGTAGCCATGCCGCAAATGGCATACCTGTATCATTCCTGCCTCCGAAGAAAAACCTGTATATCTTGCTATCAGATTTCATCTCCGCCCTCCTTCCTGCACAAATGGAAGAAAATCTGCCATAACCCATAAACGATTCCGGTACCCAGAAGAATCGATAATATCTCCAATGGAGTTACCCACGGCCACTTGTCGTAATAAAATGATTCGGTATTCATCAGGCCGGAGGTGATGTCTGCATTTTCCTTTTTCACCTCCGCATATCTTCCGTGCCATGTCAATGCTCCAGTCTCCATGTTCAGACTGAAGAAATATCCCTTTGAATCATCTATTATATAAAATGTCAAGCCGTAAAGCATGTTGCCCTCTTCCTTTATTTTAGTAACATCATCGACAACAATACTGTCACCTTTGTAGATGATACCGAGGGGTATCGAGAAGGTATTGTCAGAAACGGAATACATTTCATAGCCATGCGACAATTCCGTATGCCAATATCCGTCCGTGCCGCATCCTGTATTGAAAACAGGAGAGCAATAGAAAGCACCCAGCAAGTAGCAAGCATAAGAGGTATATACAAACAGATATGGCGAAACCAAGGCCAGCAGGGCTTTCCGCCTACGGCAGTTCTTGCTTCTCCAATAGACAAGAACTGCAAACGGTATGGCTACGAGGCTTGCCATGATGAAGAAAAACACCACGCGTATCATTACGCCGAGCAATACGAACATTTCTAATAGTTTAGTATATAACGCCCACAAAGTTAACACATTTTCTTAAGAAAACCTTGCATTATTCCCCAAAAAAAATCAGACTGGACGGAAAAGTAACTCTTTGCTTATGTGTTTGTAGCGCACCAGCCCCATCAAGAATACATCTCGGGCTTTGGTAGACAGCAAAAAGCAATAGAATGGACTTTTCAATCACTAAACCATATAAAGACATAATTTTCGGCCTAATTGTAAAATGGCAGGCTACAAATAACTCCTTGACAAGCTCATATTTCAATGACGACAAGCAATCTGCAACAAGACGAGGCAGACAAAATAAGATGGTATCAAGCCATGTCTGACAAATTATCAAAGAAGTATATCACGATAGAGAAATCACCCCTTATCCTTTCTTTCCACTGCATTTCGGGCATATACCTTTCAGCATATAATTGATGGAATGCACTGCGAAACCTTCCGGCAGTTCTACCGTAGGAACCTGGATATTCTCAAAGCAGGACACCTGCTCGCAGACCTCACAATAGAAATGGACATGAAGATCATCACCTGTACAGTGCCCATGACCTGTACACAGCTCGTACTTGACGATGCCACGGCCATCCTCGACAGTATGCACGACACCATGCTTCAGAAGAAGCGTGAGCACACGGAAGACGCTGGACTTCTCCAAAGATAACAGCTTCTGCTCCAGCTCTGCAAGGCTCTGAGGCCTCGAATTCCTCATTATTGCCCGCAGCACTAATATCCTGTTGGACGTCGGCTTTATACCAGCCTTCTCCAACATCTCTACTACATCATCATTGCCCATATTAGTTGTTTGGTTGTTTGGTCGTTTGGTTGTTTAGTGATTCCGTTGTCTGGCGGTTTGAAGCCATTATTATTCTAGCACGGCTATTCAGGCTATCACGGCTATCGCAACCGCTCAACCGCATAACCGCAAGACCGTGAGCCCGTCAGTCGCCCGCCCTTATAAATGCAGAAAGCCCCGGACATCATCTCTGTCCGGGGCCATTCTCCTGTCGGAAAAAAAGGCAGCCTCCTACTCTCCCGCATTGCAGTGCAGTACCATCGGCGCAGGCGGGCTTAACTTCTCTGTTCGGAATGGGAAGAGGTGGAACCCCGCCGCAATAGCCACCTGATATGTCGTCGGCAAAGACGCCTCAT
>JAFTQG010000035.1 GCA_017462915.1 Prevotella sp. | reverse complement strand
TATTACCTCAAGTCGCATCGTGGGGTAAGGGGATGGTGGCTACATATTGATGTTGTGCTGTTGCTTTTTACTGAAAGCTGCTACTAACGACTCATAAATCTACCCTTAATCGTGTATTGGATGATAGTTGCGGATTTTAGGTATATATCATTTATTGCCTGTTTTTCTGCTCCATTAAGTCTGTTATTGCTTTTTGTCTGTTCATAAGCATCTTTCATTTGTTGCTTCTCAATAGTCTTCAGTATCGAAATATCGCTTTCCGCCATCGGATATTTATCTTTGATAAATGTAACTATATGGTCCAAAGCATTGTATCTACATCGCGCAATGCCTTTTTCTTCATAGACAGTCCAAAGTCTTTTTACCAGTTGTGCCAAATTCATAGTCTTTCTTATTTCTCGCTTCACCCATAGTTCCTATAGGCTCAGCATGTTAATGTCAGTAGGTTTAGATATATAATGTACGGAGTGGCTTCTGCGGTTTTGGCAAGTTATATGACAGGCAGGAATGAAATGCGTCTTTCGATACATCTGCTCCACCACCGAACTTTTACGGTGCAAATATAAGCATATTTTCCCATGCGGACAAATTTCAGGATGAAAATCTTACAGATTAGTGCACCCATGGTAGCATGACTTTGTACCTTAATTGTGGGCATGAATTGCACTTATAGATGTGACACATGCACTTGTCTTTATGCATTGAGCATCCTCATCGTAGGCAGAGATGCAGACATTGTGCAAAGAAGAAACAGGGAAGCGTATCACCTCTGTTTTCACGTGCCAATCTTTCACGCAAAAGAGGGTCACCTTTTACCATGTAAAGGGTCACCTTTTTATATATGAAAGGTCACCCTTCGCCACGCGGAAGGTGACCTTTTGTCATGCCTGCCTTCACCGTCGGCAGAAAGCATTGACACGCATGGGCTTGCAGACCGCCATCGGCAGAACGGCGGAGCTTTTCATAAAAAATGTATAAAAAGCAAAAAAATCACACTCCTGATGCAAGGTTTTCGACATTTCCTGATTTGATATGGCAGAACAGTTGAAAAGAAACAACTGAATAGTCGATAAAAACAACTGGATAAATTCATAAAAGCAATAGAATCATGAAAAAGGAAAAACTTCTGTTCCCGTTATTGGGACTCAGCACACTGATGATGGTGCTGACATCGTGCGATGACGACAACGACACAATGGAGGCACTCCGCCCCACGGCTCTCGTGACGGTATGCCCGGAAACCGACGGCAGTTTCATAATGCAACTC
Source organism: Prevotella sp. (assembly GCA_017462915.1). Lineage (GTDB taxonomy): Bacteria > Bacteroidota > Bacteroidia > Bacteroidales > Bacteroidaceae > Prevotella. The sequence goes on along the minus strand of JAFTQG010000035.1, from coordinate 22,862 downwards.
GACAACACGACACAGCTCGTGCCCGTGAATATGAAACAATCTCCGTTTGAAGACAAGGAGGTGCGTGCACTGGTGAATTATACAGAGGCAGGAGGCGAGACTGCTGCCGCCAATATCCGCAACGTGCAGGTACACTGGATAGACAGTATCCGCACGAAGATGCCGGTGGAAAGTGTCGGAGAGGACAACGACGACCGATACGGCAACGACCCTATAGAGATCGTGCGCGACTGGGTCACTGTGGCGGAAGACGGCTATCTCACACTGCGTGTGCGCACACTGTGGGGAACGGCAGGCAAGCCACACATACTCAATCTCCTGACCGGGACAAACCCGTCTGACCCTTATGAGCTCGAACTGAGACATGACGCGCAAGGGGATGTCAACGGATACTGGGGCGATGCGCTGATAGCCTTCAACCTCAACAAGCTCCCAAGGGAAGACTCCGACACGAAAAAGTTCACGCTCAAATGGAAATCCTTCTCCGGCGAGAAGTCCCTGGAGTTCGACATACAGATGCGCCCCGTGAAGCCTGAGATAGACCCAAGAGGCATCAAGCACTCGAAAGCCGTAAGATAAACAAGTGGCAGGAAAGCACTCACCGCCAGTACATAGACCAGGGAAACACCATCGGGTTACCATCCTGCCGAAGACAATAAACAACGCTTGTCTCCGTTAGACATAAAAACAGCAATCCCGCAAATGTGCTTCAGGTGGATTCCATAACACACTTTTATGGCTGGAGAGAGACGGGTCACTGCCAAGAGACCCGCTCTCTCCTAAGCCGGAACGACAAACCGAAAGACTGATGTCCATAGAAACAGGAAACGAACAGCAGCTCCTCGGCCTTGTGAAGCAAGGCGACCCTACGGCAATGAAGACGGTGTACTCCACACATGTACGCTATCTCACAGCCGTATGCTCGCGCTACATCGTCAACGATGAGGATGTCAAGGATGTACTGCAAGAGAGTTTCCTGAAGATTTTCTCGGGAATAGCATCGGTGGAATACCGCGGAAAAGGGTCGCTGAGAGGATGGATGACACGGGTGACGGTAAACGAAGCTCTCAGATTCCTGCAACGTAACAACCGCATAAGGTTTGTAGACATCTCCATGCACGAGCATGACCTGCCCGAAAAGGAGCCTGACATCGACAGCATACCTTCATCTGTAATATTCCAGCTGATACGAGAGCTCCCTGACGGATACCGCACAATATTCAACCTTTATGTAATAGAGGAGAAGAGCCATAAGGAGATCGCATCGATGCTCGACATAAAAGAAAGCACCTCCGCCTCGCAACTCCATAGGGCAAAGGCGCTGCTGGCCGCGAAAATCAGACAATACAATAATCCTAAACCCGTATCACGATGAACGAAGAGTGGCTACATAAGGTCCACGACCGCATGGCGGACTATGAGACAGACGAGCCGGAAGACCTCTGGACTGCCATAGAGGAGAGGCAGAAGGAGCTGTCCGGGACAGGGCGCAAGGCAAGGCGTCCCGTCATGCTGATGTGGGCAAAGAGGGGCATAGCGGCGGCGGTCATGCTCGCTGCTGTAGTCTCTGTGGTTATCTATAGCCCGGAGGAGACAGGAGAGATGCGCAGCACGCCGCCGCTGTCTGCCCTGACAAAGACGCAGACCGTGATCTCTCGCAAGGAAAAGCGACTGCTCGCGGAAAACACCGTACCAGCTTCAGTTGCCGGAAACGGCAAGGAGGGTAGCATCATGAGAACGGAGACAAGCATCGATGTCATGGAGAGCCGACTGCCGTCGAATGAGGAAACAGGCCCAAACGGTGACGAAGACATGCACGACAAGAGCGGCACAGTCTCCTCACAGGAAGAGACAATACGGATACTTCCTGATAATCCTGCAACGAAAAACATACGCTCCGACCGTGGCAGGACGACTACGGGCAACGGACATACAGCATCGCCACACAGCAGGAAGTCTGGCTCCGGCAACTTGTCCGTGGCGGTATTCACATCAGGAGGAACAGGTGCCATGCTCAACCGACATTCAGCCGCAGGTATGCCCGTGAGCAGTATCGGTCCTGAGCATATCTACTGGAAAGACGCTCCTCTGCTCGGAATACTCCTGTTCAACCAAGGTGAACAGATAGAGACGGACATCAAGCACCGGCTCCCTGTAAGGGCTGGCATATCGTTCACATACAGGCTTAACGACAGACTTGGCATAGAGAGCGGCATCTCATACACAAACCTGACATCTGACATACGCGAAGGCAGCGAAGACCATTATCTTACAGCAAGGCAAAGGCTGCATTACATCGGCATCCCGCTGAACATGAAATACCGCATCCTCTCATGGAAAAGGCTTAGCCTGTACGCTTCCGCCGGAGTCCTTGCAGAGAAATGCGTGTCGGCAAACCTTGACCGAGAGGTCGTGCTCGACAGGCAGACGACCGGTTCCGAGACGGAGAAGCTCCACGAAAAGCCTATGCAGTGGTCGGCCAACGCTTCCCTCGGACTGCAATGCGACATCATCGAACCTGTAGGACTGTTCGTCGAGCCTGGCATAAGCTACTATTTCAAAGACGGCACGACACTGCAGACCATCTATAAGGATAAACCGCTGAATATGAACCTCAACCTTGGCATACGTCTCACATTCGGGAAATGACCGTGAGTGGTGGTTTGGTCGTTTAGTCGTTTAGTCGTTTAGTGGTTTGGTCGTTTGGTCGTTTAGTCGTTTGGTCGTTTAGTCGTTTGGTCGTTTAGTCGTTTGGTCGTTTAGTCGTTTGGTCGTTTTGTGGTTTGGTCGTTTTGTGGTTTGGTCGTTTTGGTATTAGATTATCTATTCCGGCTATGTCGGCTATTCCGGCTATCAACCGACCGCACAACCGTATAACCCGCATAAACCGTACAAAATCCCTACGGTTTTCTTGCATAGTTCACGGAAAGTGTGTACCTTTGCGGCTGATTCGGTAAGGGAATCAGGTGAAAGTCCTGAACAGTCCCGCTGCTGTAATCTCCATTATTCCGTTTTCAGCATATCCACTGATATTCTCCACATTGCGGATATCGGGAAGGAGAATGCGGAGGAGGAAGTCAGAAGACCTGCCGGATGACCTACAGCCGTGGTACGCTCGTGGGATAGCGGCCATGACAAACAATTCATGTTTTCGTTAAGCCAAAAGGCAGGATAGGCCTGCACCCAAGAGACGATGAAAGGTATGACACCACCAAGGCAGCTGGCACTGCTGGCAGGACTTATGTGCTGCTCTAATGTCAGTGCACAGCATGATGGCAACATAGCAAGAGAAGACACGCTGGCTGCCGTAAATGTAGAGTCTACGTACCGTGGACGCGATGTAAGAAGCACAGCACCGGAGTATTCCATCGGCAGCAAGGATTTCAGCAAGCTCGGTGTGACAGACATCGGCAGCGCACTGCACAGGTTGCCGGGAGTGACACTGCGCGACTACGGCGGTGCAGGAGGAATGAAGACCGTAAGCGTGAGGGGCTTCGGAGCACAGCATACGGCTGTCGTCTACGACGGCATATCGCTGAGCGACTGCCAGAGCGGAGAGATTGATGTCTCACGGTATTCCATGGACAACATGGCGGGGCTGTCGCTCACGGTGGGAGACAATGAGGACATCTTCCAGCCTGTAAGGAACATTGCCTCGGCGGCGACGCTGACTGTAAGGACACAAAGGATGCCGACAGAAGACCTCAAGACACATCTCGCGGCACTGCTGCGCATAGGTTCGTGGGGACATGTCAATCCTTTCCTGCGCATAGAGAAGAACATCTCGTCACGGCTGGGCATCAGTGCCGTGGGGGAATACATATATACTGACAACGACTACCCGTACACTCTGACAAACGGCATAGAGACAACGCACGGGAGAAGGCAGAACAGCAGGATGAAATCAGGACACGGCGAGATGAACATAGCCTACCGCCCTGACTCACGCAACCAGCTGACCATGAAGCTGTACTACTACGACAACAGCAGACAACTGCCAGGCACTGTCCACTATCAGGTGAACGACAGTCAGGAGACTCTGCGCGAGCAGAATGCCCTGGCACAGGCAGGATGGAGGACGAGGCTCACGGAACGGCTGCGGCTGGCATACGTGGCGAAGTTCAGCTACTCGATGAGCGACTACAGGAATCCTGCATATCTTGACAATATCATGGACCACAAGTACCATCAGAGGGAGGCATACACATCGCTCTGCCTGCTGTATACTCCGACAGAGAGATGGGCTTTCGGATACTCTGCCGACTACTCGTTCAACAACTTCACGGGAAGTGATGTCGAACTGTACCGCAATCCGCTGAGACATACCGTCCTGCAGAGCGCGACAGGAAGATACAGCCATGGCAGGCTGTCGGCTATGGCAAGGCTGATATACTCCCTGTATTACAACGGAGCATCGGCAGGAGCCAGCGCGCCGGACATCAGCCACCTGTCTCCGTCCGTATCGCTCAGCCTGCAACTCCTGCCGGAAGAGGAGCTTTTCCTGCGGGCATCGTATAAGGATATCTTCCGCTCGCCGTCGTTCAACGAACTGTACTACAAGCACTACGGCAGCACAGACCTGAGACCTGAGAAGACAAGACAGCTGAATCTCGGTGTGACATGGCGGCACAAGTATGGCAGAGGAAGCGAACTTAGCGTCACGGCTGACGGCTATCTCAACAATGTAACGGACAAGATTGTCGCCGTGCCTTACAACATGTTCATATGGACCAACATAAACATGGGACACGTGCGCACACTCGGACTTGACCTGACGGCGAGCATCAGTCAGCATATAGGCCGACAGCACACGCTCACACTGGCAGGAAACGGCACGGCACAGTCCGTGAGAAACCGCAGCAACAAGGAGTCGCCATACTACAACCTGCAGATAGCCTACACCCCTGAATATACGGGAAGCGTATCCCTGGCATGGGAGAACCCGTGGACGAATGTCTCCGTCAACGGCACTATGGTAACAGAACGCTGGGCGACAAACGAACATCTGGCGACGACAATGCTCGAAGGATACAGCGACTGGGGCATCACGGCTTGGCGCGACATACACCTCGGCAAAGGGAATCTGCTACTGCAACTCGATGTAAAGAACATCTTCGGGAAGCAATACGAGATAGTAAGGCGATACCCTATGCCTAAACGCAACTGGCAATTTTCATTTAAATATACATTATAAATTATCAAAAAACAACCAGAAATGAAGAAATTCATCTATCTCTTGGCTGCCGTCTTCGCACTGACAGCTTGTAACAATGACTCAGAGTTCTCAGGCCCGACAGAGCCTGTGCTCATCTCCAACGGACTGTTCATCGTCCAGGAAGGAAGCATGAACAATCAGGTAGACGGCTCCATCGGCTACTACGATTATTTTGCAGACAAAGTAGACAACGACAAGTATTTCTCTGCAAACAATGTCCACCTCACAGGTACAATCAACGATGCCGTCATCTGCGGAAACAACATCTATCTCCTCGGCACAGACGAGAAGACTATCTACGTGGCAGACAGGAACACGATGAAGAAGGTAACGAACATCCAGCTGGAGGTCGGCGGACAGACATTCTCGCCACGCCACGCAGTAGTGGACGGTGACAACATCTATGTCTCTACATACGAGCACAAGGTCATTGCCATAGACGGAACAAACAACACCATCATGGAGACATACGACTGCGGCAGCTACTCTGAAGGGCTGGCAGTAGCAGACGGCTATCTCTATGTCGCAAACTCCGATTACGGCAACAGCAATGCATCAATCTCGAAAATCAATCTGCAGACAGGAACGACAGAGAACATCAAGAACGGTATGATGAATAATGTGGTCGACGTGCAGGTTTACAAGAACCGTGTGTTCTATCTCGACTCAGGAACATACCTCCAGAATGAACCTTACACACAGGAGAACGCCGGTATCTACGAACTGAAGGCTGACGGTACATCGACATTTGTCACAGCAGCAACAGAGATGCTCATCAGCGGACAGATGATTCTCGGCATAAACAACCCTTATTCCTACCCGGCAAAAACACCGGAGTATTTCATCTACAACATCGAGACAGACGCAAGGGACACATTCTGCGAAGGAATTGAGATAGCGGCTCCAAGCAAGATCTCCATAGACCAGCTTAACGGCAACGTACTCATAACATCATACAAGAAAGTCGACGGCTACATAAAATACGACGTCCCAGGATACTGTACAGTATACCGTATCACAAATGCCGGAAACGACAAATACATAGGAACATACCTCGGAAAGTTTGATTGCGGCGTCGGCCCGTCATACGTCATCCCTAACATGAATTATGTACAGTGGTAAATTTTATGTTGTTATAATTTCAGCGGTGCTTGCCTTCCTCACTTCATGTGCGGGTGGCGGCACCGCTTCTGCTCTTGAAGGGACAGAGGCCGTCAGCATGAAATATGCCAGACTGCTCACACTCCATGAAGGGGAGGGCTTCATCTCGGCGGAAATCAAGAATCCATGGGATACGACAAAGATTCTTCACCGATATGTACTTGTCCCTAAGGGGCAGGAAAAGGAACTGCCGGAGCATCTTCCCGAGGGCGATATCATCGGTATTCCTCTCTCTCACAGTGTCTTCGGCGGTTCGGTACACATCGGTCTCATAGACCAACTGGGAGCATACAGCAGTGTAAGCGGTGTATGCGACCTGAAGTTCATGAACATAAAAAAGATACATACCGATGCCCGGAACGGGAAGATTCATGACTGCGGCTCAAGCCTCAGCCCAGACATAGAGACGATTATCGACGTCGCGCCCGATGCCATCCTGCTTTCACCGTTTGAGAACAGCGGCTCTTACGGCAAACTCGGCAAGCTCGGCATTCCGCTGATAGAGTGTGCCGAATATATGGAGACAAGTCCTCTCGGCTGTGCGGAATGGATGAGATTCTACGGACTGCTCTTCGGAAAGCAAAGGGAGGCCGACAGTCTCTTTGCCTCAATAGAGAAAGAATACAACCAGCTGAAGACTTTGGTGAAAGGGAAGAGACGACCTACCGTCGTCACAGAAAAGAAATACGGGTCGGCATGGTATGTCGCAGGAGCAGGCAGCACCGTAGGACAGATGCTTGCCGATGCCGGTGCCGACTATATATTCAAGGACGAGAAATCATCAGGTGCACTGCCTTACGACCCTGAGACTGTCTTCGACAGGGCGCAGCAGGCACAGATATGGCTCATAAAATACAATCAGGAGAAGCCTCTCTCCTACTCCCAGCTGTCCGGGGAATGGACCAACTACACAAGGATGGACGCGTTCAGGAACAGGAACATCTACGGCTGTGACCTCGGAAAGACATTGTATTACGAGGAAACGCCTTTCCATCCTAACCTCCTGCTGAAAGACTACATAAAGATTTTCCACCCCGAAATCCTAAAGGACTATAAGTTGAGATACTACAAATGCTTAGAATAGCCTTCTGCGTCATACTGCTCGCGGTATTGTCCATGGCAAGCATCCTTATCGGTTCTGTGGATATTCCTGCCGAGCAGGTGCTCCATGTGCTTGCCGGCGGCAAGGCCGACAAGGAGAGCTGGACATATATCATACTGGAGTCAAGGATACCGCAGACAGCCACCGCACTGCTCTGCGGCGCTTCTCTTGCCACATCGGGACTGCTCCTGCAGACAAGTTTCAGGAATCCTCTTGCCGGTCCCTCCATACTCGGTATATCCAGCGGAGCATCATTGGGAGTAGCCATCGTCACGCTCCTCAGCGGAGGCATCCTCTCTGCTGTCGCCGCGGCATTCGGAGGGGCAATGGCTATCATAGCGTTGCTGCTGATAATATCTACCATAGTGAGAAACAACATGATACTGCTCATAGTGGGCATCATGATAAGTTATCTCACATCGTCTGTCGTATCGCTGTGCAATTTTTTCACAAACGCCGACAATCTGCAGACATTCGTGTTTTGGGGCATGGGCAGTTTCAGCGACGTGGGACTGCAACAGCTGCCTGTATTCTCGCTGTGCTGCATTCTCGGCCTTGCGATTTCAGTAACGATAGTGAAACAGCTCAATGCCATTCTCCTCGGCGAGAAATATGCCGCAAGCCTCGGCGTAAATATCCGCAGGACACGATGGCTGACACTGCTCTCCACCGGACTTCTTACCGCGGCAAGCACTGCTTTCTGCGGACCGATAGCGTTCATTGGACTTGCCGTGCCGCACATAGCCAGATTCCTCATGGGAACATCCAATCATAAGTATCTCCTGCCTGCCACAATACTCTGCGGCGCGACGATAGCCGTAGCCTGCAACATCATCTGCGTACTGCCTGGAAACCTTATTGTTCCAGTGAACGCCATAACTCCCATCTTCGGTGCACCGGTAATTATCTATACATTATTTATAAAAAAAGCAAAAAGGTAACGCTATTAGAGAAAAAAGCATTACCTTTGCAACAAATTGTAAATTCACTAAAACAGAAATATGGCACAGGAAGATGTTTTCAAGAAAATAGTAAGCCACTGCAAAGAATATGGCTTCGTATTCCCATCATCAGAGATTTATGACGGACTGGGCGCTGTATATGACTACGGTCAGAACGGTGTCGAACTGAAAAACAATATCAAGCAGTACTGGTGGCAGTACATGGTGCTCGTGCACGAGAATATCGTGGGTATCGATTCTGCTATATTCATGCACCCTACAATATGGAAGGCATCTGGCCACGTCGATGCTTTCAACGACCCTCTCATAGACAACCGTGACTCCAAGAAGCGCTATCGTGCCGATGTCCTCATCGAAGACCAGATAGCCAAGTACGAGGAGAAGGTAGAGAAGGAAGTGGAGAAAGCACGCAAGCGTTTCAAGGAGAATTTCAACGAGGAGCAGTATCGTGCCACATCGCCGAAAGTAGCAGAGCTCCTCGCCAAGCGCGACGCCCTCCACAACCGCTATCAGGAGGTCATGAATGCCGAGGGCGGCATAGACCTTGACGGACTGAAGCAGATAATCCTCGACGAGGAAATCGTATGTCCTATCTCCGGCACACGCAACTGGACAGATGTACGCCAGTTCAACCTCATGTTCAAGACCGAGATGGGTGCCGCCGCAGAAGGCGCATCGACAATATATCTCCGCCCGGAGACAGCACAGGGCATCTTCGTCAACTACCTCAACGTGCAGAAGACAGGACGCATGAAACTGCCGTTCGGCATCGCACAGATAGGCAAGGCCTTCCGCAACGAGATTGTTGCACGCCAGTTTGTCTTCCGTATGCGCGAGTTCGAGCAGATGGAGATGCAGTTCTTCGTGAAGCCAGGCACAGAGCTCGAATGGTTCAAGGAGTGGAAAGAGCGCCGCATGGCATGGCATCAGGCTCTCGGCTTCGGAGCAGAGAACTACCGCTTCCACGACCATGACAAGCTCGCACATTACGCCAACGCCGCTACAGACGTGGAGTTCCACATGCCGTTCGGCTTCAAGGAGGTAGAAGGCATCCACTCACGCACAAACTTCGACCTCTCTCAACATGCAAAATATTCCGGCAAGAAGATTGAATACTTTGACCCTGAGACAGGAGAAAGCTACACACCGTATGTCATCGAGACATCCATCGGCGTGGACCGCATGTTCCTTTCAGTCATGTGCCACTCATATGAGGAGGAGAAACTCGAAAGCGGCGAGACACGTACCGTGCTCCATCTCCCTGCCGCCCTCGCACCTGTGAAGCTCGCTGTCTTCCCTCTTACAAAGAAGGACGGACTGCCGGAGAAGGCCCGCGAGATAATCAACGAACTCAAATTCCACTTCAACTGCCAATACGAGGAGAAGGATCAGATAGGCAAGCGCTACCGCCGTCAGGATGCAATCGGCACACCATACTGCGTGACCGTTGACCATCAGACCCTTGAGGACAACACCGTGACACTCCGTTACCGTGACTCCATGAAGCAGGAGCGCGTGAACATCGCAGATCTCCGCAGCATCATAGAGGACAAGGTGAGCATCTCAAGCCTCCTCAAGAATCTGAAATAAGGCAGTGTAGTCGTTTGGTGATTTAGTTGTTTAGGGGTTTAGCCGTCGGCTTTCCAAACAACAAGCAAGGCGACCGTCAAGACAAATAACCAAACCACCAAAGTCCCGACTAAACGGGAGCAGAGCCAAACCGGCTTGAGCTATGCCGAACTTTTCGAGTAAGCGAGAACAGTCAGAGGCTTGCTTTTAGACTGTCAAGCAAGAGAAAAGTCAAGATTACTTAATCGAAGGGACTTCGAGCGAAGTTCAAACCACCAAACCAATGAAGAAAATAATATATTTTATGGCATTCCTCGCTGTCTCGCTGCTGTCATCATGCAGCGAGACAGACGAAGAGAATACAGAGTTCGCTGACTGGCAAAACCGCAACGAGACATATTTCTCTGCCAAATACGCCGAGATAAAGGCAAAGAAAGAAGCCGGGACACATGCTGTCGACATAATACGCTGCTATTCCAAGAATCCCGCAACGACAGTCCCCACAGATTTCATTGCCGTGGAAATGCTTGACAACTATATCAACGGCCCTGAAACAGGATGCCCTATCCTGACAGACACTGTGAGAATCCACTACCGCGGATACCTCATACCGTCAGACTCCTATCAGACAACGATGGACGACGGCACAGTCCTCGGATACCAGTTCGACTCCTCCTGGACAGGCGACTATGACCTCTCGCTCATGAATCCGTATGTCGGAAAGACCGGTTCATTCATAGACGGCTTCACCACAGCACTGCTCAACATGCACGACGGTGACCGCTGGAGGATATACATCCCTCACCAGCTCGGCTACGGCAGCAGCGTCTCGGGTAGCATCCCTGCATTCAGCACACTTGTGTTTGACCTCACACTCGTCAAGCACTGGCCGCCGAAACTAAAATAAATAGACAAATATAATATATTAAGAGAAACGGCATTGTGGAAATTCCACAATACCGTTTCTTTTATATAAAGCATCAGAATTATACGACAGTCAATACCCTGCTTACATATCAACTTATCAAACAATTACAGTTATTCATAAATCTTAATTACAAAGTCAGTGTGATGGAATTCAGACAAAGTGTGATGGAAGCCTTGGCATATTATGTTTATGCTTTAGTCGATTCGAGAGACAATAAAATATTCTACATAGGCAAAGGTAAGGGGAATAGAGTATTCCAACATGCAGAAGCCTGTATAGAAGAAAACGCCCATAACTTGAAACTCGATACCATCCGTAGTATTATATCAGAGGGCGAGCATGTGGCATACTACATATTACGCCATAACCTCAAAGAAAGAGAAGCTTATATTGTAGAGTCAACCCTAATCGATATGCTCACATATTCCAAGTTCAATCATGAGAACCAGTTGACAAATATCGTTGCAGGTCATCACCAATGGGATGAAGGAATTAAGGACATCGAGGAAATTAATGCCTTATACGACTGTTCCAAGATTGAGGCAAAGGATGGCGAATGTCTACTTTTAGTAAGTCTCAATCAGAGTTATGATCAGAAAAAGGCAAAAGGGGTATATAAGAGAGTTGACATCTATGAGGCAACAAGAAAGTATTGGTCCATTGGCAAAGAACAGGCGAAGAAAGTAAACTATGTGCTGGGAGTCTATAAAGGCATTGTAAGGTGTGTCATTAAGGTCAAATCATACGATTGGTTCACCGAGGCAGAAAATGGTACAATATTTAAGAAACCCCGATGTTGTTTTGACGGAGAAATCTGTTCTGACTCACAATATCTGAACAAGGATGTCAGTGACTATCCTTTCGGTAGTGGTGGTTCCTTTAGGTATATTTTATAATTGGTTCATTGACAACGAACCAATTTGACGAAGATACATTTGAAGCTTGTCTGACGGTACAGTTCACCAATTATCATATAATACTAATCATACGGACACACCCGAAGAACTGCTGTAATAATTGTATCGATAAAGAATGTTTAATGATATAATAACCGTAAACTTATCCTATGCAAATACTCCTCGCTAACGCAAAAATCATGTATGACAGGGCTGAGAAAACGGCTTTATCCACTCCACTCTTCCAGTCTGTGGCCAACGAATTGGCTGCCGAGATGGCTATGATGGATATTGATGAGCTTGCCCGCCAGTTGGAATGCAGCAGGAAGTTGGCTGCAGAGAATTGGAAACGCTATCAGAACTTCCATTGTGCAAATTCCATGCCTGCCATCCTTGCCTACAACGGTCAGGCCTATAAACATTTGAAAGCGAACACACTCACGGATGAAGCCTTGGCGTTCGGCCAGGAACATCTGTGGATTACCTGCTTCCTGTATGGATTACTCAGACCGATGGATGCGATAGTACCTTACCGCATGGAGCATTGCGTCAGTTTGCAGGCAACAAACGACAAGCCTGTCCACCAGTATTGGAAAGACAAACTGACCGATGTCCTGATTGACAGCGTGAAAGCGGACGATGGTATCTTGGTACATCTGTCCACGGAAGAATATGAGCATCTTTTTGACTGGAAGCGAGTGACAACGGAAGTCAAGGTCATTCATCCCTTGTTCTATGTCCGCCAGCCTGACGGAACACTTAAAATGCAGGCGGTATGGGCGAAGTCTTGTCGTGGAGCCATGGTAAGATATATTCTTGAAAACAGGATTTCCTCGCCGGAGCAACTAAAGGCTTTTTCATATGAAGGATTTGAATATTCACCCAATCATGGAGAAGAACTGTTTCCACATTTTATCAGGGAATAAACAATGAGGACGTCTTCCGATAAAAGGAAAGCAGCAGTGCCACAATTACGAATGACTCCAGGCACTTATTATGTCTGGGTAGCCGGTTCCTGCGACTACGGTCACGAGGAGCGTTGCAGCGGAGGTGCTTACATCATGATTATGAACGGCGAGGTCATAGAAACGTATGTCGCACATGAATATCATACCACAGAGTTCCGTATGATTCTGACAGTTATGATACAAGCCATGGAAGCGATACCAAACGGCTCTGACATCGTTTTCCTGACTAACGTGTCTTATATCCTGCAAAATTGGGATAAGGAGCCTACAGGCAAGTCTGCCAATGCTGATCTTATCGGGAATTGCATCTCGGTCAGGGAAAGACATGCCAGCGTATCAGTGAAAATTGTTCCCTTCCATAAATATAGTCAGTTACAAGATGCTAACAATCTGGCTCATGAAACGATGATTGAGTTGAGACGAAAAAATAAATATCCGGATAAGTCCATGGGAAGTGCGAAAAATGCGACATACACAAAATATGACCGCAGTAAATCTTAAGATAAAGGCAGCCAGTAAAAAAAACAAAGGAATAACCATGACATTCCAAGTAAGTCACCAACCACCCCAACGACTAAACAGCCAAACAACCAAACGACTAAACAACTAAACCACCAAACAACTAAACCACCACACTCACGGAAACACCGCCGCGAACTGCTGGAGTATGCGCTGATACACAGGAGACAGGATATAGCTCGTGTTCTTCTTCAGCATGGACGATATTTCCTGCAAGGAATTGGTGTAGCAGGAGAGCTCGTTGTTCATCTGCGTATGGTGCAGGGCCTGCTTGTGTATCTCACGCTCACGCTCCTTGACAAGATTGTCGCAGACGTTTCTCACTATAGGTTCTACAATCTTGTTGAGGAGATGGTGTCCATGGATGTAAAGGTATACAGTGTCCGGGGTGACGCCAAGGCGCAGAAGGTCATCCCTTACTCCCGGTATCTCGCGTGCTATGGCAGGATGGCTGTTGCGCAGCATCTTCACGCGTTGCTGCGCCTTGGCTCTCACCCTGTCGACCATATACTGGGCGCTTTCTATCTTCAGTGTGCCTGTAGCTATCACCTTGTTCATATCGGTAATGGTCATGATGTCAAACCTGCTCTTCCTGTACAGGGCCACGGACCAGCAGAACAGGGGCCATACGGCCTCCGAGTATTCGCGGAGGAATGCCTCGAAGTCGAAGATTCTGTGGTCATTGAGCGTCGCCATGACGCAGACATTGTGCAGGCCTTTGGCGTAGCACTGCATGTTTTCTATGGCATAGGCCACGGTATGGAAGACGTACGGCGTGTCGAGCATCATCTGCGAGCTCTCGGTCTGTCTCTGCATAAGATAGTCATAGTCGGCATCGACACAGGCTATCATGTCCTTTCCCGTATTCTGCAATATGCACTGCAGTGCCGTCCGTTTTCCTCTTCCGAGGACATTCTTGCCGTTGCGTCCCTTTGTGGGGAGCATTATCTCAAAATACCGTTTGTCGTTCTCCAGCTGGTCGAGGACGGTGCGCCAGAAGAATATGTCATCATAGCTCTCGACATAGGCTATTATCCTACGCCGGGAATCTTTCGGTCGCAATGCGTTGGCGGCCGTCATGTAGTTGGATGATATATGTTGGGTTAGCGTTCTCACGGAAGTGCGGTTTGGCTGGTTGGTGGGTTGGTGGTTTAGTGGTTTAGTGGTTTGGTTATTTGGTGGTTTGGTTGATAGCCGGAATAGCCTATATAGCCGGAATAGATAATCTAATAACTACATAACGAAACAACTAAACGACTAAACAACTAAACAACCAAACAACCAAACAACTAATCTACTGTAATATCACTCACCTCAGTCACCTTGTCGAGCCATCCGTTCATTATTATGGCAGGCGAATGGGTGCTCATTATTATCTGCGCGTTCGGGTTCAGGCGGCGTATCGTCTCTATGAGCACCTGCTGCCATTCCACATGCAGGGACACCTCCGGCTCGTCCATGAGGAGTATGGTATGGTCACAGTCCTCAAGGAGCACAGTCATGAGTATTATGAGCATCTGCTTCTCGCCGCTGCTGAGGAGGCGGAGGTCGAGCGTCTCGCCCCACTGTATCAGCTCTACCCTGTCCGCACAGCGGTTGACGGTCTTGCCCGTCGCGGCGAACAGTTCGTCGACTATGTCGCAGAAGAGCGACCACTGGCTACCGCGTGGATAATGCACGATGCGCTCCTGCAACCCGTTGAGGTTCAGGTCGAACTCGCTGCGCACATCAGGAGTGCTGATGAGGTCGAACCTCAGGAGCGTGGCATCCTCGGGACAGGTCTTCAGGATGACACCGTCCTCCACGCCTTTCGTGATGGCCTTCACTCCCGAGACCACATGGCGGAGTATGGTGCTCTTCCCTATGCCGTTGGCACCGCTAAGGACATTGACCTCCGGGTCGAGAGTCCACAGTATATGCTTGCGTCCTCCCCAAAGGTGGGGTATCTCAACCTGACGAATGTATTCCGCGTATTTTTCCATAGTTTTCAGATTTTTTATGTGACAAATATACAACTTTTTCCTGAATCTTTTGTAATTTTGCATGAAAATTAAACTTTATTGCATTTTTATTGTGACAAAAGACACTCGCACCCATATAATCGCCCATCTTTCGATGTTTATGGCCTGCGCCTTCTGGGGACTCATGGCTCCGCTGGGCAAGGACGCCATGACCCACGGCATTGACGGCATAGACATGGTCTCTTTCCGTGTAGCGGGCGGCATGGTGCTGTTTTGGCTCACATCCCTCTTCGTCAAGCGCGAGCATGTGCCGTTGAGAGACAAGCTGATGTTCGCCGGGGCAGGACTGCTCGGCATCGTCACCAACCAGTGTCTGTACACACTCGGACTGTCCATCACCTCGCCCATCAACGCCAGCATCGTCACCACATCAATGCCTATCTTCGCCATGATACTCTCGGCGCTGATACTCAAGGAGCCCATCACCGGCAAGAAGGCACTCGGCGTGATGATGGGATGCTCGGGAGCACTGATACTGATACTCACCTCGGCAAGTGCCGTAAGCGACAAGGTGGGCGACATACGCGGAGACCTCCTCGCCCTTGGCGCGCAGTTCTCCTTTGCCCTTTACCTGTCGCTGTTCAATCCGCTGATAAAGCGATACAGCGTCTTCACCACCAACAAGTGGATGTTCCTCTACGCCACACTGTTCATACTGCCGTTCTCCTTCCCCCATGTCGCCGCGATAGACTGGGCTGATGTCCCCTCGAAGACATGGCTTGAGACGGGCTACGTGATTCTCTTCGGCACATACCTCGGATACATCTGCACGATGATAGGCCAGCGGACACTGCGCCCTACCGTGGTCTCCGTCTACAACTACGTGCAGCCTATCGTCTCCGTGGTCTTCTCCTTGATGCTCGGCCTCGCGGTGCTCCAGTGGTCGCACGCCCTCGCCATAGCCCTCGTGTTCTCGGGAGTATGGCTCGTGACAAAGTCGCGTGCGCGTGCCGACAGCGAGAAGAAATGACCTCACTTGCCACCCTCCTGCCTGTCTGACACCGCAGGAGACGCGGCAAAGGGTGACCCTCAGCACTGTAAAAGGTGACGCTCTACACTGTGAAAGGTGACCTTCCGCAAGACAAAGGGTGACCTTCCGCCGAGCTCACATCTACCTTCCTGACAAACATCTGTATATCAATGCCATATCTGACTCAATACTTCCCCATCACAGACCCCACGATGATATTCCTCATCGTGATGCTCATCATCCTCCTTGCCCCGATTATCATGGGCAAGCTCCGCATCCCGCACATCATAGGCATGGTGCTCGCCGGCATAGTGATAGGCAAGTATGGGCTGAACATCATAGAGCGCGGCGAGTCGTTCGAGATATTCGGCAACGTCGGCCTCTACTACATCATGTTCCTTGCAGGTCTGGAGATGGACATGGAAGGCCTGAAGAAGAACATGCGCCGTGTCGTCACCTTCGGCATCCTCTCCTTCGCCATCCCGTTCGTGCTGACATACTTCACCTCCGTGGCATACCTCGACTACAGTCCGATGTCGGCGCTGCTGTTAGGATGTATCATGGCTTCCTGCACACTGATATCCTACCCTATCGTGGGGCGTTACGGCATACAGAGACACCGGGTAGTGACAATCTCCGTAGGTGCCTCCATGCTGTCGCTGCTCCTCGCCCTGGTGACTCTCGCCGCCATAACGAGCGCATTCCAGGGGAACGCCGATGACCCGCTGTTCTGGATACTCTTCATTGCGAAATTCACGGCATACTGCGCCCTGACCTACTTCGCCATACGCTGGCTTACGGTACGCTTCCTGCGCCGATACTCCGACGCCGTGATGCAGTTCATCTTCGTCATAGCGATACTAAGCTCCTCGGCGGTCATGGCGAGCCTCATCGGACTGGAAGGCATCTTCGGCGCATTCTACTCCGGACTGGTGCTCAACCGCTTCATACCCAATGTCTCTCCGCTCATGAACCGCATAGAGTTCATCGGCAACGCGCTCTTCATCCCCTATTTCCTCATCGGTGTGGGAATGCTCATCGACATCAGCGTGCTGGACGACGGAGGCAATATCCTCCTGGTTATCTTCATCATGGTGGTCTTCGGCACCCTCGGCAAGGCCATCGCGGCATACGCCTCCTGCCTCGTGTTCCGTATGCCGTGGTCGGCAGGCAACATGATGTTCGGCCTCACCTCCGCCCATGCGGCAGGAGCGATAGCAATGGTAATGGTGGGAATGAACATGAAGGTCGGCGCTGATGAATACCTCATGGACAACACTTCCCTCAACGGCGTCGTGATGATGATACTCTTCACCTGCGTCATAAGCACCATCGTCACCGAGCAAGCGGCAAAGCAGATGGTAATACAGGCCAAGCGCCACCGCATAGTGGAAAAGCAGGAGGGCGACGACGAGAAGATGCTCATCCCCGTGAAGTATCCCGAGACATGCGACACGCTCATAAGTCTCGCCATGCTCATGCGCAACAGGAAACTCAACCGCGGTGTCATAGCCCTCAATGTGGTGTATGACGACGACCGTGCCGCATACAACAGGAAGCAGGGACACGAACTGCTGGCGCATATCACCAAGACCGCCGCGGCCGCCGATGTACGCGTGCAGACTCAGGTGCGCCTCGCGACAAACATCGCAAACGGCATAAAGCACGCCTTCCGCGAGTTCGATGCCTCGGAGATTATCATGGGCCTGCATATCCATCAGGAGATAACGACACGCTTCTGGGGCGAGTTTGCACAGAGCCTCTTCAACGGTCTCAACCGCCAGATAATCATCGCGCGGTGCATACAGCCCCTGCCTACACTGCGCCGCCTGCAAGTGGCTGTGCCGTCACGGGCGGAGTTCGAGCCGGGTTTCCACCGCTGGGTGGAGCGTCTCGCACGCCTCGCCGGCAACCTCAACTGCCGCATCCTCTTCCACGGACGCAACGATACGCTGCAGTATATACGTGAGTATATCAATGCAAGGCACTCCAGCGTGCGCGCACAATACGAGGAGATGGAACACTGGAATCATCTGCCGACACTCGCCACACAGATAAAGGAGGAGGACATGTTTGTCATCGTCACGGCACGTAAAGGAACTATCTCCTACAAGACTGCCATGGACAGGCTGCCCGACGAACTGTCCGCGCATTTCAACGGACACAACACCATGATTATCTTCCCAGACCAATACGGCAAGTCGGACCTCATGACATTCACCAACGCACAACATACGGAACAGATTTCTGCCTATGACATGCTGCGCAAGCTATTCAATCGGAATCCAGTTGGTTAGTGGCTTAGTTGTTTGGTCGTTTGGTCGTTTGGTTGTTTGGTCGTTTGGTTGTTTAGTCGTTTGGTTGTTTAGTCGTTTGGTTGTTTGGTCGTTTGGTTGTTTAGTTATTAGATTATCTATTACGGCTATATCGGCTATTCCGGCTATCAACCGCATAACCGTAAAACCGCATAACCGCATAACCGCACAATATGATTACAATCTCTAACATAAAGAAGAACTTCGGTTCGCTGGAGGTGCTTAAAGGCATCAGTCTCGTCATCAACAAGGGCGAGGTGGTAAGCATCGTCGGCCCGTCAGGAGCGGGAAAGACCACTCTCCTGCAGATTATCGGCACTCTCGACAGACCCGACGACGGCTCGGTAGTCATCGACGGACAGGACATCACAGGACTCTCACGTGGCAAACTGGCAGACTTCCGCAACAGGAATATCGGGTTCGTGTTCCAGTTTCACCAGCTTCTGCCCGAGTTTTCGGCAGTGGAGAATGTGATGATTCCCGCACTCATCGCCGGGAAATCGCGCCGTCAGGCAAAAGAGAAGGCACTGTCCCTGCTCGAAATGCTGGGACTTTCAGAGCGTGTCGACCATAAGCCTGCCCAGCTTTCCGGAGGCGAGAAACAGCGTGTGGCTGTGGCTCGTGCACTGGTTAACGACCCTGCTGTCGTGCTTGCCGACGAACCGTCAGGCTCGCTGGACTCCAAAAACAAGTCGGAACTGCACCAGCTGTTCTTCGAACTGCGTGACCGTCTCGGACAGACCTTCGTCATCGTGACACACGACGAGTCGCTCGCCGAACTGACAGACCGCACGATATACATGCGCGACGGCATGATCGTCAGCGGACATGAGCAGGAGGCAGAGTAAAACTTTGCTCCATCTGCGATAAAAAAACATATACTGAAAAAGGAAACACATATCCGTCACAATGACCGGAGATGTATTTCCATCATGAAAAAAACAAAACACATTACTATATAT
This sequence comes from Prevotella sp., assembly GCA_017462915.1. GTDB lineage: Bacteria > Bacteroidota > Bacteroidia > Bacteroidales > Bacteroidaceae > Prevotella. The sequence continues at coordinate 3,274 of JAFTQG010000035.1, read as the reverse complement.
GGCACTCTCTCTTGGAAAAATGAACAGCATGACCGTCAGCCGCAAGGTTGATTTCGGATTGTATCTTGACGGCGGACCGACAGGCGACATACTCCTGCCTACACGCTATGTGCCGAAAGGGACAAAAGTGGGCGACACTATCGATGTCTTCATATATCTCGACCAGGAAGAACGCCCGATAGCCACGACACAGAAACCGCTCGCCATGGTGGGAGATTTCGCTTTCCTCAATGTGGCATGGACAAACGAACACGGAGCGTTCCTCGACTGGGGACTGATGAAAGACGTGTTCTGTCCTTTCCGCGAACAGAAAATGCGCATGGAGAAGGGCAAGGGATATATCGTGCATATCCATGTGGACGAGGAGTCATACCGCATCATGGCCTCGGCAAAGGTGGAGAAATTCCTGGCAACGGATTTCCCCAAATATGAGAAGAATACAGAGGTAAAACTCCTTGTGTGGCAGAAGACCGACCTCGGATTCAAGGTCATTGTCGACAACAAATACCAGGGACTTATCTATGACAACCAGATATTCCGCGAACTGCATACCGGTGACCGCCTTAAAGGCTTCGTCTCGGCTGTAAGACCTGATGGCAAACTGGATATTGCATTGCAGAAACAGGGACGCGAGCAGACTCTCGACTTCTCGGAGCGTCTCCATGAATACCTTTTCTACCACGACGGCTACTGCCCGTTCACCGACAAGTCTCCTGCGGAGGATATATACAACGAGTTCCATGTCAGCAAGAAGGTGTTCAAGCGCGCCGTAGGCGACCTGTACAAGCAGCATCTTATCTCACTCGCGCCAGACGGTATAGAACTAAAAAGAGGGCATAGACCATAACGTATGATGCCATCGTCTGCACCATAGTGACATGAACGCTCTCTATGCTCGCGCCGGGTAGCTGCGCTATGCAGCCCAATATGTCGTTCTGCATCGTGACTATTGCAGAGAGCATAGTGCCTGCCGCCACGGCAAGCATAGACAGTGCTCCGCCTATGGCGATGTCTGCAAGGATGATTGCCGTGAGCATAAAGGCTCCGCAGATTATCACCGTGGCGCATGGTATGACGATAAGGTTTGTAAGGAGGAAATACATTGATACTCTTCCGAAATAGTATGCTGACAACGGGGCTGTACCTAATTGTGCCGCGACGCTGACACATGCCGTGTACCACAAGCCTCTTGACATCTTGTTGCGTGTCCTTTTCCACAACGGGAGTGCCATCTCCTCCGGCTTGCGCATCAGTCTGAGGCGCATCGGCATAAGTTGTTGAGACAACGGTCGCGTGACGATTATCGCAAAGACCGCCATGAATGACATCTGAAAGCCTACATCCCAAAGGCTCTCGGGATTGGACATGAGCATTATAACCAGTGTCGCACCGAAGACATTCAGTGGCCTCTGCTCCCTGCCGGTAAGCCATACCGCCTCCCATATCGTAAGCATCGAGGCTGCCCTTACCACCGACAGCGGCATCCCGACAAAGCCCACATAGCCCCACAGGCCGATGAATATCAGCAGTCTGTACAGTAGTTTCCTGTCTCGTATGAAGAACGACAGCAACATATATATTATTGACAGGTGCATTCCCGACAACGCAAGTATGTGTGAAGCTCCCGAAATGCTGTATTCTTCTCTGAGTTCTGGGGTGAGAGAACTCTTGTTTCCTAATGCCATTGCCGTCAATACGGCGTAAGCCTCATCACCGGGCATGACTGTCTTTATCCGCTCCAATATCCTCTGTCTGAACACAAGTGCCCTCAGTTTCAGCGTTTCCCAAAAGCCCAAGGCCGAGAATCCTGCCGCACTTGCCTCCCATTTTCCTATGCCGACAAAGCCCCTGCCGACTATTCCTCTCATCTTCTGCCAGCGTATATAGTCGAAATGACTGTTTATCCTGTGCCAGTCTTTCAGCGGAGAGACATCGACATCGGCAATGATTGCCTGACCTATATGCAACGCCTCGTATCTCCGTGTTATGGTATCTCTCAACAGTGAGATATACAGCCGTCTCCCTTTCATCCGACATGAGACGCCTTGCCCGCCATCGCCCGATACAGGACTATTGCTTACGGCCGACACATCATTCACTATTCCTTCAAACTGTATCACCTTTCCGCGCCTTATCGGTTCGCTGGCTATGTTCATCCCGAGTCTGCAATGTTGGTCGTCCGTCACTGCCCACGCATCCTTGGCATGGAAACTGCACCGCATTCCGCCCACTCCAACAATGGCAAGCAACAGCAATACACTGCTTGTCATCTCATGACGCTTATTGACAAGCAGCGCCGCTCCTACAAGAAGGCACACTATAACAATCCACTCACGCAAACCGAATACCGACCCGCTGTTCGATGCTATCACAATCCCGACCAACAGCATCAGCGCATATCTGAACATCGGGATTGTATGTATGAAGCTTCTCGGATTGAGGTTTCGTGCCATTTTCAAATATTATCTTAAACAAACAGAATTAATGGAAGCATATTTTTATCGGCTTCAGCAGTGCATCTACCCTAAATACTCTTTATGCAAATTTACATAAAAACTGTCGGTTATCCAAAGAAATCTTGACTAAAAACAAGAATCCAACCCAAATACACGAAATAATCCACTAAAATTTGCATGAATCCTCAAAAGTGTGTACCTTTGCACTCGCAATTCAGAAATGGCTTGCACAACACCGTCACAGAGGCGACGGGCGCTTAGCTCAGTTGGTTCAGAGCGTCTGCCTTACAAGCAGAGGGTCGGGGGTTCGAATCCCTCAGCGCCCACTAGGGGTGTTCCTCGTAATTTCAAGAAGACTTTTCATAAGTTTTTAAGAGATTGCGAGGATTTTTTATATTATATGTTATCACTTATTTTTTCATTTACAATTAGGTTTATATATAAAATAAACTTAAAATCATGTATATGGGCATATCTATAAGTAAGTCACAAAAATTAATGTATAGTATAAAGCTTGGTTATTTTTGAGATGTTTTCGTCTTGGAAAGAGGGAGAATAGCGGGCTATGTGACTGAGAGGCAAGGCAAAAACAACCAAAAAGAACAAGGCTTATACATACAAGATGTAAGTGCTTGCTTTATCATGGATTGTATCGTTTATTTTTTGTGACTTACTTATAAGTAACTGTTCAAAATTAATTTTATAAATATGAATAATTCACGAATAAGTTCGTACCCACAGACGCCAAGGCCCTGTTCGTACAATAGAAAAGCGAGTCCGTAGTCTCGTAATCTATCGGTCTTATCCATTTGCCCTTA
>JAFTQG010000034.1 GCA_017462915.1 Prevotella sp. | reverse complement strand
TGTTTACGGGTCTCACAAAAAGTCGATTTGCTAAACAATTCCAGACGAATATTACAAAAAAACAGAAAAAAACATATTTTTTTATTATAATTTCAAAATAAATCACTAACTTTGCAACCTGATGCCTTTCTTCTTGTAAGATGGCATGAAAATTGTCGGTATTTTGACATTTTCATTAAGCCAAAAGGTGTGTTGCTTTGCATTATGCCATTATGGGAGAAGGTAGCATGTGATGCTGCCTGGAGAATTGTAAGAATTTCTATTATATATGGAAATGGAAGAAGAGAAAGTGTTGAACAGGCATTACCGGCCATCATGTATGGCCATTGCCGCTGACATAAAGTAGATAAGGATTTATGAAACTGGATAGTACGGATTCTTGTTCTACACCCATCGGGCATAGACGTTTGCCCCATGGCGTTTTTGTTTCTGAGCCAGACGTGAAGACTGGTGCAGAGGTGAGGATGTATACTCATGCCAATGTTGCCAATACGGACAGCATTGCAAGGAAATATACAGAGACAAAGCCCTCATGGTCGTATCTTTTTGTACATCACCTCAAGGTGAGAAGTATTTCCGCCGCGTTGGAAAGAGACGGCCAGACATTCTTTATCCACAAGACCATCCGTTATTTCCGTAGAAGGGAAAAGTCCAAGAGCGTTCAGCGCAAGGAAATGCCTACTGTCAGCGGACTGATATTCCTGCAAGGCAATCCTTCCGAACTGCAGAGCTATCTTGACAGAACATTCCCCGGACGCTATCTCTGCAAGAACTGCAGCACAGGAAAGGTCGCCGTCATCCCAGACAGCAGGATGCGCCCTTTCATGGGACTCTCAGAGACCGACCCTGACAGAATCCGTTTTCTGCTCCATCCGTTCCGTTATTATGCACAGAACCGCATCCTGCTCCGCATAACCTCAGGAGATCTTGAAGGTCTCGAAGGCTATGTCATACGCATAGACCGCGACCGCCGCCTCGTGATGGATGTCGGCGGCATGACCGTCGCCATCTCAGGAGTCCATGCCGAGCGGTTTGAAGTAGTCCATGATGTCGCCGATGTCCAGTCCCATGATGCAGGACACCTATGCAGACGCAATCTGCAGGAACGTCAGGCACTCATCGACCGCTGGTTCCATCCTGTGAAGACCGCGCAGGATGTCATAGTGCAGGTAGAGAATATAGAAATCCTCAAGACGCGCATCCTCTCCGAACTGGCAAAGGGTTCTATCTCCCTACGCGAAGCCCTCGGCACATTCTTCTTCATCATAGAAGAAATAGGCTATTACTACGCCCCCTCTCCGGGTGACACCAGCGACCGCCTCTCCCCGATATTCAAGGCCGGCACCGCCATTATCCGCGAGATAGACACCATCATCGCCACCCCGTCCCTCGATGCCGATACCCGCACCGGTTTTGAGGCGGACCGTGAGCAGCTCATGCTCAGCTACGGATATATGTTCTTAATATCTTAACCTCAAACATATTATAAATCCGTACTGATGATAAGAACTGTTCTATTCAATTTGTACTCAATAACGACTTCAGAGACTTTGTGTCAATTAATGGAATCCATAGAAAAGAAGGATACTTTTAAATATGGATAAGAACGTCTTTTGCTTGAAACCAAAACAAGAATTATGTGAATGTATTATTTGTCATGAAAAAGATGTTCCTGTAAGTGATGAACACATTATACCAAAGGCTTTGGGTGGATATATGCACACATGGAAGGTCTGCAAAACTTGCAACTCTGTACTCGGAGAAAAGATAGATACAAAGTTGACGGACCACGAGATGATGAAGTGGGAACGATACGAGCATCAACTTAAAGGCGAATCTGGCAAAGACATTCCATGTCCTATCGAAGGAACCCATTTCGCAGACGATGGCAAGAAATATCGCATAGTAAAGGAAGCGGATGGCTTTGTCACTCATTGCATCCCCGAAATCAAGAAAAGCAGTGACGGGAAACAGATAACACTGACCATTGACCCCGATGAAATAAACTCCGCGGAGAAGATTATCTCAAAATATTGCAAACGTAACGGACTCGGTTTTGACAAAGACAGCCTGTCTGCTTCTCCAGTGAGACAAAAGCCCTCCCCTGGATTTGAGATGCAGATGGAGATAGACCTCTCGAACTTTAAGATGGGACTGTTGAAGATAGCATACGAGTTCACCGCCTGTCTGATAGACGATTATGTCAATGACCCGGAGGCTTGTAAGATCTCATCCATCTTGCACCATGCTTCTGAGGATAGGCTTGACGAAGTGGATTTCGGAGGAACGGGATTTGACGATGTCTTCCCCAAACTGTTTGGCAATTACATAGATTTCACAAAAGACAGCAGGCATTACATTATGCTGACATCATTGAATGGGCAGACATGGTGTCTCGTCAGATTGTTTAATGTGTTTTGTCTTGCCATAAAGATGTCAGACAGGTCTTATCCTCAGCCGGAAGAAAACATAATAGCAGTCAATGACTTCAAGTCCCATGACTTTGAATTGTTTACATTGGACGAGTTGACACGCAAGATTTGTCACACACCATCTGTAGGATATAGGTTCCCTGAAGATTACAATGCAAAACTTCAAAAACTGTTTTCGAGCTCACAGGTAGCCACCTACTGCAATGCCAATCACCAAAACCTCTGTTTTGACGAGGCCGGCAATATGCAGGGGACTGTCGTTGATATTCTTCGGCAATGGCCGGACGAACTTGTGGATGTGAAAATAGAAGACGGGAAATCCACTATCATTTATCATATAGACAGCAAACTGTACCTGATGATGTCCCCGAGCAACGAACTTGTTCCTATTGATGAAGTGGTAATGATAAATCAGATTGATAAGATATAACATGTCTAACGAATCACAGAATAACAAACGATTAGCAAAAAACACACTGATACTATATGCCCGTATGCTGTTTACGGTGGGCATCAGTTTCTACTCCACTCGTCTGATACTTGCCAATCTCGGTGTGTCAGACTATGGTGTATATAATGTCATAGGCGGCTTTGTCTCCATGTTCTACATGGTCACAACTACAATGACATTAGCGGTTGGACGGTTTTTGACATTTGAGTTAGGAACCGGGAATCAGGAAAAATTGCAGAAAGTTTTTTCAACATCTATAAATGTATTATTGTTATTATCATTATTCATCTTGCTAATAGCGGAAACAATAGGATTATGGTTCGTAAACAATAAATTACAGATATCAATAGAACGTAATTTTGCTGCTAATTGGATTTATCAATTAACTGTTCTTGCCTTTATTTTAGAAATAATTGGTGTCCCATATAGTTCCTCCATTATTTCCCATGAGAAGATGGGAGCGTTTGCCTTTGTAACGATATTGAAAGTGCTATTGACTTTTGGGATTGCTCTTCTATTGTCTGTTAGCCCAATTGATCGCCTTATCTTTTATGGGGTATTGGTTTTCTTGGTCAATCTTGGAATTCAGTTGTTATATTGGTCTTATTGTAGGGCAAACTTTAAAGAATGTAGATATTCAACTGCCATTGATAAGAGCATATTCAAAGAGATGTTTGGTTTTGCAGGGTGGTTCTTTTTAGCAACATGCTCGTCAATGATGAGTTCACAAGGTGTAAATATATTATTGAATATGCACTTTGGAACATTAATCAATGCCGCACGTGGTGTTTGTGGCCAGTTAAATGGCACTGTTGGAGCGTTTGCGACCAATTTTACAAAGGCCTTAAATCCGCAAATCACAAAATCCTATGCTGCACAGGATTATAATCAAACCCGGACTTTGGTGTGTCGAGGCACAAAGTTTTCTTATATCCTTTTATTTGTTATTGCTTTACCCTGTATGCTGGAAACAGATTTCTTTCTGTCTAAATGGCTGAAAGAAGTTCCTCCATACGCTGGGGTCTTTGTACAACTAACCCTTTTAAATGCCTTGGTAGATATATTATTAAATACTGTAGGAACATTAAATACGGCAACAGGCAAGATACGAAACTACCAAATACTAAATTGTTCTGCCCAATGGTTGATATTTTTATCAACATATTTTACATTAAAGATTTACGAGAGCCCCATATTGGCAGTCGCTTTAGGAAATATAATAAATATATTGGCTTTTTATCCACGTATTGCTATAAATAAATTTGCAGTAGGCATATCTTTCAGATATTATTTTCAGCAGGCTATTGGGAGGATTCTTGCTATGAGTATATTGTCTATAACGATTTGTTTGGCTGTTATATATTACATACAAGACGGTTGGGTTCGTTTTATAACTATATGTTTTTTATCAACAGCCTCTATTTTCTTCTTTTCATGGTTAATTGTTTTAACAAACAGTGAAAAGAATACCATTATGGGTTTTGTAAGGAGTAAGTTACATTTAAGAAAATAAATAATTTAACAATAAAAGACATGACAAAAAAAGAAGAATTAAAGGCTCAGATTCTGGAGCTTACACGTGAGTATTATAAAGAGGTACACGCACCAAAGAAAGAGTTTGTACCGGGTAAGACTTTTGTCAATTATGGCGGTCGCTATTTCAACGACGAGGAAATGGTCAATCTCATAGACTCATCACTCGATTTCTGGTTGACGCAAGGTCCATGGACACATAAATTTGAGACACGCCTCGCAAATTGGCTTGGAGTGAAACATTGTGCTGTAACCAATTCCGGGTCATCAGCCAATCTTCTCGCATTTTATACCCTCACTTCACATAAGTTGGGGGATAGGGCAATTAAGAAAGGGGATGAAGTAATTACAGTTGCAGCAGGTTTTCCTACTACGGTGAATCCAATAATCCAGTTTGGTGCTGTACCAGTATTTGTTGATGTTTGCCTCCCTGGTTTTGACATTGATGTCAATCAGTTGGAGGCGGCCTACTCCCCAAAGTGTAAGGCTGTGATGATGGCTCATTCTTTGGGCAATCCATTCAATTTGAAAGCCGTTCTTGCATTCTGTGAGCAGCACAACCTTTGGCTGATAGAGGACAATTGCGATGCTCTCGGCTCCGAATATACGATTGATGGCGTTACTAAGAAAACAGGAACATGGGGACATATAGGTACATCCTCATTCTATCCTCCGCACCACATGACTATGGGCGAAGGCGGAGCTGTATATACTAACGATCCTTTGCTTGACAAAATATGCCGTTCGTTCCGTGACTGGGGACGTGACTGCTGGTGTGTTGGTGGTGTTGACAACACCTGCAAGCTCCGCTTCACAGGCAAATTCGGTGAGTTGCCACAAGGTTACGACCATAAATATGTTTACAGCCATTTCGGATTCAACCTTAAGATTACCGATATGCAGGCGGCCATCGGTTGTGCACAATTGGAGAAGTTGGATAATATTGTTGCTGCACGTCGCGCCAATTATCAGACTCTCTATGACGGTCTGAAAGATGTGCAGGGCATTATACTGCCTGTGCCTGAGGCAAACTCAAATCCGTCATGGTTTGGTTTCCTGATAGCCGTGAAAGAGGATGCTGGATTTACACGTAATGAACTTACGGGCTATTTGGAGGACAATAAGATTCAAACCCGCAATCTCTTCGCAGGTAACCTCATCAAGCATCCGGCATTTGATGAAATGCGCAAGAGCGGTGAAGGATATCGACAGGTGGGAGACTTGAAGAACACCGATTTTGTGATGAACAATACATTCTGGATTGGCGTTTATCCCGGCATGACAGCAGAGATGCTGAAGCACATGATAAATACCATAAAGAAATTCGTGGAAAGTAAAAACTAAACAGCATATATAACTATGAAGGTCGTATTGTTGGCAGGAGGTTTTGGCTCACGCATTAGCGAAGAGAGCCAGTTTAAGCCCAAGCCTATGATTGAGATTGGCGGTATGCCCATTTTGTGGCATATCATGAAAGAGTATGCCTATTATGGACATACCGAGTTTATAATATGTGCAGGTTACAAGCAGGAGTATATCAAGGAGTGGTTCGCAAACTATTTCTTACATAACTCTGACGTTACATTCGACTATCGTAATGGCAAGAACGAGATGACTGTCCATCAAACTAAAATGGAGCCGTGGAAAGTTACAGTTGTCGATACTGGATATAACACCATGACAGGTGGCCGTATCAAGCGTATACAAGAATATGTCGGCAACGAGCCTTTCCTGATGACTTACGGTGATGGTGTGTGTGACGTTGATATAAACAAGTTGATAGAATACCATAAGAGCCAAGGTAAGACGGCCACACTTACAGCTGTAAAAATGGCACAGGATAAAGGTGTGCTTGACATCGTGGGTGGCGCCGTTAAATCATTCAGAGAGAAAAACATTAGCGATGGCGCGCCAATCAATGCCGGTTATATGGTTCTTGAACCGGAAATCTTTGATTACTTGACAGGTGACGACTGTGTCTTTGAGAAAATTGCTTTGACAAAACTTGCGAGTGAAGGGCAACTAATGTCATATATTCACGAAGGCTTTTGGCAATGCATGGACAACATTAGAGAAAAACAAATGTTGGAGAAACTTCTTGCTACGGGCACAGCCCCGTGGAAGAAATGGGAACGAATTGTACCAAACATATATTAATCATGAAAGACATTTTCAATAATTTTTATAAAGGCAAGCGAGTCCTTGTTACCGGTCACACAGGTTTCAAGGGCTCCTGGCTTTCCATTTGGCTTCATGAGCTTGGAGCAGAGGTCTGTGGCGTTGGCTTAGATCCTTATTCGGATAAAGACAATTTCGTATTGTCGGGTATTGGAGATAAGATAAAGGCAGACATCAGGGCTGATATACGAGATGGTGAGAAGATGAAGGACATCTTCCGTGAATATCAGCCGGAGATAGTTTTCCATCTTGCAGCCCAGCCGTTGGTACGCCTTAGCTATGATATCCCTGTTGAGACATACGAGACCAATGTTATGGGAAGTATCAACATCATGGAGGCGATACGTGCCACCGACAGCGTGAAGGTGGCCGTGATGATAACTACCGACAAGTGCTATGAAAACAAAGAGCAGATATGGGGCTACCGTGAGAACGAGCCGATGGGAGGCTACGATCCTTATTCTTCTTCAAAAGGTGCTGCGGAGATAGCAATCAGTTCATGGCGCAGGAGTTTCTTCAATCCTTCAGATTATGGAACTAAACATCATGTAAGCATCGCTTCTGTGCGTGCAGGAAATGTCATAGGCGGCGGCGACTGGGCTTTGGACCGTATCATACCTGACTGCATCCGTTCATTGGAGGCTGGCAAGACCATTGATATACGCAGTCCGAAAGCCATTCGCCCTTGGCAGCATGTATTGGAACCACTGGGCGGATATATGCTTCTTGCACAGAAAATGTGGGATGAACCAACAAAGTATTGTGAGGGCTGGAATTTCGGCCCGCGTGCCGAGAGTATCGCCACAGTATGGGATGTAGCCACAAAGCTCATCAGTAACTACGGCAGCGGCACGCTCAATGATGTCTCAGACCCTAATGCCTTGCATGAAGCAAAACTCCTGATGCTCGACATCAGCAAGGCAAAGTTCCGCCTTGGATGGGAACCTCACATGAACATCGACCAGTGCTTGGCTATGGTCGCCGATTGGTATAAGCGCTATACGGCAGAGGATGTGTATGGCATTTGCGTAGAACAGATTGGCAAGTATGTCGGAAAATGAGAGACCTATTTTATGACAGAGCAAGGGGCATAGGAATGTTCTTGTTGGTATTGGGTCATGTATTCCCCAAAGAGAGTAATGTTTTTGCCGCAATTTTTTCATTTCACATGCCTTTGTTCTTTCTCATTTCCGGAATGTTGCTTAATCAACATAAGGAGCGTGGATTAAAGGATATCTTTTCTAAAACAAGTATATCATATTCATTCTTTTTGATTGTAGGATTGTGCTTGCTTTTCATTCGTATTCTCATAGGAGACTTTACACTTTATAGGGGGGGGAGAAACTTTATTGTGGAATGCATCTACAACATAGGACCTGATGCTGGAATGGTTGGCTCTATATGGTTTCTTCCAATATTGGGAATATCGCAAATTATGGCTTTGTGGCTTTATAAAATGAAGACGAAGAATTTTGTGAAATATCGTTTTTATGATGTTGGAGTATTGGCTTTACTGGCCATCGCGTCAATGTATCTAATAGCTTTTTTGCCTGGAGTTTTCCGTATTAGGACTATATTCACAACAACATTGTTTGTATATGCAGGTTTGAATTGGAGCCATTTTATTAAGAAAAGAATAGATGCAGTTCATCATAAACGCCTGTGTTTGTTTTTGATTATTCCATTCTGGTTCTATATCTCCTTGTTAAATGGGAATGTCAATATTGCAAGTCCTGTGTACAATAATTATTTCCTATTCGTATTAGGTGCTTTGTCAGGAATCGTTATGGTATTTCTTTTAAGTAAGTTCGATTTTATGAATTTCTCAACATTTTGGGGAAAGAATTCATTGATAATATTTGCTACCCATGGCATCTGGCTCTATGTATTTCGAAAAATATGGTCGTACTTCAATTTTGCGTTTCCAATGCCGTCGGACTGCTTTTATTTGTTGGTATCACTATCCATAATATTGTTGTGCATACCGACTTATTATTTTTTCAGACCATTGCTTGCTGTCTATAAAACCAAAATGATGAAACTAAGATGAGATATGTAATTACGGGAGGAAATTCTTTCCTTGGTGCGGCCTTGTGCAAATTACTGGTGTCGAAAGGACATGAGGTTATAGTGGCATGCCGCAAGAATTCAAAAACAGACGCCATACTACAATCTCCGTTGGTAGAAATTGTCAGATATGAAGGATTGCATAATATGACATCTGTATTAAAAATAGGTTCAGCAGATGTTTTCATCCATTTAGCTTGGAATGGAACAGGTCATGAAGGACGTGACAATCACGAAGTTCAAGAGGAAAACATAACATATTCCTTAGAAGCTGTCAATATAGCCAAAAAGTTAAACTGCAAACTTTTTGTTGAGGCTGGTTCACAGGCTGAATATGGGATTGTCGAAGGGAAAATGTCGGAATCAACAGAATGTCACCCTCTAAATGAATATGGTAAGGCTAAATTGAAGTTTGGAGAAGTGGCTTCGAAAAGATGTTTGGAGTTTGGAATGAAATTCATTCATTTGCGGATATTAAGTGTGTTCGGTGAAACGGATCACCCTTGGACTTTGGTGATGTCTTGTGTAAGAAAAATGCTAAACAACGAAGATATACAACTGTCTTCTTGTGAACAGCTTTGGAATTTTGTATCTGTTTCTGATGCAGTAAAGCAGATATATCTTCTTTGCAAAAACGCTCTTGATAAAACAAATTTCAGGTCAGAGATTTTTCTGATAGGCTCAAATGACACTCGGGTGCTCCGTTCTTTTGTCAATGAGATTCATCATTTGACCAAAAGTAAAAGTAAACTTTTGTTTGGTACATATAATGGTTCGACCGTGGTTTCGTTATATCCTGACATGAGTAAAACGGAAAACGCTACAGGAGGATTTATATCGGATTATACATTCGGAGAAGTTGTGACAAATATAATCAACAAATTCAGAAATGGCGACCATGATTGACGTGCATCACTTTAAAAATCTATTATCTACTTATCGTGGGTATCTCATGGGCATTTCCATTCTATGGATTATGTTTCATCATATAGGATTTTTTGGTTTGTATGATTTCGGAGGTTTTGCTGATTTTATTATAAAACTGGGAAGTTGTGGCGTTGATGTTTTTTTAGTCCTGTCTTCGTTTGGCTTGTATAAAAGTTTGAGCCATAATTCCAGTCTAACCCGCTTCTACAAGAGAAGGATTATAAGAATAATACCTCCATTTGTCATAATTGTTTCAAGTTTTCGCATTAAACATCTAATAGACTTATTCAGTTTTAGTTTCTGGAAATATGAATTGTTGTATAATAATTGGTTTATCAGTTTTATATTAATAGCATATATCCTCTTTCCTTTTATATACAAGATACAGAAAAAGTACTTGTGGTTGCCGTTTGTCTTGTCATGCGTTATTAGTTTGGTGGGCACAGTCTTATTGATTACTTATAATATGGATGACATTCATCAAATTCCAATGCTAATGGTGCAAAGAATGCCTGTTTTCTGTATGGGCTCATTGGTTGCCGATAACAGATTTAGACTTCCAGTGAAACATGTTTTTTTGCTTCTTTTTGCTATATTGTTTGCCATTTATTTGTCTTTTTCCATGAAAGTCGAATATCTGATTTATCCTTTATATCTGTTTTTGATGATTCCATTATTATACTGCTTGTCTTCTTTAATGGAGAAAACAGTCATGGATAAGACATTTTTGGCAAACACGCACATGCTTGTGGGGTGGGTAAATTATTGTGGAGCAATAACATTGGAAATATATTTAGTCCACATGAAAATTATTCCAATCCTTGTTCATCATAAAATGGACGGCTTATTTGGCGTGCTAATCGTATTTGCAAGTTCAATTTTATTGGCTTCCATTTTCCATCGAGTATTAAATATCTCAAGCAATAGATTGAAAACAACATTCATCAATAAGAAATTATGATAAAAGTTTCAGATTTCATATTCAGACATCTTGTCGAGAAACATGGGGTAAAACATTGTTTCTTAGTGACAGGCGGCGGTGCGATGCACCTTAACGACTCGGTAGGCCATACGGAAGGACTGACCTATATCTGTAACCATCATGAGCAAGCCTCTGCAATTGCTGCGGAGGGGTACTACAGAACATGTGGTGAGTTGTGTGTTACAAACGTAACTACAGGACCTGGTGGTACTAATGCCATAACTGGTGTACTCGGTCAGTATCTTGACTCAATACCTGGACTGTATATCTCTGGACAGATAAAGACATCAACATATAAGCATACATACCCATATCTCAAACTCCGTCAATTGGGAGATCAGGAGGCTGACATCGTCAGTGTTGTCACTCCAATTACAAAATATGCGAAGACTGTATATAATCCACTTGACATAAAGTACGAGTTGGACAAAGCCATAGCAATAGCACTTGACGGTCGTCCCGGTCCTGTATGGCTCGATATCCCTTTGGATGTACAGGGTGCAACAGTGGATGAATCACAGTTTAAGGAGTTTGACCCTTCAGAAATCATAGACCCGGTGAAGCACTGCCTTGTGGATGAGCAGATAAAACAACTCATTGAGAAGATAAAGGCTGCCAAGAGTCCTGTGATATATGTTGGAAATGGCGTAAGACTTGCAAAAAGAGAAAAACAGTTCATACTACTGGCGGAGAAACTTAACATTCCTGTCGTGACTGCCATCAGCGGTTCGGATATTATATGGCATGACCATCCATTATATTTCGGGAAGCCTGGTATTTGCGGAGACCGTATAGGCAACATCATGGTTCAGAACTCCGACCTCCTGATTGTTATGGGTACACGTCTTTCTATCCGTCAGGTATCATACGCATACGACCTTCTTGCCCCTAAAGCATATAAGGTTATGGTGGATATAGACTTGGCAGAGATGGAAAAACCGACATTAAACATAGATATGCCTATACATGTAAACTTGTCGGAATACATAGACAAGATGAGTGCTGCCATAGACAACGAGAAAAAACTTCCTGCGTTTGAGAAATGGAGAAATTGGGGACATGAAATAGAAACAAAATTACCAACATTAATGGATGACAATCCATCGCAAGAGGGATATACCAATTCGTATATATTCGCAGACGAACTCTTCAGGCAGTTGCATGACGGTGATGTTGTAGTTACAGGAAACGGCACAGCCTATACATGTACATATCAGGCCATGAAGGTGAATAAAGGCGTTAGAGTTTTTGCAAACCAAGGATGTGCCGCTATGGGATATGACCTGCCGGCTGCAATAGGAGCAGTTGTGTCGAATGAAGCTCGTGTAAACGGCATAAAAGGTGGCAAGACAGTTCTTGTGACAGGTGACGGCTCTCTGCAAATGAACATTCAAGAACTTCAAACATTGGTAACATATAAAATGCCGCTGAAGATATTTGTTCTTGAGAATGAAGGTTATCTTGCCATCAAGACGACACAGAAGAGCTTCTTTAAGGGAGAATTTACAGGCTCCAATCCTGCCTCTGGCGTTATTTGCCCTAATCTGTCAAAGATTGCTGCTGCTTACGGGATACAGTACGTTGGCATCAGCGAGAATGGTCAGGCATTAAAAGACGCTATAGCGCAGACCTTGAATTATGAAGGACCTATGATTTGCGAGATACACATGCATCCTGAGCAGACCTTGTTCCCGAAATCAGCATCATTTATGGATAAGGAAACAGGAAAGATGAGCTCGGCACCTTTGGAGAAAATGGCGCCTTTCATGGATGACGATCTACAGGCTGAATGTGTTTTCCAAGCAGAATAGAACTATAACATTTTGAATCAAGATGACTTCTAAACTGTTGACAGTTTCTATTACTACGTATAATAGACAGCAAGAGCTGATTGAACAGTTGCGTAGTTTAGAAAGACAAGGCTTGTATGATAAATATTGTATCAAGATATTCAACAACAAGTCAAATTATGATGTCGAAGAGACCTTGCGTTCTGCATTGAGTGCCGAATTTATGGATATAATAACAGTTCATAACCGGAAATACAATGTAGGAGGTGATTGCAATATAGCTTTGGCATTTTTGCAGACGGAGACACCATGGATGTGGTTGCTTTCTGATGATGACATAACAACTCCAACATCGTTACAAACGGTGTTGGAGGATATAGAGAAGTATAAAGATGTATGTTGGTTGAAATATTCAATTGCAGGAGCTTTCCCCGACAAGAAAGTTGACAATCTGGTGGATGTCTTCAGAAATGGACATAAATTTGGTGAATTTCTATTTATGAGCAATAATGTTTACCAGTTATCCATGATGTCTGATTATTTGGGAAATATAATGAATTTTATATGTACGAGTTTCAGCCAATGTGCCGTTCCGCTTCTTTACATTAAGAATGCTCATGGGAAAATGATGTTCCGTTCAGCAGCCGTCTGTACTTATGGCGTTGGTCCTATCTCCTATAAATATCATTATGCTCATTTGAATTTTCCCAATTTTATAGGTTCTCAGATTGATTTGTCAAAACAAGAAATCAGAGCTTTTAAGGAATTGGCCGATGAAAGTGCCATAGGACTGCTCAAGTCATTATTTGAAGTGGGCAATAAGTATCTGCGCAGGGAATTCTTGAAGAAATACATGGCTTTTTATCTATGGGGAGGTAAAATCAATAAATTCATTTATTATATTCTTTATTGGATATTTGATATTATGAATTGCAACGTGAAAGACATTGAAAAATGTTATAAGAATATCAGACACCCATTCTCTAAAAAATAAACAAGCATGAAAGAAATATCCATTTGTCTTCCTACTTATAATCGTTGTGAAATCATGAGAGAAACGACGATAGACCTCTTGGAGCAGATAAGAAAAGGAGGATATGCCACAAAAATGAATGTTTTCATATCAAACAATGGTTCAACTGATTCTACAGAATCTTATATAGACAAGTTAATCAGTGACTATTCTGATATAGAGATTCATGTAAACAATTTCAAAGAGAATCAAGGTCCTGATGCTAACTTTGAGTATTTATACTCTGTAGCGGATGGTAAATTTGTTTACCTGAAGGGTGATGATGATTATATAGCTTCTGATGGATTGCATAACATTTTTACCATGATTGATGCCTATCCAGATGCAGGATTGTTTATTGGTGCAATAGAACAGGCTGATAGTAGACGTAATGTTAAGGGAGTTATCCAACATGTCAGAGGCATAAAAAATAGTATTCAGGTTAACTTCCAAAATGAGCTGGAAGCAAGAAATTATTTCGCTTTGTCTGATAATATTCTGGCACTTGGAAGTTTTATCTCATGCGTGATAGTCAGAAGAGAAGCACTCTCTGTCACGCCGCCGCAATTGTTTAAGACCTCAAATTACGTGCATATATATTACTATTGGAATTATTTGATACAAGGCCATAGTTTGGTATATTCAACATTGCCTATCTGCCAGCCCGTGGTGTCAGAAGATCCAACTTCTGCATCGCTAAGTCCTGCTCGTTTAAGCTGGGATATCAGGATGTGCGTGTTGTTGGCTGATACATTCTTCAAGGAAACATCATTAAAGGCTGATATTTGTAGAGTAGTTCAGCGAATGCATTCTGATGTGAAATACATTCCAATAGATCAAAGAAAAGAGTTTGAGGAACAGATGTATCCATGGATGCAAAAAGCAATGTATCCTCCTGCTTTATTGTATAATATCAAGAAGAGATCTACATCGATAGGGCTACTTAAATACTTTATTGCATCCTTGATTCCAAATCGTATGTTTCAAACATTCCGTTAGAAAAGCAAGAGAATGTTAATAACTTTTGATTATGTTGACCAGTTATATAATGGGTACGATACGGAAAAGCACTGTTGCTCACGTTGGGGTTGAAAGGACTTTATAAAAAGCTGAAAAACCAAGAAGCGACTTAAAAGCAGTTTTTTACTCCCAATATACAATAAAAGCCCTCTCGAGAGCTGTGCCACCGAGAGGGCTAAAAGTCAGAGCTTAGCATACTCTGCACGGGCATCGAAACATGGGCAGGCTTTCGGCACGGCGCCCGGCATGTCGTGGTGCCCGCATATCACAGCTCCGTGGAAGAGCTTGCGGAGCCTCCGCAGGAGAGCGAGGAGAGATGCGCGCTGCTCTGGCGTGCGCGTGTCGGCAGGATGGCCAAAGGTATCCAGTCCGCCCTCATAGCAGATGCCGATGCTACAACGGTTGTACGGGCGGCAGTGTGCACCCACTTCAAGGAGCTTGCGGTGCTGGGTAACGGTGCCGTCGCGGCGGATGTAAAGATGGTAGCCGATGGTGCGGAATCCACGTGCCCTGTGGTCGCGTAACAGTTGCTCCACCGTGTAGTCGCGGTCGCGGCGTGTGGCGGAGCAGTGGATTACGATAAAGCGGACGCTCTCTGTACCGTTCATCATCGTGCCTTGCTCCACGTCTTTCGTGAGCAGGCGCTCAGTGGCGACTTCTTCGTCACCTATGAGGATAGGAAATGTTTCGGTTATCATTGTTTTTTTACGGTTTATACGGTTAAAGACGGTTTCGCGGTTGCTTTCTAAACGACAAAACGACAAAACGACTAAACCACGGTTCTACGGTTGCTTTCTAAACGACAAAACGACTAAACCACGGTTCTACGGTTTATATGGTTAAACGGAGTGGCCAAACAACTAAACGACTAAACGACTAAACGACTAAACCACGGTTCTACGGTTGCTTTCTAAACGACAAAACGACAAAACGACAAAACGACTAAACCACGGTTCTACGGTTTTGGGATGAGAATGGTGGGGACGGTAATCCCCACCGAGATGAAAGACATTGTGTCAGAGAATACTTCCCGTTGCGCACGACGTTACAGTGAATGCGCCGATGATAGTCGTAATGAGTGTACAGACGGCGTTGATGATGACACGCCAGTTTTCTTTTGAGATTTTCATGTCTGATTTGGTTTTAGGTGGTTATAGGAAATAAGAGAAAAAGCATCTGCGTTGTCTGCACAATCTGCGTGCTACAGACCTGTAATGATTAATGTGTCACGCAGATCATGCAGATTCAGCAGATTATAAGTGTCATGCTCCTTCCTCTGGAGCAGTCGCGGAGGATGAGTTGCCTACCACGGCAGAAGCCTTGCGCAGTGTGGCATCAAGATTGAGCGACGTGTTCGACAGCGAACCTGTGGCACGGGCGCGGAACTTCACGCCTTTGATGTTCTTGGTCACGGAGAAAGTCTCCACGCTGGTCGCTCCGCCCGGCATGTTCTGTATGCCGCAGGAGAAGATGGCAAGGTCGTCGATCTTCACATTCTTGCCTTGGAGTATCATCTCCTTGATACAGCGTATCATGGCGGTTATCACACCTAAGCACATCGCTTCCGAGAAGCCGGAGTTATGTTCCGACATGTGCTTCGCGAGTTCACGCAGCCCCATGGTCTCCTCTATGACAGGCCATGCAAAATACTTACCCTGAGACGGGTTTTGGGGGATGTTGTTTTTCTTGAGAACGAATCTGATCATAATGTTGATGTTTTAAGGGTTAGACAATTCAAGTTTCGCAAGCGCCACTTGATACGGTCGTGGGTTTTCGGTCTTCGGTCGCCTCGCTTTAGGGGAAGATCCTATGTCTGTTGTCTACATACAAGATATACTTTGTCATGAACCTCAGACCGGTAATCCCAAAACTGTCAAGCAGGACTAAACTCTACTTGGTGATGCAAAGGTAGTACAATGTGAGACCGCAGTTATGCCTTATGATGCCTTACGGTGCTGTAACCACAACGATACTCTTAACCATAACCCTAACCTTAACAGTAAGGAACAAAACCGAAAACCTACAACCTGCAACCGTATGACCGTATAACGGTGGTTTGGTTGTTTAGTCGTTTGGACTTGCGCGGAGAATCTGCTGAATCTGCGCCATCTGCGTGACACTATCTACAGCCCACAGTAGAGTATATCTATTTCGACTATCACGGCTATTCCGGCTATCTCCGCCAAAGCGTACCAAACCGCACTTGCTCATGGCTCGCCGAGATAGGCGAAAAGGATTCTCAGCTGGCGCACGGTAAACAGTTTGTTGGCAGGCCTGTATCCTGCTTCCGCGAGCAACTGACACAGTTCTTCGGAGCGGTTTATCCACCTTGCAAGCCGGTTTGTCGCGACCTTCGGAGTGGCTTTCGGGAAATAGAGCATGGCAAGCTCCCTTTTGCTGTATACTTTCATGATTTGCAGTTTTAAGAGTTATATTTTCATGTGGGGAATCCACTGGATAATGTCTTGAAAAAAGGTAGTTTTCACTTCAGAAAGAGGTAGTTTGTAACATGCGGTTATACGGTTATACGGTTAAACGGTTATACGGTTGCTTTCTAAACAACTAAACGACCAAACAACGGTTAAACGGTTAGGCGGTTGTACGGTATTTACTAAGAAACTAAACCACAAAACAACCAAACGACCAAACAACCAACCGCCCGCTTTCGTGACAGGTGACAGATGTGACAGAGTTTTGCATAACATTTATTTTTATACAATAAATACATGTCCTTTTAAGTATATATATATTTTTGAAAAAATAATCTATATAGGAAAAAGTGTCACATCTGTCACGTGTCACGCCGGTTGGCATCCATTCAGAAAGGCAAGACACTGGTCTCGAGGTTATCTCCCGGAATGCGTTTCCCGATGTCAATCGGCTGTATCTCAGATACTTTCCAGAACCTCCCGTAATGGTTCTTCAACTGCTCATACTCCAGTTCGCGCATCACCCTACCCACCGCGACAGGTGACACTTTCACTTGCGGAGCAAAGCGTGCGGCAATCTGCGTTGAAGTAAGATAAGCGCATGTCTCGTAAGCCTCTGGGCGACGGAAATGTGTCACGATAAGTTCACGGGCACTGTCAGGAGTCTCGAACTCATGGTTCAGCCTGTTGATATCCTCAATCTCTTCGCCGTCAAACCAGTATTTGAAACCACCATCAATGAGAGCCTTCGCCTGTGCATACATACCGTCATGGTTGATGTCCGCCGTCCAAGGATTGTCTATGCTCTCCACCTCGAACACCAGCCAGCGCCTGTTGCCCGTATCATCGGTAAGGAACTGCAGGTTGTTTCCTGTGGCGCAGAACGAAGCCCTGTGAGGCAACCTCACCTTGCGCCGTCCGTAAGCAGGACGATCCTTGATGTACTCCACGGTCGTCAACGCTTTCAGCTGGTTGAGTTCCGCACGCTGCATGGAGTCAATCTCCTCGAAGTTTATGAGGAAGTTCTCGGCAAGAGAGAATGCATCGTCCTTGTCCATTCGGTGGCTGTTGGTCTTTACACTGTAGTATTTCCTGAGACACGGAGGCAGGATATTGTTCATGAAAGACGATTTGAACGTCCCCTGACGTCCTAACAACACCAATATCTCGTGGTTTACGACATTGTCATACAGTGCACTGGCAACCATCGCCACGAACCACCGTCGGGCGTACATGCAGAATACGTCATGCGACACATTACGACAGTGTACAAGCGACAGCAGACGACCTATATGATCTGTGCGGCCGTCCCACGGCGGAAGACTGTCCAGGTAGCCGCTCATGGGATGGAACGGACGCACGAAATCACTCCTGAGCAAAGTGGCAAGCGAGAGCATGTCGGTGTTTATCCCTGCGCGTCGCATCTCGCACCAGAGTGAGTTCTCGAATGTGTCGTCCATCTCCCTGAACTCTCCGCAGGGCTTCCCGTCCTCCGCAACAGGTGTCCACTCTGTAGCCCCACTTACTACATTCATACGCAGCACATACTGCTTTGCGATGAACTGCTCCAATACGCTTATCGGTGACTTCGCGCGCCGCCCGTTCCTGCCGTCCTGTCGTCTCGCTACAGCATGTTCGTCCCTGTGGTTGGCATATATGCTGTGCACCATGGCAGGCAGCGGATTGCCGTTGGAGGCATTGTAGTCGGCATATTCGCTGAGCAGCCATCCGAGGACATCATCCTCGGAGATACCATAGCGGTTCAGCTGGTAGACAAGACGGCTGACATACTCGTTGTGATGTCCGGGAACATAATAGACACCGTCATCGGCAAGAATCCGCTTTGCCTCGTCTACGGCAGTGGAGATGTTTACGGGGCGTCCCTTTCCTCTTTCAGGTTTCGGATTATGGCGCACAATATCCATAGGCTGCGCGTCGGGACGGAATATCGCGTCAGGGTCATGACTGACGACAGACATGCGCGTGGCGTTGGAACACTGGCGGTCGAAGGGACAGCCACACAGTCGCGCGTAATACTCGTTTGCCGTTTTCCACGCATCACGGAAGTTATTCCTGTCTACCAGGCCCTTCATACGGCACACCACGCGGATGCCCTTACCCGAAACGGTAGTGTAAGCCAGCACCGTGTGCACATCGCCTTTCACTTTGGCGAGAGCATCGGCAAACGTGCCGTCGGGCAGATGGTCAAGGTCTACCATCACATAGCCCGTAAACCCTGTGATGTCCGTCTCCGTGCGTCCTCCTTTCAGCGTTACCCACGCCACGAATGCCGGCATGGCCGCTTTCAGCCTGCTAAGTCTGCCTTTCAGCATCTGAGCCGTCTCCGTGTCTCCACGCTTCCCGGCATCCTCCATCTCTTCTAATGTGTGGCGGTATTGCCGGGTTGGCGCCTCCAGCCTGCCGTCGGTGAGCATACTCACCACCTCGTCGAAGTCCGTTGCTACAGGCACACGGCTTCGCAGATTCTCGAATTTGGATACAAGTTGTTCATTCATAACGTATACTTACTTAAAAATTACACTTGCGAAATTTTACGATGCAAAATAAGCAAAAACGCCTGTTAGTTTCACTATACTGACAAGTGACAGACAAGGCTCTGACAAAGCTTTTTACATGCATGGCGTTTTTTGCATCGTAATCATCGGAAACAAACATGTCAAACATATCATCAGACACATCTTCTTACAGGTCAGACGTATTGTCTGTGCTGAACAATATTGAGGCTATGTTCCGCATGTCCCAGAATGTGCTGTGCAACCACGCGGCTAACGGACTGCTTTTCGCTATGGCAATGGAAGCCCAGATGCTTGCCCTGAAGCTCGACACGATGGCAGACCGCTGGCGCATACATATCCCTTTCAAGGAAGCGTGTAAAGTGGATTTTCTGGGCTGGGCAAAGAAAATAGAGCAGATGAGCCAGTATCTTCACGACTTGGACAACGATGCCGATGTGATGGACATAGATGCCTATTGTCCTGACAAGCATTTCCTGCTGGACCTTTACACAAGGTTGCTTGCCGAGACATATGTTGACGATGAGGGGATATCAGGAAATGCCCCGTCTATGTATTATAATGAAATCAACATGCAGGCATTTGTCGAACGGCAGGACAGCCTGCACAAGACGCTGGCAGAGCATTGGGTCGACTATCTTGGCGCATTTTCCGAGATTACTGGCCGTCATCTTGTTGCCAATGCATTGGAATACAGTGAATCTGGAATCCTGGCAGAGATGGATGCAGAAGACTTTTCTGTGGAGACACTCAGGAGACAGATTGCCTGCATGAGCAGCGAGAATGAAGACAACATTAATATTACATGCTGGCTTGCCCTCAGGGTACTGTCCCGCAAGCTCTACGCCCTGAACGAAAGCCTGGAACGCAACTTCTCTCTGCAGCATTTCGTCCGGCTCACAGAGCGCATCCTCATAGAACGGGAATACGGAGGAACGGACATCCTCACTAAAGTACGCACAGACATAGCACAATGGAACAACGCCACTCCCGATGACGAGATAGACAACGGGCGCAACGAAGAGATGCAGAAGGCGTACAGCAACATCGTGGCGATGAAGTTCCGTCGCAATTTTCAGGACTACATAAAGAGCTACACCCCAGACATTGACCAGAAGAAGAGCGCCATAGGAAAATTTCTCTTCCATTGCCGCGCCGACATTACAGTGTCCGAACTTCAGGAGTTTATGGCCAACTTGTTCCGCATCATCCATCACCGCAAGGACCAGTTGAAGGATATTGAAGAGAACCCTGCCGGTGAGAGTCCGTCTGTACTGGAAACGGTTGCGGCTACCCCAGACATATACCTCAGTGAGAAGCTGTCATCCTCCCGTGAGGCAAAACGCCTCTTCTTTAGTCTGTTGTCCAATGCCGGACCATACATCTGCCGTCAGCTCACATTTGAGCAGAAGAAGGACGCTTCCGTCCGTAAGTACGAAGGCTGGTCGTGGCGGCATCTCAAGCAGGCATTCACCAAGCTTGGACTCATTGAGGCAGGTCTTTCAGACAAAGACTTCTTCAAGTTCCTCAGCATAGCTCTTCCCGGCCGTACCTGTTCAAGCATCTCGCAGGGATATTACCGCACGAAGCACGACCCGAAGGACGGGATTGTGGAGAAGGTCGTGGAGGAGTTCCGACAGGTGGCGGAGATGATGGGATAATGTTTTTTATATGTGGAATCGGAAACATTGTAAAGACTTTAGGAGAATAAATTATAAATGCGATGATACCTAAAATCATTCATTACTGTTGGTTTGGCGGTAAGGAAAAGCCGTTGGCAGTAACCAATTATATAAATTCTTGGCGCAAACATCTACCGGATTACGAAATTCGGGAATGGAATGAGAGTAATTTCGACTATAGGAAATGGAAATTCTGTAGAGAAGCCTACCGGATGAAGAAGTTTGCTTTTGTAGCCGATGTGTGTCGTGTCTATGCATTAGCTACCGTTGGAGGTATATATATGGATACGGATGTAGAAGTCATTGCTTCATTCGATAGATTCCTAACCAACCAATCCTTTGTAGGGCTGGAGGATGAAGGTAAAATTAATACAGGATGTATGGCTGCTGCTCCTCATACACCATGGGTGGCCAGTTTTCTTGAAACTTACCGGTTACGTTCATTTATAAACTGGAAAGGACGCGATTTGAGTTGGCCTAATTCGTATTTGTTGAAACAGCATTTACAAAATAGCTTGTCCCAACCTTGTATATATCCTTTGGATTATTTTTGTGCAAAGCATTATACGACAGGAGAACTGGCTGTTACGGAGAATACTGTTTGCATACACCATTATGATGGTACATGGCTTAAAGACAAATTATCTGTGATTAGGAGAACGAAAAACTTGTGGATTAAAATAATAAGTCTTATATGTTGAAAAAAATCATTAGGAAGCTGGTCATGAATATGGCTGCCAATTGGTATAATCCATTTTTGAGTGTGATTATCAATTTCTATTACTTACCATTCCGCCAAGCATGTCGTTTGCCTATTGCATGCTATGGATGGGTTCAGTTCATTTCCATGCACGGCAAAATTCGTATAGAGTCCGATAAAATACATTTTAAAATGATTCGTCTGAATACGACTCGGCATAATCCATATTTCGGGGGGGTAATCTTCAGATAGTCAATGATGGAGGGACTATCGTATTTCATGGAAAGGCTACCATTGCTACAGGATGTCGTGTTATGGCTTATGATGACGGCATAATACATTTCGGTGCAAATGCCTTGATAAATTCTTGTTGCAATTTCGGATGTCAAAAGAAAATCGTAATAGGTGACAATGCTGTTTTTGCGGCAGGCTCATGCGTATATGATACAAATTTTCACTATCTTTATAATTTTAAGACAAGGTCGGTGAAGGATATATGCAGCCCTGTAAGAATAGGCGATAATGTCTGGATAGGTACAAATTGTTATATATCTAAAGGCATAACGATTCCTTCCGGTTGCACACTTGCTGCAAATGCCGTTATATCGCGTCCATTTAATGATGAAATTTCAGAGAATAGCATTATTGCAGGTCATCCGGCGAAAGTGATCTCTACAGGCTATACCATGATAAGGGGAAGCATGGAATGGGAACTTATGCAACATTTCAAGAATACATCGGAAAAAGAGATTAAAATAGATTACAGTTAAGTGAAGATTTTATGGATATAAAACAAATTTGTATAGCCTTATATAAAGCATTATATGGAGATTGGACATATCATCTAAGGATGCAGAAGAAGGGCGAACGTGAGAATCTGTTGCCACATTATGAAAAGAATGATAATGAAGCAACGGTATCGTCTGCCGTAGTTTATGTCAATAACGGATGGACATGGCATGCTGGATTATGTGACAGATTACGAGCCATAGTGACAGTATATGATTGGTGTGAGCGACATGGAAGGGATTTTAAAATATATTTTGCTCATCCATTTATGTTGCAAGACTACTTGACGCCAAACCAGTACAACTGGTTAATGGAAGGCAAAGATATCTCTTATGATTTGCGATATTCCGTGCCCATGCAGATGATATATGGAACAAGTGTAGAACGATTACGTTTGAACGGCAAATTGTATCCGTTAGTCGAGCAATGGATGGATAGACGGTTCCTGAACGAGAATCGTCAGATACATCTATACACGAATCTGTTTACAGACAAGACTTTTGAATTCTTCTCTGAAAAATTCAACGAACTCTTCCGTCCAGTACCCCGTCTCCAGACATTGATAGACGAGCATCTGGCGAATATAGGAGGAAAGTATATTTCCATTTCCTTCCGCTTCACCACGTTGTTGGGCGATTTCACGGACTGCACGGGAACGCCCTTGTCTCCCGAGGAACGGGCTGACCTTATAGAACGGAGTCTGGAGGCTATAAGTGCCATAAGCCAGCAAGCTCCGGCACACGACCGCATATTGGTGACCGCCGATAGCGAGACATTCCTGTCAAAGGCCAAGCAAATGAATAATGTGTATGTCATTCCCGGAAAAGTGGGGCATATCGACTATGACCATGGTGATGATGTGAACATGAAGACCTTCCTTGACTTTTTCCTTATCTCCAAGGCCGAGAAAGTCTATTTGGCACGTTCCGGCAAGATGTACCGCAGTGCGTTCGCAAAGACAGCTGCACTAGTAAATGACAAACCTTTTGAGGTGTATGAGTTCTGATAATGATTGATACAAGCTTTATATAAAAAAGAAAAAATACCTTTAATATGGAAATGGTTAATTTTAGGTTAGAAATTAACAGTTCTTATTTAGCATGACGCTTTTTGTAAAACATTATATGTCGTAAGGGAAATGTCCTTTGTGGCATACGATTTCGTTTAACTTTTTATTAATACATATTTTACTGATTATCAATGAATGATAGTCCAGCTGTTTCCATTCTTGTACCAATATACAAGGTGGAGAAATATTTGTCTCGTTGCATAGAGTCTGTTCTCGCGCAGGACTTTACGGACTGGGAACTTATCCTTGTGGATGACGGCAGTCCTGACCGATGCCCTGAGATTTGCGATGAGTATGCGCAGAAATATGAGCGCATACGGGTGGTGCATAAAGAGAATGGTGGATTGGTATCCGCACGTCAGTCTGGTTTCTCTATTTCTACAGGAAGATATATACTTCATGTCGACTCTGATGACTGGTTGATGCCAAATGCGTTGTCCTCACTCTTTCATTATGCAGAACAAGGACAATATGATATTGTGCGTGGCTGTAATAGGCGAGTTGGAGATGATGGAGGATTCACGATTGAGCGTGGCAGATTTTTCAAAGGTGAAGTTCTTGGTAGTGAGGAGTATCTGGAAAAGGTGATTATTGCGGATTTTGAACCTTACTTGTGGGGTGCTCTTTATCGTCGTGACTTATTTCGGAAAGAGACATTTGAGCCTATCCTTCATGTTTCTACGGGAGAGGACTGGCTGACAAATATTGCCATTGGGAATAGAGTGAAGAAGGTACTTTGTGTGGAAGATGTTGTCTATAATTACTTCATCAACAGCAATAGTATGATGCAACAGCAGGTTTGCTCTTTTGAATATGCTGATCGTG
This sequence comes from Prevotella sp., assembly GCA_017462915.1. Classification (GTDB taxonomy): domain Bacteria; phylum Bacteroidota; class Bacteroidia; order Bacteroidales; family Bacteroidaceae; genus Prevotella. Next base: position 43,431 of record JAFTQG010000034.1, on the reverse strand, counting down.
TGAAGGGAATACTGGAAGAGATTACAGCACAAGCCTCTGCTCATATCAAGCATTTGGTTGCATGCAATAGGATTGCCGCTTATATTAATTGTCTGTTTATTCCAGAACTGCCTTTTAGTAGAACGCATTTCCATAAAGTAAAAAGTTTTATTTCAGAAAATGGAAATGAGGAAGATGTAAGAAAATTATTGGATGTTAAGTTTATGAAATTCATCCATATTCCTGTTTTGTTCTTCTTGTATTCCCGTCTTTACTGCTTTTTGTTCAAATATATCAAATTGAAAGGTAACAAAAGAAAAGTGTTAATATGAGAAATAAGACTCCATTTTTTACAGTTATCATACCCAACTACAATCACGCACCTTATTTGCGTGAACGTATTGACTCGGTCCTGAATCAGACTTTTGCAGATTTCGAACTGATACTGTTGGATGACAAAAGTACGGATGACAGCTGTACGATACTTCGTTCGTATGCCGACAACCCTCGTGTCACCAATATATTGCTCAACAAAGAAAATAGCGGAAGCACATTCAAACAGTGGCAAAGAGGCTTTAATCTGGCAAAAGGCGAATACATTTGGATAGCGGAAAGTGATGATTTCGCTGATGCACATTTCCTGCAAACGGCGTATGACATTATAACAAAAGAAAAGGATGTGGCTCTCCTGTACTTCAAAAGCAATATCGTGAATGCTAAAAGCGAGGTCACCCATCAGCATGAACCGAAAGAAGAATGTCCATATAAGGTATGGGAAGGAAAACAATTCATCAAGCAGTCAATGCTCAGAGGCAATAGTATCATTAATGCTTCATCTGCAATCTTTTGTAAGAAATTCCTGCCTGTTTCTGAAGACAATCTTTATATGAAATTCCGTTATTGTGGGGATTGGCTGTTTTGGACTATCATAGCCAGCCAAGGAAATGTGGTAAGAGTAAACAAATATTACAACTATTTCCGTATGCATACGGCAAAAGTCACTCCTAAATCACTTATCAATGGTCTCAGATACATAGAGGGAGACCGTTTGCTGGTGGAAGTAACCTTGATGGCAAAGTTGTCTTCATTTGATACCATGAAATTAAGGTCTTTATTTTATTGCGACATGCTTATGGATATTTATGTTGATGACGCTGCAAAGGGAGGTATAGGCCGTCAAATGAAGAACACAAGTGTATTGCAGAAAGCTCTTGGAAGAATCTTCTGTCTTTTGAAGAAAATCAAACAACATTATAGATGAATATTCTTTTTATTACCCGTTTCTATCCAGAACCGAAAATCGGAGGAATAGAAAGGGTCACTAAGTTGCTTACGGAATATCTCCACAAACAGAGGCATCATGTCCATTGCCTGCATTTCGAGCCTTCCGAATATGACGGAAGCTTGGGAGAAATGTTGCAGGCACATTTGTTGGAAGATAAATATGACAAGACTTGGATATTACAATATCTAAGGTCAAACAGCATTGACGTTGTCATCAACCAAAGCCACTTCTTCTATGCTCCGTTCCTTTCCATGGTGGTGCATGAGGCAGGCATAAAACTGATAACCTGTTGTCATTCATCTACAAGGATGGAGACTATATCCAGAAAAGATGCCGTAAAATTGTCGCATGGACTAAAAAGATGGATGATATGGTTCTTCTATCCGTTATTTAAGGCGTATAGTGTACGGAAGCTGAGAAAGATACATTTGAAAAGTTTCAACTGTTCGGATAAAACAATAGTGCTTTCAGAGTCAATAGACAGACAATATAGAAGAGATGTATTGGGCATCTCTCCAGACGATAGACGTCTCGATTATATATACAACCCTCTGTCCTTTACGGAAAACATAGAGACAGGTGCATTACATAAGAAGGAAAATATTGTGCTTGTCGTTGCTCGTCTTTATGAGCCTCAGAAGACATTGTCTTTATTGTTTGAAGCTTGGGGCAAGATAAAGACTGATGGTTGGGAAATGGTGATTGTTGGTGATGGCGAGGACAGAATGCTGTATGAGCAGATGGTCAATGACTTACGCATTACGAATGTCCGGTTTGTAGGGCAACAACCTCCTCTGTCTTATTATGAGAAAGCAAAGGTCTTTGCTATGACATCAGATTGGGAAGGATTGCCGATGACTATATTGGAGTCTCTACAGATGGGTGTCGTCCCTATTGTAATGGATAGCTTCCCTGCTGCAGAAGAAATGATAGAGGACGGTAAGAACGGATTCCTTGTAGCATATCCTGACGTGGACGCCTTTGCAGACAGATTGCAGCAGCTGATGGACGATGACGGTACAAGGCAAAAAATGGCAGGAGAATGTCTACTTGCATCAAAACGCTATAATATGGATACCATCGGCAAACGGTGGATGGAAGTATTTGAGCAGATGATGGAGAAATAAAATATGAAACGAGAAAAATACAATCTTAAAAAGACATTCCAACTTGCAGGAATGCCCGGATATCTTTTGATAGGATATTACATAATTCAGTTTGCTTTCGCTCGACAGCGCTCTGACATGGGTGCGGTTGACGCCTCGGCTGCTGTGTTTGCAATGTATGCTTTGGGCACAGGTCTGTACTCTTTCCGTTTGCTCAATAAGGGTGCGAACAAACGATTCCTGAACTGGACGTTTCAGAAATCTCCGATTAAGTGGTTTGGACTATATACACTATTGTGTTTCGTGTCGTCATTGTGGAGCTCCAATTTGATGCTGTCGGCATACAGGGCAGTAGAATGTATGGGCTTCCTGTTGCTGAATATGGCAGTCGTGTGTACGTTAGTACATAAATATACATTCCAGAATGTGATGCTTTGGAGTGTAACTTATGCGTTTCTGAACTTATTGTTAATATTTGTAGCAGGCATGAATGGAGGGCTCTATCTTGCATTATATAATTGTCAGTTTCCATCAACAATTTACTTCTATCTTGCATTTTATCTTGCACCAACCAAATACATGAAATACCCCATGATGGCGGTAGCTTTTTTATGTAAGTCTGTCACAGGATATGCGGGTATGGCTTTGGGTATGTGCTCGTTGATGTTCGGAAAGGCCAAGTATAGAGTACTCGGAATTATTTTGGGCATTGGCATAATTTCGGCTGTATCAGTAATGGGGGTTGATGATTTCTTGAACCAGACTCTTTTTGCTTCAAAAGGAGGTGCGATGGTTGACGGAAAACTTGATGAAGGAAAGACATCCGGACGCGCAACGATATGGGGAGATGCGGAGTATATAATGGAGTCACAGGGGAAACAATGGACTGGATTAGGATTCGTTGTCGGTGAAATGCAGATGGCACGTACTATTATAGGAGGGCAGGTTATAGGTATGCACAATGGTTTTCTGTCGGCTTATGTAGGTACAGGTTATATTGGCTTGCTGCTCTTCTGCCTTTTTATGTTGACGGTAGTCGGACTTGTATTTAAAAATCATATACCCAAGGAATACAGGGCGGTGCTGATAGCATGTATCTGCGTAATCCTTTTCCATACATACGGTAATCCGGGATTAGGATTCCGTGTGTATGGAACATGGATGCCAGCCATGTTTGTCATTATGCTAACAGTGGGACTGGAGTATAAAAGTAAATATTTAAAATCATAAACCACAAGTATGAAAGTATTGTATTGTAATCCGAGTTTTTGGGATTATCGTCTACCATTTTATAAAAAAATGAATGAACTTCTCGATGGTAAATTCTATGTTGTGTATTCCACAAAACGGTATATTGGACGAGAGGGTTTATTGAAAAGAATAAAGAATGAACTTAAGGATAATGCTCTGCCATACGACAATGAGTTAATGTTTAATTGGAAAAAACTCACATTTAATAGTGTTTGGACTGGTATTCCTCTTCCTTTTGGAATAATAGGAATAATCAGGAAAGAAAAACCTGATGTCCTAATAACGGAAGGTTTTTTTCAGTGGACGCCATTTGTACTGCTATGTTCGATATTGTTTAGAACACCTGTGTTTATGGGCTACGAACGCACCCTATGGACAGAACGTAATAGTAGTAAAATGAAAATATGGCACAGAAAATTGACTGACAAATTCATCAAAGGGTATCTCGTAAACGGAAGTGAGACGAAGAAATACCTGATGTCCATTGGTGTAAAAGAGGAGAAAATTCATATTGGTGGAATGAGTGCAGACAGTGAAGGTTTGCGCAATGATGTTTCGGCTTTTAGAAATTCTATCGAGTTTAACGAATTTAAGAATAGTGTCATTAACACTACGCCGAAGTCAACAAATATTGAGAGGGGAAAGGGACTCGTCTATTTATTCTCTGGTAGAGTTTCCGTGCTGAAAGGTGCAGACTTGTTATTAGCGGCTTGGGAGAAACATATTAGAAAACATCCGAATGATCATATTATACTGATTGGTTATGGCGACAAGTCTGAAGAAATGAAGATAAAGTATGCCAATGAACCCTCTATCCATTTAGAAGGCAGCGTAGATTATATCCATGTGCATAAATACTATGCCATTGCAGATGTGTTTATATTGCCTACATTGACAGACAACTGGAGCCTTGTAATACCTGAGGCCATGTCCTGCGGTCTTCCTGTGGCAACATCCATATATAATGGTTGCCATCCGGAGTTGGTGCATGAGGGAGAGAACGGCATCACATTTGACACATTCAAGCAGGAGAGCATCATCAAGGCTCTTGACTATTTCCATCATGTGGACTTGAAACAGTTTGGACAGAATTCTATTAAACTCGAAGAACAGTTCAACACAGATAATAGTGCGAGACGTGAGTATGAGGGAATCATGAAAGGATTATCGCAGAGATAAGAAATTTGTTTATATGTTTATGAATAAAAATTGAGAAAATGGGAAATAGCTATATAGAGATTGAAAGAATACGAAAAACAATATACAAAGAACTTGACGGATTGATAGCATCCAGATGTGCTCTCTTCGATTTGCCTTTTCATACAAACATTGGAGATGGTTTAATATGGCATGGAGAAGTCTTTTACCTTAATGATAAAGGTATAGAGTGTATTCATAATTCGTCTTATTTTACATGTGACTACCCCAAATTGGACAAAGACGTGACAATATTATTTCACGGGGGGGGGAAACTTCGGAGATATATACTATGAGCATATTAAGTTCTTGATGAATTTATTGGAAAGGTATCCAGATAATAGGATTTTGGTCTTTCCCCAAACAATCTATTATTGTGACAAAGAAAAGTGTGAGAAGGATTTAAAGATTCTTGCTACCCATAAAGATATTTACATCTGCGCCCGTGACGGCAGAAGTTATGAGGTGATTGAGCCTTTCTTGAAACAGAGAGCATTATTGGTTCCTGATATGGCATTCTGCATACCGCAGGATGAAATCAAAAACATTGCTTCTAAGGTTGAGAAATCGGATAAGGAACTGTTTCTTTTGCGCAGGGATGGAGAGTTAAGTTCTGGTAATAAAAATGATATTTACTCTCACAATAGGGTAGAACTGGATTGGCCAACTTTTTATCATAAGATATTTGACGGGACCTTTGTTTTCAAAAGCATTGCAAAGTTGGCACATTGGAATATGCCTTTTATGAAGTCATTGTTAAACCTTTACTGTATAAAGTATTTCCATAAAAATCTTTTAGATATTGGTATAACATTCTTGTCACCATACTCTACTATATATACGACACGTCTACATGGTTGTATTTTGGGCATTCTTTTAGGCAAAAATATTCGTCTAATAGACAATTCTTATGGTAAGAACTCAACTTTCTATAATACATGGTTGAAAGATTTTGATAATGTTGACCTGTTGACATGAAACATATATTTCATATTATTACATCATTGGATATCGGTGGAGCAGAGAGAGTGGCTCTGAACATATCCAAAATGTCGGATAAAGACATTAAATTCCATATCGTAGAGATTGTACGTGGAAATTCTGACTTTAATATGCAATTGCAAAAAGAAGTCTCAGAAATGAGCGTGATATTGCACCGTGGTATATCTTTTCCTCCCAAAATATCTATCTTGTTGTTCCCAATAACTTTTATCTTTTTATACCTAAAATGGAAACCATCAGCTCTACACATACACACAGAAATACCGGATTTAAGTGTGTTCTTATTTTGCAAAATATTCCCCTTTGTGTATAATAAGACAAAATTAATACGCACGATACATAACAATGTGTTATGGAATAAGTGGAAACGAATAGGAAAACATGTTGAGCATTGCTATCAAAAACATGCGATCAATGTCGCCATATCTGAATCTGTAAAAAACAGTTACCAAAATGAATGGGGCATGTCGGAAATGCCGATAATATATAATGGCATCGGGGAAACAGCACAAAAAGAATTCGATGGTATAAAAAAGGAATGTCTTAACATATTATTTGCCGGCAGACTGAATTATCAAAAAGGCATAGACCAACTATCGCAAGTCATAAATCATTTTAAAAATGATATCAGATATAATTTCTTTATCATTGGTAGTGGGGAATATTCTGAGCATTTACATAAAATGTTTATTAATGCAGACAATGTTGTTATAAAAGAAAAGGTTTATGGATTATCCCAATATCTTGCATCATTTGACTACCTGTTTCTTCCAAGCAATTTTGAAGGGCTTGCTTTAATGCCGATTGAAGCTTCATTTGCCCAGACACCTTGTATCATAAATAATTGTTTGGGCTTAAGAGATACATTGCCAGAAGACTGGCCTCTAAAAGTCGAAAATAACAATGTTGAAGATTTTATCCGATTGTTTGAGGCCCTTCCACAACGCTCTGACAGAAAAGAGTTGGGGCTAAAAGCATATCTTTTTGTGAAGGAACATTTTTCTTTGAAGACAATGCAATTAAAGTATAGGAATTTATATTCTCAATAGAATAAATATTTTTACCAAAATGAAGAAACGTCAGATAAACATAGAACTTCTACGTATCATATCTATGATGTTGGTTTTGTTGACCCACTCTGCATGGGGACCACATTACTATAATATAGACATGGTGCATACGGATTTGCCACGAGCGATAGGTGTGCTTGAAGTGTATAGTTGGATATTCGTGTGCGTGCCTTGTTTTATTGTCATATCCGGGTATTTCGGAATAAGGTGGAAATGGAAAGGCTTGATGAATTATCTCTTCCAAATCGGATTCTGGGGGGGGATGATTTATCTGTTGACATGGATGTTAGGATTACACGACTTTGACGCTCTGAAGATGGTGAAGAATATGACCTGCTTCCTGCATGGAGTAAATTGGTTCTTTGCAGCATATCTCGGTCTATATATGTTCGCACCGTTGCTCAACGCCTTCATAGACAAGGCAGACGAGAAGCAGATGATGTGGATGACGCTTGCCTTCTTTGCCTTTCAGACGGTATTCGGATGGATAATGAAACAGGGCGAGTTCTATTTTGGACTGACATCAACAAGTCTTATAGGATGGTATCTGATAGGCGGATGGCTGAGAAAGTCCACATTAAAGTGCTTTCACCTGAAACCTTGGCAGAATATGGCTGTATTCATAGGCGTAGGACAGGTATGCGTGGTCATAGCGCTTGTGGCCGCTTATTTAGGCATAGAGAAAGGAACTTACAGTTACATATCCCCATTGCAAGTGATACAGACAACCTATCTGTTCCTGTTTTGCAGGTCTCTGAAAATATCTAAGGGAGAGAAGGTTATCACATTCTTTGCATCCTCAGCCTTTGCAGGATTGCTGGCACATTCGTGGGAAGGCGGAGAGATATACAGTATTGGCATGAGATGGATTTCGGACAATCTGCCCATGCCTTTCGTGTTTGCCATGATTTATATAATAATGTTCTTTGCCATTGCCTGTTGTCTTGACAAGATTCGGATATTTGTTTGGAATAAGCTTATAGCAAGGGCGTGATAGTTTCTTTAGAAAAATGTATTGGACTGCAAATTTATACTGCTTTCGACTGATATTTGCAGTTGAATGCATTCTTTTGGTACATTAATCATATAATCACAATGGATATATCTATAATAATCCCTGTATATAATGCGTCTTCGTTGTTAACCAGATGTCTGGATTCCATATTCTATCAACATACGGATTACACGTACGAGGTAATCTTGGTGGATGATGGTAGTACGGATGATTCAGTGGAGTTGATAAAAGCAAGAAAAGAGATGAATATACGGCTTTATCAGCAACAGAATGCTGGTCCTGCCGTTGCCCGGAACAAAGGGCTGGAATTGGCACAAGGAGAGTACATGGCATTTATGGATGCCGATGACTACTGGAAAGACGGATATATACAAAAAACCGTAGATTTCATGAAAAACCATCATGAATGTGTTGCAGTGTCTGTGACTTGTAAGAATGTCGTTTCTTTTAGGGGACATGCTTCGTACAACCCGTCATGGATGGATGAAAGCAGGGAAGAGGCTCCATTTATATTAAAAGATTTCCTAAGCGATTGGGCTGAATACTGCCATGTTGGAACATGCTCCACGACCATGAGGACCGATGTCGCAAGACAGACAAAGGGAATGAGGACAGACTTGCGTATTACAGAAGATTATGAATTTTGGATTTATCTTTCCACATTTGGCAAATGGGGAGTGATACCAGAAGTGCTTTATGTCAGTGATGGAGGAGATGTTACGCAAACACTGGGTTGGCTGAACAAGATGGAGAAGCGTTGGCGTAATGCTCCAAGCATAGCCGAGTGGGAGAAGAGGATTGTGGCGGCTAAGCCTGAATTGCATGACGATGAAGGGTATAAGCGTGCACGTGGGCGTATATCCCGTAACCTGACTTATTGCCAACTTCTCTCGGGCAGACTGTCGCTCAGTCGTCATGAGGCTCTTGAATATGGAAATTATTTTACGAAAGATGCTATCGGGCGTTTGATGAATGTGGCAAAACATTCTTCTATCACTTGGTGGATGCTTGCCAAATTCTTGAGATACAGGGAATGTCATCGTCAGTAAGTGTGAATATCACCAACTAACCTGTAAGTAAGTCAACAAAATTAAACGATACTATATATAATAAGGTAAGCATCAAAATTTTGTATTTATAAATTTGGTTGTTTGGATATGTGGTGTTTTGTTATTTTGTTGTCAGCAAAAACATTAAACCGCTAAACGACTAAACCACCAAACGACATCTGTTTGTTCCTTGCGGCTGTTTCCATCTTGTCACTCAGTTGCATAGCCCGCTATGCTCCTTTGTTCCAAGACGAAAACATCTCAAAACAGCTATGCTTTATACTATACATTAATTTTGTTTATGTGATTTACATTCTCGTGTTTCTGTCATTACATGCGACATTGGAGCGTATGTAATGCGACAAATTATTTATTGGATAATGGAGAAGACAAGAATAAAAGTGTTGTTTGCAATGCACCTTCCGCCACCTGTACACGGGGCGAGCATGGTCGGCGAGTATATAAAGCAGAGCGGTGTGGTAAACAGTACATTTGATTGCCGTTTTGAGAATATCGCAACCGCAGACACTCTGACGGATATCGGTAAATTCAGTGTCAAGAAAATCTTTGATGTCTTTGGGTTGGTAAAGAGATTGAAGAAAGTAGCGAGGGAGTTCTTGCCTGATATAGTATATTACACTCCAAACGCTAAGGGACTGCCTTTCTATAAGGATTTTGTTGTGGTGGAGGCACTGAAGAGGTGTGGATGCAGGGTAATCTTGCATTTTCACAATAAGGGCGTGCTTACACGGCAGAACCGCTGGATGGACAATATGCTGTATCGTATATTCTTTAAGGATGTCACTGTCATGCTTCTTGCTGAGGCTTTGTATAAAGATGTGGAGAAGTATGTTGACAGGGATAATGTGGTGATATGCGAGAACGGCATTCCTGATATATTGCAGGAATGTCCTCGTAAGGGTGAAGGTGGAACGCCGCGGTTGTTGTTCCTTTCAAACATGATGGAGACGAAAGGTGTGTGGGATTTGCTTGATGCGCTGCATGTCCTGAAAGAAAGGAGCAAGGCTTTTACATGTGACTTTGTCGGAGGCTGGAAGGATATACGCGAGGAGGATTTCCGAAACCGTGTGAAGAAACTGGGGCTTGACGACTGTGTTTTTGCTCGTGGCCCAAAGTACGGCAAGGATAAGGAGGTATTCCTGCAGGAGGCAGACATATTTGTATTCCCGACATACTATCCCAAGGAATGTTTTCCTCTTGTCCTGCTGGAAGCAATGGCACATGGCATCGCTTGCATCAGTACAGATGAGGGAGGCATCCCAGGCATCATTGATGATGGAAAGACGGGGTTTATGGTAGAGAGGCAGAATGTCGGGCAGTTGGCTGCGCGTATCGAGACTCTTTTAGACAATCCACAGTTATGCAAGGATATGGGCACAGCCGGTCGCAAACGGTTTGAGGATGAGTTTACATTGGATAAGTTTGAACATAGGTTTTCTGAGATATTGGAGAGTGTTGTCTCTGGGAAAGCCTGAGAAGGAATATTGAATGATGTTTAGATTAAAGGATTTAGATATAATAGAAAGCCGTGAAGGGCTTCTGTCATTGCCCAACGGCAAGATGCTGATAAATACCATTAATGCCCATTCCTACAATACAGCCCTGAAAGACGGGCTGTTTGCTGAGGCGTTGAAGAATGGGGACTGTCTTATCCCTGACGGGGCAAGCATAGTGAAAGCCTGCCATTGGCTGAAAGCGAAGTCGAGACCTAAGGAGCGTGTTGCCGGATGGGACTTGTTTGAGTTTGAGATGGAACGTCTTAACGAGAGGGGAGGGCGGTGCATGTTCATGGGCAGTTCTGAGAAGGTGCTGTCGCTTATTGTGAAACGTGCGGCGGAGGTGTATCCGAACGTGGAGATACAGACCTACTCGCCTCCTTACAAGCCTGAGTTCTCAGACGATGACAATAAGGCTATCATCAATGCCATTAATACAGCTAATCCTGATTTGCTTTGGATAGGCATGACAGCTCCGAAGCAGGAGAAGTGGACCTATTCCCATTGGCAGGAGCTGGATATCCACTGTCATGTGGGAACCATAGGAGCTGTCTTCGATTTCTTTGCCGGCACAGTGGAGCGTGCCCCGCTATGGTGGCAGCGACACAGTCTGGAGTGGCTGTACAGGCTGCTGAAGGAGCCGAGAAGGATGTGGAGGCGATATATCATAGGCAATGCCTTGTTCCTTTGGAATATCATGAAAGAGAAAATCGGATAAACATAGTCTTTCTATAGTATAGATGCCGGCAAGTACGAGATGATGTACTTGTCGGCATCTGTTGTTTCTGTACATATTGAAATCATACTGTACAACGATTGCTGTTTTTGCCTGTTTATCCCAAATCGGTCATTAGATTTCACTTCGTTTCGTTTTTATCTCCGTTGTATTGCAACCGCTTCGGCGAAGGCATAGCGGGCTATGTCGAGACGGAACGGGAAGCAAGACAGCGAAGAGAAATGCGAAACGAACGAAAAGACCGTATAACAATAATAGAACATTACCGTATGTCGGTCTAATGACCGATTTGGGTTTATATGGAAACTCCTGTAATAAACGTTGAAATGCGAATAAAACAAGTTTCTTTATTGTGGAAATGTTAAATAGTGTCCCTTGTCGCAGAAAGAAAGCAGGAATATTTGCAAGAATGTAATTTTTAAGTTACCTTTGTCGCATGAAGGCAAGAGCAGTAATAACATATAAGCATTACTTTGACGAGTTCTTCAGGGCTCAGCAACCAAAGGTTCGTGATAAAATCATTAAGATACTCGATATTATAGAGCAGGTGGACAGGATTCCATCCAACTATCTGAAATATATGGAGGGTACCAACGGACTTTTTGAGGTGCGTGTGCAGTTCGGCAATAATATATTTCGGATATTCTGTTTCTTTGACGGTAACAGATTTGTGATATTGTTGACAGGGTTTCAGAAAAAGACCCAAAAGACACCGCCAGAGGAAATAGCAAGAGCAGTAAGGCTTATGGAAGAGTATTATGAAGAAAAAAGGAAGGAGACTGAAAAATGAATACAAGGACACTGGATCAAATTAAGGATGAGTATTATGGCGTGACAGGTACGCCTGAGCGCGACAGACTTGAAAGAGAGCTTGAGGCATTGCGTATTGGTTTCAAGATACGGAGCGCAAGAGAGAAAAAAGAGATGACGCAAGCAGAACTTGCAAGCCGTATAGATAAAAAACGCACATTTATATCAAAGGTAGAAAATGATGGTGAGAACATCACATTGAAGACGTTGTTTGATATTGTTGAGCGTGGTTTGGGTGGCAAACTGCGGATAGAGGTTCAGGTGTGACGGGACATGTTTTTAACCCAAATCGGTCATTAGACCGACAGAATATTACCTTCTGTCGGTCTAATGACCGATTTGGGTTAAATAATGTATCTGTCTCGCTAAAGTATATTCCCGTCTATCAGGCCGCGGGCGATGGCGATGCTCACGGCGTGTGCATTGTTCTTGGCATCGAGACAGCGGAGGATGAGCTTGCGGTGATATTCCACGGTGTTCTCGCTGACAAATATTCGTTGGGCTATTTCACGGCTGGAAAGTCCCATGGCTATCAGAGACAACACCTCTGTGGCTCTGTCGGAAAGGCCGTAGCTGACATCTGCCAGAGTGAGGAAGCGCTGGCTGAAATACGGCATCCCTGCCGTCACAGACTCTACAGCCGTCTGTAGCTCCATGGTATCCTCGCCTTGCAGCACGATGGCAGAGGCCTTCGCGTTCAGCAGTTCACGTATCAGCCATGGCTCTTCATGCATGGTGTAGATAATAAGCCGTAATGATGGGCATGCCTGATGCAACCGATGCAGGATGTCCGTCCCCTTTGCGTCGGGCAGTTCAAGGTCGACAATGGCTATGCCGTAGTTACCGCTTGCGGCATGGGCAACAGCCTCCTTACAGTTTGCCGCTTCGGCGATGGACTCGCTGTTGCATGTGTTTGCAAGGAAAGCCGCGATGCTGCTGCGCACTATCGGATGGTCATCGACCACAAGAATGTTCTTTGGTGTTGTCATAGCGTAACCTCCACTCTGTATCTGCCGTCCCCGATGTCCGTATGGCTGATGGCACCGTTAAGGCTCTTCACGCGTACGGAAAGGCTTTGCAGGCCTATGCCTTTCCCGTCATTGTCGTTTACTACGCCGTCATTCTCCACCGAGAGATATATGTGGCCGTCCCTTTGCTCCATATTGACACTGATGAATGACGGCTTGGCGTGGTGCACGATGTTTCCTGTCAGTTCCTGTACGATACGGTATATATCGAAGCTGACAGAAGAATCGATGTTGTTCCACAGGGCGTTGTCCTGCTCCGGTGTACAGTGATACTCCATCTTGCAGTCCGGCACAGGCAGATGTCCGGTATAGTCGGAAAGTATTTGTGCTATATTTGCCATGGTGAATCGCGGAGGCATCAGCTCATGGGAGATCTGGCGTACATCCGTCATGATGTTTCTCACCATCTGCTGTGCGTTGTCCTGTCCCGAGTTAAGTGCCAGCTGCACTCCCAGAAGGTCGTTACATACACCGTCGTGCAGTTCGCGGGCAAGCCGTGCACGTTCACTTTCCAGTCCTTCGATAAACCTGCGCTGCAATGCCAGTTCGTTCTCTTTACGTGTGATATGCCTGCGGTACAACACAAAAAACACCATGGCGGCAAGCAGTGCAAGGATAAGCAGCAGTATGGCTATCAGCGCCTGCTGATTGGCTCGCTCTGCGGCAAGTTGTGCTATCATAAGTTCCTTTTCCTGTGTTTTGTATTTTATAGTGAATTCAGTCATTTGCTGGCTCATGCCGCTGTTTTTCATGGAGTCTGCGCGGTTGTAGGCATTTGTCATGAGTTCAAAGGCCGTTTGGGCATGGCCGAGTTTGGCATGGCAGTCGGCTTTATAGAAAAGGATGCGCTCTTCAGGTATTCCGCCGTTGGTTTTCACCAGTGTGTCAAGGCGGTTCCATAGAGCCAGCTCCTGTCCGTAGTCTCCCTTGCTGCGCAACAGTGCAGCCTGCACCTCGAGTATTCCTATCACACCGTTGCTCGTCTGGTCGGCCTTCTGCAGGGCAGGCTGTACCATCTGCATATAAATCTGTGCAGAATCCGTCCTGCCGTCCTCCATGAATGCGCGCAGCATCGGCGAGGCACATTTCAGGGTAAGCGGAACGTATCCCAGTTGAAGGATATTGTGGAATTCTGATGATACGGCAGCAGAAGCCTCACTGTAGCGCTTCATGCGTAACAGGGCGGCAGACTTTGTGGCGAGTGCAGAGTACATCTCGATGGAGTCTTTTGCCTCTTTAGCCCATTTAGTCGCCAGCTCAGCGTATTCCACACCCTCTTTATAGCGGTCCTGCTCGACAAACATCACGGAGATGTTGTTATACAGATTGGCTACATAGTCCTTAGCGTCCACCTTCTGTGCCACAGCGATGCCTTTGTTGTAAGCCCACAGAGCTGAGTCTGGACAGTTGAGCCGCCGGTAAATTATGCCGATTGCAGAATATTGGTTTACAAGGACGTCATTATCCCCAAGTCTTTCTCCTATGTCAATGGCTTTCCGCGAAAGAGGCAGAGCCTCTGTCATACGTCCCATGGTGACAAGGTTGTTCGCCTTCTCTGCCGAGATATAAGCCTTGAGAGTATCGTTGTCGGCAGCATAGACCATGGAACTGTCAAGCAGCGACAGAGCCTGGGCGTGCAAGGAGTTGGCTGCAAGTGTCTCCACGCTGTCAAGCAAGGTCGTGACACGGTCTGGATTCTGTTCTTTCCCGTCTCCCGAACAGGACATGATGGAGGCGGCAAACACAAGAGAAATTATGGATATATATAATATGTTCTTCATATTTGAGCTTTTTGAGGATAGTTTTCGTGAAATGCTCATGTACAGTGTGTGATTTGCCATGCAGACCGGAAACTTGTGTACAAAGATACATTTTTTCTTTCTGAAAAGGGACAATCTGTTTGCTTTTTTATCATTTTTACGGTCTTTTTACTACGGATTTCCGTAGTTTTGGATAACGGAAATCCGTAGTTTGGTGTTGGCGTGAATGAAATTATATGGTTTTCAGCTTTGGTTTTATTAACTTTGTTGCCTGATTAATCACATAAATTCACAATATGAAACACAACATTCTTATTGCCGCCATCCTCCTGTTTGGGGCTGTCCTCAATCTTCTTGCCCAGGACGACAGGGCGACATTTGACTTGAAAGGCGATGTGCGTCAGTGTATACCGTCAGTGCCCGACAACGGTTTCGTGCTGCCCTCCCTCCGTGCGGAGTTCTCTGAGAAAGGCACACTGGTGAGACTCGGAGGCATGGACATGACGGTAGAGAACGGTTCCTATACCGTAAAACGCGATGCCGCCAAGCGTATCGTGCGGTTGGAGTTCTCCGCAGGAGACGCTGACCGTATCAATACATTCTCCTATGACGGGCAGGGCCGCATCAGCGAGGTCAAGGACTGGTATGTGAACATAGACATGGACGAGGAAACACTTGACAGCCGTATGGTGCGTACCTACAACGCCGAAGGCTTTCCCGCCAAGGAGACATATTATAATGAAGACGGAAGCGAGCGTGCCGTCTACACATATTCGTACGGCAAGACCGATGCCTCGGGCAACTGGCTGACGCGTACCGTCAGCGAACCGTCGCAAGGTATCAGCGGTGAGACAGAGACCCGCGAGCTTTCCGTGGAGGCTGTGACGGAGGAGAAAGCCTCGGACGCGACAGGCAAAAGCCTTACATCATCCTATGACGACGAGCTCTCCGCCGCCCTCTCCGCAAAGAAGAGCGCAGGGAAAAGTGCTGGAGACTGGTTCTGGACATTGCTGTGGGGCGCGTTGTTCCTGTCGCTCTTCGTGCATACGATATATGTCCTTTATGTGAAGAAGCCGGAGTTTGCCGTCCTTCCTGTCACGGGTGATGCCGATACCGATGAGGAGGAACGCCTGGCAGACATGCTCTACAGCACAGTGGAGAGCAATGTCACGTCGCTGCAGCCTGTCGGTGTCGACGACGCTATACCTACCACGCGCAAGCAGATGGAGAACATCAAGGACGCCATGCGTAAGGTGCGTGACGCCTCTCCGCGCGGTGCCCGTGTGGTGGAGACGTACAATACTGCCGTGGAGATGGTGGCAGACTGCGAGCGCCGTGTGTTTGCCGGCAGCAATATGTACAGGGTTCTCGGACTTGTCGTGGTCGGTGTCATTGCTGTGCTGAGGATAGGCGACGGCAGTGTGCTTCAAGGCATAGCCTATTTCCTGTTCTCTTTCGGCGCATACTGGCTTGGCAGCCGTCGTCAGCTGTACAGGGTCATCGCGACAGGGCTGCGCAATCCGTCAGGCGTGAAGACCACATCGTCTGCCATCATGGCGGTGTTCGGCTTCATGGCATCGTCGAGGACATACATCACACAATACTATCAGAACGGAAGGGAGATACCGGAACTGCGCGATGAAGACAATTCTGAGCACGTGATGTTCGGCGTTCTCGGTTTCATAGCCCTTGTCGCCTTGGGACTGTTCATGCCGTTTGTCGGTCTGTTCAACTATCTGCGGTTCTACGTGATAGGACGATAATCTGCGTGCAGATTATTTATTCAATAAAAAAACAAAACCAAATCCTTAAACAAGATGAGAAATATCGGAGAAGAAGTCCTGTATGACTGCGTACGCGTCATACGCTGGACATTAGTGAAACTGTTTGGCTTGATAGGCAGTGCCTTCAAGTGTCTTGCAAACCGTCAACAGGAAAAAAGACATCAAGGCGATGCAGAGTAACGGCAGAAACTACAGGATGTCACCGCTGAGGCTGCTGACAGTCGTGGCATTCCTCCTCTGTCTGGCGCAGAATCTGGCGGCAGGAGAGAAATGGGTGGTGACGGACAGCGAACTGACGGTCTGGGATTCGCCGGACTATCAGAACAGGCTGGGTATGGTGACCCGTGGCTATGAGATAGACGCCATAGCCATAGAGGGCGATATGATACGCTTTGAGTATGAGGGAAAGACCGCCTATGTGGCGACATACTGTTGCAAAAAGGTCGCTGATACGCCTGCCGTTGAAGCTCTGGACGCTCAGGAGACGGAAACTGCCGCAACTTCAGCGGAGAATACTTCCGTCAAGGCTGTCCCTGCAGAGAATGGCGTGAAGGTGGAGCAGGCTGGCAGAGATGCCAAGGCTGGGAAAACCGATGTCTTTGATACAGGCAAGCTCCATTCAAAGATGGGGTGGGCGGCGATACCGCTGATGCTGTTCGGAGTGGTGTTTCTCGTTGTCGGACTGGCAGCTGTGGTCTTTACTGTGTGCTATGCGTTCTGTCCTAAGGCACTTGCATCGTGGTTCAATGACAGATGTGATGCCGATGTCATACCGGCAAAACGCTTCAACAAACTGCTGTTGCCACCTGTATATGCCGCAATAGGCATGATTGCGGCGAGCTGCGTGATGTCGGCCGTCACCGTCGCTGTAGGCTCGAGCTTCATAGAAGACGCACCGGATAATCCGGGAGGGACATGGATTCTCACGGCTTGTCTTGGCATTCTTGCCAATCTGGCGGTAGTCTTCTCCGTGCCGTTCTTCATACTGCGCCATTGGTATAAGAAATATCGTGACCTGTATGGCAAGAAGGCTGCACGGTGGATGACGGTGTACTCCATAATGGGAGTGATGGCCATCTATCTGATATGTGTCGTCATAGCGTATGCCGTCTTCGGACTCGTAGCTCTCTTGCTGCTGCTCCTGATACTGTGCGTGTGCTTCCCTACGCGATACTATCTCGTGCGCAGATGGTGATGCCATGTGTAGAGGTGTTGTAAATGGACTGTTTCCGCTTGGTTGTGAAATCTTTTGAGAACAAAATATAAACCCAAATCGGTATGAAAAGAAGAATATTTTTTGCCCTTACATCATTGCTCGTGTCGTTGGCGGCAATGGTTTCGTGTACATCTTCCGATGATGGAGATACAGGTCAAATACAGTTGGGCGAAGGGCAGGCAAACAGCATCAGTTTTTCTGCCGGACAGACTCCTGGCGAGATACGCTTCACAGCCGCTGCAGCGTGGAGCGCATACACGCAGACAACTCCTGCCGGCGGTGTGGGCGAGGTGGAATGGATACACATTGATACAAGCCGTGGCAGTGCTGGAGACGCTGTCGTGACATTTACCTTGGACGCCAACCGCACCGGAGCTTCACGCACGGCGTACATAGTCATAATCTGTGAAGACCAGAAGGTTGTGATTTCCGTCACGCAGACCGCGGATGATTCTGCGGGAGAAGACCCAGACAAACTGGGTTCCGGGACAGTGGAGATAACAACTACGAGGTATTATAACCAGTCTGGCAACTCTGAAAATCCGACTTATTTCCCTGAAACACATACTTATCTCATAGAATACCACAGTGGAAAGCCTTTGCGGATGGTCTCGCGCTGGCGTGATGACTTGACTTCGGGCTCTGGCGACAGCTATTATTTGGCAGAAGAGACATGGCATTTCACTTGGAGCGGCAGTGAGGTCGTTGCCGAGAGCAAGACCGTGAATACCTACTATCCGTCGGGAAAGGTTGTCGTAGACGAGGAAAGCCGTCACTATGCGCGCCTTGCCGACGGCCGTGTCGTAGAGGGCAACTATAAATGGAGCGAGGACGACAAGGCCTCCGAATGGACTGTCGCATACGATGCTTCCGGCTATCTCCTTAACACCAGAAACAATGACGCCACGACCACATGGGACAAGTATGACTTCACATGGGGAGGCGGCAACGTGAAGAGCATACGGAGCACAAGCGGAGGTGTCGTGACAATCACTTATGCAGACCCTGCACTGCTGAATCTGCATCGGCAACTGGACCTTAACTGGATAGTGCCGGGCTCTCTGGAGTATTATGATTTCGCTGCCGGAGACATAACAAGGATATTCGCCTCCTTCGGCCTCATGGGCAATCAGTCAAAGCATCTTGCCACGGAAATATCTGAAAATGACGGCCATACAACATGGTCTTGCCGCATGACATACAAGGAAAATTCCGCAGAGAAGACTGTCGTCACGGCTACAGACTTTGTCGACGGCAGGCCGAGCGACTATGCAGAGTGGGAGATAAAGTACAATAATATCAAGTGAGAGAACATATTGGCCGACAGCGGGCGGACGCTTCGCGGAATATCGCGTAACGCGCTGTACTGCAACGTGTTGAAAAAGGTGACCTTTCGCCCTGTGAAAGGTCACCTTCTGTCTTCCCGATGGTGACCCTTTACACGGTGAAGGGTCACCTTTTGTTTTATGAGCTGACAGCCTCTGACGGCTGAAACCGCACGGTGTAAGTCTTCATCCCAAATCGTTTGTCGAACTTATATAAAGGGTATGGCAGGTCGTTTCACGTTGCCTTTTCCAGCAATCCGTGACAGGCGGACGGCAGAATATTATGTTAATTATTCAAAACATGGGGCAATAAAATACAGATATATGGGTTATTTTATGTAATTTTGTAAGGTTTTAGTACCTTATATGTCCGCATACGCGTATTTAATAAAGTAAAAAGTTACAGGATGAGACAATTAAAGATTCAGAAAAGTATTACCAATCGTTCCAGTGAGGCTCTCGACAAGTATCTCGTGGAGATTGGCAGAGCCCCGCTTATCTCTATCGACGAGGAAATAGAACTGGCACAGAAAATCAGGAAGGGAGGACCGGCTGGAGAGCGTGCGAAGGAGAAGCTCGTGACGGCAAATCTCCGTTTCGTGGTCTCTGTGGCAAAGCAGTATCAGCATCAGGGACTTACTCTCACCGACCTTATCGACGAGGGAAACATCGGACTGATAAAGGCTGCGCAGAAGTTTGACGAGACCCGCGGCTTCAAGTTCATCTCCTACGCCGTGTGGTGGATACGCCAGTCTATCCTGCAGGCTATCGCCGAGCAGAGCCGTATCGTGCGTCTGCCGCTGAATCAGGTGGGCTCGCTTAACAAGATAAACCACGAAATCAACAAGTTCGAGCAGGAGAACCAGCGCCATCCGTCTGTCTCCGAGCTTGCCGCCGCCACGAACATCGACGAGGAGAAGATCGGACAGAGCCTTATGGCCGACGGACATCATGTGAGTATCGACGCCCCTTTCCAGGACGGCGAGGACAACTGTATGCTCGATGTCATGGCTTCGGGCGACGACTCCCGTACCGACCGCAATGTAGACCATGAGTCTATGGCGATGGAGCTGAATAATGTGCTCTCTAAAGTGCTCAAGGACCGCGAGATAACCATTATCCGCGAGTGCTACGGCATAGGATGCCACGAGAAGGGACTTGAGGAAATCGGCGACCAGCTCGGTCTCACCCGTGAGCGTGTCCGCCAGATACGCGAGAAGTCTATCGCCAAGCTCCGTGAGAGCGGTAATGCGAAGATACTCATGAAATACTTAGGTTAGGAAACTGAAAACAAGACACCGGGAAATTATGAAAAAGATATTCTTTACACTCCTCATGATGCTTGTCTGCGTGATGACGGCATCGGCACAGGCTCAGATAAAGTTCGAGAAGACCGTACACAACTTCGGCCAGTTCTCGGAGGCTAACGCAAAGCAGAGCTGCGTCTTCACATTCACCAATGCAGGCGACAAGCCGCTGGTCATCAATCAGGCTGTGGCAAGCTGCGGATGTACAGCTCCGACATACACAAAGACTCCTGTCTTGCCTGGAGAAAAGGGCGAACTGAAAATCGTGTACAACGGTGCAGGGAGATTCCCGGGACATTTCAAGAAGACAATCACCGTGCGTACCAACGGTACTCCTGAGGTCGTGCGCCTTTATATAGAAGGTGACATGACAGAAACGAAGAAATGATAATAGTGTCCTGACTGCCGGACAGATGCCGGCTGTCAGGACTTTGCAATGATAACAGAGTTCCGGCTTGTCGCTGGCGGCGTGTGCCGCGAGAGGAAAGTCCGGGCAGCGCAGAGCATCCCACTTGCGAAAATACAAGCAGTCAGTGATGGCTGAGTAACGCAGAAGAAAACAACCGCCGGCCTGCCGGTAAGGGTGAGAAGGTGAGGTAAGGGCTCACCAGCGCGGTGGTGACATCGTGGCTGTGCGTCTTGGGAGCTGCAAGTTTATGTAAACTGCCGTCTGAGGGCTGCTCGTCCGAGGCAGAGGGTAAAACGCTACACCGCAAGGAAGACGTGTCGGGTGACCGGCATGATAGATAAATGACAAGCACTGGCCGTCGTGACATCGTGTTACTGCTGGCAAGTACAGAACCCGGCTTACAGGAACTCTGTTCTCTTTTTCCCTTTTTCTCCGCATGTGACGGACGGAGAAAGCAGAAAGGCCGTTGCGCCTTTTCACCTATCGCCCTCTATTATAAGTAAGTCAACAAAATTAATGTATAGTATAAAACGTAGTTGTTTTTGAGATGTTTCCGTCTTGGAACGAAGGAGCATGGCGGGCTATGTGACTGAGTGACAAGGCAAAAACAGCCAAAAAGAACAAGGTTTATACATACAAGATTTTTAAGCTTACTTTATTGCATACAGTATCGTTTAATTTTGTTGACTTACTTATACTATGGTAAACAAGGAAAGCATACGACGGATATCAAAAGCCCTTTGGGAGGACTTCACCACAAAGCGTGTGATGAATGCCGCCTCGCTGCTGACGTATTCCACTCTCCTCGCCATAGTGCCCGTCGTCGCCGTGATATTTGCTGTGGCAAGAGGCTTCGGCTACAACAAATACATAGAGTCGTGGTTCCGTTCTACGCTTGACGGCCAGCCTCAGGTGGCGGAGGTAATCATAGGTTTTGTCAATTCCTATCTCGTGAACACCAAGAGCGGTGTCGTCTTCGGTATCGGTCTTTTGTTCATGCTCTATACGATTATCATGCTGACGATGAACATCGAGGTCGCGTTCAACGACATCTGGGGAGTGAAATCCCAACGCTCGCTGACACGCACGTTCACTGATTATCTGGCGATGTTCTTCATCCTGCCCATCATGATAATAGTCATGTCGGGCGTCACGCTGTGGATAGCCTCTGTGTCGTCTATCGTGAACGAGATGTTTGTGATAGGTTCGCTGATGAAAATAGGCATGGATATCCTTCCGCTTCTCCTTCTGACATGCATCATTTCCGTGCTGTATGTCTTCATGCCCAATACCCATGTCCGCTGGCGGTGTGCCGTGTTGCCGGCGTTTTTCGCCGCCGTGGCGATGCAGCTCCTGCAATATTTCTATGTCAACTCCCAGTTGTGGGTGTCGAGTTACAATGCCATCTACGGTTCGTTTGCAGCCCTTCCGCTGTTCATGCTTTGGCTGCAGTTTACATGGACGATAGTCCTTATCGGTGCCGAACTGGCGTATACCAACCAGAATCTTGAGGATTTCCGCACTCGTACAGACGTCGGCGAACTGTCGCAGAAGCACCGCGTCATGCTTTCCATCATGGTTATGGCGAAGATCTGCCGACGTTTCAAGGACGGTAGGCGTCCGCTTACTCTGCTGGAGATAAAGAAAGAGGTGAGAGTGCCTATGCGTGTTCTTGCCGAACTGGTGTATGACTTGCAGCAGGCGCGCATGCTACAGCAGGTAGGCAATGACAAGGATGACAGTGACGTGACGTTCGTCCCTGCCGAATCGGTGGAGAATCTTACTGTGGGCCTGCTTCTTTCACGTCTTGAAAGCCTGCATCCGTATACGCTCGATGTCGCGCCTGATTTCTCTTCCCATAAGTGGCAGCGTGTGCTTTCCATGAGGCGCGACTATCTTCACGAGCAGAGCAGCGTGAAGCTTTATGAGCTGTAGGAGGCTTTTCCCTGTTGTACGGTCTTGGGTTTTCAAGCCTAAGACTACTATTTTGGCTATCCAGGCTATTTCGGCTATCCTCTTGCACCAAGCAAAAAGCAAAAACCACCAAACGACCAAATAACTAAACCACTAAACCACCAAACGCCTAAACCACCAAACCACCAACCCCTATTTTCCGAATCTGTATATTGTCGTGCTATGAAAGGTCTCTCCCGGGCGCAGTATTGTCGACGGCCATTGCGGCTTGTTGGGAGAGTCAGGGAAGTGCATGGTCTCGAAACAGATGGCATTTCTGCGTACATAAGCCTTGCCGTCCTTGCCTATGATGTTGCCGCGATGACCGTTTGCGGTGTATATCTGCACGGCAGGTTCTGTGGTGTAAACCTCCATGTACAGCCCGGTGTTGTTATCCGTCAGGCGGGCGACAGGCTTTGAGAGGTCGCCGTCATTGCGCAAACGGTAGCAATGGTCATATCCTCCCGTCACTTTCAGCTGGTCATTCTCTGTGTCTATGCGTTTTCCTATTGCTGTAGGTACACGGAAATCAAACGGAGAGCCCTCGACACAGTCCATGAATCCTGTCACTCTTTTGTTGGAATCATATAGCGCAATGCTGTCGGCATCCATCCATAGCGTCTCGTCAAGTATGTCCTTGCCGAGGTCTCCGGTAAGGTTGAAGAAACTATGGTTGGAGGGATTCAGAGCGGTAGGCTTTGTTGTCGTTGCCGTATAGTCTATTTTCAGGGCGTCGCGGAGCAGGGTATATGTGACATCAAGTGTCAGTTCGCCGGGAAAACCGTTCTCGCCGTCCGGGGAGACATATCTCAAAGTCATGGATTTCCTGTCGCTTCTCACGATATTCCATTGCCGTTGCGAGAAGCTCGGCGTGCCTCCGTGCGAGCAATCCCCGTTGGAACCGGTCTGCAACTGATACTCCTTGCCGTCGATATTCAGATGTCCCGAGAGGATACGCCCGATATAACGCCCTACCACAGCACCGAAATTCTGCTTTATATCACGGTAGTGTGAGAGGGTATCGAAGCCGAGGACGACATCCGTCCCACGGTATTTGAGAGACTGTATGCGTGCTCCGTAACTGATGACGGTCATCTCCATCTTGCCGTTTCGTAGGCTTATGGACTTCATCTCCTCAGCCTTTATGAGGCAAAGGATTACGCATAGGAATGAAAATAGAGTGAGTAGTCTTTTCATAGGGTTATGTTTTTTGGGGTTTTTGGTTGTAGGTTGTGGGTTTGGGGTTATGGGGGTAGCTGGTTTTGGGTTGTAGGTTGTGGGTTTGGGGTTATTGGTTGCGGGCTTTTGGCATTAGACATTCATTGCTCCGCAGTGAGGACATTTGCCCTTATGGTGTATTGCTTTTCCGCATTTTCCGCAGTAATACTCCAGTCGTCGGCAACTGTGGAAACTCCTTATGGCGAAGAATGCGTAGAGGATGAGCAGCAGATATCCTATATAATATAAGGTGAAGATGGAGAATACGATATAGTCTACCATGCAGACTGCGGCGAGTCCGAAGAGATACAGCACGGCATCTTCAAACGGAAGATGTCGGCGTACATCGTCCACGGTAGCCACGCAGACGATCGGCAACATCCATACGAGAGCCAGAAACAGTCCGAGAAGCGGCGGAACGGCAAAGGGATTGAGTGTCGGATGGTAGTAGAAATGCCGCCACATCTCAGGTGCGAACATCTGTATGGAGGCATACATCGACGCAGCGAACGACACTGTGAGCACCAGGGCGGTAGGGTAGAACGACGGAATATCGTTGTAATGTACTATCCTCGCCCCTTTTTTGTTTATCAGACGCAGAGTGTAGACCACCGCCATCGTCCCGACAACGATGAGCATCCACAGCAGATGCGTATCGGAAAAGATGCTTATGAACTGCGATATCGGGTCGTCTGGCACCACCGCCGGCAACAGTCTTGTCTCGTGAGTCCAGCCGAATGTCTGCTGATCCCTTGCCAACTGCACCCAGACAGAGTCTGTTGTGTCCTGCGGAAGGATACGTATGTCCGCCACGACAAGCCTTTCGCCGCGGTAGACTATGATGGAGTCCGACGGCTGCTGTGTCACTTGCCATTCCGTCTCCTGCATTTCCTTACGTGATACAATCTCTTCCGGCTGCTGTACAAAGAGCACAAGAGAGTCTTCGTCGACAATGAAATTGTAGTTGTTGGTGTAGTGATGCTGGCTTGTGAATGTCAGTGAGTCTTGCCGACGTATAAGGGCATTGGAGTCAGACGACAGGCTTGTATCCGTATCGGCAAGGGCATCATGCGTCTTGCTCTTGTCGTTGTAGCAGGAGCAGAGCGTGGAAAGCAGTGCGTAGAGTGCAAAGCAGAGGAATATGTTTGTCCTTTTTCTCATGCGAGTAGTTATGTAAAGGCCTTGCCGAGGTCTTGTCCTTTAATTGTAAAAGCCTTGTTTTCCAGTTGTAAAGATATAGTTTTCCAGTCGGAAAGACATAGTTTTCGAGTCGGAATCCTATTGTTTCCTGCCCCTAAAGCTATGGTCTCCAATTCCCGAAGCCTATTTCCCGAGCACATTCATCTGGCAGTTCTTGCAGTCAAACTCCAGCGTGAATTCCCTTCCGTCTGTGAGACGCAGTGTCAACGGCTCTTTCCATTCAGGGCGACGGCCACCATGCTTGACACAATAGCCGAGAGTATAGCGGATGCAGTGACGGCACTGCATGAGCAACTGGCCGTCATTCCCCAGTTCAAAGGCCTTCTCCCGAGTCTCAAGTCCCTGTGCCTCATAGAACAGCCGTGCTTTTTCGTTCGCGATATTGTAGAGGTGTCCGAACCTTCTGTGATAAGAATCAGAAGGCACAGGATGCCTCTTTTCCGTTATGGCGGTGACGTTACGGCGCGCAGTGGTGACGATATTCTCCGTCGCCTGTCTTCTGAGGCTTGCCAAAAGGCTTGAAGGGATGAATACACCGTCCAGCTCCGGTGCAACGGAAATCTCCTCGCAGCGATATACAGTGCCGCCAAGTTTCGTCAGTTGCCTGAGGATTAAGTCCATCTGAGGCTTCTGCGCCTGGTGTATCTTGCCGAGGACGAGCACGGCGGAACCGTGCACAGGAGCATTTACGCCCTTGATATCAAGCTCCAATGTGTTGCCGTTCAAGACCAGAGACATCCTTACAGCGATGCTCCTCACTGCCGTCTTGCCGGCCAAAAGGCGGTCAAACGCCTGGTCCTGGTTCCTGTACAGCATCGTTCCCTGTTTCAGATCGTCAGGCATCTGGAGGGGAAACAGCCTGTTTCCCTCCGCCCTGTTGACGCGGAAACCCTTCATATTGCCCTCCCGGTCGATGTAGCAAAGGCCGTCGCCATTGGCAAAAGAGCAAAGACTTGACACATTGAAAGACATCTGTCTGCCACGGCGTATCTCCTTTACCTTGCCGACATATTCGCCGATAGCCTTCGGAGTGCGTATGGATGCAATATCCGCGTGCCGTCCGTTGAGGAAATAATCTGTGTATCCGCGGCAGAAAGTCTTCTTCAAATCAGGCGTGAAAGCCAGTTCTGTCCTGCCCCATGACGCCCTGCGGTATCGTCCTCCGCTTTTCTCCACTATGCTGTCAAGCCTTTTGCTGTATGCCGCGATGACATTCTTTACGTACGCCACATCCTTCAGACGGCCCTCAATCTTCAGCGAGCAGGCACCGGCTTCGATGATTTTCTCAAGGTTATCAATCTGGCACTGGTCTTTCAGCGACAGATAGTAGGCAGGAGGCGCCACCTCATTGCCGTCGGCATCCATGACGCTGTATTTCATGCGGCACATCTGTGCGCACTCGCCACGGTTGGCAGAGCGCTTGAAACACTGTTGCGAGGCATAGCATTGCCCAGAGAAACTGACACATAACGCGCCGTGTGCAAAGACCTCCAGCTCGACATCTGGCACCTCACGGTGTATCTCCGCTATCTCCTCGGCGGTCAGTTCGCGTGCCAGCACCACATGGGAGAAGCCCAGTCCGTGGAGCCACCTCACCTTTTCCACCGTCCTGTTGTCTGTCTGCGTCGAGGCGTGCCACTCCACTTTCAGCCCCATATCCCTTACTTCAGCAAACAGTCCCATATCCTGCACGAGGACAGCGTCCACGCCAGCCTCCGCAAGATCCTTGACAAGACGCACCGCCTCGTCAAGCTCGTGGTCGTATATTACGGTATTCACTGTGGCATAGACCTTTACACCAAACTGGCGAGCGTACAGGCAGAGGGCGCGGATGTCATCTGTGGAGTTTCCGGCGGCATGTCTCGCGCCGAAGTTCCGTGCCCCTATGTACACGGCATCGGCACCGTGGTCTATCGCCGCGATGCCGCATTCAAGATTCTTGGCAGGTGCCAGCAGTTCTATTTTACGCATGTTGATGGTCGGTTATTCCGTTATGTCATTGATATTGAACGGCGTCTCCTGATACACATAGTAGTTTAGCCAGTTGGTGTAGAGCAGGTTTGCGGCGGCGCGCCAGCGCACAACAGGAGACTTTGAGGGGTCATCGTCAGGGTAATAGTTCTTTGGGATATTCATCTTCATCCCCTTTGCAATGTCGCGCTTATACTCGCCGTCGAGCGTCAGCGGAGAGTATTCGAGATGACAGGTGATGAAAAACTCCCTGCCGTTTCTTGCATGGACTATCGTCACGCCGGCATCCTTGCTCTCGGCGATGATGTCCAGTCCGGGAACTTTCTCTATATCCTCTCTCCGCAGTTCGCAGTGGCGGCTGTGAGGGGCGAAGAAAACATCGTCGAAGCCGCGGAAAATAGGCAGTTCAGGAGCGTGCATCTCATGCTCGAAGACACCGAAAACCTTTGCCTCGGTATTATGCTTGGGCACTCCGTAGAAATGGTACAGCCCCGCAAATGCCGCCCAGCAGACGTAGATGGTGCTGGTCACGTTATGGTGAGCCCAGTTGAACACCTCCTGCAGCTCTTTCCAGTAGGTGACATCCTCATAGTCCATGAACTCGAGCGGTGCTCCGGTGATGATGAGACCGTCGTATTTCTCCTTCCTCATGTCCTCGAAATTGCGGTAGAAGGCGAGCATGTGCTCTATCGGAGTGTTCTTTGGCGTGTGCGACTTTATCTTCATGAAGTCCACCTGTATCTGCAGTGCGGAGTTGGAGAGTATGCGGATAAAGTCCGTTTCCGTCGTTATCTTTATCGGCATGAGATTGAGCACGGCGAGTTTCAGAGGGCGTATCTGCTGCGAGTCCGCTCTCTTGTATCCCATGGTGAATATGTTCTCCTGCTTCAGCGCGTCAATGGCAGGCAGTTCCTCTGGCAGTATTAGTGGCATGTGCGGTGGTTTGGTGGTTTAGTGGTTTGGTCGTTTAGTTGTTTGGCAGGATAGACATATATCTAAACAACCAAACAACTAAACGACCAAACCACAGACTTACGCTTCCTTAATGTAGTTGACAATCCATTCGCCGACCTCTTTCGTGCCGTATTTCTCACCGCCCTCGACCTGTATTTCAGGAGTGCGGACGTTCTGTGCGAGCGACTCGTCGACAGCCTTGCGTACGAGTGCGCCCTCCTCCTTCAGGCCGAAATACTCGAAGAGCATGGCGACAGACAGTATCTGTGCGAGAGGATTGGCGATGTTGAGGCCCTTGCCCTGAGGCCATGAGCCATGTATCGGTTCGAAGACAGGTGTCGAAGAACCTGTCGATGCCGACGGCAACAGTCCCATGGAGCCTGTGATGCATGAGCCTTCGTCTGTGAGGATGTCGCCGAAAGTGTTCTCCGTCACCATGACATCAAAGAATTTCGGGTCCTGTATCATGCGCATTGCGGCGTTGTCCACATACATGAAATCGGTCTCCACGTCAGGATATTGCGGCGCGAGCTCCTGCGCAACCTTACGCCAGAGGCGTGAAGAGGCAAGGACATTGGCCTTGTCCACAACGGTCAGATGCTTGCGGCGCTGGCGTGCATACTGGTATCCGGTCTTGAGGATGCGCTCCACCTCCGGTCGGGAGTAATAGTTTGTGTCGAGAGCGTCCTCTACACCGTCGGCGTTTACGGCAGGCTCCTGCTTCTTTCCGAAGTACATGCCGCCGGTCAGTTCGCGGATGCAGATGAAGTCTGCGCCGCGTACTATCTCGTCCTTCAGCGGCGATTTGTGCACAAGACAGTCAAATGTCGTCACAGGACGGATATTGGCAAAGAGCCCGAGCTTCTTTCTCATGGCGAGGAGCCCCTGCTCCGGGCGCACCTTTGCCGACGGGTCGTTGTCAAACTTAGGGTCGCCGACAGAGGCAAAGAGCACGGCGTCAGCCTCCTCACACGTCCTGTAAGTCTCTTCAGGGAAAGGGTCGCCCACTTCGTCTATGGCGTGTGCGCCGCAGAGAGCTTCCTTGTAAGACACGTTGTGGCCGAATTTCTCGGCAACGGCAGACAGCACTGCCACTCCTTGTTCCATGATTTCCGGGCCGATACCGTCGCCGGCCAGGACTGCAATCTTCAGATTCATAATGTTATGTTTTGCTTGTTGAAAAACCTTTTTACCTTGATATGTTTGCAAAGTTACTAAAAAAAGAAGACATTTTGGCGGTGTTGTGGGAAAAATAATATCAAAAGTTTCAAAAAATGGTGAAATTCCGGAGCCGTTGTGTTGTGTGCACGGATATTTTGTATTACTTTTGCACACATGGATTTTAACCTAAAGACATGACGTTATGAAAGACCAGCGAAAGTTTGTCCTTGCGGCGATTTCTGCCGCTGTGATGTCCATCGTGTCCTGCCACGGTGGCAAGACGGTTGCGGAGGCTACACCTGTAGCTGCCCCGCAGGTGGAGGAACGCCTTGCGTTTGACAGCGCGGAATGGCACGATTCGGCACGGGTGCATCCCAATGGCATCACGCGTGTAGACTATAAGTGTGTCTATCCGGTGAAGGGAAGCAAGGTGTTGAAAGACAGTATAATGCGCTGGGTATATGAGCAGTATGGAGACTCGGCGTATAATGGTGTCGCGGATGTGAAAGCCCTCCTTGAAAGGACAGGGCGCAAGACCATTGCCGCCGACAAGCCGGAGCTTGCCGAGATACTCTCTTACCGTGGCGGAGACGACGGATATACGGTGGAGTACGCCACGGATATCCATACGTATGTGGAGTATGAGGATGCCGAATATGTCACGATGTTCTGCCAGACATACATGTACAGGGCAGGAGCTCACGGTTCTACGGTCAACAACGTGGTGACTTTCTCGAAGAAAGACGGCAGCCGATGCGGATGGAATCTGCTCGGCGACATGAGCCGCAAGGACATCACGGACAGGATAAAGGCAAGGCTGAAAGAAGTTCTCGACATCACGGAACCTGACACCGATGCCAAGCTCAGGGAAGTCCTCTTCGGCATGAGCGAGGCGGACTATGCGGAGAAGTTTCCTCTTCCGGCATTCCCGCCGTTCCTCACGAAGGAGGGAGTGGTGGTGATGTACCAGCAGTATGAGATAGCTCCGTACGCTGTGGGTATGCCGTCCTGCGTGATAAAGAAACTGTAACGCACGTTTAGTCCATACCGTGTGTTTTCCCGAGGGTGACCTTTCGTTCCGCGAAGGGTCACCCTTTGCTGTGTAAAAGGTCACGTTTCACCATGTAAAAGGTCACGTTTTGTTCTGTAAAAGGTCACCTTTTTCCGCCTCTTTCCTCACATCGGGTCGCTGTAAGCCGGACGTTTTCCCCGGCTGTCTATCAAAAACTGTCGGGAAATGCGCGTTTTGCGTGTTTGTGGTTTGTAGTGCTGGCATTTTGAAAGCAGAATGTATATTTTGCTTTCAAAATGTATTCGGCTTTTTCGGAGCTGTCGCCGTGTTTCGCAAGGCGCAATATTCAAATAATCTTAAAGAAACGCAATTTTCCGCGCAAGTTTCATCTTGATATATGTTTTTTTTATATCTTTGCACTTATTAATATATAGGCAATCACGGTTTAGCGACAAGCTGGCCGTCGCCTTGTTATCGCAGGAAGAGACTTATGTCAGATACAAACAACAGACCCAATGTCCTCGATATCGTGATAGGCACGGGGCTTGGTGCAGGATTTTGGCCATGGGGGCCGGGAACCGCCGGTGCTGCCGTTGCCACTCTGATATGGTGCCTGTATTCCGGAGCATTTGCCTGGCTGGGCATCCCCGCGGCGCTTCCTTCTTATCAATGGACAGTAGCTGTCACGGCAGTGCTGGCCATTGTCTCCACGCTCGTCAGCATCGCCCCCATCAACCGCCTCGAGAAGCATTGGGGCGAAGACCCGTCGCGCGTGGTCGTGGACGAGATGGCCGGTGTCTGGGTGACTCTCCTCGCCGTTCCGGCAACGATGGAGTGGCAGTATGTCCTCGGGGCATTCCTGCTGTTCCGCATTATGGATATCACAAAACCGCTCGGCTGCCGCTGGCTGGACAGGAATGTCCACGGCGGCTGGGGCGTTATGCTCGATGATCTGCTGGCAGGCGTCTATGGCGCCGTGGTCCTGTGGGGCATCAGGGCGGTAGTCAACTTATGGTGACGATGGGCAGGAATGGAGTGATAGAGTTCAGCAAGGCTCAATTGTCGTCGCTGGTATCCACGGCTTGCGACTTCCTGTCCACGGCCTGCATGTTCAGCCTTACGCACCATGTCGTGGCAAGCACGGCATCGGGAGCGTTTGTCGGAGGTGCCGTAAACTGTGCCATAAACTACAAATGGACGTTCAAGGGAACATGCCGCACGAAGAAAGGGGTCGTCTGCCGGTATATCATAGTGTGGCTGGGAAGCATGGCTCTGAACACCGCAGGCACCGAATGGGGCGTGAAGCTCGTGAGATGGCTCGGCCTGTGGACAGCGCAGAATCTCGGTCTCGTGATGACGGTGAAGGCCGTTGTGGCAGTCGTGGTCGCGGTGGCATGGAACTTTACTACACAGAAATATTACGTTTACAAGAAACAATGAAACTTTACGACAGCATAAGAGACAGCATACAACACCTTGTCTACAAGGTCATCGACCCGGGAGTGAGGGCGGCTGTAAAGGCTGGCATCACGCCTAATGTGGTGACTACGCTCGGTATGCTGGGCAATGCCGCAGGAGCGGCGATGCTCGTGTATGCTGCGCTGTATGCCGCGCAGGGCGACTATTCGCTCGTGGGCTGGGCAGGCGTGGTGATTATCGTGTCGTCTATCATGGATATGGTAGACGGATACATGGCGCGCACGGCAGACATGTGCACGACGTTCGGCGCGTTCTACGACTCAGTGCTCGACCGTTACTGCGAGCTCCTGACGCTTTCCGGACTGGCATTCTACTTCATGCAGACGGGCTGGCCATGGGCTGCGGTGGTGACTTTCTGCTCGCTCATAGGCAGTATCATGGTGAGCTATGTCCGCGCACGTGCCGAAGGTCTTGGACTGGAGTGTAAGGTGGGACTGATGCAGAGGCCTGAGCGTGTGGTGGTTACTATCCTCGGCATGATTCTCTGCGGCTTCTGCCAGACGTTTGTGGCTTTTGACGCGCTGTGGTTTGTCGTGGCTACACAGGCGATTATCGCCGTCCTTGCCAATTATACGGCGTTCTACCGCATCATACACGTCAAGAACCAGTTGTAGAACCTGTGCCGGAGGCTGTGGCGAGATGCACGCCTCCGCCTGCGTAACGGCAGTTCGGGACGGACGAAGGGGCAGCTTCCTGCGGATTGCCATGACAAGAAAAGAGTATAATGAAATTGAACAAGACAGCTAAAGATACATCACTGATACTGTTGCCGGTGGTCATCTTCATCGGAGTGTACTTCCTTCTCGGACTTTTCCCGAACTATGAGTTCGGCAAGGTCGACACGGAAGGGGTGTACAACCTTGAGCGGCAGCTCTTCGGGATGACGATGGAAGACGGCACAAGGGTGATACCTTCCGAGTATTTCCGTGTCCATCACTGGGCTGTGGCTGATGTGCTCTCGGGCCTGTTCTATCTCTGCTGGGTGCCGCTGCCGTTCATCTATGCGCTGGTGCTGTACTTCCAGGGACGCCAGGATCTCGCGCGGAACATCACATGGGCATTCCTCATGGTGAATGTGGTAGGCTTCATCGGATATTACATATACCCTTCCGCACCGCCGTGGTATGTCATGGACCATGGCTTCGAGGTGATAACGGACACAAAAGGTTCTGCCGCAGGCTTCGCAAACTGTGACGCGATAACGGGAATACCGTTCTTCCACAACTTCTATGACAAGAATGCCAACGTCTTTGCGGCAATACCGTCACTGCACTCGGCGTATAATCCGATAGCGTTCTACTACTCGCTGAAGAAGCAAGATAACCGCATCTGGCAGACAATCCTCGCGATAGTGTCGGCAGGAATATGGTTCTCCGCGGTCTATAGCGGACACCATTATATAATAGACGTCATCCTCGGTGTGCTCACATCTGTCGCAGGCATAGCGATATACGAACTCTTGCGCAGGGCGGTGACAGGCAAGGCAAGCCTTCAGAGACAGCAGTGATGGGGCTTGACGACAGGAATGGAATTTAACATAACACTAACATATTAACTTTAAAAGTAATTATGACAACATCAAATGTAAAGCCAGCTACTGGCAAACTTGGCGTTATGGTTGTAGGCTGCGGTGCAGTCTCCACAACGTTTATGACAGGTGTGCTCATGGCTCGTAAGGGTCTGGCAAAGCCTGTTGGTTCAATGACGCAGTATGACAAGATCCGTGTAGGCAAGGGCGATGACAAGAAGTACCTCTCATACGGTGAAATCGTGTCAATCGCAGACCTCAACGATATTGTATTCGGTACTTGGGACGTATATCCTGCAAACGCTTTCGAGGCAGCAGTCAATGCTGATGTCCTCAAGGCTAAGGACATCCTCCCTGTCCAGGACGAACTGGAGAAGATCGTGCCTATGAAGGCTTGCTTCGACAAGGACTTCGCAGCACGTCTTGACGGCACACACGTGAAGGACTGCAAGACACGCTGGGACATGGTCGAGGCTCTCCGCAAGGACATCCGTGACTTTAAGGCTGCCAACAACTGCGACCGTATCGTGATGCTCTGGGCTGCTTCTACAGAGGTCTATGTGCCTATCAACATGGAGGTACACGACACTCTCGAGCATCTCGAGGCTGCCATGAAGGCAAACGATACAAAGAACATCGCTCCTTCCATGTGCTATGCTTACGCCGCTCTTGCTGAGGGTGCACCGTTCATCATGGGCGCTCCTAACACAACAGTGGACATCCCTGCCATGTGGGAGATGGCTGAGAAGACACAGCTCCCTATCTGCGGCAAGGACTTCAAGACAGGACAGACACTCGTAAAGTCAGGCTTCGCTCCTATCATCGGCACACGTTGCCTCGGTCTGAACGGATGGTTCTCTACAAACATCCTCGGCAACCGCGACGGCCTCGTGCTCGACGAGCCTGCAAACTTCCGCACAAAGGAAGTCTCCAAGCTCTCTACTCTCGAGTCAATCCTCGTGGCAGAGAAGCAGCCTGACCTCTATACAGACTATTATCATAAGGTGCGCATCAACTATTACCCTCCTCGCAACGACGAGAAGGAGGCCTGGGACAATATCGACATCTTCGGATGGATGGGCTATCCTATGCAGATAAAGATCAACTTCCTCTGCCGCGACTCTATCCTTGCCGCTCCTGTATGTCTTGACCTCGTGCTTCTCTCTGACCTCGCCGCACGCGCAGGCAAGGTAGGCAACCAGCGTTTCCTCTCTTTCTTCCTCAAGTCGCCTATGCACGACTACACCAAGGGAGAGGTTCCTGTAAACCACCTCTATCAGCAGTACACTATCCTCAAGAACGCTATCCGCGAGATGGGCGGATATGAGGCTGACGAGGAAATCGACTAATATCATTTGAATGGTAAAAAGATTATTTATTTCATGCGTCCTGCTGCTGATGATAGCAGCAGGCGCATTTTCCCAAAAGATAACTGGTGTCGTCATTGACGCTGCCACCGGCGACAGCATCGCTATGGCCGGTGTTGTCTACCGCACTCATCATGTAATGACTGCGGCGGATTATAATGGCCGTTTCTCCATTGCGAGACACAATGGATGGAAACTCTATTTCACAGCTATGGGTTACAAGACAAAGGAGATTCTCGTCAACGAGAAGACTAAGAACCATATAGTAGTGAAACTTAAACCGGACACAAAGCAGCTCGAGGAGGTCGTCGTCAAGTCAAAGAAGAACAGGTATTCAAGGAAAAACAATCCTGCGGTGGAGCTGATGAAGCGCGTCATCGCCGCGAAAAAGAAGACAGACCTTGACAACAACGACTACTACGAGTTCTATAAATACCAGAAACTTACTCTCGCAAAGAACAACGTCTCTCCTGAAGACATACAGGAACAGAAGGAGAAGGGCAACAAGGACTGGCTTGTTGACCAGATAGAGGTATGCCCCATGAACGGCAATCTGATATGCCCCGTGCAGATTTCAGAGACCGTTTCGCGCAAGGTTTACAGGAAGAGTCCGCGTGCGGAGAAGACTACTGTCCTTGGAGAAAGCTCTATAGGCGTTGCCAATCTTGTGGAGACGGCAGGCAATATCCTTGACGCGTCGATGAAAGACATCTTCACTGATGTCGACATCTATGACGATCAGGTGCGCCTCCTGCAATTTCCGTTCACATCGCCGATAGGCAAGGACGCCATCGGATTCTACCGTTACTACATCGTTGACACATGTTATATAGACAAGGACCAGTGCATACAGCTGACCTTTGTCCCCAACAACCAGCAGGATTTCGGATTCCGCGGAGATATATGGGTGCTGAACGACTCCACGCTGCATGTCCGCAAGGTGTCGCTGACGATACCCAAGAAGTCTGATGTCAACTTCGTCGACAACATGAAGATTGAGCAGGAATACGTGAAACTGCCGGACGGACAATGGGTGCTCGACACGGACAACATGCTTGTCGAACTGAAACTCAACCGCATGTTGAATAACGCCGTCGTGATACGTACCACGAAACTCTCCGACTATAAGTTCACGGAACTGGCAAAACGTGAGTTCCGCGGCACGGCAACGCACGTCGTGGACCAGGACGCACGTAACCGCGGAGCGGATTTCTGGAATCAGTTCCGCACGGTGAAGCTCACCAAATCGGAGCAGAGTGTAGGCGGATTTGCCAAGAGTGTGGCAAGCCTTCCTGGCATGAAGACCGTGCTCTTCCTGCTGAAAGCCTTCATGAACAACTATGTGGAGTGTACGCTCAGCGACTCGATACCGTCAAAGTTCGATATCGGCCCTGTCAATACCATCATCAACAAGAACATCGTCGACGGCTGGCGCTTCAGGCTTTCCGGACGCACCACTGCCGCCCTGAACAACCATCTCTTCTGGAACGGCTATCTTGCCTACGGTGCGGAGAGTGCGAAATGGTATTATTCCACGCTCTTCACATGGTCTCTGAACAAGAAAAACAGGGAGCCGTGGGAGTTTCCTATACGCCAGTTCACATTCCTCTCGGAGTATGACATCATGTCGCCGTCGGACAAATTCCTCTTGACCAATAAGGACAACATGTTCATGGCGTTCAAGACACGCGAGATAGACAAGCTGTATTTCTACAACCGTCAGCAGATAGAGTTCAAATACGAGACGCTTGCCGGCTTCGCCACGACCATCGGACTGAAGACGGAGGGTATCCGCGGCGCGGCCGAAATGGAGTTCCGCGCGCTGGACGGCACGCCTTTCGACAAGGAGATACGTACCACGGAAGCACATCTCGGGTTCCGTTTCGCCCCGGGAGAGACATTCATCAACACCAAGCAGCGTCGTTATCCGATAAACCTCGATGCACCGATATTCGCCATAGACCATACTGTCGCCGTGGACGGAGTGCTCGGAGGAAAGTACAAGATGAACTTTACGGAGGCCTCGATATACAAGCGTTTCTGGCTCAACTCCTGGGGAAAGCTCGACATCTATGTAGCAGGCGGCGCACAATGGAACACCGTTCCGTTCCCGTTGCTCATCATGCCTCGCGTGAACCTTGGCTGGATGTCGCAGCCCGGCACATACACGTTCCAGTTGATGAACAACATGGAGTTCCTCAACGACCGTTATGCCATGTGGCATGTGTCATGGGATTTGAACGGAAAGCTCTTCAACCGTGTGCCGTTGCTGAAGAAACTGAAGTGGCGTGAGTTCATATCGTTCCGCGGAATGTACGGAAAGCTCACGAACAAGAACAACCCTTACCTGCCCGAAAACGCCGGAAGTGACATCCTGCTGCAATTTCCTGCAGGATGCAACATCATGAGCAGCAAGCCGTATGCCGAGGTCTGTGTCGGCGTGCACAATATCTTCAAGTTCCTTGAGGTGGACTATGTGCACCGTCTCTCATACAACGACCTTGACACAGCCATAAAGAACGGTGTGCGTTTCGCCATCAACATGACATTCTAAGCCGTCATTCTCCCGGTCCTGAGCATCATCAGGCCGGAGAAAGTGACAAGGCCGTTCAACATAAGTAGTTCATAACCGAATTGGTATCCAAGGAGGTTATGGACTATTTCGTTTATAGTGAAGCACAGAATCGGCGAAACTACGCAGACGAAAGGCACAAATCGGTCTCTCACACCGTATCGTGTAAACAGTCCGAAGGCAAACAGTCCGAGCAACGGGCCATAGGTGTAGCCGACGACGGTGTACACAAGATTGATGACACTCGACGAACCTATGCTGTCGAAGAGTATCACGGCGAGGGCAAACACCACGGCAACGCCAATGTGCACCCTCTTGCGAAGCCTCTCGTCCTCCGTGTCTTCGCAGATGTCGACGCATAGGCTTGTCGTCAGAGAGGTGAGGGTAGAGTCGGCGGTGGAGAAGGAAGTCGATATTATCCCTATGAAGAAAAGCACCATTGCCCATGTCCCGAGGGCACCGGTCGCTGCGAACATCGGCAGCAGTTCGTCGCCTTTCGCAGGCAACGCCAGTCCCTGCTGGCTGCAAAGCATCATCAGAAGCACGCCGAGAAAGAGGAACATGGCGTTGACAGGGAGGAAGGCAAAGCCGTATGTGCACATGTCCTTGCGTGCATCGCGCAGTGTCTTGCAGGTAAGATTTTTCTGCATGACATCCTGGTCGAGGCCTGTCATCACTATCACGGTGAAGATGCCGGAGAGAAACTGTTTCCAGAAGTTCTGCGTAGAACTGAAATCGTCGAAGACAAATATGCGCGAATGGCTGTCCTCCCATACCGTCTGCCACAGTCGGGCGAAAGGCATGTCAAGCTGTCCTGCCACGGCAGCTATGATAAGTCCTGCCGAAACAAGCATGCACGCCGTCTGCAGCGTGTCCGTCCATACCAGCGTCTTGATGCCTCCGCGGCAGGTGTACAGCCATATCATGGCGACAAGGACCGATGCCGTCAGCCAGAAAGGCACGCCGTATCCCTCCATGACGAAGCGCTGGAGGAGCATGCAGACGACATAGAACTTTATCGCCGAACCGGACAGCTTGGACAAGAGGAAGAACCATGCGCCGGTCTTGTAGCTCCTTCTTCCGAGTCTCTTGCCGAGATATGTGTATATAGACGTGAGGTTAAGGCGGTAGTATAGCGGCAGGAGTATGTATGCCACGGCAAAGTATCCGAGGATAAATCCCATGCACATCTGCAGATATGTCATCTGCTGGGTCATCACCATGCCCGGGACGGAGATGAATGTCACACCCGATATGCTTGCCCCCACCATGCCGAAGGCCACCATATACCACCGCGATTTCCTTTCGGCGCGGAAGAACGCATCGTTGCCGGCCTTTCCCGAGGTGAGGCGGCCGAAAAGGAAGAGCGATGCAAAGTAGATTATTATTAAAGCAAGTATCATTTCATCTGCAAATTTCGCAATATTTCTCCATATATGCAAGCGATTCCGTGTTTTTTCCTTTGATAAGTAAGTCACCAGAATTAACCGTTACTGTCTATTATAAAGCAAATGCTTACATCTTGTATGTATAAACCTTGTTCTTTTTGGCTGTTTCTGTCTTGTCACTTAGTCACATAGCCCGCTATGCTCCTTCGTTCCAAAACGGGAACACCTCAAAAACAACTAAGTTTTATACTATACATTAATTTTTGTGACTTACTTAACCTGTCTGTGGCTTGTTGATGTCAGAGGGGTAGGGCGGAATGTTATGGGACGTTTTCGTTGTGTTTCTAAGAGGTGACCTTTTGCCATGTGAAGGGTCACCTTTCGCATAGTAAAGGGTGACCCTTTAACGTGTAAAAGGTCACCCTTCGTATGGCGTATGCTCCACGGTCTGGCGCGGAAAAGCCATTAATATGGTTTATATCTTTGTATATCAGTGTGATAGAGTGTACATGGGAAGCGCGAAAACCGCCACTGCATTTACCTCAACCATTCACCTATGCGCTTCTTCACGAGCGAGGTCTCGCAGAGGATGCGTATGAACTCCTTGGCACTCTCTTTCCTGTAGCCCTCCTTGAGCGTCTGCACGCAACCCTCCATGCGGCAGCCCTCATGCCTTATGGGGATGGCGCACAGCTCGTCGTCGTCCTCTGTGGCTGAGGTAGAGAGTATGGTGCAGATGCCTGTATTGCGCACAAGGCGGAGCAGAGGCGTCACCTCGTCCATCTCGACACGCACGTTCAGTTCGGTGGCGTCAGACATTATCGACTCCAGCACGTTGCGCGCCTGCAGACCTTTGGCAGGGAGCGCAACGGGGAATCCCACGAGGTCTGCCATGGATACCTCACTCTTCCGCGCCAAAGGATGGTCGCGCCGCACGATTACCGACAGGTGGTCCTCGAAGAGTATGTGCGACTCGAGCTTCGGATAGTAGCCCTGCGGACGGAAAGAGAGCACGAAATCGAGCTCGCGCCGTGAGAGCCGCTCGATGAGTTCCGTCATGGGTTTGTAGATTATACTCAGCCTTATGCCCGGGTATCGTCTCATGAACTCCTTCAGAGTCTCGTGCATGACCATGTTGAAGGAGTGTGTCACACCGATGCTCAGTGTGCCGCACTGCAGTCTGCGGAGGTCCTCCAGCCGCTGTGTGCAGTCGTCAGCCGCCTGCATAGCCTTCTCCGCGAAGGGCAGAAGCTCGTTGCCTGCCTCGGTGAGGGTCACCTCATGAGAGTTGCGGAAGAAGAGCGTGCTGCCGAGTTCGTCCTCCAACTGCTTGATAGTCTGCGAGAATGTGCTCTGCGTCACGCACATCCTGCGTGCCGCCTCAGAGAAGTTGAGGCACCTCGCCGCCACGATGAATGATTTCAGATGTCTCAGTTCCATGTGTATATGGTTTCCGTTTTCTTGCATTGTGCTGCAAAGTTACATTATTTTTCTGAGAAGTAAGTCAAAAAAAATTAATGTATAGTATAAAGCGTAATAGTTTTTGAGATGTTTTTGCCTTGGAACGAAGGAGCATAGCGGACTATGTGACTGAGTGACAAGGTGGAAACAGCCAAAAAGAATAAGCTTTAGACATGCAAGATTGGAATACGTGCATAGTTACATATAATATCGTTTAATTTTGTTGACTTACTTATAATGCGTTTTTCACGGGTTATCTTGTTGCCGAGAATGAATATCGCTTGAAACAGAATATCGGGACGGTCACGCCGAGAAACATCAGGAGTATGATGGTGCAGCATATCAGACCGTTGTAGTTCAGCAGGTACAACTGGTGCATGAAGTCGGTCTCAGAGGAGTGTTGCAGGCAGGCTATCAGCGCCTGTATGGCACGGTAGGCGTACATGCCGGGAATCATCGGGAGCAGGGCGGGGAAGGACATGCTCTCTGCAGGTGCTTTCCAGTGTGACGCAACGGGGATGGACAGCAGCCCGATGATGAGGCTGCCGACGAGGCTTGCCGGTATTATGCCAATGTCAAGATGACCTGTCAGGAGCGTTCTCGTGCCGTGTCCTGCGGCGGCGAGTATGGCACAGCCTGTGAAAGCCTTGACGGGGACATTGCTGATGCTGCCGAAACCGATGGCGGCTATTGACGCAAAGAGACAGTCTTCGATGAATGGTAACATGTGTTGTCTGTTGTTTTGTCGGGTATGTTCTATTATATAATAATGTGTTATAGGGCTGAGGTGCGTGCCTGTCACGGTCAGCGTGTCATCCGGCACAGGACTTTATCAGCGCGATTCCGAGATACAGTCCTGCGGACAGGCATACGGTGATGGTCACGGCGTGTATCAACCGGCTCATGGCGCAGATATGATGCCCGTTTATGAGGTCGCTCACGGCGTTCAGATACGGTATGCCGGGGATGAGGTAGAGCACGCTCGTTGCCAATGCCGTGTCGGGAGTGTTGCCGATATTGAAGACATAGCAGGAGCATGACAGTATAGCCGAGACGCATCCGGCGACTATTGTGGCGAGACGTATGTCGACATGGAATCTCCTGCACATCGTCTCTTTGAGATGGAAACCGCAGGCTGTGGCGGCAAAGACGACAGCCATGGCCTGCCAGTCGCCTTCAAACAGGCGGCAGAACGACGCGTTTGCGATTGCCGCAAGCAGTGTCACGGCATACGGAGGTATGCGCTCGGTGCTGACGATGCGCCTGTATTGCCTCATCGCTACGGTCAGTGGAGTATGGCGGTCGAGACAGTTCCAGCTCAGTTTGCTCAGGGCGGTGACGGTGGAGAAATTGATATGGCTTCCGCTTATCGCCTTGCTGCAAAGCGAGGTCCTGCCGTTATCGTCGTCCATGAGCACTACCTCTACATGTCGCGGATAGATGCTTATCTCGGCATTGCTGCCGTATGCCTTCGCCATGCGTTCGACATTCTTCTCTATCCTGACGGTCGTCGCGCCACATTCCAGCAGTGTCGTGGCGTAGCTGCACAGGAATTTCCCGAGCTTCCCTGCGTGTCTCTCGTTATTCATCGTCGTCGTCCCAGTCATAGATAGAGCCGTTTTCCCACTCAAGTATGTGGTGTTTCTTGTTGAACAGGGAGAGTCTGTGACAGAGTCCGCCGCCGAACGTCACGAGTAATACCATTGCCGCGCATCCTATGATGAGCCATGCTGCATGGGGATTGTAGATGATTGCTGACATAATCGTTGCATTTTTATTGATTTCCGGTGCAAAGGTATTCCTTTTCCGTGGACTGCGGAAGCGGTGATATACGTTAGTGTGAATGGCGGCTATCGGAAAATCCTATGATAATACATGATGTCTGACGGGTGTGGTGTATGCCTTATTTAAAATAAAGTGCCGTCCCTTGGAACTCTGTGCTCCAGGGGACGGCATGTTGTCTTATGTCTTTACAGACCTTATTTGAATCTCTCTGTGTAGTCGCCTATGACGATGATGTGGTGATTGCCTATGCTGTTTTCAAGGAAATAGGCAGCATCCTCGGGCTTGTCGAGCTTCACGAGTATCTGCGTGCGGCATTTGCGACAGTCGTCCTGGTTCTCCAGGATAACGCCTCCGGCGACGAATGACCGTTCGAGACCTTTGCCTCCGCATTTCATCACGGTAACCCTGCCTGTCGGCATGATACCTTGTATCGCCACGCCGGAGTCGCTCTCGAAGTGGCTTCTTATGATATAGCCCTCTGTCTGGCGTAGGCCTATCGTGCAATGTGCGAACAGTATCTCGCCCGTCTCACGGCAGATGTGCGACGGATTTGCCATGAATGCACCCTGACCCGTGACGCGGTTGGCGAGAAGCATGGTGAATATCGATGCAAGGT
Source organism: Prevotella sp. (assembly GCA_017462915.1). Classification (GTDB taxonomy): domain Bacteria; phylum Bacteroidota; class Bacteroidia; order Bacteroidales; family Bacteroidaceae; genus Prevotella. The sequence continues at coordinate 920 of JAFTQG010000034.1, read as the reverse complement.
CTCCCTCACAACCGGCTATTATGCCGTTGTCGTTGAGCAAGGCCAGTGCCAGGCATCCTGTGGTTCCTGTCGTCGGGATGAGGCTGAAGCACTGCACTGTCAGGGCATCCAGCTTCTGCTCGTCTGCTATGCGTTGCAGTGCGAGATAGAGACGCATGGCCTTTACAACCTCGTTGCGGTCGGGTTCCTTGCACGAAATGGCATCGCTGATGAACTTGTCGGTGAGTTCCGCCACATCCTCCTCCTTCACCTCGGCGTAGTATCCGTTGACGGTGTCGAGGCTGATGTCCACATATTCCACTCCCCAGCGTTCACGTGCGAGGGCGTAGTCGACATCGCTTGCCACAAGCCAGTCGGAGGGTTCGCCCATGACACCTATCCTGCAACCTGCAAGGGGTGATGTCTGGAGGTGCATGGCATTGTCGTTCGTGGCGCTAGGGGTGTCTGCCGTGCCGTTTTCTATTGATGCAATGATGCTCTCCATGTCACCGTGCAGTATGGTGCAGGTGTCTCCCTGCTGTCTTGTCCAGCAGGAGAGCTCGAGCGAAGCGGCAAGGGAATTTGCCTTGCCGTCTGTGAGCAGAGTCAGCGGTTTTGGCAGTCTGTGGTAGTTTTTCACCACCATGCCCTCCGTGCCTCCTGTGGCTATGAAGACGAGAGTCTTGCCCTCAAGCTGGTCTATCATGACACTGTCGAGGTCTTTCTCGAATATCACGTTTACTTTGAAGTGTTGCTCAAGAGCGTCAAACAGGGCTTCGTGTGCCCTGCGTATAGACTCATACTCCTGCTTCTGGAAGACAGAAGCGAAGGTAAGCAGATTGATTTTATTCATGATGATGTCTTTCTTTGTATAAATCAGGTCTTGTAAAAGGCTGTTTGGGGAGGTATGTCATTCCGTGTTTCAGCAGGAATGCCGCTGC
>JAFTQG010000006.1 GCA_017462915.1 Prevotella sp. | reverse complement strand
TTTGGTCCAAAGCTTTTCATATACTCATATTTAGAAAGTTAATACTTATCATAGCAACATCCTTACCGTCTTTCTATATTCGGCGTATGCAGGTTTGTTTGCCATCTGTCGTTTCTCCATCATAGGGATACTTATGAAAAGGAACAGGCAGGTGTTGGCCAGGGCACCTGCTGCAGGTAGAAGTACACCTCGCCATGACAGAAGCTCGCCGGCAGCTGTCAGGAACATCAGATAGACACCCCACCACATCAGTATCTCTCCGAGATAGTTCGGATGACGTGAACGGCTCCATAAGCCGACGGTGCAGACCTCTCCCCTATGTGTCTTACGGAAACGATGGGCCTGGGTATCAGACACGAGTTGAAGAGTTGCAGCAGACAGGCAGACCACAAATCCTGCCCAAGTAAAGATGTCGGTGTTCAATTGAGTCTCTGCCGACATATCAATCAGAAGAAATCCCGGTACCATTGCAAGGAAGACCACGATGGTAGGCATCAAGTTGATGCCGGTGAAGTTGACGATGTGCCACAGACGAGGGAAACGTTCCTTATACATATCATACCGCCAGTCCTGCTTGTTCAGGTTCGGGAATGTGTACGCCCAGTTGCCCGTCAGTCGTATCGCCCAGTACCATACTGCAATCTGCAGCAGCACGACAGGAAGCGAGCCGGCACCGACATAAAGGGCATAGCCGGTCAGCATAAGAGGCGGAGCCACACTCCAGTACGGGTCATAGACCGAAGAGTTGCTGAATACCACTCCCCATAACCAGACTAAGACGGTAGCTGCAAAATCAGCGGCAAACAGCCTCACAAGAAAGTGGCTTTCGCTCAAAAGAGCAAATACCCAAGCTCCGATGGCAGTGGCGATAAGATAAATCAGAGTAATCACCACAAAACTCCAGGATCGTGATGACTTAAGTTTTTCAATAGCAGTTCTCATATCATTAACATTATACGTCCCTCTGCCTTCACGAACATATCAGGATAGCGGCAGATGACAGCATATATCTGTTTGGAGGTCACAGGTTGCCCATCTTTACGAATGTGAAGCCGCTGACGGTTTATCATGTCGGCGATCTGCTCCGAACGCATCCCACGATTGGACGTGGCAAGGCAATACACTATGGCTTCTTCTATCTTCATATGACAAAAATACAATATAATTCCTATTTTTTGTGCAACTGACATCAGGATTCATATCCTGACCACCAGAACTTTCGACAGTAGAGATACTTTTGAGGGCAAAGACAGGTTTCCATTGTGCTAGGATGAAACACAAAAGAGAATTGTGCTACTAAATAGCTATAACGGGAAAATCTCTGAGATTATGACTCTGAGAAGGTTGCTATATCATTTATATATGTTAAATTTCCTCTATAAATCAAATATGCACCAACCCTGAGAGTATCCGTGCGTGCGTGGGTGCGGGTGGGTTTAGGCGCATATGTGACCTTACCTCATTGTTTTGAGGCAGTAGTGCATAAGAATATCAATTTCCTCTTCGAGCTGTAGCTCAAACTGGCATCCGAAGCCGCATAAAGCGTGAGTCAGTTT
>JAFTQG010000033.1 GCA_017462915.1 Prevotella sp. | reverse complement strand
TTTCTGCAGGAATGCCGATGCTGTCCTCTATATGAAATGTGTCAAGGCTTTATGAAATCCTTTGTCAATACTCCGTCCCAGGTCTGTATATCCAGGGTTATGACATCCCCTGACTGTATCTCTCTTGTCGGTATCGAGGCATATTGGCTTACGGTATAGTATGTCGGTACGCCGTTCTGCGCATGGCATAGGCGGTAGTGGTATCTGTTTCCTGTGGGCGATGCCGTGATTTTCTCGCATACGATCCCCACCGTCTGTCGTGCGTCTTCACTGTCTGCGCTTCCGCTTTTGAAGTCGATGCAGAGGTTAAGGTACTTGCCGTTCTTTGCGAACCATGCCGTGGCGAGGCTTACAGGGTCACGGTTGTCATACCAGTCCTTGGCGTCTTCCATGGTCTTGGGCGTCAGTATCAAAGCCTGCTGTGCACGTATCGGGCGCACGGTATTGCCGTTATTCTCCTTATTATAATAGAGCAAGGCTCTGTAATCCGTATCCTGCTCTTTTGCCCATGATACATTCAGCGGTTCAGAGAATGACAGGCGGGTGTCGGTATCTGTAGTGGCTGCCACCAGTTGTCGTGCCTCGGACGTGTGCACATCACACATTTCCGCTACGAGTCCGGTGTACTCGTAGTCGTCACCGTCATCGTCTGTCAATGTACATGACATGCATAGACAGAGCATTGCAAGACATAATATATTACGCACCGTCACCTTCATTCTCGCTTGCCGTTTTGTTTCTCAGCGGATTGGCATACATTGTCAGCATACGCTCGCGGAGGAAAGCCTCGTCCTTGTTGGGAATATCAATCTTCGCAAGCTGGCTGTTGAGGTAGTCTTCAAACCGTTTCTCGTCCTCGGCAGTATAGCTGTCGCTGTTGTCCCGGTTACCGTTCAGCATGTCGAGGGCTATGTAGTTGTTCGGATATATCCTGTATCCCTGATGTATAGCTCTGTCCATGCGCTTCGCCACCTCGGCATAAAAGTCTGCCTTTGCGAGTCCGTCATACTCTCCGAGCCACTCGTTGATGCAAGGAGCACACTCGTAATGCACGCGGCCTTTATAGCCCATGATGCCCACTTTCATATTCTCAAGGTCGTCCTGCTTGGACTTCTTGTACTGCGGATTGTCTCTTTTGAGCTGGAACTCCTTGGCTTTCAGATAGTCGCAGGGGTCAAACTCGTAGGAGATTGTCAGCGGGACGATATTCAGTTCGCAGAGCTTTCCGCCGTAACTAAGCATCTTCAGCACCGATTCCTGTGTACGGTCGTCAGAGTCTTTCGCCCTTCCTTCACGCTGTGCGAGCCATATATTCTCGCCCTTTTCCTTTATGGCGTGGTGGATATACCTCGACATCAGCTGCGAGCTTTCCAGCAACTGGCGAGGCGAGAGGCCACGCTTCACGGTGAAAGCCTTGTTGAGTTTCACGAGAGTCCTTATCCATGGATAGATGAGGAGGTTGTCGCCGATGCCTATCTCCACGGTGGTATCGTAGCCGTTCTTGAACAGTTCGTACGACAGTATGGCGGAGTCGAGCACTATGTCGCGGTGATTTGACAGATACGTATGATGCCGTCCCTTGGATGGAAGTGGATGTCCGCTGAAGGTGCAGCCGTCGGTACATTTCTTCAGCGTAAAGCCCACGATGCGGCTCATGTATCTTTTCTGGAAATCAAGGGTGGTGTTGACACCGATGAACATTGTGCGTATGAGGAAGCGTATGACGCACTTCGGCAGCGGAAGGAAGCCGCGCAGCATGGTCATGAACTGCCTGTCGTGCAGCAGTGACTCTACGGCAGGCCTGACTTCACCCTTGCCGAAAGGTCTTATCTGGTCAAACTCGTTGTGCATGGTTTGTAGGTCATTTTGTGGTTTGGTCGTTTTGTTGTTCAGTTGTTTGGGCTTTTAGTCGTTTTGGTGTTATGTTGTTTAGTTGTATGTGGCCTATGCTGAAAGCCTTAAAGCCTAAAGCACATGACTAAACAACTGAACCACTAAAGGACCAAACGACTAAACTCAGAACTGGTTCTCCACGATTTCAGAGAGCACATCCTTCATCTCCATGCCGGCGGCGCGCACCTGCTGAGGGATGAACGATGTCGCTGTCATGCCAGGAGTGGTGTTTATCTCGAGCATGTTTATCTTGTCTGTGCCGTCAGCGTTCTTGGATATGATGTAGTCTATGCGTATTATGCCGTTGCAGTGGAGTATGTCGTAGATGGCAGATGTCACCTTCGCCACGCGCTCCGTTGTCTCGGGAGCGAGGCGTGCAGGGGTTATCTCCTGCACCATGCCGTTGTATTTCGCGTCATAGTCGAAGAATTCGTTGTCCGTGACAACCTCTGTCGCAGGGAGCACAACGCTCTTCTTGCGTGTCTTGTAGCATCCCTGGCTGATTTCCGTGCCTTCAAGGAAGCCCTCTATCATCACGTCACTGCTCTCGAGAAATGCCTTTCTGAGAGCTGGAGCGAGATGGTCCGCATCCTTTACCTTGGTGATACCGAAGCTCGAACCGTCTGCGGCAGGCTTGACAAAGAGCGGCAGGCCGAGTTTCTCCACTATCTCCTGCTCGTCGATTTCGTTCTCATGGCCGTGGCGCACGAGGATGCTGTCTGCCACGGAAACGCCGAATCCGCGGAGGTAATTGTTGAGAGCGAACTTGTCGAAGGTCAGTGCTTCCACGAGCACACCGCTTGTAGAGTAGGGGATATGCAGGAGTTCAAAGTATCCTTGCAGGACTCCGTTCTCTCCCGGTGCTCCGTGAATGGTGATGTAGGCGTAGTCGAATGTCCTTTTTGTGCCGTCCTCAACGAACGAGAAGTCGTTCTTGTCGATTCTCACGGTGTCGCCGTTGCTGAGATGAACCTTCCAGTCTGTTCCCTTGAACTCCACGATATATACGTTGTAGCGCTCTTTGTCGAAGAAGGAATATACTCCCTGTCCGGAACGCATTGACACTCCGTGCTCACTTGAGTCACCGCCGCAAACAATAGCAATGGTACGTTTCATATCTTTTGTCGTTATTTTTTAACTTGTTCTTTATTAATGTGTCTTGTTTGTATGCCACACGGGCTTACTCTCCGAATGTGTTTCGTGTCGTTCCCGCTATGAACTCCTGCCATTTCCTTATCACCGCTCCGAGGTCTTCAGGCAGCTCAGACGTGAAGTCCATCTGCTTGTTTGTCACAGGATGGACAAAGCCGAGAGTCTTCGCATGGAGAGCCTGTCGCGGACAGAGCTTGAAGCAGTTGTTTATGAAAGCCTTGTATGACGAAGACCTTTCGCCGCGGAGAATCTCCATGCCGCCGTATCTCTCGTCGGCGAAGAGCGGATGTCCGATGTGCTTCATGTGGGCACGGATCTGGTGCGTGCGCCCTGTTTCGAGGATGCACTCTACCAATGTGGTATATCCGTAACGCTCTATCACCCTCCAATGGGTCACGGCAGGCTTGCCGATGCCCGAGTCTGGCGCGGTGACGGTCATCCGCAGACGGTCCTTGGGGTCACGTGTGATGTTCCCCTCTATCCTTCCCTCGTCCTCCTTCATGTGTCCCCACACGAGCGCATGGTATGAGCGGTGTGTGGTCTTGTTGAAGAATTGCTTGCCGAGGTTCTGCTTTGCCTCCGGCGTCTTGGCTATGAGGAGCAGGCCGCTCGTGTCCTTGTCTATGCGGTGTACCAGTCCTACCTCGGGAGAGTTAGGGTCATACTCCGGCACATCCTTCATGTGCCATGCCATGGCATTGACGAGAGTGCCGGTGAAATTGCCTGCTCCGGGATGTACGACCATGCCTGCCGCCTTGTTGACGACCATCAGTTGGTCGTCCTCATAGACTATATCCAGCGGGATATCCTCCGGCAGGATGCTCGTGTCGTGTGGCGGACGGGTGAGCATAAGTGTCAGCACATCGCCTGGGCGCACCTTGTAATTGGACTTCACGGGTCTGCCGTTGGCATGTATGTATCCAGCCTCCGCTGCCTGCTGTATGCGGTTGCGCGAGGAGTGTTGCATGTGTTCAAACAGGAACTTGTCTATGCGCAGCGGCTCCTGCCCTGCGTCTGCCACGATGCGGAAGTGCTCATACAGTCCGCCGTCGCCAGCGTCGCTCTCCTGCACGTCGTCGAGCAGTTCGTCGTCTTCAAATATTTCGTCTTTAATCATCAGCTGTTCTTTTCTGTAAGGGATTGTCATTCGATAACCTCCTCGAAAGGGTCTTCCTCCATCACGTCGGGCATCTCCTCAGTCTCTTCTGGATATTCGGGGTCTGTGACAATGATGTCGTCCTCATTGCCGAGCATGCCGTTGCCCACCTGCAGCGACACCATGACATCCAGCGGCACACTGTCTCCGGCGACGAGGTTCTTGCCTCTCGACACAATGCCGTAGACCCAGTCTTTCTCTCCGGATATATATTGCGGTTCGCCGACCTTGAAACCGAGGATGCGGAGCTTTGCCGTGGCCTCGCGCAGTGAACTGTTGTCTATGATGTCAGGGATTGTCAGCGTCGGTTTCTGCGAGGCATTGACAGTCACGTATATGCATCTGCCGCTCTTCACGCGCTCTCCTGCCTCCGGAGTCTGCTGCAGTATGCAGTCGGGCGGCAACATTCGGTTGTAGCCGGTGTCGGAGACGACGATGTCGAGGGCGGAGCTTTTCAGCAACTGCTGTGCGTCCTCGAATCTCTTGCCCTGAAGGTCAGGCACTCTGATAGCCTCCCCGTGGTGGGTGTAGATGTCTGTTCCGATGCTTATGGCAAGGACGAATGCAATGGCGACGACGGCCATCAGTCCGATGTTCAGCCAGATATACTTGCTCCGGAGCTTATGGAAAAAGGTCTTTGTTGTCATTGCGTGATATGTGTAGGGTCTTTAATTTGGAGCAAAATTACAAAAAATATTTCAAAACAAGATGTATTTACATGACTTTTTTCTGTCATGTGGCGTATATTGTCGCCAGATGTCAGGCTGTCTGCCATATATGCGGCGCCTGCCGTTCCTGTCTGTCAAATGCGGTTGATGGTGCGGAACGTCTCCTCGGACATGGTGCAAAATAAGAAAACCCGGCACGTTTTCGTGCCTTGAGAATAGGATGAAAATCAGGCGAAGGTGTCGAATGAGCAAATTTTGTATGAATTTTTATTTTGTATAATGTGTTGAGATATAAGAATATACGGTAGGGTTTGCCATTTTGCCTGTGACGGATAAGCCGTAAAAGGTCACCTTTTGTATAATGAAAGGTGACCTTTTACCAGCATGGATGTGTCGTCTTTGCTGGGGAAAGGTCACGTTTTGTCGCCGAACCAGACAGGAATGATGCTAAAAACCGTCATAATCGACACGCTGACAAGTGTATTTTTCATGTTATGATAAATAGGACATAAGAAAACTCGCGCAAGTTTTCGCTCCTCGGGAGTGGACGGTCGCCTTCACTTTGCGAATATGCCTTTCGCTCCTGTTCTGTGCCCTGATTTCCCTTGGCGAGGCGGTTGGGTAGGTATGAAAAGACTGTCATTCTCGGCGTTTCACACCGTTTCGGACACACCACGGTACGTCCCTACGTTTTACGCAATACTCTCGCCGAGATGATGCTTGCGCAAAACTTTTGCCATAGATAGTTAGTATCTGTGATAAGTCCTTTTAGCAACAAGTTGAAACAATATATTTCTCAATATTTTCATGGAATAATATCTGTAATAAGCGTCCTATGCAACAAATTGAAACGACTGTTTTCTCAATATTTTCATGAAGAAATACCAGCTATAAGTATCCTCGGCAACAGGGTAGGGATGTACCCCAGTGTATCTCCGCCATTTGCGCAATACTTTTGCGTAGGGCATTCAATGTCCGGACAGACACCCAAACCTGAAAAATCCCTGTGTCATGGAAAAAAAACTTGACATGTTTTTGCCAATATCAAAATAATGTATTACCTTTGTGACCGTAGACCGTATCGCAGAAGCCCGGTCTCGGGCTATGCGGGAGGGATACAGACATGATGGAAAGCGTTTACTCTACGCTATTTCTTGACAAACGGAAATCTGGTAAATTTCAATCTCAGTCAAGATTACGGCAAGCAGTAGATGGCTTATGTGGATATGTATATTCCGTCAATGGCTGGCACATCTGTGTCTGTCGTTGGCGCTTCACATATTCTGCGTGAGGCTTCTGCAAGTTTGTCCGTTCTGCTGAGATGGGCAATACCAGAGCCTCCGTTTGCAGAATGGGCGGCAAGTACGGCTCTCACGCTTTTCTGTTTTAAACATAAAAATGCCGATGTGGAGGCCCGGAGGCACAATGTAGGCCTATGGAAAGTAGTGAAGATGTATTGAGAGAATGAAATGGCATGAATAACATGCTGACTGATAACCTGATACTAAACTTAATAACAAAACAAAAAGCGTGAGAGTAATATGAAAAAAATGATGTACAAACTTCTGCTGGCAGTGCTGACACTGTCGACTGGCCTCCCTGCCGTAGCGCAGGAAACATTCGAGTATGGAGGCCTTTGTTATTCTGTCATAGAAGAGGGCGGCAAGGATGTCGCCGTGACAAGTAACCCTGATGTACAATACAGTGGAGACATTGCAATCCCGTCGACAGTGTCGTACAACGGAGAGAACTATATGGTAGTTGGAATCGGTGAAGGCGCTTTTAGTGACTGCCAGGGGTTGACATCAATAGTCATCCCAAACAGTGTGACAACGATAGGTCGTTTGTCCTTTGACAGGTGTACTGGTCTTGGCTCTGTCACCATCCCAAACAGCGTGACAATGATAGGTAGTCAGGCGTTTTACGGTTGTAGTGCACTTTCTTCAGTGACCGTAGGGAACGGTGTGACTGTGATTGGCATGGGCGCTTTTACATATTGCGAAAACTTGCCGTCCATTGATGTTGATACGGAAAATGCGAATTATTGCAGTGTAGATGGTGTCCTTTACTCGAAGGACATGAAAATCTTATGTGCTTGGCCTGGAGGAAAATCAGGAGATTTTGTTTTCCAGGAGGGTGTGACTACGATTGGAGATGGCGCATTTTGGCATTGCTCTGGTCCGGCAACTCTCGTCATCCCTAACAGTGTGACCACGATAGGCAGGAATGCTTTCAATGGTTGCAGGAGTCTTGTGACTGTCACTATTGGCAGTAGCGTTACTACTATTGCACAAAGTGCTTTCGTAAATGATAATGCCATTGCAACACTGTATTCTCTGAACCCGACACCGCCACAGCTGGCGTCTGCTTCTGACTTTGGACAAATATACAAGAAATGCCAGTTGATTGTGCCCGCAGAAAGAGTCGAAGCCTACAAGACGGCTTATGGCTGGTCAAGGTTTGAGAACATAATTGGCGGCGCCGGTACAGCCATCAGTGATGTCTCTTCGGATAATGTCGCATCATGCGTCCGTGTATCTGGCGGAGACATTGTCGTTACAGGTCTTCCGGAAACGTCTGCGGTAAACATATATACTGCCGACGGTGTGCTCCTGCTCAGCGCAAGGGGCAATGACGGAACCGTTACTTACCGCTCGACAACTGCCGGCATATACATCGTCCGCGTCGGCACACAGGTAGTCAAGGTCGCTGTAAGATAATTGCTGTTTGTCTATAACTGTAAAAAAGCCTCTTTCCCCTGCCTCCGTGTATCCCTGCAAAACGTCGGCGTCGCAGGCAGGGGAAGTGGCAATTCACATAAAAGGTTATGCTTATATAGCTACTGATGTAGCTGTATATACACGAAAAAAGGCAACAGAAGTAGATACCTCTGCTGCCTTTTTCAGACAAGATGTGTCTTGTTGATGTCTCCGGGACGACCTTTGCGGTAAAGGAGCGGTGTCCTTTATGCCGTCAAGGCTACGGAAACGCTGGTGTCCAGCGTTATTTTCCGTGATGCTCGTCAGAGACAGTGAGCTTCTTGCGGCCATGTGCGCGACGTGAAGCGAGCACGCGGCGACCGTTCTTGGTCTTCATGCGCTCGCGGAAACCGTGCTTGTTCACGCGGCGGCGATTGTGTGGCTGGAATGTTCTTTTCATCTTATTGTTATTTTGTTGTTATTTTTGCTTTGTTGTCCTTAATTCACAATTCGGGTTGCAAAAGTACGTAATTATTTTGAAATAAGCAAGAAATAATTGAATTTTCGTTGAAAAATAAGTGATTTTTAAGAAAAAAGTAGTACCTTTGCAACCGAAAACAAGCGGAAAGCGTCTGTCTGCTGTCGCTGTGTCGCTTTATGGAGCATACCTCGTGCGTATCTCTGTAGGCGGTCGTGACGGCATTATGGCGGCAGGGATGCTAAGGAATAATCTATAAACGTAATACATAAAAAAGAAACAATGGTTCAGTCACAAGACATCAAGAAGGGCACTACCATCCGTATGGATGGAGGCATTTGGGTTTGCATCGACTTCATGCACCGCAAGCCAGGTAAGGGAAATACCATCATGAACGTGAAGCTGAAGAATGTCAGCGACGGCCGCGTGCTCGAGCGCCGCTACAACATCGGCGAGAGACTTGAGGATGTACGCATCGAGCGCCGTCCGTTCCAGTTCCTCTATATTGACGGTGAGGACTACATCTTCATGAATCAGGAGACATTCGACCAGGCTCCTATCGCCAAGGATCTCGTGATAGGTGTTGACTACATGAAGGAGAACGACATCGTGGAGGTGGTCTATGACACTACAGACGGCAATGTGCTCTATGCAGAGATGCCTCCTAAGACAACTCTCCGCATCACACACTCCGAGCCAGGCATAAAGGGCGACACTGCTACAAATGCTACAAAGCCTGCTACTCTTGAGACAGGTGTAGAGGTGCGTGTGCCTCTCTTCATCAACGAGGGTGAGCTTATCGTCGTCGATACACGTGACGGCAGCTACGTGCAGCGCGTGAAGGAGTAAGGCGGAGTTCTGAAAAAAATACATAGAAAGATACCCTCCGCGGCATGAATGCAGGATGGAGGGCATCGGAAACTTGATTTTTTAGAACAAGCCTGATATATGACATACTCGGTAATAGTCCCGGTCTACAACCGCCCGGATGAGGTCAGCGAGCTCCTGGAGAGCCTTGACCGACAGACGATGAAGGACTTTGAGGTCATCATCGTGGAGGACGGCTCTGCTGTCCCCTGTGGCGATGTGTGCAAGAAATATGCCGACAGACTGGATATCCATTACTATAACAAGCAGAACTCCGGACCCGGTCAGAGCCGTAACTACGGCGCTGAACGGGCTTCCGGAGCTTTTCTTTTGATACTTGACTCTGATGTCGTCCTGCCGGACGGATATATGGAGGCAGTCGACAGGGAACTTTTCGGCGACAGTGCTGACGAGAATCATGCGCAACGCGTGGCGTCATGCGATGCTTTCGGCGGACCGGACTCCGTGCATGAGTCGTTCTCTCCGATACAGAAGGCTATCTCATATTCCATGACCTCGTTCTTCACCACGGGTGGAATACGTGGCGGAAAAACAAGGCTCGACAAGTTTTTCCCTCGCTCCTTTAATATGGGCATACGGCGTGAGGTATACCTTGAACTCGGAGGATTCTCCAGTATGCGCTTCGGCGAGGACATCGATTTCTCGTACCGCATAGTAGAGGCTGGCTACAAGACACGGCTGTTCTCTACAGCTTGGGTATGGCACAAGCGACGTGCGGATTACAGGAAATTCTGGAGGCAGGTGTACAACAGTGGTATCGCACGCATCAATCTCGAGAAACGTCATCCAGGGACGATGAAACTCGTGCACATGCTCCCTGCTGCATTCACTATCGGCGTTGTCATGCTGCTCGTACTCTCATTCACGGGAAGGCTTATGATGGTCTACGGCCCGGGGCCAGACCCTCTTCACCGCTGGTATTGGCTCTGCGCCGCACCGCTTATCCCTCTGTTGCTCTATTCGCTGCTCATCGTCATTGATGCCGGCATACGGTACAGGTCGTTGGGCATAGGCTTAAGGAGTGTCGTTGCCGCCTTCGTACAGCTTATGGGATATGGCTGCGGATTCCTTTACGCATGGTGGCAGAGGTGCGTGCTGGGCAAGGATGAGTTCCATGCCTTTGACAAGACATTTTATAAATGAAAATACGGTTGTGCGGTTAGATGGTTTTGGGTTGTTGGTTTTAGGTTGTTGAGGCTAAACAGTCGAATAATTAAGCAACCAAGCCACCAAATAACTAGTTCACAAAACAACTAAACAACCAAACCACTAACTACGGTTGTACGGTTTTTCGGTTATGCGGTTCTACGAACAACAGCTTCCGTTACGGCTGGTCCGGCTATCCAAACAACCAAACGACTAAACCTCCAAACAACCAAACGACTAAACAACCAAACAACCAAACAACCAAACAACCAAACCACTAAACAACCAAACAACCAACTGATACTATGGCAGAATGGAAAGTTTCTGAGGTGTTCGGTCCCGACAAACTGAATATCAACCAGTGGAGCGAGGAAGACCGGCCGAGGGAAAAACTCGGACGGCTCGGCGCGGAAGCCTTGTCGTCTGCGGAACTGCTGGCCATACTTATCGGTTCGGGTTCCCCAAAGGAGAATGCCGTGGAACTGATGCAGAAGGTGCTGCACGGTTGCGGCAACTCGCTGAAGGCTCTCGGACGCATGAGTGTAGACGACCTGAAACAGTACAACGGTATAGGTGAGGCGAAGGCTATAACAATACTCGCTGCCTGCGAGCTGGGCAAGCGCCGTCAACAGGAGAACGCTCTGGAGCGGCTTGACCTGTCGTGCGCAGAGTCGATATACGAGTATCTGCGTCCGAAGATGCAGGACCTTGCCACGGAGGAAGCGTGGATACTGCTCCTGAATCATAACTTCAAACTCATAGGCGATGCTGTCCGCATCTCACAGGGAGGCTTGACAGAGACGGCTGTAGATGTGAGACTGATAGTGAAGCATGCCATCCTCGGCAACGCCACGGTCGTGGTTCTGGCGCATAACCACCCATCAGGCAATGCCCGTCCCTCACGCAATGACGACAATATCACGCGCCAAGTGGGAGACGCCCTGAAGCTCATGCGCCTTCATCTTGCAGACCATATTATAATAACAGACGGCAACTATTACAGTTACCAGGAAAACGGAAAGCTATGACACAAGAAGAAAAGACACAGATAGAGGAGCGTATAGTAGATGTGCTCCGCACTGTATACGACCCGGAGATTCCGGTGAACATCTATGACCTCGGACTTATCTACAATATAGACCTCTCCGATGACGGCACGCTGGATATAGACATGACATTCACGGCACCGTCATGCCCTGCGGCAGACTTTATCCTTGAGGACGTGCGCACCAAGGTTGAGGCTGTCGTTGGAGTGACATCCGCGACGATAAACATGGTCTTTGAACCGGAGTGGGACAAGTCCATGATGACGGAAGAGGCACGTATAGAGCTCGGTTTCGAGTAGGGCAGGCCGTCATGCGGCCTTTGCCGCAATGAGGCTTTCGAGCCTTTATGACACAACCGGCATTCGCCGGCAACACGATAAATGCGGACATGAACATGAAGAAGGTATATTTTATTTCCGATGCACACCTCGGCAGTTGGGGAATCGCCCATCCGCGGATGCAGGAGCGCCGACTTGTCAGGTTCCTTGATTCCATAAAAGGAACGGCAAAGGCTGTCTATCTGCTCGGCGACATGTTTGACTTCTGGTATGAATGGAAGTATGCTGTGCCGAAAGGATATACGCGTTTCCTCGGCAAAATCTCCGAACTTACCGATATGGGTGTCGAGGTGCATTACTTCACAGGTAACCATGATATATGGATGTATGGCTATCTTGAGGAGGAGTGTGGTGTCATCATGCACCGCGAACCTGCCACGCTGGAGATTTACAACAAGGTGTTCTACCTTGCACACGGTGACGGTCTTGGTGACCCGGACAAGGAGTTCAAACTGTTGAGAGGTGTCTTCCATAACAGGACATGTCAGAGGCTCTTCTCGCTTTTCCATCCACGGGTGTCAATGTGGCTCGGGCTTACATGGGCGAAGCACTCGCGCATGAAACGCGAACGCCAGGTAGCGGAGGAGCGTGAAGCGTCAGGACGAGGAGCGGAAGGCACACGGTTCAACGGTAATGTGACAAGCCGCTACAACAGTTCCGGGGAACTTGAGTATCTCGGTGAGGACAAGGAGTATCTTGTCCTGTACTCCAAGGAGTATCTTGCCACGCATCCCGATGTCGACTATTGTATCTATGGACATCGTCATATAGAGCTGGACCTGATGCTTGCGGCAGACAAGCGAATGCTGATTCTCGGAGACTGGATAACACAGTTTACATACGCTGTATTTGACGGAGAGCATCTCCTGATGTCAGAATACGAGGAAGGCGCGACACAGTTTTAGTCTGTGACGCGCCTTCTTCATACTTACCGGTTATTGTTTCTGTCTATTTGTCTGACATCCGGTAACGGCTTATTTCCTTGCCGTTACGATAGACAGGACTATCACGGCGATGAAGGTCACAAGGATAATGGACATCTCTGCAATATGTCCCATCGGGTCAACCCATATCTCCTTGAAAAGACCGTTGCGTGCCGCCACTTCCACGAATGTCCAGAAGACAAGTACCGTTGCGAGTGCAAACCGGATGTTCCTTCCCCAAGCACCTATACGGAGCTGTTTGTGCAGCATGAGCACGGAAGCGGCGAGCGCCACTGCTCCTATGGCAAGCGTTACAGGGTGTGAACTGCCGAGGAATACCGGGTCGTAGCAGAACATCAGCAGGAGATATGTTCCCCACATCATGATGTTCCACTCCATGAACACCACGATGCTGGCATGGTGTGCCATCGGACGGAGCTCAAGATTTCTCTCTATGCCGCAATGCTTCTGTATCCACAGCATGAAGTTGCATCCTGTGCGTGAGCAGAAAAGGTACAGCACCATGAACATCATCCACATGCCGAAGGTGGCAGGCATGATGAGATATTCCGGCCGTGAGCCGCGCAGAGCCTTCAGTTCGGCACGGCTGAATGTCTCGAGCGGCTCGCCGTTGATGAGAAAGTCATGGCCTACAGCGATACCGTCTATATACTGTGAGGTAGTCTGCACGATGCCAGAACCTACGAGGTCGCAGTGTGCACCGTAGCGCTGTGCGTAGTATGCAAGAAGGAACTCCACCCATCCTGTCCAGAACAGCATGGCGCCCGTTATACCCCAGATGGTCTGCTTTGTGTCTCCCTTCTGCAGTGCGCCGATGATTGTTATCACGAGGCCGGCAAATCCCATGAAGAAGGCACTGTAATGCAGGGCTTCAGGCGAGAGAAGATGCTCCATGAGTATCATGAGTGCGTGGCCAAGCGGCATGAGGAGAAGCACGATGAGGAAACTACCGAGTGTCTTACCGTAATGCTTTTTCATTGTTTTTACGTTTTTGTCGTTAATGAGTCTTGTATGAAGGCAAGCCAAGGGCACAGCGGACATCTCTGCCATGATGCCAGCCAGCTTGCGCTATATAATCCCAAATCGGTCATTAGACCGACATATGGTAATATTCTGTTATTGTTATATGGTCTTTTCGTTCGTTTCGCCTTTCTCTTCGCTGTCTTGCTTCCCGTTCCGTCTCGACATAGCCCGCTATGCCTTCGCCGAAATGGTTGCAATGCAACGGAGATAAAAACGAAACGATGTGAAATCTAATGACCGATTCTGGATAATATGTATGTTGTTAATCAGAGTATCTTGTCTATGTCCAGCGATACTCCTATCATGGCATTGAAGCCTGTCGTGAGAGGAGCGTTGTAGTAATAGTAGTCAGGACGGTAGTCAAGGAGATTGTCGAGAGTTACACTGACCTGCGCGAAAGACATGATACGTGTGGATAACTGCAGTTTCCAGAGCGAATATGCCGGATAGTTTACAGTGGCAGTACCTTTGCTTATGTCGTACATGTCGATATATTCCGTATTGTCAACCGACGACATTGCGCGTCCAGACAAAGCTACATTAAGTCCGAAATTCTTGCTGAACTGCCTGTCCCAGTCCACACGCGCCGTGAGCGAATGTGGTCTTGTAGGCATGTACTGGTTGACACTGGCCTCGGTATCTTCGTGCGAGAATACATACGAGAGCCTTGCTCCGATGCCGTTGTGCCATCTTGCCTGTGCCGTAGCCTCGATGTTGTAGACATCCATCTTGCCGATGTTTACATAGTCGAGATAAAGCTGGCGGTCGTCTCCAGGCAGATAATACGGCACTCCCGTAGTGATTCTGTTGCTAACCTTGTTATAGTATCCGGCTATAGTGAAGTTGTACGGTCCTTTGACATAGTCTGCAGAGATGTTGAGGTTGTGACTTGTTTCGGCCTTCAGGTCCTTGTTGCCAAGCACAATCCAGATGTTTGCCATGTCAAAGTCGTAGTATTTCTCCTTCAGAGTCGGAGCGCGGAAGCCCATGCCGTAGGAGGCTCTCACGGTGAAATTGCGGAGAGGGTTATATCGTACAGACAGTTTCGGTGTGGCGCGAGACATCCCTCCGTCAGAGAAATGGTCATAGCGCATGGCGCCGACGACCTCCCACAGCTTGTTTATGCGCCAGTCATACTGCGCGAAGATATCGAAAGACTCCTGATGTCGGTCACCGTCAAGGTTGTTATTCATGAGGTAGTCGTACATGTAGTCACCTCCAACGGTCAGCATGTCATCCGTTCCGAATCTGTGACTGTAGAGCAGACGCGTGATATTCTGCACGTTTGAATAGTTGCGTATGTCAAGATTCTTCATCCTCTGGAACAGCGATTTGTCGTATTGGTCAAAGGAATACGCCAGTTCGATGTTGTCCCTCTCGGAAAGATTCCACAGAGCTTTCAGTCCGGCAGTGTATCCGCGGTAGCGTTCCGGTGTATCGACGTTTCTCTCCACAGAGCGGAAAAAGTATCCGGCACGACCGAGAATCTGGAAGTTCTTGCTTATGTCAAGGGCGAAATTGTCCTTGATATTCCATGTCTTGTCTCCATAGACCTGCGAGAATGTGCTTGTAGCAGGATTATTGTCCTTGTTGTAGACGGAGTAATTGTCTGACGATGTGCGCGATACAGTCAGCGCATTGGAGACGAGCCCCCTGTTCAGTCCGAAGCCCATGTTGTATCGCTGACTGTCATGCTCGGCAAGTCTTGCGTTGAGATGCAGCGACCACGGCTCTTTTGTACGTCGTGTGATGATGTTCACAACGCCACCCGCCGCATTTGAACCGTAAAGGGCTGATGCCGCGCCTTTTACTATCTCGATGCGCTCGATGTTTGCCATAGACAGGCGTGTGAAGTCGATATTGTCCATTGTCTCTCCAGCTACGCGTTCCCCATCGACGAGGAAGAGCACGCTCTGCCCTGCAAATCCCGACAGGTTCATGTTCACCTGCTGGTTCATGGCGTACGAGAACTCTATGCCAGGAAGCTCCTGTTGCAGCAGATCCTCGATGTTTGTGGCATCAGACTTTGCGATGTCCGCGGCAGAGATGACACGTGTCTGTATAGGGGCGTCCTTGAGTATTTTCGGCGTTCTTGTGCCTGTTACGACTATCTGGTCAAGGTTCATGTCGCGCCAGATGCTGTCATTCTGCGCCAGTCCCGGTGTTACACATGATGTAAAGAGGAGACCGATGTATGCTTCTTTTATCATAGCGGATACTTATAGTTTATCGTGAGGCAGCATTTCGTGCCGTTAGGGCCTATGTAGTCGGCAAGTTGCAAGGCTGCAAATGTGCCGTCTCTCATGGCGAGTATGAAGACATGGTTGTTGTGGGCAAATGCCGGAGGAATGGGCGGAATGCTCATTTTCAGCCAACTGCTGAGCACTTTGCTGACCTTTATTCCTTGCGACGAGACGAGACAACTGAGCATTTTCGACTGGTCGCTCCATACCTCGTTCTCGCTCCATTCGTCTGCGGTGAATGTCGCGCTGGCGGTCAAGGCGGAAGTCACTGCGGAAATGTCCGTCAGCTGTGACTCCCAGACGCCGGAGACGACATCAGGGTTTGTACGGACATTGTCACGATGTACGGCAAAGGTCCACGACTCGGGCTCCTGCTGTGCCTCGCATGGTGTGAACTGGCGGAACTCGTTCTTGCTGAGTCCCTCTCCCCATACATCATACCAGTACTGGTACTGTCCCGGTCTACCGTGGCCTGTTTCCGTCTCGATGTCGCCTGTGGCAGTCATCGGTATACTGAATGTCTCGAAAGCCCCGGAAGCGTCATAATCTTCATCCTCCGCACTCTTTTCGCTTACTGCGGCAAGGTCGAGATAATGCCATTCTGTCCATGACGAGGCATCGACATAGACTTGTCCCTGTACTGGCGTTACGACAGGCGGCTCGTCATAGACAAAGTCAAAACCTCCCTCACATCCGCTCAGGAGCATGACGGGAAGGAAAAGTATTGAAAGGTAAAATAACTGTTTTCTGAACATTGTATCTTGAAAATGATTTGCGGGTGCAAAGGTACATAAAATCCCAAGCACTCGCAATACCTAAAATTATGTATTTGTGTAGATTGATTCCAAATGTCTGTCGCTCTACAGCGTAATGCTTTATTCTTCACCGTAGACTGTGCGACAGGGAGTTACTGACAGCTTCCGAGATAGAGGAAAAGCATTGACAGCAATACGAGCAGGAGGTCCAGCACTTTCGCCTTGAGATTCTTCTCCTTGAATATCATGGCTCCGAAGAGGAAACTTACTATCACGCTGCCGCGGCGTACCATGGAGACGATGCTTATCATCGCGCCGTCAAGTCCGAGGGCATAGAAGTAAACAAAGTCCGCAGCGGAGAGGAAGATGGAGATGAGCGGTATAGACCAGCACCATCTGAACGGTGTCGTGCTCTTCCTTGTAGGATACCAGAGCAGTATCAGCATGGCGAGCATCATGAAGAACTGGTAAATGTTGTACCATGACTGCACAGCCATCTTGTCGAGGCCTATGCCGCCGTTCTCGGGAGATGCCATGAGATACTTGTCGTAAAGTCCTGACACGGCACCGAGCACATTGGCAAGTATCACGAAGTATATCCACTTGTTGTGCCACCAGTTGATGCCCTCCTTCTTGGAAGTCTTCTTCAGCATCTCTATGCCTATGAGAGCCACTATCACGCCGAGCCACTGCCAAAGGTTGAGATGTTCGGAGAAGAACGTCATGGCTCCTACAAGTACCATGACGGGGCGTGTGGCGTTTATAGGGCCGACGATTGTCAGCGGCAGATGTTTCAGTCCGAAATAGGCGAGAAGCCAGCTGCTCAGCACTATGCACGACTTCATCAGTATATACTTGTGGCCTTCCCATCCGTAGGAATGTGTGAAGAAGAGCGAGTCCTCTGCAATGATGTTGTTTGCAGATGCGATGATGAAAGGCAGGAATATCAGTGATGAGAAGAGGGTGTTCAGGAGCAGTATAGGTATCACTGCGTTGTCTCTCAGGCTATGTTTCTTGAAAACGTCATAGAAGCCCAGCAGGCAGGCGGAGAGGAATGCGAGTATCAGCCACATGTCTTCAGTGTTGTAAAGGTAGGGCAGGACGCTTCAGCATCTTGCCGTTATTATGTTCTTGTTGTGTATATTGTGTTTAGTCGCGCCATGCCCTTGACAGCCGTGCGTGCCTCTTCCCGTTGCGTAAGGGTAGGGCGAAACGCTCTGTCGATGCGGAACGGCGTCCGGATAATACAGGATTGTCAGTCCATATCGGGATAGGTGACCTCCTCGAGGAACAGCGCATGAGCCGGCATGGACTCGCGCGCCTCGCTGCGGCGGTGTGCCTCCACGGCCTTCCTGAAGTCCTCCAGCGAGAGCCTTCCCCTTCCGACATCCACGAGAGTGCCGACAACGGCGCGCACCATGTTGCGGAGGAAACGGTCGGCAGTAATCTCGAAATACCACTCTCCCGGAGCTGTCTCCACCCATTTCGCCGTGCGGACATCACAGAATGTCGTCTTCACGTCAGAGCCAGCCTTGCAGAATGTCGCGAAATCCTTCACCGTCAGCAGATACTCTCCTGCCTTGTTCATGGCGTCGAAGTCGAGATTGTAATGTGTCTCGAGCGAATATTTGCGGAGAAACGGCGACTTGCGCGTGTGTATGTAATAGCGGTATGTGCGCGAAGTGGCACTGAACCGCGCGTGCATGTCGTCAGGCACAGGCACTATCCTGTGTATGGCGATGTCCTGAGGCACCATCCTGTTCAGCCGGAAGCCCGTCTGCTCATGGTCTATGGCGCTCTCTGTCTCGAAGTGTGCCGTCATCATCCTTGCATGGACACCAGTGTCCGTGCGTCCCGCTCCCACAATCGGTGTCTTCCTGCGCAGTATAGTAGACAGGCAACGCTCTATCTCGCCCTGTACGGAGACGGCATCGGGCTGTATCTGCCATCCGTGGTAGTCAGTCCCGTCGTATGAGAGGTAAATGAAGTAGCGCATCACTTGCAGGTATAGTTGTCTATGTTCTTGAATCCGTTGAGGAAATCATGGGCAGACATGCGTCTCTTTCCTGAAATCTGCAACTCGGATATCTCCAGCATACAGTCGCTACACGCCACGAGCATACGTCCCTTTTCCATCATTATCTCCCCGGGGAGCATGTCGCCGACAGGGATGCCTGTCTTCACGGTCTTGAAGACTTTCATCGTCAGAGGCTTGCCTTCCTTAGGCACGAGTGTGGTCCATGCGCCAGGATACGGTGACAGTCCGCGGACAAAATCGTACACGGCCTTCGCGTCACGGTGCCAGTCCATCTCGCATGTCTCCTTGAATATCTTCGGTGCATGCTTGGTGGCGGCAGTGTCGTCCTGCGGCATGGAGTCGACCTTCCCGTCACCCTCGATGACCTTGTCCACTGTAGACAGGGCTATCTCCGCACCGAGATGCATCAGTCCGTCATAGACATATTCCACATCGGCATCGTCAGGGATAGGGAACTTCCGCTGTTCTATGATACGTCCGGTATCGATGTCTTGGTCGAGGAAGAATGTCGTCACTCCCGTCATCTCCTCACCGTTGATTACCGCCCAGTTGATAGGTGCCGCTCCGCGATATTGCGGAAGTAGGGCGGCATGGACGTTGAATGTACCGAACCTCGGCATATTCCACACTACTTCCGGCAACATGCGGAATGCCACAACCACCTGCAAGTCGGCATTGTACGAGCGCAATGTCTCGACAAACTCCGGGTCTTTCATCTTCACCGGCTGGAGCACAGGGATGTCATGCTCCATGGCATAGAGCTTCACCTGTGACGGTTGCAGCGTGTCCTGATGCCTCCCCACAGGCTTGTCTGGCTGCGTCACGACAGCCACTACGTTATATCCGCCCTCGACAAGGGCTTTCAGTGTGCCCACCGCAAACTCCGGTGTGCCCATGAATATTATGCGCAAGTCTTCTTTCTTCATGATGTTTCGTTTCCTGTTTCTTTGTAAAGTGCGATGAATAGAGTGTCCTTTCCCTTTCCTCCCGTCAGTCGGTGCTGAGGTCTGCCACCATCTTCCTGTAAAGCGAATAGACGTGCGAGCGGGAGACATAGCCTATGAGCACATTGTCTATGTCCACGACAGGCAGCTGCTGGGCATTTGTCTTGTCGAACGCCTTCATGGTCTTCTCCATCGGGTCGTTGACGTTGAGGGTTGCAGGAGGGTCAGACATCAGCTGTCTCACCTGGAATCTGTGGTACAGTTCCGTGCGGAAGATGATGTGGCGGAGCTTCAGCATGTCTATCTCCCCTAACAGATGGTTGCCGGCATCGACGACAGGCAGCACGCTGACACGTGAGCGGCTGATTTTGTGTATCAGGCTTGAAAGGGGCATATCGGGGTCTACGGCAGAGCAGTCGCGCTCGATGACGGTGTCGAGAGACATCAGTGTGAGCACGGCATGGTCGGTATGGTGCGTGATGAGCTTGCCCTCTTTGGCAAGGCGCATACCGTATATGCTGTGCGGCTCGAATACGGAGATGGTGAGATAGGACACGGTGCTGACGATGAGCAACGGTATGAAGAGATGGTATCCGCCCGTCAGTTCGGCGATGAGGAAGACACCCGTCAGCGGTGCGTGCATCACTCCGGACATCACTCCTGCCATGCCGAGGAGTGCGAAATTGTTCTCCGGCGCATGGACGCCTATGCCGTAGTAGTTCCAGATACGTGCGAAGAGGAAACCGGCAAACGCTCCGATGAACAGCGACGGCGCGAATGTTCCGCCGCAACCGCCGCCGCCGTTTGTCGATGCAGTGGCGATGGCCTTTGTCATGACTACCAGTGCGATGTACACGATGAGGAGTTCGTAGTGTTCCGCAAACAGCGAGTGGGACATCACCTGGCTCCATTCCGCCTCCGTCTTGCCGTTGAGCAGGATGTTTATGCTGGAGTATCCCTCGCCGTAGAGTGACGGCAGGAGGAATATGAGTCCGCTGAGCACGATGCCGCCCATGAGCCATTTCAGGTAAGGATGCTGTGACATCCTGCCATAGATACCTTCGCAGAAGGTCATCATGCGTATGAAATACAGCGAGACAAGTCCGCAGGCGACGCCGAGCATGGCGTTGGCAGGCACACGGCTTACCGGCCATGTCTCTGTCTGCGGGAACTGGAACAGCGAGGCATCGCCGGCGAGGACGTATGTGAAGCATGTCGCCGTGACGCACGATATGAGCATAGGGAGGAGGGAGGCCATGGTGAGGTCTACCATGAGCACCTCGATGGTGAACACCAGACCTGCTATAGGGGCTTTGAAGATGCCTGCTATTGCTGCCGATGCGCCGCAGCCTATAAGCATGAATACCGTCTTGCTGTCGAGGCGGAAGAGGCGCGCGAGGTTGCTGCCTATGGCAGAACCTGTCAGTACGATAGGGGCCTCGGCTCCCACGGAACCGCCGAAACCGATGGTTATGGCTGATGCTGCCACGGAGCTCCACATGTTATGTGGCGCGAGACGGCCTTGGCGTGTCGAGATGGCGTAGAGTATCCGTGTGATGCCGTGTGAGATGTTGTCGCGCACGACGTATCTCACGAAGAGCATGGTGAGCAGGATGCCCAGCACGGGGAATACAAGGTAGTACCAGTTGAAGTGTGTGTTGAGGAAATTGTCGCTCAGCAGTTGCTGTATGAAGTGTATGAGGCTGTGCAATATGAAGGCTGCCAGAGCCGCGAGCACGCCTACTACAAAGGCGAGCATGAGTGTCAGCTCACGCTTCGAGATGTGTTCCACACGCCATTCGACGATGCGGTCCATCAATGTATTTTTCTGCAAATCAATATTGTCCACGTATGTATGATATGGTTTTCTGCCATTTATCGGCATCGTTATCCCTTTACCCCGTGCATGCCACAGAGGTTGTCGGGGCTTTCCGTGTGAATGTGCAAATTTCGTGAAAAATATTTGAATATGCAAGTATTTGTATGAAAAATTTTGTCCGTGTGGCTGTATGATTGAGATGGGTCACGTTGATGCGGTTATACGGTTGTGCGGTTGTACGGTTTTTACGGAGATAGCCGGAATAGCAGAGATAGCCGGAATAGCAGCTGTTGCTTGTACAACCGCATAAACCGCCTAACCGTATAACCGCCTAACCGTACAACCGCCTAACCGTAAAAACCGCACGACCAAACGGTCACCTTTCTGCCGGTGAGAGGTGACACTTGACACGACAAAGGGTGACCCTCCATATTGTGAAGGGTCACCCTTTGTTTTGCTGTCTCTCATGGTTAGCTTTAAGAGCCGTGAGAGATAAACGTATTGTTAGTATTAAACCTTTGTGCGACAGGCTGTTGTTTGGCTATTTTCTTATTACCGTCACATTGCCTTCACGTGTCAGCTTGATGATGCTCGACGGCGTATGCGGCTTGTGTTCCTGACGGCGTGTCCAGCAGACATAGTCCACGGCGTTGACGATTTCCTCTGATATGTCGCGGAAATTCTGCGCCGTCGGTTCGCCGCTGATGTTCGCGCTGGTGCTCACCAGTGCTTTCTGGAAGCGGTAACACAGCTGCTTGGAGAAGTCCTCCTGCGTCACACGCAACGCTATGCTGCCGTCCTCGGCTATCAGATTGGGTGCGAGCCCCGTGGCTCCGTCGAGGATTACCGTCGTCGGTTTTGTGGCGAGGTCGAATATATCCCACGCCACCTCAGGCACATTGCGTACATATCTCTGTATGCGGTCGCTGGAGTCGACAAGGCAGATGAGAGCCTTGGAGTCGTCGCGGTGCTTTATCTCGTATACGCGTCTTACCGCTTCGGCGTTGGTGGCGTCGCAGCCTATGCCCCAGACGGTGTCGGTAGGGTAGAGGATGACGCCGCCTTTGCGGAGCACCTCTACGGCATTTTTTATATCATCTTCGATTTTCATTCTTGCGTTTTGTCGTTTTCGGTTATGTTATCCTTTATGTTTTCAGTGGTTATACGTATGTGGCAGCGTGCGGTAGTCACACGGTCCATCCGAGAGCCGCTGCTCCGAGCACTGCCGCTGTGGCATCGTCAAGGGTGGAGAAGAGGAATTTCGCCTTGCCGCGGTATATCGGCATGACGTTCTTGTCGTATGCCCTGCGTATAGGGTCCATGAGCATCTCGCCTGATTTGCAAAGTCCTCCGAAGAAGATGAATGCCTCGGGAGAGGAGAAGGCGGCAAAATCTGCACAGGCTTCGCCCAGCATTTTTCCTGTGAACTCGAAGATTTCCTTTGCCAGTTCGTCACCGGCAGAGGCAGCCTTGAACACCTGGTAGCTGTCGATATCCTCAGGCTTCAGTTCGCGGAGAAGCGACGGACGGCTGTCTTTCTCGAGCCATTCCCTTGCCGTGCGTGCCACGCCAGTGGCAGAGCAGTAAGCCTCGAGACATCCTGTGCGCCCGCATCCGCATGGTCTTCCGTTCTCCCTGACCATGATGACATGGCCCAGCTCGCCGCCGAAACCGTCATGCCCGTATATCAGCTGTCCGTTGGCGACGATTCCGCTGCCGACACCTGTGCCGAGAGTGATGACGATAAAGTCCTGCATGCCTTTCGCGCAACCGTATGCCATCTCGCCGAGCGCGGCGGCGTTGGCGTCGTTTGTCAGACTTACCTTTATGCCGAGACGCTCGCTGAACATCTCTGCCAGAGGCACTTTCCTGTCTTTTGCCCAGCAGAGGTTAGGGGCTTGCTCGATACATCCGTTGCGGTAGTTGGAGTTAGGAGCACCGGCTCCCATGCCGTAGATGCGCTCTATGCCGCCCACCTGGCTGATAATCGGCTGTAAAGCCTCGATACAGGCGTCCACAAAACTCTCTGCCGTAGAGTAACCGCGTGTCTTTACCGATGTCTGCGCGATGATGTTCGCGTCTCTGTCAACTATGCCGAAGACGGCGTTTGTCCCTCCGAGGTCAAGTCCTATGACGTATGGGCGTTCCGGGTCTGTAGTCATTTTGATATATTTTTTTGTATTTGGTTTTCTGTAAGGATATTGGTGCCGTTGTAACGGCGACACTGACAATCTCCAAGCAAAGTTAATAATTAAATCTAATAAATCAAAGATTTCTGTCGCTAAATTTGCTCATCTCAGTATTTTTTTGCAATTTTGCATCAATATTTCTGAATATATGATGCCATTTGGATTACATATAGACCTGATGGAGCTGGCTCTGAAGGGGATTCTCATAGGGATTATCGCGTCGGCTCCGATGGGACCTGTCGGCGTGCTTACCATCCAGCGCACCTTGAACAAGGGGCGTTGGTACGGGATGGTGACAGGACTCGGCGCATCGGTCAGCGACATGATATACGCTCTCATTACAGGCCTTGGCATGAGTTTCGTGATGGACCTCATAACGAGTCCGCAGAACAAGTTCTGGCTGCAGCTGTTCGGCAGTCTCATGCTCCTCATTTTCGGCGCATGGTGCTTCTTCTCCGACCCGACGAAGAAAATACACCGCAGCGGCAAGCAGAAAGGCACTCTCGTGCATAACGGCATCACGGGCTTCCTCGTGACGTTCTCCAATCCGCTGATAATACTGCTGTTCATGGCGTGTTTCGCGCAGTTTGCCTTCGTCGTCCCTAACCGTCCGGTGGAGATGACCTTCGGGTATATGTGCATATTCGCCGGTGCCCTGCTGTGGTGGTACGGCCTGACATGGCTCATAGACATGGTGAAGGAGAAGTTCTCGGACAACAGCATACAGCTCATCAACCGCCTAATAGGCGCTGTAGTGGTGATATTCTCTCTCGTGATGTTCATCGGTACAGTGTTCAATCTGTATACTTTCTCTTACTGGTAACGAGGAGACACGGTCTCCGGAAAATGTCAATCATATAGGATAAATGTTCATTTCAAGGAAACTCAGACAAGAAAACATTGCGGAATACCTGCTGTACATGTGGCAGGTGGAAGACATCATCCGTGCCTTTGACTGCTATATGCCGGCTCTGCGCCGTGAATATATCAGCAAGTTCGACTGCCCCGACGAGGACCGCGAGGACCTGGAGGACTGGTATTCTAACCTTATAAGGATGATGACGGAGGAGGGATGCCGCGAGAGCGGTCACCTGCAGATAAACAATGTCACGCTGCAGGATCTGACGGAGCTGCATGTGCAGCTGCTCGACTCTCCTAAATTCCCGTTCTACAGTGCAGAGTATTACAAGGTATTGCCGTTCATCGTGGAGCTCCGCAATAAGGGCGACAAGGAGAAAGGGGAGATAGAGACATGCCTCGACGCCTTGTATGGCGTGATGATGCTCCGCCTGCAGCGTCAGGAAATCTCCGAGGACACGCTGCGTGCGGTGAAGGAGATAACGACATTCATAGGCATGCTCTCCGATTATTACAAGAAAGACAAGGAGGAAGGACTGGAGTTTGAATAGATATGCAAGCCGTCCTGTGGAGCTTGCGGATTAAGACAAAGAAAAGGAAACTATGAATATACTTGTTACAGGTGCCAACGGTCAGCTTGGCAATGAGATGCAGCTGGTAAGCAAAGGGTCAAAGGACAATTACATCTTCACTGATGTATGTGACGGTTACGAACATCTTGACATCACAGACCTTGAGGCTGTGCGTGCCGCTGTAAGGGAGAAGGACATCAAATGCATCATAAACTGCGCGGCATGGACCAACGTCGATGCTGCCGAGACGGCAGGGGACATCGTGGAGACTCTCAATGCCACGGCTCCGGAGAATCTCGCAAAGGCGATGAAGGAGGTGGATGGACTGCTCGTGCATGTATCTACCGATTATGTCTTCGGCAAAGAACCTTACAACACTCCGTGCAGGGAAGACCAGAAAGGTACACCTACGGGTGTCTACGGACTGACAAAGCTCCATGGAGAGCAGAAGATACAGGCTACGGGATGTGACCATCTCATCATACGCACGGCATGGCTCTACTCGGAGTTCGGCAAGAATTTCTGCAAGACGATGCTCAATCTCACAGCGACAAAGCCGCAGCTGAAGGTCGTGTTCGACCAGTGTGGCACTCCGACTTACGCCGGAGACCTCGCCGAGGTGGTGTTCGATATCGTGGAGAACCGCAAGTATGAAGGCAAGTCGGGCGTATACCACTACTCCAACGAGGGTGTCTGCTCATGGTTTGACTTCACCAGGATGATTGCTGAGTATGCCGGACATGCAGACTGTGATATACAGCCGTGCCGCTCGGAGGAATATCCGTCTCCTGTGAAGCGCCCTTCCTACAGCGTCTTCGACAAGACAAAGATAAAGGAAACTTTCGGGATCTCTGTCCCTTACTGGACCGATTCCCTGAAGAAATGTATAAAGAACCTGCAGGGATAGACCGTGATTCCGCCCCGAAAGCAGTGTGTCTGCATTGCTCCGGAATATGAAAACAGGAATATTATAGT
This sequence comes from Prevotella sp., assembly GCA_017462915.1. Classification (GTDB taxonomy): domain Bacteria; phylum Bacteroidota; class Bacteroidia; order Bacteroidales; family Bacteroidaceae; genus Prevotella. Next base: position 21,721 of record JAFTQG010000033.1, on the reverse strand, counting down.
TTGATTTTGCTAAAATACTTATAATAAAAAAGTTCCCGCTGGTGACAACGGAAACTTGTAACAGATAGAAGATGAACCCAGAAATAGAACGCCGCAGAACATTTGCCATCATCTCTCATCCTGATGCAGGTAAGACTACACTTACCGAGAAGTTCCTCCTCTTCGGTGGACAGATACAGGTGGCAGGTGCCGTGAAGAGCAACAAGATACGCAAGACAGCGACATCCGACTGGATGGAGATAGAGAAACAGCGTGGTATCTCTGTCTCTACATCCGTCATGGAGTTTGACTATAAAGACTATAAGGTGAATATCCTTGACACTCCCGGTCACCAGGATTTTGCCGAAGACACGTTCCGCACGCTTACGGCGGTGGACTCCTGCATCATCGTCGTAGACGGTGCAAAGGGCGTGGAGACACAGACACGTAAGCTGATGGAGGTCTGCCGTATGCGCAATACTCCTGTGATAATCTTCGTAAACAAGATGGACCGCGAGGGACGTGACCCGTTTGACCTCCTTGACGAACTCGAGCAGGAGCTGCAAATCGGTGTGCGCCCGTTGTCATGGCCTATCAATCAGGGCGTGAAGTTCAAGGGCGTATATAATATATATGAGAACCAGCTGAACCTTTTCACACCCGACAAGCAGCGTGTCACGGAGAAAATCACTGTGGACATTGACAGCGCGGAACTGGATGCTCATGTCGGCGAGCAGGATGCGCAGCATTTGCGTGAGGATCTCGAACTTGTTGCCGGCGTATATCCTGAGTTTGATGTGGAGACATATCGCTCTGCCGAGGTGGCACCGGTGTTCTTCGGCTCTGCCCTCAATAACTTCGGTGTGCAGGAACTGCTCGACTGCTTTGTCGAGATAGCACCTTCTCCGCGTCCCACAAAGGCGGAAGAGCGCGAGGTAAACCCGGACGAACCGAAGTTCTCTGGCTTTATCTTCAAGATTACCGCCAATATAGACCCGAACCATCGGTCATGTATCGCATTCTGTAAAGTGTGCTCCGGCAAGTTTGTCCGTAACCAGCCGTACCTCCATGTCCGTAACGGCAAGACTCTCCGCTTCTCTTCTCCTACGCAGTTCATGGCACAGCGCAAGTCGACCATCGACGAGGCTTGGGCTGGAGATATAGTAGGTCTGCCGGACAATGGCGTGTTTAAGATAGGCGACACTCTCACAGAGGGCGAGAAAATACATTTCCGCGGTCTGCCGTCGTTCTCTCCTGAGCTGTTCAAGTATATCGAAAACGATGACCCTATGAAGGCAAAACAGCTTGAAAAAGGCATCAACCAGCTTATGGACGAGGGCGTCGCACAGCTGTTCGTCAATCAGTTCAACGGCAGGAAGATTATCGGAACTGTCGGCCAGCTTCAGTTTGAAGTCATCCAGTATCGTCTGGAGAACGAGTATAACGCCAAGTGCCGCTGGGAACCGATACACCTGTACAAGGCTTGCTGGATAGAGAGTGACGACGAAGCGGAACTTGACAATTTCAAGAAACGTAAGTATCAGTACATGGCTAAGGACCGTGAAGGCCGTGATGTCTTCCTTGCTGACTCGGGATATGTCTTGCAGATGGCGCAGGAGGATTTCAAGAACATCAAGTTCCACTTTACCAGTGAGTTCTGATAGTGGCTGCTTAGTCGTTTGGCCGTTTAGTCTTCTGGTGGTCTGGATAAAGGGTCGCTTGCTTGCAGACTCGTCTCTATTCCGGCTATTAAGACTATTCCGGCTATCTGAATATAACCATAACCACAACCCCCAATATCACTATGCAACGTATAAAGAACAATCCGACTTATAAAGAGAACATAGAGCTGTCCAAGGTCGAGTATTTCCTCGGTTCCGACCTTCAGCCTTTGGCGGACGATGCTGTCGCCCGTGCACAGTTGCGTGGCGAGCTTGACGATGCCATCTCTCTCCTTTCCGAGCGTGAACAGCTTGTCCTACGTGCCTTCTACGGTATCGGGGCTCCTCAGATGACCTTTGCCGAGATAGGCGCGACCTATGGCATGAAGCGTGAAAGGGCACGCCAGATACGCGACAAGGCTCTCCGACATTTGCGTTCCAAGACTAAATCACTGATAGGGTAGTGAAGCCGGACAGCTTGCCGATGAAGGCGAACTGTCTGTCTGCCTATCGTAACAGTCATGTGTAAAAACATTGCTTTATTTATTATATTAATGAGAAAGATTATTATCCTGTCACTGCTCTGCATGTTGCCTCTTTGCATCCATGCCAAGAAGTCAAAGACTGCGAAGCAAGGGGCAAAGTACAGCACTACGCTCTATATGTTCGGCATCTCTGCCTCGTTCAACGACAGCATTGTCTATTTTACCGATGTGCAGGAAGTCGACAGCGCGTATTTTGTGCGTAAGGTATACCTCGGAGGATACAAGAGCTACTCCGACCAGATGAATCTCTATTTCCAGAACAAGACAGGTGAGCGCCGCACGAATGCTGTCTATTTCAAGAAGAAGCGTTCCAAGGCAGAGAAGACTCTGGCGAAGATACGCAAGCGCTATGCCAGCTCGGGAGTAGTCATGAAGTCCGTTCCGGCAGAAGAGTTCACTTTCCAGGGTGTACGCCCTGATGAAGAGTAATATTGTGAAGCATCATTTCACCATAGCCGACAATCTTGTCTGCATAGATTTCCTTGAAGAGGATGAGAAGACAGGCATGCATATCCTTCCTTCCTTTGAACCGTTCCGTGTCATTGAGGCGGAAGAGGATGGGGACATGCCGGACTCCGATGCTGACACTGTCGATGCAGCCGTAATGTCCGGTGTAAGGACTGCGGCGCCGATGCTTCATTTCACCGTTGACCTTAATCTCCGTCCTCTGCCTAAGGATAATCGGCAGCGTATCCGCACTTTTGATACAGGCAACGGCAACACCATCGTAGACAGGCTTTGCGATGGAGGATACCAGTTCGTCATCCGTGATGTGTTCGGTAAAGACTGCGCCCTGCTCATATCAAATGCCGACTTCTCACAGTGCCGATGCAATATCACTGGCACAGGCAATATGAGACGCTTCGGTCTGAACAACGCACTGATGCTTGCCTATGCCTATGCTGCCAGTTTCCACAATACATTGTTTATCCATGCGTCACTCGTGCGTCATAGAGGCAAAGGCTATGCGTTCACGGCGAAGAGCGGTACAGGCAAGAGCACCCAGGTAGCCAACTGGCTGAAGACTATCCCTGACTGTGATCTCATGAATGATGACAATCCCATAATCCGCATCATTGACGGCAAGGCATTCATCTATGGCAGTCCGTGGAGCGGCAAGACTCCATGCTACCGCCGTGTCTGCGCTCCTCTCGGGGCTGTGACGAAAATAAGCCGTGCCATGGACAACAGGGTGGAGCGTCTCTCGCCGCTTGCGGCGTTCGGCATAATCCTCCCCTCCTGCGCTGCCATGAAATGGGACCACACATTGTATTCTCGTATATGTGACACTGTGACGGCACTCGTCTCTGCCATTCCTGTCTATGTGCTCCACTGTACGGCATCTCCAGAGTCTGCCATCGTATGTCAAAAAGCCATTGCCCATGACGATTGACAACGCAAAGCTTTTCCCTGTCATAGCCCAGTTGCTGCATGAGGGCCATACCGTAATCTTGCCGTTGCGTGGCAACAGTATGCGCCCGTTTCTCGTCCATAATCGTGACAAGGCGTTGCTTGTCCTGCCGGACGTGCTGAAAGTAGGCGACCCGGTGCTTGCGGAAGTATATCCTACGCGTTATGTCTTCCATCGCATAGTGGCGATAGACGGTGACAGTATAACTCTCCGCGGTGACGGTAACAGGGATGTGGAGCATTGTCGCAGGAAAGATGTCGTGGCACTTGCCAAAGGCTTTTACAGGAAAGGCAGGATGACACTTGACAGCGTCGACTCTCCCAAATGGCGTATCTACAGCATCTTGTGGATGAGGCTTCTGCCTGTGCGCCGTTACCTGCTGAAGCTCCATGATATGTTTTTCCATTCACGGAAGCCGCTTGACGATTAGACTGCAGGCATGTCTGTGGCTCTATTTTGTCAAACCACTTATATATATTAATAAAGGTATACACCATACTCTAAGCAAAAAATATCAGCAACAATGAAAAAGAAACCAGGCTTTGTACTCCGTTCCGTATGTGGGGAACAGTTCTTGATAGCGGAAGGTGAAGAAAACATAGATTTCAGCAATCTTGTCTCACTCAATGAGACATCGGTCTTCCTGTGGAATGCGATAGACGAAGAGCAGGAGTTCACTGTTGAAGGACTTGTAGAAATCCTTCTCTCCGAGTATGAAGTCTCTCGTGACACAGCCCGTAAGGATATCGAGGGCCTTTGCCGTAAAATGATGGATGCAGGAATAATTATCGAGTGATACCCCATTGTATCTGTCTGATACAGTGCTGACAATTTATAGAATCCGCTCAAAAACTGTGGTCACGATGTCTTTATGAAATCAGAAGAGCCTGCCACAGTACAAGTTTATAACAAAAGTAGATGCACGCAGAGAAAATCTCGCGTGCATCTATTTTTTTTGGGGAGTGAACCGGAGGGGATTCGAACCCCTGACCCACAGCTTAGAAGGCTGTTGCTCTATCCAGCTGAGCTACCGGTCCATCACCTGTTTTGCCATTTCGAAATGCAAAATTACTAATAAAAACATGTAAAAGGAAATATCAGAGAAAAGATTATTTATTTTTAACGGTTAAGTGCGGTTATACGGTTATACGGTTGTGTGGTTTTACGGTTTTACGACCAACAGCTTCTATTCCGGCTATCCACTATCCCCAAACCACTAAACCACTAAACCACCAAACGACTAAACCACTAAACCACCAAACCACCAAACCACCAAACCACTAAACCACCAACTACGCTTACCGTTAGAAATTAAACCGGCATGTGAATCGTATTCCGCCATGCCGCGAGTTAGGCAACCGTCGGTACGAGAAGCGGTGAACATAATCGATGTTCAAGACATTCAATATATTATGTATACCCACCACACCCTCTACATACGGCGTGGAGGACAACATGCCGTAACCTTCCGGGAAAGCCATCAGTATGCCGTTCTCCCAGTTCTTCGGCAGCTGCGGATTGTTCTTCGACGTGAGATTGCCCCATAACATCCGCAGGCTGAAATACTCCTTCCACCGCCATTTCCTCATGAAGTCCACGACGCCGATGAGATTGCTGTTCATCTCCCATGTCAGGAACAGCTGCACATACTGGTCGTTGACAAGCTCAGAAGGCGTGATGAGGCTGAACGACTCCTCGTCGCTGACATACGACATGTTCGCCTGCGGAGCAAGCAGCAGAGGGTAGGGCACTCTGTCCCATACGATGCCTCCCTTGAGGAAAGCACTCGCAAATCCCCAGTCGCCCATGAAGAAACGCTTGTACGCCTTCAGCTCCGTCATCTGATAGCTGTACTGTCCTCCTAACAGCCCCTTCACGCCCACGGTATGCGATAGCCCTACGGCTGGCGGATCGCTGTTTACAGGAAGCTGTCCGCGCAGGGCGTTGCGCCTGCCGTTGCCGGGAGCGTACTCTATGCCGACGCAGAGCTCCGTCGTGCGCAGCGAACCGTTGTTCCTCGAGATGTATTCAGGGTCGTAAGCCTCATATTCCGTCCATGTACCGCCGGTATAGACACCGTCACCATACTCCGTGAGATTCTTGAAAAGCAGTCCGCCCGTGGCGATGTCATGCTCCGTCTTTATGCCGGCCCTGAACCGCAACCCGTTTTTCGCGTCACGCTCTATCTCCAGCTTCTGGAAGTCATAGTACATCATCTGCGTGTTCTTGTCCCAGTGGTATGACGAGAATATATTGTCACGGTCAGGATGCTGGCTGCGCTCGCCGACATAGCCTATATCCTTCCTCGCCTCAAGACTTATGCTGTAGGAAGGGAAATCATACGGTGTATACTTCTTCGGAATGAACGAGTATGCCACACGCCCCCTGTAGTAATTGTCGTGAAACCTGAATCCGTGGGCATAATATCCTTCGAGGAAGAGATGCCTGCTCAGTCGTGTCGTCGTGCTTCCTCCTATCCTCAGGCGTAAGCCGTCAAGGTCGTTGAACGACACCAGACTGTTTGTCGGCCCGATGTCCACGACACTCGGATCGCCGACAGGAATCTTGTTGTCAACAAAGGCCGTCAGCGTCCGTACAAGCCAGTGCAGACCCTTTATGTCGTCGGCATAACGCAGTATGCGCCTCACATACGACTCGTGAGGCCTGTACACATCCTCTCCCGTGCTATCTCCCTCCTCTGTCTGACGGCCGTCATACAGAGCCCAGAAGACATCCGTCTGATACTCCGCCTTGGCGTCATACTTCTCCGTCATCCTGCCTTTCAATACCTTGCTGTCTATGGAGTCCGTGGCATGGCCGGAATATCTCTGCGACTTTATGTAGCACAGCCTGCCGATGATGCTCCTTGCCTTCATCTCCGCAAGGACATCGCTCTGCATGAGCACATCCCTGCCGTCAGGCAGTGTGCCGAACTCCTGCACTATATACAGATTATCTATCGAACTGAATGCACTCTTTCTCGGCAGCATCAGCTTTATATGTCTCAACCTGTAGACGCTGTCCCGCTCCGCAATCATCTCTCCCGAGAAGCCCTGCTCTCCCTCCTTAGGTCTGAAAAACAGGTGACAGACGCTGTCGCTAAGCGTCACCGCCTCATAGCGGTAATGCCTTGCCGCGTTGCCAGCCAAGGGCGACGGCAGACGCTTCCCGTCCATCCTTATCACACTGTCGCAGACATTCACGTCAGCATATTTGTCGCCGACAAGGACATTCACCACGGCATCCGTATAGCACATCTCGTTAAGTCCCTCTCTCTTCACTCCGCGGACATACGTCATCTTCTTCTCCGGCCTCCTGCGGTACAGCAAGTCCTCCACACGCTCCTCCGTAAGTATCGGCAACACAAACTTCCCGTTGAGGCCGCAGCGCTCCACGAAATTCCTTATCCAGTCATGACTCTTGAAAAACCTTCTTCTCGTGTCCAGCGGATTGACATCGTTGACGGCAATCTCCATCTTCTCGTAACGCGTGACCTTCTCGTAGTCGTTCCTGCGCCACATGCCAGCCATGCAGTCGGCCATGACCCTTTCCACCGTCTCGTCGTCCACCATCTTCATCACCGTCCCGGCATCCGCAACCACAGTAGAGTCCGCTTCTGTCAAGATGTTTATGGAGTCTCCATCCTCTGTCGGCATCAGGCTGTCCGTTGCAAGAGCCTCCTGCCCGGCAGTCATCGTCGCCGTACTCATCGTCGAGTCCACCGCCGTTATCCCTGCACACATGCCACCACTGTTGCCGTGCGCGGCAAATCCCGTCACGCACGACAACAGTATCCATAGTGTCATGATGCAGTCTTTTTTCAAAATATGTGCGGTTTTTACGGTTGAGTGCGGTTATACGGTTGTACGGTTGTGCGGTTTTACGACCAACAGCTTCTATCCCGGCTATATCGGCTATTCTGGCTATCTAAACGACTAACCCACCAAACCACAAACTACGGTTACGCGGTTGTAGGTTTTCGGTTTTGTCCCTTACCGTTAATGTTATGGTTGCCGTTAATGTTATGGTTAATGTTATCGTTATGGTTGTCGTTACGTCATCACATGTCTCCAGCCGTTATAAAATCTCATATTGCATTCGTCTTTGCAACAGTGGTAAAATCAACCACGGTTGCAAAGATAGTCGTTTTTCTGTAATTAAACAAGAAATCGACTCTTTTTTGTCAGTTACGTGCGGTTGTGGGTCTTCTGTTAAGCTCAGGTTAAGGCTAAATGGAAATCTGCGTCATCTGCGAAATCCGCGTGCTTAATATCTCCCACAGATTTCACAGATATCCACAGATATTATGGTTCGGGTTATGGTCGTTTTTTTCTTTTTGTATGCACATTCGTGCGTTTTTGTTTGTTTAATCAGAAAAAATATACTATCTTTGCGCTTAAATCTATGTAATTTCGGAGTTGCATTCCGAAATTACATAGATTTGGATGTAAAAACAACCTCGACAAATGGAAAGACTTTACATAACACGACAGCTCGAAGAGGTAATCGCGGAAGCCGTACAGTATTTCTCAGTTATCTCTGTCACAGGACCACGCCAGTCTGGCAAAAGTACGTTGCTGAAGCACATGTTCCCTGACTACAGACAATACAGCATGAAAGATGTCAATGTACGCGAGTTCGCCGAGAACGACCCTATAGCATTCCTGAATCAGACACATGGAGGGATGTTTATCGACGAGGTGCAGAAAGTCCCTGCTCTTCTGGAATATATTCAGGGGCTAGTCGACAATAATCCTGAGCGCAAGTTCCTGCTCACAGGAAGCAGCAACCTTGAACTCTTAGGAGGCTTGAGCGAATCGCTGCCCGGACGCGCCGGAGTGTTTGAACTTCTTCCAATGTCGTATGGCGAAAGCCGGGAGCAACAAGAAGGCAAGGATACCAACCAATTGCTCTATGACGGCTTGTATCCAGCTATCTGTGCAGGCAAGAACAAGGCATCGCTGTTCTATCCCTCGTATGTGAAGACATATATAGAAAAGGATGTCCGTGACCTGTTGAAAGTCAAGAACATGATGCAGTTCATGAAATTCATGCGACTATGCGCTGCCCGTGTAGGCTCATTGTTCAATGCCTCCGAAGTCGCCAATGAGGTAGGAGTAGACAGCAAGACCGTCACACAGTGGCTGTCGGTTCTTCAAGCCTCATATCTTGTCACATTGTTGCCGCCATATTACGAGAACATTTCCAAACGACTCGTAAAGACCCCGAAACTCTATTTCAATGACCCGGGACTGGCATGTTGTCTCCTTGACATCGAGAGCCCGAAACAGCTGGACAGAGACAAGATGAGGGGCGCAATCTTTGAGAACTATATTGTAATGGAAGTTCTGAAACATCGATACAACCAGGGACGCGCCGGCGGTGTATATTTCTACCGGGATTCCAATAGCAATGAGGTAGATATCCTCCTTAAACAAGGAGGTGAGATAACCGCCATCGAGGTAAAAAGTGCAATGACATACAGCAGTAGTTTTGAAAAATCCTTGAAGCAGATAGGAAGCTGGATTGGCACACCTGTTATAAAGAAAATAGTTGTCTACACAGGCGAGTTTGAAAATACTGCGGGTGATATAAAAATCGTCAATTATAGGAATCTTGATGCACAGTTGCAGATGGCCTGAAATACAATGACCATTCAAGTGAGGTAGTATGCGGTTCTACGGTTGTAGGTTATTGGTTGTGGGTCTTCTGTTAAGCTCAGCGTTATGGTTAAGGCTAAATGGAAATCTGCGTCATCTGCGAAATCCGCGTGCTTAATATCTCCCACAGATTCCACAGATATCCACAGATATCCACAGATATTATGTTAAGGTTATCGTTATGGTTAAGGTTACATGAAAAATCCGTGTCATCTGCGAAATCTGTGGGCTGTGGATATTGTCACGCAGATTCAACATATTCTCCGCGCGACGTCAACCCTAACCTTTCACTTGATAACATGTCACCTTTTACCAATAGAAAGGCCACCCTCCGCATGGTGAAAGGTGACCTTTTGTAATATATTGAAATACAGCTAATTCCGTTGCTGCTGTTTTTCTCGGCAGTGACGTGATATCATACGGTTGTAGGTTGTGGGTCGTTGGCCTTCTGTTAAGGTTATCGTTACCGTTAAGGTTATCGTTATGGTTAAGGTTAAATGAAAAATCTGCTGAATCTGCGTCATCCGCGTGCTTAATATCTCCCACAGATTTCATAGATATCCACAGATATTATGGTTAAGGTTATCGTTATGGTTAAGGTAAAAAAAAACTTCCCTACAACTCCAGGCAGTCCGGCTTCAACAGGAAGTCGAAAAGACTTATGATGAGTATGCCATCCTCGTTATGCCACGGCACAATATTATCCTTCACGACAACCACCTTCTTGAAATTGTCAGAGATATGCATCAGCGAAGCCGTCTCCTGAGCCATTTTCTCACTGTCAGGGATGGACAGTGCCGACTGTATGTAGTACCGTCTCGAACCATTGTTCGCCACAAAGTCAACCTCCAGCTGCCTGCGGACCGTACCCTTGCTCTTGCTGTACGACCGTAGCTCCACATGCCCCACATCGACAAGATAACCGCGCATGCGCAACTCATTGTAGATGATGTTCTCCATCAGGTGCGACTCCTCCTGCTGGCGGAAGTCAAGCAGTGCGTTGCGCAAGCCCACATCAGTGAAATAATATTTAGACAAAGTCCCTATATACCTCTTTCCTTTTATATCAAACCGCTGCGCCCTTTCCAGCAGAAACGCATCCTGCATGTGCGAAAGATATGCCCCTATCGTCTCTGGTCTTATCTCCGTATGCTCCACACTCGCGAATGTGTTCGACAGCCTTGTCGGATTGCAGGGCGCGCCTATCGACGATGCCATGACCTTTGCCAGAGTGTCAAACTCCGCCTCCTTCTTTATAGCGTTCCTCTCCACTATGTCCTTCTTGTAGACACTGTTGTAGAGGTTGCTGAGATAGCTGCACTTCTTCTGCCTTGTCCCGATGTTCATTGTCAGAGGCAGACCGCCATACATGCAGTAGTCCCTCCATGCATCCAGCTTGTCGCCGTCGTATGCAGACAGATATTCGGCAAACGACAAAGGATATATGCGTATCTCATCCCCTCTGCCCCTGAACTCCGTAGCTATGTCTGAAGAGAGAAACCTCGAGTTGCTACCCGTGACGTACACCTCAGCATTGTCTATATGTAGCAGACTGTTCAGCATACCAGTGAAATCCTTCACCATCTGCACCTCGTCAAGAAGGATATAGTATACCGACCTGTCCCTGATGCATCCCCTTATATATAATAATAAGGTGCGAGGATCACGGTATTCCTCGTTCAGCAGATCGTCAAGGGCAATCTTTATGATATGGTCGTCCCTGACACCCTCAGACAGCAGGTAGTCGTAAAAAATGTTGAACAGCAGGAATGATTTCCCACACCTGCGTATGCCCGTGATAATCTTTATAAGACCGTTCCCCCTTCCGGAAATAAGTTGGTCAAGATAGTTCTTGCGTTCAATGGTTTTCATCGTAATCGGAATTTATGGCATATATACCTCTTCTATCGGTTACAAAGTTACATAATTTTGCCCGAAATCATACATATTTTCCCCAAAAAACTTTATATTCCAATCGGAATTTCTGACATATATGCCACTTTTTCCGATTAGAGTTATCGTTACCGTTAAGGTTAAATGAAAAATCTGCTGAATCTGCGTCATCCGCGTGCTTAATATCTCCCACAGATTTCACAGATATCCACAGATATTATGGTTAAGGTTATCGTTATGGTTAAGGTTACATGAAAAATCCGTGTCATCTGCGAAATCAGTGGGCTATAGATGTTGCCGCGCGCATCCAACCCCGAAACCATCAAACGACTAAACCACAACCATCGTTATAAAATCTTAAATAATTATAATTTACCCCCCCCATTACGTTTTTTTATATATTATATATGTATCTTTGCAAAAATGTTTGTGCCTGTTAACGTATACCTTGTGTGCGCACACAACAGACCGAGAGAACTGATACACTATAAACTTAACATTCTATTATAAAAACATGAAACTGAAACATCTTCTGCTGTTGCTGATGACAGTCGTCAGCTTCAGTGCCACACGGGCGGCAGATGAATGGAAGAACGTCAAGTTCAATCCAGATGTACGCTACTCACAGTGGGTTCTGGACTCGCGTCTCGGTGATTTCTATGGGAACACCAAGCGTATGGGATTCGCGACATTTAATCAAGACCTTTCGGCCAAGACCGAATTCCCTACATGGACCAAGGAGGGAAAAACACAAACTGTAACAATGGATTATGTCGCAGGACTTGTGGCTAAGGCTGCGGTAGAGGCGGCAATCCTCTATCAGGACTATGACTGGTCAAAGCCTTGGTTTAAGAGTGTTATGAGTTATGCAAACTATAAAGACAATGAAGGTAATGGCATAAACATAACAAATGCAGGCGGAAGCCTTGATGACCTTAATGCCGCAAAGATGTTCTTCGGCCTGTATGCTCTGGCAAACGGAAACTTCAGCTCGATTGCTGGCGATATGGCAACTAAGGCACAGACTCAGTTGCAAAATGCACAGGAAGGCTTGGTAGCCCATAACAAAGGATACTCTTTCCCATCAGGCACAACCCTGAACGACAAAGACGTCTCTGGCGGATGGTATCATAAAAGCAATTATCAAAGCCAGATGTGGCTTGACGGTCAGTATATGGGACCGGCACTGCTCGCACAGCTGATAAAAAACGGATACAGCCCTATAACAGGAACCATAGATGGTGACTGGGATCTCATCGCCAAGCAGTTTACTATCGTATGGGAACAGTGCTGGGACGATAAAGAGAAACTCCTCTACCACGCTTTCTCTTCCGTAGCAAACAGCACTTGGGCTGACGATGCCGAGATTTGGACTACTCGTGGGACTGATACGAGTAATTGGACAGGTCTGTCAGCTGGCGGACACTCTGCCGCTTTCTGGGGACGCGCCGAAGGATGGTATTTCCTCGCTCTCGTCGATGTGCTGGAGCAGATGCCTACAGATAATAAAAATTATGCTATTCTGAAAGGCTATCTTGATGAGCTTGCCGCAGGCATAGCTGCACGTCAGGATAAAACAACAGGATGCTGGTATCAGCTTCTGGCAAAAGACGGGACTTACTCTGCACAATACTATAATGGGAAAGAGGTGACAGCTGTCTCCAACTATCTCGAATCATCATGCACTGCAATATTCACTGCCGCATATCTTAAAGGCGCACGTCTTAAACTCTTTGGCGACAAGAATGCAGAATACACCGCTATAGCCAAGAATGCATACGAAGGTCTTGTAAATCAGTTCATGAAACAAAAGGAAGACGGTACCGTAGAACTCGTAGGATGCAGTCGCTCTGCTGGACTGGGTACAACTGCCGTTGGTACAAATAAATTCCGTGATGGTTCAAATGCCTACTATCTGCAAGGGTATGACGTTACCCCTACTCCAGTGCCGTCTTCTTATCCTAATACCGTTACAGATGGAAAATACACAGAAGGCAAGGTGCTCGGCGCATTCATCCTCGCGGCAACGGAGTATGAGCGTCTGCCAGAAAATGAAAAACCTGTGCTCCTCACTCTCGACCTCCACCCTGAGTGCAAACTTGACGGCAAGACTGCCCTTGAAGTTGCAGTGAATGGCAACGGTAATGAAACATACCAATGGTATGAGAAGACCAATGGTGCAATTTCTGGTGCTCAAAGTGCAACATACACACCTACAAATGATGGCATATATTATTGCGCAATCACTGTCCCTGCAACCTCTTCCTCAGCTAAAGGACGCATTGCAGCAAGAGCAGCAGCGTATACTTTGACATCATCTGAAACTAACGTGACTGTCACAGCAGAAACGGAGGGTGGAGTTAAGTATGAAAGATGGTTCTATGAGCCAACCGATTCAAAAGAGGCAGGTTTTACAAATACAACATTTTTCACTTTTAGTACAGCTCTTACTGGTGGTAGTTCTTTTACAGGTAGCTGTACCATTGATGGCACATCATATAGTGTTACGAGACGTGCCGGAAATGCTAATCCGGACATTACTTTTAAAATAAATGAGGGTGACAAAGGAACTCTTTATGTTATAGCAAATGGTTCTGGCAGAATATTCACTTTGAAGAGGGAGAGCGCAACGGTAGAACAGAAGGGACTTGAAAATAATGTTGTTGAATTCTCGGCATTGACATCTGGCGAATACACATTAAATGCGGACAAGAATGTGGGATATGCATTCCTGTGCATGAAATTGGAAAGCGCTTCTTCTGGAGACCTTATTGATCCCGACCTCCATATATTAGGAACAAGAGCCGACGAAACATCTAACTATGTCAAGAACTCCAATGCTTGGACACCTGCAGCAGGTGGTACAATAGCATTGTCTGAACTGGTGACGTCTGCAAGCGCTGGTGCATATAGAATCTCCGCTGGAGATGCTGCAACTCTAAGTGCTGATGGTACGACATTGACAGCAGTAAAGAACGGCGCGATAACCCTATCGCAAGCTGCTGCTGGTGGATATGCCTCTGGCAGTGTGGACATCAATATCGCAATCGGTGATAATGTCACAGACAATACTGTTAATGCATACACATTCCCGACATCATCAGAAACTGTCGTCAGCGACGGCATGACTATAGCCTTAAAGGACATCACCATGACCTTCGGTAATGATGGGTTCTGGAAGAAGGCTGGCACGAACAATGGATACACCTCAGGTCAGAATGGTCCGAAGCCAAGCAAAGATGAGGTACCGACTTTAGGAACATATTATAAGTTTGTTCCTGCAAAGGACGGTAGCCTTGCCGTGAATATATCAATAGGAGCAAATAAACGGCTATATGTTGTTGAAAGCGACGCCACACCCATAGAAGCAAAAGACAAGGACGGTAATGTGATAACCGGTTCGGCAAGTGCAGCGAGCTATACAGGCGATGTGACTTTCAATGTAGCTGCAAACAAGACATATTATGTATATGTCGATGGCTCAAAGGCAAACTTCTACGGCTTCGCTTTCACACCATCTGCGGAAACACCAATAGAGGGTGATGTTATAGCGACATTCGAAAAACCAAGTGAAAATAAAAACGACAAATCTTGGGTCAATACAGAAAAAAATACTATAACAATAGAACGTACCGACGGTAGTCTTCAATTGGAAGACAACAATTCCGCTGTAAGGGTGGGAACTTCTGATGGCTATCGCTTGAAATTGACTATACCGTCAGGGGTTACCATGACTGCGATAAAGTTTGAGGCAAAGAGTTCAAGCTCTTCACAAGATGCCACAGTCTCTATTACAGGTACAGACATTTCTAAGACATTTACTCTTGTCAAAGGTGGTAGCTATGAATATCAGACTGTTACTTTCGACCCGTCTGTGACAGGCGAACAAGTATTGTACCTAAAGGCTTCTGGAGATAATGCCTGGGTTAAAAATATAATTATATACGGTGAAGACAAAACCGTGGAGTCAAACTCTAATGCTACATTCAAGTATGAAAGTTCTGACCTGACATTCACGAAAGTGGAAGGTGCAGAGAACACGTATGAAGCGACAATAGAGGTCGGCGCGGAGAAGAAGAACACCAACTTGGGCATCACTCTGTCGACAGCGTCAGGTGCAACGGTTGTGTGTGACGGAGGCACTGTTTCAGATGATAAGACCATAGTAACAGTGACAGCTCCAGCATCTATTGGTTCCACTGTGACATGTACCGTCATTGTCACCTCTGCAGACGGGACTTCTACCACTACCTACAAGATTACCGTAAAGTTGAAGAAGCAGACTATTGTTCTGAAGTATGTGCTGAATGATAATTCTAAGGATGCCACTGCAGAACGGAAAGCGAATGCAGAATGGTTCTGGGATAAGCTTGCAAATCCGTCAAAAGAGTTTACTGCAAATACTCTCGTCCTCCATGCTTATATTGCAGACTCAAAAGGCAATGCCACAGACAAAGAACTCACATCTCTTCCTTCTGGCATAACATACGAAAGCGATATGCCGTCGGTGGCTACAGTAGACAAATACAACGGAACCATCACTCTTGTAGGCAACTCTCTTGGTAGAGCATATATCTATGCCACGTTTGCTGGAAACGAAGATTATGAAGCCGCAGAGACCAGATGTGCAGTCTATATAAGGGACGGATATACATATAATGTAACCGACGCAGATAAGAATACCCCGCCTACGCTAAATGCGTTCAGATATATTACAGATAAGGATGGCAAAACCCTTGTAAGAATGAAATTCGGCGGCTGGAAATACAATAAAGGTAAGTATATCAAGCCGTCTGTATGCCAAGGCAGTAACTGGACAAGTGCCAGTGATGAAGATTATGTCACCGACGGTTGGGGAAGCCTTGAAAGCAGCGGCGTGATCGGCATAGACGGCTTTACAGCCGGCTTCCCAGGAAATAATGACGCCTGCAATGAGTCCATGTCTGCTGAAAAGCATTACAAAAAGACTCGTTACGGATGGTTCAAGGCCCCGTCAGATAACGATAACAATCTGCATGACCCGAACAACATCACAGTGACCTATCCGTTTACATTGCCTGTACGTGGAGCATACATGACATTCGAGCCGATGATGAACGGTACGCTGAGCGTGTTCGTCGTCCAGAATGGTGCATGGAACACTTGGAATAAGAAATCGAGCAATCCTCATACCTATGTACATGAATTAGATGATGTAGTGCAAAAAGAATATACTATTGATCATACCTTTAACAAAGGTGACATAAAGCTGGGTGAATTCCGTCCTCACTCGTTCCAAGTTGTCAATCAGCGTGGACTTACACTCTCACAGTTCGCTACGAAATGGTCGGTAGACACAAAGCGGGATGTTACCGCGACAAATCCTGTGACCGGAAACAAACTCTATTGTAACCAGAAAGAAAAAGGACAGGATCCTTTTAGCGATAATGTAGCACTGTGGCCGGAGTTCAAGGGTGGCCGCTTGACCGATGGTGAACAAAAAGACATAGTCGAAGCATGGGCAGGCGGTCCTCGCGGTCATCAGAAGATTGTGATGTTGCACGACGGCTCGTTCCTTGCAGTGCAGAAGTGTATCGTCAAGTACACCTTCCACGTTACAGGTCACGAGACATACTACTTCTTCTCCAACTTCTCCAAGATGGGATTCTGCGGAGCCAATTTCACGCCGGATCCTGATACCGCACAGCCTACCGCAACGCTTGAACTTAATGATCAAGTGGCATATCCGACTGTTAAAGCAACCGAAACTGGGGAATATTATGACGGTAATTCTCAAATGCCTACTTTCGGTGGCAAAGAACTCCCGAAGATTAAGAAGCATACATTCACTGTGACAAAAGCGGATGGAACTAAGATTGACGGTGTGAATGTCGAGGGAGTTCAGGCTCCGCAGTTCAAGACCATCACCGTACAGCGTGACTTCAAGCAGGGCCAGTGGACTACTCTCACTTTGCCTTTCAATATGACACAGAAGAAAGTCGAGGAGGTATTCGGAGTGGGTACTGAGCTTCTCCTGCTTAAGAGCAGCGAGATGAACGGTAGTGCTGTCAGACTGCATTTTATATATCACGAGATACAGAATGTATTGCCAGGCTATCCTTATCTTATCAAGCCTACTCTTAAAGATGCAGATGGCAACAACTATTCTAACGGGACAACGGACGCAAGTACAATTGTAGAAACGGACGGTGCTCTTGTCCTTACATCATTCAATGTCCCTGTCAAGCATATAACCCAAGCAGCAGAACAGCTGACTTTCGGCAAGCCAGGTCCGTACATCCTGAAAGGTGTTGAAAAATACTGTACTCCAAAGGCTACAGATAAGTATCCATTTAGTGTAAATCTCAAGGAAGGAGATGTATTCCTGAGCGACAGTAATGGTAAGTTCTATGTCTCCAAGGGGGCATCGTACTGCAAGGGCTACCGTGCATATATGACTACTGCTGACCCTCAAGTCACACCTGCAAAATCAGTGATATTAACATACTCAGGTGTAGAGGACAATCCTGACAACGGCACGGCTACAGAGATAAGTATAGCAGAGCTTTCTCCAGATGCTGTAATGACATTAGGGCTGAAAGGTGTATATAACCTTAGCGGACAGAAGGTGGCGGACACCGCAGACAATCTGCCTGCTGGCATATATGTCGTGAATGGCCAGAAGATAGTAGTAAAATAAAAAAACAAGACATTATGAGAAAGACATATATGAAACCTGCATGTGAAATCATGTATATGGAAAAGACTCCTCTGATGGATGTGTCACAATTGGATACAGAGAAAACCCCTGATAGCGGAGCCAATCCAGGCGGAGGAATGGAAACAGGATCAGGCGAAGAGGTTCCAGGGTCTTCAAAAGGTGGTTTCCCATGGAGTGATGATTTCGATTTCAATATGGATTGATTTGTTCCAGGCATCATCAGGATATATTAATATGTATGTGATGATGCAGGAATAAGACTATAGCATGGAGCGTCCGATGGATGTAAGGCTTTCTTTGCCTCAGCATTCATCGGACGCTTTTTTTTTGTGCATGTTGATACAATGAAATCAGTCTATGAAAAGTTCTCTATGTATCTACTCCGTCTTTTTTACTGTTCAGATAATGTGGAGTTTGCACTTCATTAGAGGGATGTCGGACATGAAATGATATCTCTAAACCAACTTTATATAGGCATGTCAGACGCCAGGTTGAACTTAGGGCTGCTTGCGCTTTCACAAGAAAATAGTATAGTTGCTGATGTCATAACCACTTGCTAATAAATATTTTAAAAAAGTGGGATATACCACTTTTTTTCATAGAAAAATCTGTAATTTTGCCACAAAACCATAAGTATGGAAATAAAATTGTAGCCGATTTTTTGGCATGGAAAGAGAGCAGGAATCACTGTTGCTGAACAGTTACGTTTATAGGTACTTCGGTTAAATCGGTTAAATCTAAAGAAAAATACGTGATATTTATCATGTAAATTTGCTGGAATCAGAAATTTATCTTATCTTTGCATCCGTAAAATAATATCCAAAACAAACCTACTATGATGGAATCAACAAATGTAATAAGAATTCCAAACCCTTCTGCGACATTGACGGCATTCATAGAGAAAGCACATCAGCAGAAGAAGGAGCACATGAAGCAACTGCGAGAAAAATTTAAAAAGTGTTGAATCAATTTATGGAAAGTATATCAAATATTTTCTCAGACAACAAGGGCAATCAGTTAATGGTAGCCCTTGTTTTTTATGACAACAATGAGAAAATCAACACATTAAAGATTCCTATTGAATATACGGATATTGAAATTGTAGACATAAACATAGAAAAGAAAGAACTGGGAGAACCACTCCATTACGGAGCTTTTGCAGCTATGAACAAATGGTTATTTGAACAGTTTGAGCTTCATCCTAACGCTGTATTTTCGTTTATTTGTTCCTTGGACGAATTAGATAATAATCATAAAGATATACCGCCGGAACTATATAGGTGGAGTTTGTTTGATGCCTTGTTCCAACGGTTTATAAAATACAATAAACGTGCTGATATTCTCACACAAGATGTTATTTTCGGACCGGAAGGGTATTTGTCATACACACGCACATTTTATCGGAGCAAACACGCACCTATTAT
Organism: Prevotella sp.; assembly: GCA_017462915.1. Taxonomy (GTDB): domain Bacteria; phylum Bacteroidota; class Bacteroidia; order Bacteroidales; family Bacteroidaceae; genus Prevotella. The sequence goes on along the minus strand of JAFTQG010000033.1, from coordinate 2,448 downwards.
AAATATAGTTGGCACATATCTTAAAGAAAAATATGGTGCTGGCTGATTTTGTGTATGGTGTGGGATGGTGTGGGGTGCATGGCTTTTTATATTTTCCTCTGTTTTGGAAAAACTAATAACACTATTTACAATACAGAAAATGTCAGTAACCTTGCTCTCGCTGAGTATATGGAATCTGCATAATCTGCGAAATCAGCGTGCCACATTTACGCCCACAGATTGCACAGAAGCCACAGATTTTTTCATGTGACCTTAACTATAATATCTGTGGATATCTGCGGAATCTGTGGGAGATATTAAGCACGCGGAGTACGCAGATTCTTTTATTTGACCTTAACCAAGCTACCTGTATCCTGTCATGCTGTTTCCGTAATGTGTGTTTTATTTTCCGTTTTGGGAACAAAGGCATGGACGGACGCAGATATTTGGATAACTTTGCATTCCATGTTTTTGCGAGTTAACATATAACCATAAGGTCAGCCATAACCTTAATGGTACAGGAACCAACCTTAATCATGGCGTTAGCACTAACGATAATAAAAACCGTGCAACCGCATGACCGTACAACCGTAGTTAGTGGTTTAGTGGTTTGGATATTTGGTGATAGTGGATAGCCGGAATAGCAGATGTTGGTAGTAGAACCGCACAACCGCACAACCGCATGACCGTACAACCGCATGACCGTACAACCGCATGACCGTACAACCGCATGACCGTACAACCGCATGACCGTACAACCGCATAACCGTACAACCGCATCACCGCACAACCGCATGACCGCACAACCGCATAACCGCATAACCGCATATATATAATTCAAAATGGATAAAAGGATACTAACGATTCAGGATATCTCCTGTGTAGGCCAGTGCTCTCTGACAGTAGCGCTGCCTGTCATTTCCGCCTGTGGCGTGGAAACAGCAATATTGCCGAGCTCGGTGCTCTCCAATCATACAGCAGGATTCTCTGCCTGGACCTTCTGTGACTTGACGGGCGAGATGCCTTCAATCCTCGCACAGTGGAAGAAGGAGAACATTGACTTTGATGCTTTCTATACAGGATATGTGTCGAAGGCGCAGATACCTCATATCATGCAGATAATGGATGAGGTGGCTCGTCCCGGCGCATTGCGTATCATAGACCCGGTGATGGGAGACAACGGAAAGCTGTATGCTGGCTTTGACGATGATTTCCCTATGGAGATGCGCAAGCTGATAGAGGGCGCGGATGTCATCCTTCCGAATATGACAGAGGCACTCCTGCTCTTGGGCAGACCGTATGTGGAGAGTGGATATTCTCAGGACTTTGTAGAAGATGTGCTTAAGGGACTTGCGGCTTTCGGTGTGAAGAATGTTGTGCTGACGGGTGTAAGTCTCGAGGAAGGCAAACTCGGTGTTGCCTGCTATGACGGTGAGAAGGTAGAGTATTATTTCACGGAGCGTATGGATGTATCTATGCACGGTACAGGTGATGTCTATTCATCGTCGTTTGTCGGTGCTATGATGCGTGGCAAGAGTGTTGTCGAGGCGGCTTCGATAGCTGCGGACTTTGTCGTGGAGACGATACGTCAGACCATAGACGACAAGGACCATTGGTATGGAGTGAAGTTTGAGAAGGCTCTGCCGTATCTTATAGGAAGACTTGCGGAATAACGGTAACCGTAGTTAGTGGCTTTGTCGTTTGAGCTTCGCTCGAAATTCCTTCCGATTAAGTAATCTTGACTTTTCTCTCGCTCGACAGTATAAAAGCAAGCTTTTTACTGTTCTCGCTTACTCGAAAAGTTCGGCAGAGTTCAAGCCAGCTTGGCTCTGCTCTGCTCTCGCTTAACCGGAACTGTAGTTGTTTGGTTGCTTGGATAGCCGGAATAGCCGGAATAGCCGATATAGCCGGAATAGAAGCTGTTGGTCGTAAAACTGTAGTTAGTGGTTTTGTCGTTTCGTTGTTTAGTGGTTTGGATAGCAGAAATAGAAACTGTTATTCGTATGACCGCATAACCGCATAACCGAAAATAACCGTAAAATCATTTTTACAATCCACTGGATTGTGTAACAAAAACTATCTCTTTACAATGAATAATCCACTGGTTTGCAATATAAAAACCAGTGGATTATTCTGTGGTAAGTTCTATTCTGTTATTGTATGCTCTTGACAAAGTCTGGTGACAGATTCATGATTGTTGCTATCTGCTCATCTGTCATTCCCGACTGTTTCATCATACGTATAGCCTTGGCTATTCCTTCTTTCTCGCCTTCAACTCTTCCTTCTGCTCTTCCCTCAGCACGTCCTTCTGCTCTTCCTTCCGCACGTCCTTCAGCTCTTCCTTCCGCTCTTCCCTCGGCACGTCCTTCCGCTCTACCTTCCTCCCTTTCTGTATTGATATTGTCCTTGAGGATGACAATATTGTCGAGATGACGGTAGTACGCCTTGAGCTCTTCCTTTGACATGCGG
>JAFTQG010000032.1 GCA_017462915.1 Prevotella sp. | reverse complement strand
GCACCTATGAGGTACTGCAAATCCTTAGCATGTCACTCACTGACACAACGCATCTCAGAGATCTCTTCGACAAAACTATATTCAAAAATGACAAAGACCGAAGCGGTTCAAGTGAACCTAATTTATTTAATTTTTAAACTCCTCCATTTTTAGTGGACACTAGTGAATAATAATAGAAAATGAATGAAATACATTATAAAAAGCGCTTGTTGTGTAATTTTTACGCGAAAATGTTTGGCAGTAAGGCATAAATACATTATCTTTGTGGCGTAATTATAACACAATAGATAAAATATGGAGGAACAGAAGGATATGGAAGAGACACGGAAATATTGCTATAAGTATCCTCATCCGAGTGTGACGACCGACTGCGTGATATTTGGATTCGATGGTACGAAACTGAAAGTGCTGCTTGTGCAGCGTGGCATTGAACCATACAAAGGACGGTGGGCATTCCCGGGTGGTTTCATGAAGATGGATGAGAGCGCTGAAGAGGGTGCTCTGCGTGAGTTGCAGGAAGAGACAGGTCTGGATGGTGCATATATCCGACAGTTTCATACCTTTACCGCTCCGCAACGCGACCCTCGTGAGCGTGTCATCACCATTGCCTATTATGCCTTGGTGAGAATGCAGGAAGTGAAGGGTGGCGATGATGCCGCCGACGCCCGGTGGTTTGCCTTGGACGAAGTGCCACAACTGGCCTTCGACCACGACCGGATACTCCGCAAGGCAGAGCAGGCATTGCGGAGACAGATACACTTTGAGCCTGTCGGCTTTGAACTTTTACCTGATGAGTTCACTATCAAGGAGTTGCAGAACCTCTATGAGGCGATACTTGATGTACACTTCGACCGCCGTAACTTCTACAACAAGATGAAGCGGCTGGAAATGCTGGAGCAGATGAAAGAGACGGTCAATCCATCGCAGAAGAAAGAAGCTTTCCTCTTTCGTTTCAACAAGGCGAAATATGAGGAGTTGAAGCAAAAGGGATTCAGATTAGAGTTTTAAAGGTTTTATTATAATATTATGTACAACAGAGAATATACACCCGAAAGAATTTTGGAGTTGAAAGAGAACGAGATATTCGTATTTGGTAGCAATCTGGCTGGAGCAAATGGAGGCGGTGCCGCGCGATTGGCATACGCGCGGTTCGGCGCGGTATGGGGAGAAGGCGTAGGTCTTCATGGCCGGACATACGCCATACCTACTATGCAGGGCGGAGTGGAGACGATAAAGCCGTATGTGGATGAGTTTATCAGGTTTGCCCGTGAACACAGGGAAATGACTTTCTTTGTCACACGCATCGGCTGTGGCATAGCAGGATTCCGTGACGACGAGATAGCACCACTGTTCAGGGAGGCGATAGATACGGAGAACATCGTGTTGCCCCATGAGTTTGTGGAATGTATCTCGGAAACTGAGGTATCAACTACGATAGACGATGAAATTGCATGGGACTCCAATGCGTTTCTTGAAAAATACCATTCTTTACTACATAAGGCTAACAAGGGAGACTGTATGGCATATTATAAGATTAAAGAACTGCGTGTCAAAGAGTATCGTAATAATAGAGATAGTCAATCAGGGACATTACACAACAGAAGATGGGCGACGTGTGCTGTTTCCGGATTTTACACACATGAAGCATGAAACGGTATTCTATAGTCGAGAGTTCAGAGTTGACGATATTCCTCCACGAACAGAAGAAACACAGTTCGTAGTCCGTAATGTGGATTGTTTGGCAGAAGGTGTCCGCCTTTTGCATAATGGCTACTGTCCTGCCGTATTGAATATGGCAAGTCGTAGAAATCCAGGAGGAGGTGTGATGGCGGGAGCTGGAGCGCAGGAAGAAACGCTCTTCCGTCGCACAAATATCTTTCAGTCGCTTTATCAGTTTACAGAGCATTTTATTTGTCACGAATGGTACGCAAGATACATTGCTCCAGTACAGACAGGCGAACGCTATCCTTTGGACCGTGATTTCGGTGGTATATATACTCCAGACGCATTGCTGTTCCGTGAGGATGAACAGCATGGCTATAAACTGATGGATAATCCGGAAAATCTCTCCTTCATTTCGGTAGCCGGTATCAACCGTCCTGCTATGAAAGATGCAACTCATATTGCTGATGCTCTGATAGATACAACCAAAAACAAGATGCGTACTATCCTGCGTATAGGGCTTCGTCATGGTCATGATTCGCTCGTGTTGGGAGCACTGGGTTGTGGAGCGTTCTGCAATCCTCCTGCTCATATAGCCCAGCTCTTCCATGAGGTATTTGAAGAACCGGAGTTCAGAAACAAGTATCGCTACATCAGCTTTGCTATTTTGGATGACCATAATGCGCACCGCCGTCACAATCCAGAAGGAAATTATTTGCCGTTTCTGGAGGAGTTCCGTTTGGTGTAATAATGATAGAAAAATGGTTACAATAGCCTCTATTATATCATGAAATGATAAGACTTTAATGATAATCAGAGATAAGGAGATGACAAAATGAAATATACAATAGAAATAATAAAGGAGATAGCAGAGAGAAGCGGCAATGTGCCGATAATGTATTTTTGGGGACACACGCCGAATACGAAGAAAATCACTTCTGCATGTATGAGCCAGTGGTATGACTGCTGGTTTGAGGTAGATGGCGTACAGATCACACGACAGAGCAGTATATGATGGCAAGCAAGGCACGGCTGTTTGGTGACGATGAGGTTCTTAAACGGATTATGGATACCAGCACGCCTCTCGACGACAAGAAGCTGGGCAGGAAGGTTCGCGGCTTTGTCGCAGAGGCCTGGGATGCACGTAAATACGACATCGTAGTGAAAGGTAACAAAGCCAAGTTCTCTCAGAATCCCTCGCTGAAGGAATTTCTACTTTCTACAGGAGATGCCATCATCGCCGAGGCCAGTCCTTACGATGTCGTCTGGGGCATAGGTCTAGACAGGGAACATGCCGAGATGGGCAGTGTGAGTCAATGGCAGGGCGAGAATCTGTTAGGATGTGCCTTGATGGATGTACGTGATTGGTTGAAAGAATGAACACAAATAAACAGCAATAGGTAACACGGCTCGCAGAGGCTTACAGGCGAGGGTATGAGAAAAGGTATGCAGGAGTCAAGGATGCTCCAGAGATGAAACTGCACTATTTCAAGGTGAAGGAAGACATGCGTGATAATAAGCGAATAAGCCGTGGTGAAGAAACCTGTGCACCAAGCACTTGATAATATGAAAAGACATTATGCCACAATAAGTGAGACAGGGAAGCGCCGGAATAATGAAGATGCTTTCCGTATGGCTAATATAGATGACAGCGACCGATGGCTGGCAGTGGTTTGTGACGGCATGGGAGGTCATGTTATGGGAGAAGTGGCAAGCGAGACGGTCTCTAATGCCATTGTTGAATTTTGGAAGAAACATACAAATGAGGCTGACAGCAAAAAAGGTGGAAAGGGCTTGCCGGCAAGCTTGTGTGGCGTTAGATGAACGGTCTTACGCGATGGGGCATGTAGAGATGGGTACGACAATGGTGCTGGCAAGTATAGAGGGCGACATCTTGACCATTGCCCATGCGGGTGATAGCCGTTGCTATTTGCATCGTCCCGGTGAGGGACTGCTCTATCAGACGAAATACCATGCGCGTCTGGATTTCGGATGGGAAGTCACTCCTGTGTCATACAGGCAGATAGAATAGATAATTGAAAGGAGAAAACATGAAATATAAGATATGCTTTGTGTGCACTGGTAATGCCTGTCGTTCACCGTTTGCAGAATGTGTGATGAGAAAACTGTTGGACGAGACAGGAATAACTGGCATTGAGGTATTCTCTATGGGCACGCTGGACTGGGGAGAGAATCCTCGTGATGCTGCCATGGTGGATGTGGCGAAAGAATTGGGCTATGATTTAAGTGGTACGACCACGGCGATAACACGTGAGAAACTGATGGAAACTGATGCAGTCATTGTGTTTGACGAGCGTCACCGTGATGCCGTTACACGAGTATTGGACTATAGCCATTGGAACCGAATCGTTCTGTTCAATAAGATGGCATTGGATGAAGACGGCAATGTGGAAGACCCGCATTATCAGACTGCAACTGTATATCGTCATGTGGCAAAACACATTGAAAACGGTTGTAAACGATTGGTTGAGCAGTGGAAACTACAGCCACCAAAGCCTGAACGTTTTTAATAAGCCAAATAAACAATGCCAAGCTTGCTTGAGCTTTGTCATGGCGAGAAAACCAAAGCAAAAGCCAAGGTTAAAGATTGCATGACAGCACTGACAATATCCCTTTGACTTCATCTTCCTCCTTCGCACCTTGGCCATTCAAACAAGTTTGATGGCTGCCGGTTTGTCGTCGGTTGGCTTTGCTTCAATCAGCCAAAGGGATATTTTTCAGAAAAAAAATAGCAATAGATGATAGAGAATGGTTACAAATGCCACTCTCTTATCATAGAAGTAAAGACAAAAGCAGTGAAGGTCGTGAAAGACGATGCCGAATGCAATACGTCAGGAATCAAGAAAAATGTATGAGATATGAATGTAAGATGATAATGATATATTGCGTATTTAAAGTGGACTTAACCAGTGAGTGTGTAGGACTTCCACCCACTGGGGATAGTCTCATAGCATAGAGAAATGCCCAGGGTGTAAAGAATTAGTATGAAGTTCTAAAAAAAGACAGGCAAGAGTAAGCAGACTCACTTGACAACGATGTAATAATTGGTTAGAGAACTCAAGGAATTGAGCTTATGTTGTGAATAGAATAAGGGAGGTGGCATATCCCCTCCAAAGTAACAAACTGGTCGAAAGACCAAAAACGAAATAAATAATGATACAGATAAAAGGAAAATACTGTAAGGATTGCAAGATATTTACAGACAATATAGAGCAGGATGCATTGTCGATGGTCTACCACTTTCTTGACCATCCTATGTTCGAAGGCTCGAAAATCAGGATTATGCCTGACGTACATGCCGGGAAGGATATTGTGGTGGGCTTCACTGTCCCCTTTACCGACCATGTAAATCCCGACCACGTTGGTGGCGACATCGGTTGTTCGGTAAGTACTGTTATCACCGACCTGAAGGTGAACGAAGCAGACTATGCCGCCATAGAGCGCATTATACGCGAAAACGTCAAGTTTGGCATGACGATTCACCAGAAGTCCGTTTACGACACAAAACAGCTGTACAAGTATCTCCAAACAAAGTTTGTCGAGGCTCGTCAGCAGTGGCCCGAGATGGTCTGCAACATTGATGTGAGCGAGAAAGGCATCACGGCATTTCTGAAACGCATTGACATGAGCGAACACATGTTCTACCACAGTGTAGGGACTGTGGGCGGTGGCAACCATTTCGTGGAGGTAGGTGTTACACCTGAAGGTAATTATGCCTTCACCGCCCACTGTGGCAGTCGTAACCTTGGTCAGAAAGTATGGAAATACTGGAAGCAGCAGTCGTCTGTTCAGACAGGAGCGACCAACGGATTCCTTATGGGGGATGCCATGAGAGGCTACATCACCGATATGGTTTTGGCGCAGGCATACGCCGAGTTCAACCATCAGGTCATCGACCACTTGGTGCTTGAAGCCATTATCGCTTGCAGCGGGCAGAAGGCCAATATCGTGGAAAGGATTTACACCACTCATAACTACATTGACTTCTCCATGAAGATGTTGCGCAAGGGAGCGGTGGCAGCACCCAAAGGCTGCAAGTTGGTCATACCGTTCAATATGCGTGACGGTTTGATTATCTGTCACGGCAAGGGCAACGATGATTGGAATCAGAGCGCCCCACATGGAGCCGGCCGCCTGCTTTCGCGTTCTGACGCGAAGGAACTGATAGACCTTGAAGAGTATCGTAAGTCAATGCAGGGCATCTACTCCACCTCGGTCGGCACAGGCACTATCGACTAAAGTCCGATGGCTTACAAAGACCCGAAGGAAATCTTGCAACTCATTGCCGACACTGTCGAAGTGGACTATTTCATCAAGCCTGTTATAAACATGAAGGCTACAAGCAGTTACGATTCCAGCGTTGAAATTGACCTGAATGAAGAGCAGGACTAAGTCTGTGTGGAAAATGTTTGCAAAACGAGCTGTTCTGGAAACTGGATGAGTCATAAGGGGCTGTAAATTGTCATGGCATAATTTACAGGACACCCCTTGCCAAAAGGGTGGTGGCAATGCTGTACGTGGACATGCATATCCGGCAAGTCATGCACTCACGGTTTAAAACCGCCTGTTTCGCGTTTCAAAAGAGTCCCTGTCGCAATGGCGCATGACGGCACTGATAATATCCCTTTGGCTTTACATCAATCAGCCAAAGGGATATTTTTTCAGAAAAAAATAGCAATAGATGATAGAGAATGGTTACAAATGCCACTCTCTTATCATAGAAGTATAAACAAAACAGTGGAGGAAATAATGATGCAAACGTCAGAAGCCGAAAAAGACTGGTTGCGCCGCATCTGCGGAGGACAGCCGGTGACAGAACAGAAGACAGCACCTGCAAAGGAGGCTGAGCACAAGCCTGTGGCAGAGAAGAAAGCCAAAGGACATGGATTTGGAGACATTGCAGGCATGAATGACCTGAAGGAGTTTGTGACCGAGGGATTTATCAACGTACTGAAGAACCGCAAGTGCGCCGAGGTATATGGCATTAAGCCTCCATCCATGCTCTTTTATGGTCCTGCCGGATGCGGCAAGACATTCTTCGCTGAAAAGATGGCCGAGGAAATTGGTATCAACTTCATGAAGATTGTGCCTGATGATCTCGCCTGCACATGGGTACACGGAACACAACAGAAGATAGGAGAAGTATTCAAGGATGCGGAGAAGAAAGCTCCCACACTGCTGTTCTTCGACGAGTTCGATGCCATGGTGCCCAAACGCTCAGGAGACGAGGCAAACCAACACTATGACAGTGAGGTCAACGAGTTTCTCTGTATGCTCAACAATGCCTCCGAGCGCGGTGTCTATGTCCTTGCCGCCACCAACCATCCTGAGCGCATCGACAAGGCTGTGTTGCGGACAGGACGCATAGACGAGCTGGTATATGTCGACATGCCCGACACGGAAGCACGCAAGAGCCTGTTCTTGTTGGCACTATCCAGATTACCGTCGCAGGAAGGCATTGACATCTCCCGCCTTGCAGAACTGACAGAAGGCTACAACTGCAGCGACATCAGCTATATTGTACAGTCTGCGGCAAGAAAGATGTTCAATGCCACCATCAAGGCGAACCGTCAGGCCACAGAGGTCGATGCCGTCAGCTGCCAGCCTATCAGCCAAGCGTTGTTGGAGGACATCATCAGCAGGAGGAATCCGTCTGTAAGCGGCAGAGACCTGCGTGAATATGAGCGTGTGAGGAGGGAGTTCTCTCCAAAAGACGAGGGATGCCGTCATGTCGCAATCGGGTTCGGATAATAACCGATAAAATGAAATAATATAAAACAGAAAGTTTATGAAAGAGAATATTTTAGAAGCATTCCGCAACTTGGGATTCAAGTTGGAGGAAGAGGAGATGGGCTACTGTTTCACTTACGAGGGACTGAACCTGATATATGTGTACAATGAGGATGACGAGGAATTCCTTAACATCGCACTGCCCGGCATCATGCCTGTGGAAGGCGGAAAGGCGTCGCAGACATTCGTTTTGCAGGAGAAGCTCAACTCCACGTTGAAGTATGTCAAGGCGCACATGCTCGGAGACAGAATATGGCTGTTCTATGAGCGCGCACTGATCGGGCAGCGAGAGAAGAATGCCGAAGGTCAACCGGTTGGCGAAGAGGACTTGGAAGCGGTCATCTCACACATGATTATTCATCTGGAGGGCGGATATAGATTTGCCTGTAAGGCAATGGCAGAGATTGAGAAGACGGTAGCAGACCTCTATTCTGGCGATGATTCGGCGGACGATACAGAAGAAACCGTGGCAGAAGAAATCACAGACGATGGTGACAACGAATAGCTGGAGGACTGAACGATGACAAAGGCAGAAATGATTATATCGGTTGTAGAAAGCCTCGGCTACAAGCCGCAGGTAGGCGATGAAGGCGATATCCGCATCCGCTATCAGATGAAGAATATCTTCTTCATGGTAGGGCAGGAAGATGAACAGTATGTGGCGGTTCTATTTCCTTGGTTCTCGGATGTGCACGAAGGAGAGGAGGCCTTGGCACTGGTCACCTGCAACAAGATGAACCGGGAGATGAGACTTGTAAAGATGTGTATAGACCAGGAAATGAAAGGCGTGTCGGCCAGTTGCGAGTTTTGCTATACCGATATGGACAGCCTGAAAAGCAATGTGGAGCATTCCTTGGATATTCTCGGTATTGTGCGCTCTATATATTTGGCGGTGCGCTCGGAATTCACTGATTGTTAAATGATAAAAAAACAGAAAAAGCAAATGAAGAAATTTATTTTTGTGGCAATGGCAGCATTGTTCGTAAGCTGCTCCGATCATCAACTGATGGATAGTGATGTAGACGTAAAAGATGCGTATCAGGTGGAGAAAACTGTTGACAAGGCAAAGGTTGATGCACTCATCGAGAAAGCCAGATGGGGAGATGGACAGGCTTTTTTGCAGTTGGCGGATTGCTATAGAGATGGCATCGGTATAAAGAAGGATTTTCTTGGAATGACGTGTATGGTTATACAAGCAAATGCACATGGAGCTATAGAGAGTGAGAAAGAATATTTTTCCCGAATCCCTGATGACAACGTATATAAGCAGTGTTTTGCCCTTGCGGACATGAGCAGTAGTAAACTAAGGACGGGAAAAGACTCCATTATGACAATACTGAATGCGATGGATTGCCCTGACGCACTTGCCATACATGGAATTGTCAGTGTGGAATGTGGTGACACTATTGGAGGGTTTGAAACAATCAGAAAAGCAGCGGACAACGGCAGTAATTTTGCCTCCATTTTGTTGACGATGAATAATAACGATGGAGACCTGCACCCTGATAGGGACAAATTGAAGAAAATTGCGGACAGAACACCTTTCGTGTACAAGATGCTTGGCAGAATATACCGTGACTCTGAGGAGGATAATGACATCAATAAAAGGCAGGCCGCCCGCTATTATCTTGAAGCAGAGAAGCATGCTTTGCTCTCCAAGCGTGAGGCAATGTGGCTATTATCCTATTACAGAAGTGGTGGCGATATTCAATTGTCGGATGAGGATATCAGGAGACTGGAAGCCTTCTCTCATGTTACTGGTGATGAACGTGAAATTATTGTTGCTGATACAGTGTGCGTGGATAGTATATATAACCAATAAATATTTGAGATTATGGAAGAAGTAAAAGACAAGAAAGAGATGAATAAGACACAGGTCTTCAATGTTATTATACTCGACCGCAGTGGCTCTATGGGGCATATACGCCAGGCAGCCATCGATGGTTTCAACGAGACCTTGGCTGGCATCAAGAAGGCGCAGGAGAAGTATGTCGAGACACAAGACCATTTCGTGTCGTTGGTTACATTCTGCGGTTGTGAGACAAAGCACGTGTTTGACAATACACCTGTGGCAGAAGCCAATCCGCTGAAACGGGAAGACTATCGGCCCTGCTGCACCACGCCGCTGTATGACGCTATGGGCATTACGCTCACCGCCACGAGCGAGCATGTCAAGGAGATGGATGATTATGTGGTTGTAGTGACCATCATCACCGACGGTATGGAAAATGCCTCTTGCGAGTATAACGGCAAGACTGTCAAGGAACTTGTGGAATGTCTGCGTGGTGAAGGATGGACCTTTACCTATATGGGAGCAAACCAAGACTCCGTGGAGGTCGCCATGAACTTGTCGATACGCAACTCGCGCAATTTCGCGCATGGCAATAGAGGCACTCTGAATGCTATGCGGAAAGATGCAAGTACGCGTTTGAATTTCTTCTCCCGATTGGCCAGTATGAAATTGGATGGGTCTTCAGGAGTGGAACTTATGTCAACGGAGAAACGGCGCAAGCTATATGCCAGTATGGCGGATGACGCTTTTGATGAGGAGGATGGAAAACAACAATGAAGATGTTGTGATATTAAATGGCAAAGGCGGAAGAATAGGTTGGTCTTTAAGAGAAGGCCAATGTTATAAAACAAATGTACTACAGCCAATAGATGTCTTGTTTGATGATATTATACAGAGATGGCAGGATTTGATTATCTTGCCATCTTTTTTTTTGCGCCTAATTATGTAAAAGTCATTTAGTCTTTTTTGTCTTTGAGTAGGAGGATGCTGTCACGGTCGTTGAGTACAGGGAATTTCTGTCTGAAAGCACAGAGGACTTCCATATCGATATTGACTGTCGCAGTCTGTGAGTGGTTATCATGACAACGAGCAATGCAACGCCCGTATGCGTCATAGGCTTCCGTGCCGCCGTTATATGTACATAAGTCATCGCTGCCTGTGCGGTTTACGCCGAGGACATAGCATTGGTTTTCTATAGCACGGGCGCAGAGTAGGGTATGCCAGACGCGGATGCGGCTCTCTGGCCACGACGCGACGTAGATTATCGCATCATAGTCATCATCGTTTCTTGCGAAACATGGGAAGCGTAGGTCGTAGCATACCTGCAGGAGGAAACGTATCCCACGCCAATGGACTATGACACGCTTGTCGCCGGCGGTGTAGGAGAGATGTTCGCCGGAATAGGTGAAGAGGTGGCGCTTATCGTAGAAGTACGGTGAGGTGCTGTCTGGAGTGACAAAATAAAGTCTGTTGTAGTAGCGTCCGTTTTCTTCCGTGGCAATGCTTCCGCAGACGGCAGCGTCAAGTCTTCGTGCCATCCGTGTCATCCATTCGAGTGAGAGACCGTCAGCCTCTGCTATTCCCTGTGGGCGTGTGACGAAGCCTGTCGTCCACATCTCGGGGAGCACATAGAGGTCTGACTTAGGGGCATCGAGCATGGCGTATTCAGCCGTCTCTCGGTTGGTGGCGGCATCAGCCTGCCTTATATCAATCTGTATGAGTGTCGCTTTCATGTCTGTGCAGGTGTGGATATGTTGAGTCTCATGTTCAGATGTAGCAGTCCTTCCATCATGAATGGTTCTGAGGTGGCTCTAAAGCCGAGCTTCTCGTAGAAGTGTTGTTTCGTTGCTTGTGATTCGATGTCAATGCAGTATAATGGGCTGAGGCGTTCCTTGGCAACCTCTATGGCAGCTGTCATGAGTGCGAGGCCGTAGCCCTTGCCACGCTCGGTGGTTATCACGCGTCCGATGCTTGTCTCTTTGATTTTCGTGCCTTGTGGACATATACGGCACATTGCCACGGTCTTGCCGTCGCGGGTCATCCAAAGGTGTATGGCTGTCTGGTCGTTGTCGTCCACGTCCTGATAGACACAGTTCTGCTCTACGATAAACACTTCAGAACGTATGCGGAGCAGGGTGTAGAGTTCATTGACGGTGAGCTGGTCAAAAGTTTTGATGTGTAGCTGGCATCCGAGCTGGTGTATATTGTCTTCTGCGGTCATTTGTTGCGGTTGTATATATGTTATACGGTTATGCGATTGTACGGTTCTGCGGTTATACGGTTATGCGGTAGTACTGTTATTTGTTTTCAGCTACAGGAAGAATAATTTCCTTGTAACCGTATAACCGCATATCCCTACAACCGTATGTCTACAGTTGTCTCATTCTGTATCCGAGGCGGAACAGCTCTACAGCGGCTCCGAGGCGATACATCTGGTGCAGTGTGCGGAGATATGCGTGGAACGCCACGGGAGTGCCTGGTTCTATCCGTTCCTTGCGTAGCAGGTCCAGAGCCAGTTGTGCGCAGTCGCCGACGGTCTTCTCTGTGGCCTTGTATATATCGCCTTTCATGTTAAGGACGCTCTCGCGTATCGCCTCGTCCATGAGGTCGTAGCCACGGAGAGAGCGGAGGTGGAGGTACAGGTTGCCTTTCGCAGTGGCTTTCTCCCAGTCTTTATCCCATAGGTGTGCCGTGGCCATGCCGACATACATCATCCAGCCGAGAGAGACAAGAGGGTAGGCCTGGAACTCGCGTATGCCGTCAGGCAGATATTCCGTGGCAATGCTTTCCCATAGGTCATCAATGTCCGGCATCTCCGGCATACGTTCATCAATGAGTCCTTTTCTTAAAAGAAGAAGGTATACAGCCTTGTGTATACCCTCTTCAAATTTATCTATATATCCGTTGTCTTCCATCATGAAATATCAGAGGCCAAGGGATTTCTTTATCTCTTCTACGCGAGCATCCGCCTTTGCTGTCGCAGTGTTGTAGTCGCCGTCAAACTCTCCCGGTACAGGAACTTCGCAGTAGAACTTGATTTTCGGTTCTGTGCCGGAAGGACGTACGGAGACTTTCAGACCGTCCTCTGTGAACCACTGGAGCACATTTGATGTTGCAGGCATCTCGAAGTCCTTCTCTACGCCGTTGTCGTTCATCTTCAGAGTCTTGTAGTCCTTTGTCAGGATGACCTTTGAACCGGCAATCTCTGTCGGAGGGGTCTGACGGAAATTCTCCATCATCTGCTTGATTTCGTCTGCACCCGACTTGCCAGGCTTGACAACATTGATGGTCGTCTCTTTCTGGAAGCCATACTCCTTATAGATATCGAGAAGCAGGTCGAAGAGTGTCTTGCCCTGGTCCTTGGCGTATGCGGCAATCTCACAGATGAGACAGATGGATGCCGGAGCGTCCTTGTCGCGTACCTTGTCATAAGGCAGATAGCCGAATGACTCCTCACCGCCACCGATATACTTGCGCTTGCCTTCCAGTTCACGGATGCGGTATGCTATCCACTTGAAGCCTGTGTACTCGTCGAAGCACTCTACGCCGTTCTTCTTTGCAATCTTGGCGATGAGCTCCGATGTCACGATTGTCTTGACCATGAAGTCAGAGTCCTTGAGCTGTCCGAGAGCCTTCTTGTTCTTGATGGTGTACCAGTAGAACATGCAGGCAGTCTGGTTGCCGTTGAGTATCTGCCATTCGCCCTGTCCGTTGCGGCATACGATAGCGAGACGGTCTGCGTCAGGGTCTGTGGCCACTACGAGGTCGGCGTTGAGCTTTGTTCCGAGCTTCATGCCAAGAGTCATAGCCTCGGCATTCTCTGGGTTAGGCGACACCACAGTAGGGAAGTTGCCGTCGATGACCATCTGCTCCGGCACGACGTTGATATTCTGGAATCCCCATGAACGGAGACACAGCGGCACGAGCACGCGTCCTGTGCCGTGCATGGCTGAGTATACGATGTTGAGATCCTTGTTGCGGAGGATGACATCCTGATCCACCATGCCTTCCTTGACGGCTGTCATATAGTCGAAGTCCATCTCACCGCCGATAATCTTGATGAGATCAGGGTTTGCCTCGAACTTGACGTCTTCAATCCTCACCTTGTTGACCTCCTCGATGATACCGGTGTCGTGTGGCGAGAGCACCTGTGCACCGTCCTCCCAGTAGGCCTTGTATCCGTTGTACTCCTTCGGATTGTGTGATGCCGTGACGTTTACTCCGCACTGTGCGCCGAGCTGGCGTATGGCGAATGATATTTCTGGCGTAGGGCGGAGGCTCTCGAAGAGATATACCTTGATGCCGTTTGCGGAGAAGATAGCTGCTACTGTCTCTGCATAGTCACGTCCGTTGTTGCGGCAGTCGTGTCCTACGACGGCAGCGAGGTCCGTGCGTCCCGGGAATGCCTTCAGCACATAGTTGGCGAAGCCCTGTGTGGCCATGCCTACGATATACTTGTTCATGCGGTTTGTTCCTGCGCCCATGATGCCGCGGAGACCACCGGTGCCGAATTCCAGAGACTGGTAGAATGCGTCGATGAGTGCAGTAGGGTCTTCTGCGTCCAGCATGGCCTGGACTTCTGCGCGTGTCTTCTCGTCAAATGATGGAGACAGCCACTCCTGTGCCTTCTGGCGGCACTGGGCAATGAGTTCTGCGTTGTTTGCCATAGTCTTTTTAGGTTTTATATTAAATATTAATTAGGAATACATGTTATTGTTGCTACAAAATTAATTATTTCTTTTGGAATGAGCAAATTTTCAAAGAAAAAGTTCTGATATTCATCAATATTTAGTAATTTTGCAACATGCTGGTGTGCGGTTAGACGGTTGTACGGTTAGGCGGAGATTACTCTTCCTGCAACCGAGAACCACAAACCGTGCAACCGAAAGACCGCCCAACCGTATATAACCGTCCAACCAAATGAAAACTGAACTCATACAAGTCGGGAAGACTGTCGACAAGCACTTCGTTGCCTCCATCGAGGATTATGCCGGGCGTATCGGGCATTATATGCCTTTTGCCATTACCACTGTTCCCGAACTGAAGAATACAAAATCGCTCAGTGAGGAGCAGCAGAAAGAGAAGGAGGGCGAGATGATTCTCAAGTTGCTCCAGCCTTCGGACACCGTCGTGCTTCTTGACGAACGCGGCACGGAGTATCGCTCCGTGGAGTTCGCGGCGTGGCTCGAGCGTTGCCGTCATACCGCAAGGCGTCTGATATTTGTCATAGGAGGACCATACGGCTTCGCCCGTTCGGTATACGACAGGGCTGACGCAAAGGTATCATTGTCGAAGATGACCCTGTCGCACCAGATGATACGCCTGATGTTCTGTGAACAACTGTACAGGGCATGTACTATAATAAAAGGAGAGCCATATCATCATGAGTAGTGGGTTGATATGCGGCTTTCCCAGTTATACGGTTTTATGGTTATACGGTTATGCGGAGATTACTCTTTCTATCACGCACAATACCTCCAACCGCTACACCGTATAACCACCTAACCGCATAACCGCATAACCGTAAAAAAATCGTACAACAATGGCACGTTTTATAGAAAAGACACTTGAGCAGGGCGAGCAGATCATGTATCGCGGCCGCCTGCATTGGTATTTCAATTTCCGTTACACAGTATGGGGCGCTGCATCTATAGCAGCAGGTCTCTTTTTCATGGGCTATGCCGCAGGCAACGTCTTGGAGCGCGCCACGGTCAGTATCCTGTTGGGCATCGGTGCCGTGGCCTGTCTCCTTGGGCTCGGACTGATATTCTATGGATATTTCCTGCGCGTGAAGACTGAGTTTGCCGTCACCGATTCACGCTTCATACAGAAAGACGGCATCTTCAGCATCAAACTCACAGAAATTCCGTTGTTTAAGATAGAGACGGTGAATTTCGAGCAGACCTTCATCGAGCGTATCGTGGGCACCGGCTCCATCGAACTTGTAGGCAGCGGCGGCACGAACCATAAGGTGGAGTCCGTGCAGGACCCGATGAAGGTGCGCAACATCATCACTACATATATGAAAGAAGAGAATGACCGGAATACGGTGGGTCGTTAGGCCGTGGATGGTTGTTTGGTGGTTTAGTGGTTTGGTGGTTCAGTTGATTAATTGTTTAGTTATATGCTATCCGCTCCAAAACCATCAACCAAACCACTAAACCACCAAACCACCAAACCACCATCACAGCCTTATCCCGTATTTTATTATCCGCTCCTCCATCATGCCCTTTGGCATGAATTGCAGGAGAGTGTGCGTGATGGTGTTAAGGATGCCCTGCCGTATGAAGTCGTCCTTTACATACAGTGATACGCGGCGTTGCGAGAGATGGTCGCCGTCGATGGAGCGCACGTTTCTCCGCTGCCTTTCGGAGAGAAGTGGAAGATGCATCTCGGGGATGATGGTAAATCCTCCGTTCTCGTCCACTATGCGTGTCAGTGTCTCGACGCTTCCTGCCTCGTAGACGTGGTGTCCCTTGGTGCGGGCCTTGCAGAAGCTGAAGGCACTGTCACGCAGGCACTGCGCCTCCTTCATTATCCACATGTTCTCATGCTCGAGATTCTCCGGCTTGAATACAGGGAGCTTGCGCCAGCAGCTCTCTGAAAGATACACGAAGAACCGTTCCGTGTATAATGGAATCTCGAGCAGTCCTTTCCCTGCACGTCCTGATGTGGCTATTCCGACATCAGCCTTTCCCTGCTCCAATGCCGGTATCATGTCCACGGCCTTCATCTCAGAGATGCCGAGGTCTACCTGCGGATAGTCCTCACGGTAATGCCTTATGAAC
This sequence comes from Prevotella sp., assembly GCA_017462915.1. GTDB lineage: Bacteria > Bacteroidota > Bacteroidia > Bacteroidales > Bacteroidaceae > Prevotella. Next base: position 41,360 of record JAFTQG010000032.1, on the reverse strand, counting down.
TTCGGCAGCAGATATGGGGCAATGGTAGGAGCTACGGCAAGCTGAAGCCGCCCTGAGGTCTTGCCCTTCTCCTCGGTGACAATCTCCTCTATGCGCATGGCTTCGGCTATTACCCTCTCCGCCTGTTGTATGATGAGCCGTCCTATGGCGGTAGTGCTTACGGTCTTGTTGGTACGCTCGAATATACGCACGTCAAGTTCCTCCTCCAGCTTGACAAGCATACCGCTGATGGTTGGTTGTGTTATATCAAGCGCCTCTGCCGCCCGTGCAAAGCTCTTATGCCTGTCGATGGCGACGATATATTTCAGTTGTTGTATAGTCATGTCGATGTATGATGATAGGTTTCTTCAATGCAAAGATACAAAAACATCTCCGTCTGTCTATCGCTGATGCCATGGTTTTTGCATCCGGTATGCAAAAATCTAATATTCATCAAGTTTTCTTGTCTGTTTCCCTGATTGCCCTAAGGTGACCTTTCTGTATATAAAAGGTGACCTTTTGGCGTGCTATCTATCACCTTTTACACGGTAAAGGGTGACCTTTTGCCAAGTGTATATGCACCTTCTGCAACTCTTACTTTTATCTGTTTTGGTAAAGCGTTGAATACATGTGTAATATATGTGTACGTGATGTGCGCATTAATGGACGTTCTCGCATACGCACATTACAGCATTGCTCCATTTTAGCCTGCAAATACGGGCAAGATGTCCTATAGCAGAGAACTTATATTAATTTTTTCCAAATTTTACGGTGACAGTTGTAAAGGAGTATTTAAGGGACGCGGTCAATTGTTAAATTCGGACAAATATGCGACGGGATGTTTGGAGTTTCACGTCTTCTGCCTTAACTTTGCATTAACCGAACCGTAAAATGTTAATAGAAATAAACAATGGGACAGCCGATTACGCCATGCGGGCGGAAATCCCGGAAAGGTATCGGAAAGATGATGATGAGAAAATAAAACCATATATACAATTATGAATAAGAAATTTGTTTTAAGTGCGTTACTTCTTGCTGCGACAATGTCTGCCAGCGTGAAGGCAAGCAATCCGGACATGCCTATGGCTTCTGCCGCTCCTGTTCCGGGGCAGGCTGTCGACCTGACCGTGGCGGCAGAGAAGGCTCTGCCTTGCGTGGTATATATCAAGTATCTTCAGAACTCCAAGGTAAGGGAGGTGGAGGTCCAGAACGATCCGTTTGGAGACATGTTCGACCCGTTCGGCTTCTTCGGAGGGAGACAGCCGGGACAGAAGCGCAAGGTGCAGACTCCAAAGCGCGAAGGTGCAGGCTCGGGTGTCATCATCAGCAGTGACGGATATATCGTGACCAACAACCATGTGGTGGATGGAGCAGACGAGCTGACTGTGACACTCTCCGATAACAGGGAGTTCTCCGCACGCATCATCGGTACGGACAAGGCCACAGACCTTGCCCTCATAAAGATCAACGCCTCCAATCTCCCGGCGATAACGGTGATTTCGTCAGACGACATAAAGGTAGGCGAGTGGGTTCTTGCCATCGGCCATCCGCTTAATCTCCGTGCCACGGTGACGGCAGGTATCGTCTCTGCCAAGGCGCGTAGCCTCGGAGCCAACGGTGTGGAGGCGTTCATACAGACCGATGCTGCCATAAACCAAGGCAATTCCGGCGGTGCTCTTGTCAATGCCAGAGGCGAACTGATAGGCATCAATGCCATGCTCACATCGCCTACGGGCAGCAATATCGGCTATGGCTTTGCCATCCCGACAACAATCATGAACAAGGTCGTTGCCGACCTGAAGCAGTACGGCAATGTACAGCGCGGACTTATAGGTATCAGCGGACAGGATGTGCGCAACTATATCGATGCGCAGAAGGAGGAAGGTAAGGAGATAGACCTCGGTGTCAACGAGGGTATCTATGTTGCCAAGGTCATGGATGACGGCGCAGGTGCCGATGCTGGTATCCAGGAGGGCGATGTCCTGACGTCAATCGACGGCCATAAGATAACGAAGATGGCTGAGCTTCAGGAGTATCTCGCCAAGAAACGTCCTGGCGATAAGGTTGTTGTGACGTATGTTCGCAAGAAGGCAAAGAAGACCGCGACCCTCACTCTGAAGAACGAGCAGGGCAATACCAAGGTCGTGAAGGACAAGGACCTTGACGTCCTCGGAGCAAGTTTCCGTGCCATCAACGACAACGAGAAGAAGGAACTTGACATTACATACGGTCTGAAAGTGGGTAAGGTGAACTCCGGAAAGTTCAAGGAGGCCGGTGTGCCGATGGGCTTCATCATACAGAAAGTCAACGATGAGAGTGTCAAGACCATTGACGACCTCAACAGGATAGTCAAGGAAGCAGGAAAGTCAAACTCTCCTGTGCTCTATATACAGGGCATGTACCCTACAGGTAAGAAGGGATATTTTGCCGTTCCGCTTGAAGATTAATGCGTCAGAATCCGAATAGATGTGCATTCCCCGGATACGGGGAGTGCACGCTTTCACTAAAAAAGAACATAAAACAATGGATATAAGAGAACTTAATATACGTATCGAGCAGGAGTCAGGCTTCGTGCAGAATCTTGTTTCGGGCATGGATAAGGTCATCGTCGGCCAGAAGCATCTTGTCGACTGCCTTCTCGTCTCTCTCCTTTCAGACGGCCATATACTCCTTGAGGGTGTTCCGGGTCTGGCGAAGACGCTTGCCATCAATACATTGTCAAAACTTGTGCAGGCGGATTTCAGCCGTGTACAGTTCACCCCGGATCTCCTCCCTGCCGACGTCATCGGCACGATGATATACTCGCAGAAGGATGAGAAGTTCCAGGTGAAGAAAGGACCTGTCTTCGCCAATTTCGTGCTTGCCGACGAAATCAACCGTGCTCCGGCAAAGGTGCAGTCGGCTCTCCTCGAGGCCATGCAGGAGCATCAGGTGACTATCGGCGACAATTCCTTCAGGCTTCCTTCGCCGTTCCTCGTGATGGCGACACAGAATCCTATCGAGCAGGAAGGAACATATCCGCTGCCGGAGGCGCAGATGGACCGTTTCATGATGAAGGTCGTCATCGGCTATCCTTCCCTGCAGGAGGAGAAACTCATCATCCGCGAGAATCTTGCAGGCAAGCTTCCGGAGGTCGCTCCTGTCACCACGACACAGGAGATAGAGCGTGCACGAGAGATAGTCCGCGAGGTTTATATAGACGAGAAGATAGAGCAGTATATCGCAGACATCGTCTTCGCCACACGTTTCCCGGAGCAGTATGGACTTGACGAACTGAAGTCTCTCATCTCGTTCGGCGGTTCGCCGCGTGCCTCCATCTCTCTTGCCAAGGCTGCACGTGCGTATGCCTTCATCAGACGCCGCGGCTATGTGGTGCCGGAAGATGTGCGTGCCGTGGCTCATGATGTGCTGCGCCACCGCATAGGCCTCTCTTATGAGGCGGAGGCTACCAATGTGACGACAGAGGAGATTGTGTCGCAGATAATAAACAAGATACAGGTTCCATAATGAATACCAACGAGATACTCTCGCGAGTTCGCAAAATAGAAATCAAGACCCGTGGACTGAGCAACAATATCTTTGCGGGACAGTACCATAGTGCCTTCAAGGGACGTGGTATGGCATTCTCGGAGGTGAGGGAGTATCAGTTTGGCGACGATGTCCGCGACATCGACTGGAACGTCACGGCACGTTTTCATCGCCCTTATGTGAAGGTTTTTGAGGAGGAGCGCGAACTTACCGTCATGCTTCTTGTAGACGTTTCGGGTTCGCTCTCTTTCGGTTCCCAGCGTCAGGAGAAGCGCGAGATGGTGACAGAGATTGCTGCCACGCTGGCTTTCTCCGCCATACAGAACAACGACAAGATAGGTGTGCTGTTCTTTTCCGACCATGTGGAGAAATATATTCCGCCCAAGAAAGGCAGGAAACATATCCTCTACATCATACGCGAACTGCTTGATTTCAAGCCCGACAGCAGCCGTACGGACATCTCCGGGGCTATAGAGACGCTTACACGGATGCAGAAACGCCGCTGCACGGCTTTCCTCTTGTCCGACTTCTGTCAGCAGAGACCGTTCAGCAAGGAGTTGCAGGTATGCAACAGAAAGCATGATGTCGTGGCGATACAGGTGTATGACCATCGTGACAGCGAGCTTCCTGATATAGGACTGATGAGGGTGCGCGACTCGGAGACAGGATATGAAGATTACCTTGATACCTCTTCAAAGGCCGTGCGCACAGCATACAAGGCCAAGTGGCTGGAGCGTCAGGCGAACCTGAAAGAAACATTCTCCCACTCGGGCGTTGACTCCATATCCGTCTCTACGGCAGGCGATTATGTGAAAAGTCTTATGTTGCTGTTCAAGCAGCGCAGTTAGGCCGGGACGGAGAGATTCTATAAAGATATGACAGAACGACTGTACAGAAAAATATTGATGCTGGTTCCTATGCTTCTCTGGATAGGAACGGCAGACTGCGTATATGCCCAGAAGGTGCAGGTCGACGAGAGGATTGACAGCATGGAGATACTTCTTGGAGACCAGTGTCATCTGTATCTTACCGTGACAGCCAAGGAAAAGTCGACACTCCTTCTCCCTGATTTCACTGATTCGCGGCTCATAACGCCGGGAATAGAGGTGCTGGAGCAGGCTATGGTAGACTCTGTGATGCTTGACGACGGATGGCTCCGTACCACTTACGAGTACACCCTGACATCCTTTGAGCCTAAACTGCACTACATTGCTCCGCTCAGCGTGATTGTCGACGGCAAGAAGTATATGGGCAAGAAACTCGCTCTGAAGGTGCTGGATGTGCCTGTCGACACGACTAAGATGGACCAGTTCTATCCTGCCAAGGACGTGCAGACCAATCCCTTCCTGTGGGACGAGTGGATTCCTCTCATCGTGCTGTACGGTATAGCCTCGCTGCTGGCGGTCATGGGTATGCTGGCGTACCTGCTGAAGAAGGGCAACAAGCCGATACATATCTCGTTCCGCATAGTCAAGCGTGTACCCCCTCATGTCAGGGCCATCACCGCGATAGACGAACTGAAGCAGGAGCGTATGGTGGCGTCGGACAACCAGAAGGAATACTATACCCGTCTCACGGACACTCTGCGCAAGTATATAGAGGAGCGGTTCGGCTTCTCGGCAATGGAGATGACCACTCCGGAGATAATAGCGCGTCTGTCTGTGGAGGATCCGATGAAGGTTGCAGAGCTCCGCGAGGTGTTTGAGACGGCCGACCTTGTGAAGTTCGCCAAGCACTCGGCACTCATCAACGAGAATGACAGGAACCTTGTCGCGGCGATGGATTTCGTAAACTCCACAAAGACCGAGGAGATTGTCACGGAACAGCGTGAGGAAACAAGACTGACTGACGACGAGAAACGCAAGAATGTCTCCCTGACAGTGCTTAAATACACTGTCTATGTGTCAGCTGCCATTGCATGTGCATTGCTCGCATACATACTTTGGCAGGTTGTGTTACTTATAGAATAGTTATATGGAATTTGCAAATAAAGAATATCTGCTGCTGTTGCTCCTGCTCCTGCCGTACTTTATATGGTATGTGCGTTTCCGCAAGCGTACAGAGGCGACGATGACGCTCAGCGACACATGGATGCTGAAAGGGATGCCCAAGACATTCCGCCAACGGCTCTCATGGCTTCCGATGGCATTGCGGTGTCTCACGCTGGTATTTATCGTGCTTGCACTGTGCCGTCCTCAGACGCATAATGCATGGGACGAAAAGACTGTGGAAGGTATAGACATCATGCTCGCGATGGATGTGTCGACATCAATGCTTGCGGAGGATCTGAAGCCTAACCGTATAGAGGCGGCGAAGAATGTAGCGTCGGCATTCATCTCCGACAGGCAGAATGACAACATAGGACTGACAATCTTTGCTGGCGAGGCATTTACACAATGCCCTATGACGACAGACCACGCGTCGTTGCTCAACCTGTTGAAGAACGTCAGGACAGACATCGCCGCACGCGGCCTTATAGAGGACGGCACGGCTGTCGGCATGGGTTTGGCAAATGCTGTCACGAGGCTGAAGGACTCAAAGGCGAAGTCACGTGTCGTAATACTCCTTACTGACGGTTCCAACAACCGCGGAGAGATTTCTCCGATGACGGCGGCGGAGATAGCCAAGAGCCTCGGCATACGCGTCTATACCATAGGTGTCGGGACAAACAAGGTCGCTCCTTACCCGACGATTGTTGCAGGGACTGTGCAGTATGTCAACCTCCCTGTGGAGATAGATACAAAGACTCTTGAGGAGATAGCAGAGAAGACCGACGGCAATTTCTACCGTGCGACAAACAACAGTGAGCTGAACCAGATCTATAAGGACATAGACAAGCTGGAACGCTCGAAACTCAGCGTGAAGAAATTCTCGAAGCGCTATGAGGCTTTCCAGCCTTTTGCCATTGCGGCCATGCTGTCGCTGCTGCTTGAGGTGATTTTACGCTTAACCTATTTCAGAAGGATTCCATAATGCGATTTGAAGACTCTACATATTTGACACTGCTGCTTGTAATCCCGGTGCTTTTCGCATTGAGATTATGGATGCTGTGGCTACGCCATAGAGCATTGAGGCAATGGGGTGACAAGGAACTTACACGGCGTCAGATGCCGGATGTCTCGCGACACCGCCCTATGATAAAGTTCTGCCTGCTGATGGGCGCTATGGCCCTGCTCATCGTCATGCTTGCCCGTCCACAGATAGGAACGAAGGTCAGCAACGAGAAGCGTCACGGCATCGAGGCGATAATATGCATGGACATCTCCAACTCCATGCTTTGCGAGGATGTACAGCCGTCAAGGCTTGACAAGTGTAAGATGCTTGTAGAGAATATGGTGGACCATTTTGTCAACGACAAGATAGGCCTTGTCGTCTTTGCCGGCGATGCGTTTACACAGTTGCCGATAACTGCCGATTATGTCTCTGCCAAGATGTTCCTGCAGAGCACTACTCCTGCGCTTATCGAGGAGCAGGGAACGGATATCGCCAAGGCCATCGAGCTTGCGCAGAACAGTTTTACGAAACAGAAGAACATCGGCCGTGCCATAATAATCATCACCGACGGCGAGGACCATGAAGGACAGGCTGTGGAGGCGGCGAAAGCGGCAAAGAAAGCAGGTATTAAGGTCTTCATTCTCGGTGTCGGTCTGGACAAGGGCGCTCCTATTCCCGATGGTGAAGGCGGCTATATGATAGACAATTCGGGCAATGAGGTGATAACTCGCCTTAACGAACAGATGTGCCGTGAGATAGCATCTGCCGGAAGTGGCACTTATATCCATGTGGACAACACCAACGAAGCACAGGAACGGCTGAACTCCGAGCTTGCAAAGATGCAGAAGAGCGAGGTCAGTTCGGTGATTTACAGCGAATACGACGAGCAGTTTCAGGTTGTCGGTCTGATAGCTATCCTGCTCCTTGTCCTTGAGGTACTTGTCTTCGAGGCCAAGCCGTCGTATCAGAAGACGATGAACCTTTTCAGGAAGAAGCACATGGCGGTAGCGGTGCTGTTCCTGCTTCCTGTAGCGTTGAGCGCTCAGAACGATCGTATGCTTATCCGTCAGGGCAACAGGCAGTTCCATTCCCAGCAATACGAGAAGGCGGAGGCGACATACAGGAAGGCTGTTGCCGCGAATCCGAAGAACCCTGAAGCGCAGTACAATCTCGGCTGTGCTCTGATGGTCCAGCAGAAGGACTCGATGGCTGTAGGATGTTTCCAGAAGGCCGGAGAGCTGCAGACAGACAAGTTGCGCCGTGCGCAGACCTATCATAATATGGGAGTCATATTCCAGCAGAACAAGCAATGGAGCAACGCCGTCGAGGCATACAAGGAGTCATTGCGCATGAATCCCAAGGACAACGAGACACGCTACAATCTTGCCCTCTGCCTGAAACAGAAGCAGAAGGAGGACAAAAACAAGAAGAACCGAAATCAGGGACAGGGCAAGAACAAAGACAACAAGGACAAGAAAAAGGACGACAAGAATAAAGACGATAAGAACAAGAATGACGAGAACAAGGATAAGAATCAAGATAAAGACAAGCGGAACCAGGATACTCCTGACAAGATGAGCAAGGAGAATGCCGAGCAGCTCCTCAATGCAGCCATGCAGCAGGAGCAGGCTACCCAGCAGCGGCTGAAGAAAGCGCAGTCGCAGCCGCGCCGCTCCCGTCATCAAAAGAATTGGTAATCTTATGAAACGACTATACTATATATTGCTCTTGATGGTCATCGCAGGCCGTATGGCCGCGCAGACTATCAATGTGTCTGTCCCGCAGCACGTCGCTGTCGGCGAGCAGTTCAAGCTGATGTATACCATACATACGCAAGACGTCAAGGGCTTCCGTGGCGGAAATGTTCCTGACGGCATAGATGTGCTGATGGGACCCTCCACAAGCACCCAGTCCAGTTTCCAGATGGTCAACGGTCACACGAGCAGTTCCTCTTCTGTCACATACACATATATCCTGTCTGCCGAGAAGGCCGGAACATATACGATCGGTGCGGCGCGGGCGAAAGTGGCAGGGAAGGATGTTGTCTCCAAGGCGGTGAAAATCAAGGTCAGCGGACAGGCACAGGCGGCCTCCAATGGCGGAAGGATGCAGCAGCACGCCGGAGCACAGGTCAGACATGCCGGCTCTCGGATATTAGGCAACGACCTGTTCATCAAGGTCACGGCAAACAAGAAGACCGTCCACGAACAGGAACCTATATTGCTGACTTACAAGGTCTATACACAGGTGGAGCTTACGCAGCTTGAGGGAAAGATGCCCGACCTGAAGGGCTTCCATACACAGGAGATTCCTCTGCCGCAGCAGAAGTCCTTCCACATGGAGAACGTCAACGGCCGTCCATATATGTGTGTCACATGGAGCCAGTATGTCATGTATCCGCAGATGACGGGCAAGCTGGAGATACCGTCGATAACATTCAAGGGCATAGTCGTGCAGGAAAACACCACAGTAGACCCGTTTGAGGCATTCTTCAACGGTGGCTCCGGCTATATAGAGGTGAAGAAGAACATCACAGCCCCGTCTGTCACGGTAAACGTCCTGCCGCTTCCGGCTCGTCCTGCCGGCTTCTCGGGCGGTGTCGGCAAGTTCTCCATCTCCAGCTCGCTGAATAAGAAGACTGTCGTCGCCAACGATCCTGTGACATTACGCATCGTAGTCAGCGGCAATGGCAACCTTAAGCTCATAAAGCAACCTGCCGTCCAGTTCCCGAAAGACTTTGACAAGTATTCCCCAAAGACCACCGACAAGACAAAGCTGACAGGCAACGGACTGGAGGGAAGCATGATATACGATTACCTCTTCGTTCCGAGGCATCAGGGTGAATATACAATCCCATCCGTGGAGTTCACCTATTACGACACGTCTTCCAACACCTACAAGACTGTAAAGACCCAGCCACAGACCATCAAGGTCACTCCTGGGAAAGGCGGCTCCAATACCGTTGCCGACTATTCAGAGAAGAATGAGGACATCTACGGCCTGCGCCATACGGACGAGCACACCCTGCGACGTGACATCATCTTCGGCAGCATAGCCTATCAGTCGGCAATCGCCCTAATCATCATAGGCTGTGTAGTGCTTATCGTGGCATTCCGCAAGCGCGCCATAGCCAATGCCGATATTGTCGGCATGAAGGGCAAGAAGGCCAACAAGATTGCCACAAAGCGCCTGAAGCGTGCGGCAAAGCTCATGAAGGCGCAGAAGGAGTCGGAATTCTATGACGAAGTGTTGCGCGCCCTGTGGGGATATGTAGGCGACAAACTCAATATCCCTGTCTCTGAGCTCTCCCGAGAGAACATCACCGAGCGTCTTTCCGAGCGTAATGTCGGCAAGGGTATCATCTCTGTCTTCGTGGACGCCATCGACGAGTGCGAATATGCCCGCTATGCCCCTGGAGAGGCTTTGGGCAAGATGTCCACGGTCTATGAGAAAGCTATGAATGGTATAACGGATATAGACGATTTCCTGAAATCAGGCAAGTCAAGAAAACCGAAGATGCCGGCACTTCTCCTGCTGGTCCTCATGTCCTTGCTGTCCTCTTCCGCTGTAGCAAACAACACGGCGTCAGAGGCATACACCAAGGGCAACTACCAGCTCGCCGTGAAGCGCTATGAGCAACTGGTGAAGAAGACCCCTTCCGCCGAGAACTACTACAATCTCGGCAATTCATACTACCGCAGCGACAATATCGCGCAGGCAATCATAGCCTACAACAAGGCCGCATTGCTTGCTCCTGCAGACAAGGATATAGCCCACAATCTGCATGTCGCCCGTTCGAAGACCATAGACAAGATGCATCCCGTTGCCGACACGTTCATCGTGGCATGGTGGGACGCTCTGGTGAAGGTGCAGAACACCAACGCATGGGCCATCATGGCGATAGTGTCGCTGACGCTCGTCGTCGTGTTTATCCTGACCTTCCTATTCTCGGATATCGTTATGCTAAGGCAGACGGGATTCTTTGGTGGTGTAGTCATGTTCGCCCTGTTTGTCCTCTGCAACGTATGCGCCTACACCCAGTACCGCGCCCTGACGGCAAACGATGGGGCTGTAGTCGTTACGAGCGACAGCTCCGTGAGGAAGTCTCCCGAACAGAAGTCTCAGGAGGAGACTGTCGTCCACGAGGGGACGCACATGAGAATAACGGACGAGACGGTAAAGGGCTGGTATGAAGTGCGTCTTGACGACGGCACGGAGGGCTGGGTCCTCGCCAATACTGTCGAAAGAATAATCGTTAGATAGGAGGATACATGTGGCTGTGCGGTTACATACGGTTATGCGGTTATACGGAGATTGCTCCTCCTATAGCTCATAACTCCTAACCCATAACTCCTAACCCATAACTCACAACCCATACCCCGTCAACCGTATAACCGAATAACCATATAATATATATGCTGAAAATAAAGACATTCGAGGTCAATCCTCTGCACGAGAACTGCTATGTGGTCAGCGACGAGACAAAGGAATGCGTCATCATCGACTGCGGCGCATTCACACCCGAAGAGCAGGCGGAGATCATCGGCTACATTACCTCCGAGGGACTCCGTCCGCAGCATCTTATAGCCACCCACGGACACTTTGACCACAACCTTGGAGCAGACGCGCTGTATAAAGCCTTCGGACTGGAGATAGAGCTTCACCGCGGCGACGAGCGCATCCTGCGCGACATAAAGGAGCAGGCATCGTTGCTGTGCGGCATGACCGTCGGTTTTACGCCACGTATCGGTCGCTTCATCAGCGGCAACGACGAGATACACTTCGGCACACATACGCTGAAGGCGATAGCCACACCTGGACACTCCATGGGAGGACTGTGCTACTACTGCGAGGAAGAAGGCGCGCTCTTCTCCGGCGATACCCTCTTCCGCCTGTCCATAGGCAGGACGGATCTTCCTGGCGGCTCCATGTTCATGATCATCAATTCCCTCCGCTATCTCAGCCAGTTGCCGGATGACGTGACAGTCTATCCCGGCCACGGCTCTCATACTGAACTTGGCTACGAGGTAGCCCACAACCCATACCTGGACCGTTGACACGCTCAAGGCAGGAAGCAACGCCATACATCAGATGAATCCCTCGGAAAAGATTATCCTGGGCATAGACCCCGGCACGAACATCATGGGCTACGGCGCCATAAAGGTCTCTGGCAACAAGGCCACGCTGATAAGCATGGGCGTCATAGACATGCGCAAGATGAGCGACCCGTATCTCAAGCTGGGCTACATCTTCCAGCGCGTGACGGGCGTCATAGAAGAGTATCTTCCCGACGAGCTCGCCATCGAGGCCCCGTTCTTCGGCCATAACGTCCAGTCCATGCTGAAGCTCGGCCGTGCGCAGGGCGTCGCCATCGCCGCTGCCATCCAGCGCGACATCCCTATCCACGAGTACGCTCCGCTGAAGATAAAAATGGCTCTGACCGGCAACGGAGGAGCCTCTAAGGAACAGGTGGCAGGGATGCTGCAGCGGATGCTTCATATAGACAAGGCTGAGATGCCCAAGTTCATGGACGCCACGGACGCCCTCGCCGCCGCATACTGCCATTTCATGCAGATGGGATGCCCCGAGACAGGCGGCAGGCATTACGGCTCGTGGAAAGACTTTGTCAACAAGAATTCAGACAGATGCAAAAAATAATACATATAGAGAACGGTATCTGCCGTATGCCCCAATGGCGTATGGCAGAGCCCGTCAGCTTCACCCTCAGGCAGGGCGAGCACATCGCCATTACAGGCCCTAACGGCGGCGGCAAGTCGATGCTCATCGACATCATCACTGGTGCCCACGCCCTGCAGCCTATGAATCCCGTGAAGTACGATTTCTCCCCACGCAAGGCCCGGCTTGTCTCCGACAATATAAAGTGCATGACATTCCGCGACTCCTACGGCACAGCCGACGGCAACTACTACCACCAGCAGCGCTGGAATCAGAATGATATCTCCTCCTCGCCGCTCGTCTCCGACCTTCTCGACGAAGCCTTCCGCATGGCAGAGGAAGGACTTGTGCGCAAGACCGTGTTCGACAAGTTCGCCGTCAGAGACGAGACACCCCGGCAGAAAGCCAGTCGCCTTGCCGCCGAGGAGAGCGACCGTGCGGCCATGCGCCGCGAGCTGGAGGAGGTCAGGGGAGACCTCTACACCATGTTCCGTATCGACAGTCTCCTCGACAAGCCCGTCATCCTGCTCTCGAGCGGAGAGCTGCGCAAGTTCCAGCTGACGAAGACCCTCCTCACCAATCCCCGCGTGCTCATCATGGACAATCCCTTCATAGGCCTTGACGCCGAGGCACGCCGCCAGCTCCACGACTTCCTCAGCCTCCTCGCCTCGCGCGGCACGGTGAGCATCATCCTCGTGCAGTCGAAGAGTGACGACATCCCCGATTTCATTACCCATGTTGTGGAAGTGAAAGACATGAGGGTAGGAGAGCGGAAGGCCCTCGCGGAGTACAGGGCAGGGCTCGCCCCTATGCCGCCACATGTCCTCGACCCGGAGCGCGCTGATGCCATAAGAGCTCTCCCCGACGAAGTTCCCGGGACGGAGAGCATAGTGGAGTTCCGCAATGTCAATATCCGCTACGGCCGGCGCACGATACTCGAAGACCTTACCCTTAGTGTCAGGAACGGCGAGCACTGGGCTCTCTCGGGAGAGAACGGCGCCGGCAAGTCTACACTCCTCTCCATTGTCTGCGCCGACAATCCGCAGGCCTACGCCAACGACATCACGCTCTTCGGACACCGGCGTGGCAGAGGAGAGTCCATCTGGGACATAAAGCGCCATATCGGATATATATCGCCCGAGATGCATCGCGCCTTCCTGCGCGACCTGCCATCCCTCCATGTCGTCGCCTCGGGACTGTCAGACATGACAGGACTCTACCGGCAGCCCAAGGCGGAGCAGACAGGCCGGTGTCTCTTCTGGATGAAGATATTCGGCGTGGACCATCTTGCAGACCGGACCTTCCTGAAACTCTCGAGCGGAGAGCAGCGCCTCGTCCTCCTCGCCCGCGCCTTTGTCAAGGATCCCTCACTGCTGATACTTGACGAACCTCTCCACGGTCTCGACCTCCACAATCGTCGTATGGTGAAGGATATCATAGAAGTCTTCTGCCAGCGTCCGGGAAAGACGTTGATTATGGTGACTCACTACAAGGAGGAGCTCCCCGACTGCATAGATCACGAAATATTCCTGCGTAAGCATGATTAAGGTTGTAGGTTTTAGGTTATAGGTCGTAGGTTGTTAACCCAAAAACAACAACCCAAAATTTAAAAACGTTACAGGTAATTTTATCATAAATAGAGTTCCATATAGAAATATGACCTTTCATATAACAAAGTGTGATGCTTTATTGTATGAAAGGTCATATTTCTATGTATAAAAGGTCACCCTCGCAAAGTGCTGAAAATCAGATGTGATTGCAGATGGGTGGGATGTCAGGAAGAATATCTTTTTATGAATGGTCGAAAACATCTGTTTTCGGTCTGCCGTCTCTTCTGTGATGGTGTGCTAATAATTCTCACATCCTCAGATGTTCCATCTTGGGGATGGTGATTATTCCACGTTGCAATATTATCTTGCCGGCTGACTGGAGTGCGTTGAGTGCGGCGGAGACTTCGTTTCTTGTGAGGCCTGTCTCCGCTGCCAGTTGTCTCATCTTGATATGGAAGGTCTTCTTGCCTGTCTGTGTGGCGGTGTGCAGGGAGAGAAATCTCTGTATCCTTTCCAAGGCATTCTCGGGATGGTGTCTCCACAGCTCTTTCTGATGTCTTTGCGACTGTGTTGAGATGATGTTTAGGAGATTGAGGCGGAAGACCATGAATTCGGACGAGAGGAGCATGACATCGTCCTTGCCGATATGTAGGAAATGGCATATAGTGCGTGTCCTGTAGGTGCGCATATAGTGTTGCTGCAGTCCGAAGACTCTCTCAGGCTCGATGATGCCGGGTGCAGCGAGGTCTTCAGTCACACGGTATGAGTGGTCGGCGGAGACGGATATCATGTCTGTCTCTCCGTCCAGGAGGAACAGCAGGCCGTCGCACTTGTCGCTTCCGCTGACTATGGTGGTGTTTTTGGAATACCGTCTGAATCCGAAGCGGACGCGCGAGACGATGTCCTGCAGGTCGCTGCTGCTCATGCCTTGGAAGAGCGGCAGTCCTATTAGTCTGTCGTATATGGTGAGGGTTTCAGGCATGGGAGTCTGTTCATCGGGCTGCGGCGTCTGTCGTGAGTCCTTCGGACTTCCAGACTTTGTATTTGCCGTTGTCGTCGTATATGATGTATGCCTTCATGTCTTTGTGGCGTGCCAGGACTTCTTTGGCTTTCTCAAGTCCCATGACCATGAACGATGTGGCGTAGGCGTCGGCGCGTGCGCATTCCTTGCAGAGGACTGTGGCGGACAGGATGCTGTGCTGCACTGGGTATCCGGTCTTCGGGTCGATGGTGTGTGCGTATTTTTTCCCGTCTTTATAGTAGAAGTTGCGGTAGTTACCTGATGTAGCCATGGCTATGTCGGTGATGTCGAGCACGGTCTGGAATCCTTTCTCCTGTGCGAGAGAGTCGTCGACAGGTTTCTCCACACCGATTTTCCACGGCAGTCTTTTTGGGGAAATGCCCTTTGTGACAATCTCGCCGCCAATCTCTACCATGAAATTCTTGATGCCTAAGGACATGAGATACCGTGCCACAACGTCCGAGCCGTAGCCTTTTGCTATGGCAGAGCAGTCGAGCATGACGCGCGGGTCACTTTTCCTTATACCTTTCCCGACGAGAGAGACCTTGTCGAAGCCGATGAACTGCCGCAGGGAGTCTACGGCATGCTTTGTCGGCGGGCAGTCGTTCTTGAATCCGAACCCCCATGCGTTGACCAGCGGAGCTATGGTGATGTCGAAAGCTCCGTCGGTGTCTTTGCTTATCTGTTTGGCAAGGTCGAAGACTTCGAGGAACATCTGGTCTATCTCTGTCTGCTCATTGCGGTTGATGGCGGAAATTATTGATTTCTTGTTAAATGGCGACAGTGAGTTGTCCACCTTCTGCAGCTCAGCCTCAATCTCTTTCTTCAGATTCTTGTCATGCTGGTATGTGATGCTGTAGAATGTGCCGAATATCATCCCTTCATCATGCTGGTAGGGCATGGATTGCTGTTGGCGTATGATGAGTACGGTGCCGATGATGAGCAGTGCGAGTGCAGGCAACTGCCATACGAGTTTTTTCTTGCGGTTCAATGTTTTATGCGGTTTATATGTTTTAACGGTTTAATGCGGTTTTACGGTTATGCGGAGATTACTCTTCCTGTAGCTCATAACTTATAACTCATAACTCACAACATCGTCAGAACTGCAAGCTGATATTGTACAGTGCCATCCAGCGCGAGTCCTCCGAGCCTTTTCCGTAGCCTGGGGCGTAGAGCGGTATGGCGGTATAGGCGGAGCGGCTGAGCTTACGACGATAGCGCAGTGACCATCCCATGTGTAACGGTCCCCAGACCTTAGCATCGGCACCGAATGTTATCTCAGCCCATTGCAGTGTGCATTTCTCCGTTACGGTGGTGAAGGATGTGAGTTTCTCGTCGTCAGGCGTTGTCGTGTCGTAGTCGAACGATGTCAGACCATAGCGTACACCGGCAGTGAGGCGGTAGACGTCGTGGCGGTTTTTGAGGATATTGAAATCACATCCGATACGTCCGAAAGGGGCTTTGGTCCTGTAGGATGTGTTTGTCTCCGCATCATATCTGTCTGCTGTTCCGTATCCGACTTCGATGACTGGCAGGAAATAGCCTTTGATGTGAGCCTGGACAAAGGCCTGATATTCACCGCGGTCGCTCATGGCACGTCTTATCGGCCCCACGAGGTCTATGCCTACGGAGACGCTTTCGAGGAAAGGTGTGCTCTTTTCTCGAGTTCCTTCCTGTTCCTGTGCGGAGGCTGTGAGCGTGGCGAGGGCGGCTATGAGTATGAGAAGTTTCCTTTTCACGGTCTTTTGGTTGTTTGTTATAGGTTGTAGGTTGTGGGTTTTAGGTTGATGGTTTTAGGTTATAGGTTGTTTACCCAAAACCTAAAACCATCAACCTAAAACCACTATATCAGACAGTCTTCTCTATCTGATAGTCATTTCTTCCCTGTGATGTGCGCGAGATGAGGTCGCCGAGGAATCCGGCAAGGAACAGCTGTGTGCCTATGATCATCATGGTAAGTGATATGAAGAAGTATGGCGAGTCTGTGATGAGACGTTGTGGGATGCCTGCAGAGAGACAGTACAGCTTGTCAATACCAATCAGTATGACTGCCACGAAACCGAGGAAGAACATCAGCGAACCGAGGAATCCGAAGACGTGCATTGGCTTCCTGCCGAAGGCGGACAGGAACCATAGTGATATAAGGTCAAGGTATCCGTTGACAAAACGGTTCCAGCCCATGAATTTCGATGCGCCGTACTTGCGTGCCTGATGGTGTACAAGTTTCTCGCCAATCTTTGTGAATCCTGCATTCTTGGCGAGGTAAGGGATGTATCGGTGCATCTCGCCGTAGACCTCGATGTTCTTGACCACTTCCTTACGGTAGGCTTTCAGCCCGCAGTTGAAGTCGTGCAGGTTGTGTATGCCCGAGACTTTCCTTGCGGTAGCATTGAATAGTTTTGTCGGAATGGTCTTGGAAAGCGGGTCGCCCTGTGAGCGGTTCATCTTGAATCCGCTGACAAGGTCATAGCCATCTTCCTTTATCATACGGTACAGTTCCGGTATCTCGTCAGGGGAGTCCTGCAGGTCGGCATCCATCGTTATCACGACATCGCCTTCCGCCTGGTCGAATCCACAGAAGAGGGCAGGGGACTTGCCGTAGTTGCGGCGGAATTTTATGCCGCGTACTTCCTTGTGGTGAGCCGCCAAGTCCTCGATGACGTCCCAGGAATGGTCTGTCGAACCGTCATTGACAAAGATTACCTCGTATGAAAGTTTGTTATCCTTGCATACGCGGGCAATCCATGCGTACAGTTCAGGCAGGGACTCTTCTTCATTGAAGAGCGGTATGATGACGGAAAGATTCATGTTTTTGTATGTATGTATTTTATTGCTGCAAAGTATGCGGACGGTGACCGCTATGCTTTACGTCAGAGTTGTCGGTTGTTGTTGCGTAAGGTGGCCCGTTTCGTGAAGAGTGCAATGAACCAGCTCAGTATCAGCCCTATTATGATATTCATCCACATGAATGTGAAGACAAAGTCTATCGGGCGTGTCTCGGAAAGGATGTCAAGCTGTTCGAGCATCTCTTCTCTCGATATTTTGTATGCTTCCAGAACTGGTGCGAACTCAGGTGCGTTGACAGTGGTCACCATACTGCCGAGCATCCTGCCATGGTCGAGAAACTCGAAATACGCCCACTGTGCAATGGCAAGCAGCAATGTCGCATAGAAGAATATCAGCAGGGAGTAACAATATGCACGCCAGAAACTCAATATGCCGCCAGCCACTCTCTCACGATAATATTTTACAAAAAAAGAAGCGAGGAACGGGATGAGTACAATGGTGAAATTGAACAATAATGACATATAAGGCTCAGAGATGCTCCCTATAAAGCATGCAAAGCTGGCTATCCATAGCAACCCCATCACGGCACCATGTTGACGGGCGTATGCTTTCAGCTGTATGTATTCCTGTCTCGTTAGCAAGATATTATTGTTTTTTTGATACGGATATGTCTTTAATCAAAAAAGGAACCACCTCACAGAGATGATTCCTTTTTGTGAGCCTCTTGTCGGATTCGAACCAACGACCCCGAGATTACAAATCACGTGCTCTGGCCAACTGAGCTAAAGAGGCAGGTGGGCGAGCTGCTCATATCGCACCGCTACAACCAAGTACCCTTGCTGCGATCAAGCCCTGGGGGATTCCGAGGGAGCTGGTCGTATAAGACTCGCCCGTGTGGAGATGGCTTGCCATCATGGCTGCCAAATATTGCTTTCGCAAAAGCGATTGCAAAGATAGCAAGAAATATTAATATCCGCGAATATGTTCCTGTATAATTATGGTTTCTTAACTAAATATTCCGCAGAAATGACAGGAAGTCTTGAAATATGAAAGGATTCTGCCTACGACCATGAAGGTTGCTCAAGCAGAATCCTGTTGTTGTGTATTATGCGATTATCTCTTCTTCAAAAAAGTATTTTCTTGTAATGCCTGATTAACAGATCTTCCTTGAGCCGTTGCTTATGACAACATCAATGACTATCGGTTCGTGGCCGTATTTAGCAGAGAATTTCTCCTTTGCGGTCTTGATGAAATCGTCATATATATCGGTCTTCACAAGGTTTATGGTACAGCCTCCGAAGCCTCCGCCCATGATGCGGCTGCCAGTAACACCACATTCGCGTGCGATGTCGTTGAGATAATCCAGTTCCTCACAGCTTACTTCATAATCTTTTGAAAGTCCTTCGTGTGTGAGATACATCAGTCGTCCCACCTCTTCGTAGTCGCCTTTCTGCAGTGCATCGCATACATTGAGGACACGGTCTTTCTCTCCGAGCACGAAAGTCGCGCGCTTATGGTCTTCTTCTGAGACGATGTTGCGGACAGCTTCGATATGCTCCCATGTACAGTCGCGGAGAGTCTTGGCATTGACAGCTTCCAGCTTTTCATTGACAGCTTTCACGACATTCTCGCATGAGTTCCTGCGGTCGTTATATGGGCTGCCGCTTAGTTCGTGCTTTACGCATGAGTTCAGCAATACTACCTTGTATCCGGCCTTTTCTGGATTGAAGGGAAAGTATTCAAACTCGCGACTGTTGCAGTCGAGACGCATCAGTTTGCCTTCCTGTCCGAAGACGCTTGCAAACTGGTCCATAATGCCGCAGTTGCATCCTATGTACTTGTGTTCCGTCGCTTGTCCTGCGAGGACCATGTCCCATTTTGAAACTTTGTTGTCGCCGAAGAGGTCATTGATGGCAAAGGCAAAGCAACTCTCAAGTGCTGCTGATGAAGACATTCCTGCTCCGAGAGGGATATCTCCTGCAAATGCAGTATTGAATCCTTTGACATCCACACCGAGTGCTTTCATCTCGCGGCAGATGCCGTAGATGAAACGTGCCCATGTGGCGTTTGGACCTTTTGGATCGTCGATGTCAAACTCCACTCTGTCCTTCAGGTCTATGGAGTAGGCGAGGACTTTGTTTGTACCATTGGGACGTAATTCTGCCATGATGCAGTAGTTTACTGCTCCCGGGAATACAAATCCTCCATTGTAGTCTGTGTGCTCGCCGATAAGATTGATGCGTCCTGGAGATGCATAGATATTTCCGGTCTTGCCGTCGAAATGCTTTATGAAACGGCTTCTGATGTATTCAATGTCCATGGTTATTAGGTTTATGGTTAGTTGTTTTATTATTTGTAAAGTGTACAGAGGATGCTGATGTCATCGTTACATCTTCTGTACACTCGTATATATGTTTGTCTTTACAGTGTGCCGAACTTATAGACGGTACGCTGTGTATATTCCTCGCCGGGATTAAGCACTACAGGTGGAAAGTAAGGACGGTTTGGCGAGTCTGGGAAATGCTGTGCCTCAAAGCAAATGGCAGAGCGGCGTGGTGCTGTGCATCCATGCTGTATGGCGTATCCTGTAGCATAGTTGTCTGTGTACATCTGCACTCCAGGCTCGGTTGTCCAGCACTCCATAGTCCTTCCTGTATGTGGTTCTACGATACGTGCGGCAAATGACAGTTCGCCAACCTCTTTCTTGTTGAGCACAAAGCAGTGGTCATAGCCGTTGCCGTTTCTTATCTGCTCGTCGTCAGCATCGATGTCCTGTCCTATAGGCTTCTGGCTGCGGAAATCAAACGGAGTCCCCTCAACCTTTAGGATTTCTCCTGTAGGGATAGATGTCTCGTCTGTAGGAAGGTAGAAGTCTGCATTGACTTCACACAGGAGGTCGTCTATAACTGGTGTAGGGTTGGCTACACCGGCAAGGGAGAAGAAGGCGTGATGTGTGAGGTTGACAATCGTCTTCTTGTTTGTCGTTGCCATGTAGTCCAGTACCAGCTCGTTGTCATCAGTCCATGTATACTCTACGGTGATGCTCATCTCTCCAGTGAAACCTTCCTCTCCATAAGGTGAGTTGAGTTTGAGGACAAGGGTCTGCTCATTCATCTGTACGGCATCCCATACCTGCGCGTGGTATCCTGTCGGTCCGCCGTGAAGGGCGTTGGGACCGTTGTTTATAGCCAACTGGTACTCCTTGCCGTTGAGAGTGAAGCGTCCTTTGCATATACGGTTGCCGAAGCGTCCGATAAGTGTGGACAGGTAAGGCTCGGCAGAGTTTATGACATCTTTTATATTGTCATGTCCCTGTATAACATCAGCTATCTGACCGTCTTTGTCAGGTACCATCAGAGATACGATGGCTCCGCCGTAGTTTGTTATGGCACACTCATATCCTTTGCTGTTGCGCAGGATATACAGTTCCGTCTTCTTTCCGTTGACCTCTGTCTTGAAGTCCTTCGGGTTGAGATTTGACAGGTTGTTCATAAGTTATAGGTTTAGGTTTATCGTTGTCTTATTTTGCCTTCTTGAGCAGTTTCTTTACGAGAAAGTATCCTGCGGCTATGACGATGATGCCGAGGATGGCAATCTTGATATGCTCGCTGTATTCGTTGACCTTATCCATCAACTGCTCTTTCGGCACGATGGTCTGGAGATACCATCCGATGCCTGCGAGGATACAGTTCCAGATACCAGCTCCGATGGTGGTGAACAGGATAAACTTGAAGAAGTTCATCCTTGCCAGTCCTGCCGGTATGGAGATAAGCTGGCGCACTACAGGCACGAGACGTCCTGTCAGTGTGGCAAAAACGCCATGCTCGTCAAAGTATTTCTCCGCAGTCTGTATCTTCTCTTCGTTGAGCAGGCAACGGTGTCCCCATTTGCTGTTGGCAAAGGCGTAAATCATCGGTCTGCCGAGATAAAGCGAGAGAAAATAGTTTATGGCAGCACCCGTGTCAGCTCCTGCTGTGGCGACAAGTATCAGGACGAATACGTTTTGGTCACCTGTCGCGTGTGCATTATATGCTGCCGGCGGAAGGACTATCTCCGAAGGGAACGGTATGAACGTGCTCTCAATGGTCATGAGTATGAAAACATTGAGATAGTTCAGCTGGTCAAGGAGAAATCCGAATAGTTCAGTCATGGTGCAAAGTGTTTGTTATTGTACATGTTTTGGACTACTTTCTCTTGTTCTCTTTCAAGCCTACTGTGGAGTTGAACACGAGATGCTCGGCAGTGGAATCTGTATCGACATTGAAGTATCCGATACGGTTGAACTGCAGATAGGAGAGAGCTGGAAGCTCCTGTGCAAACTTCTCGATATAAGCGTTCTTGTTTATGCTGAGAGAATTCGGGTTTATAAACGGACGCATCGCGTCTATACCGCGCACACCGTTCTCCTTCTCATACTGCTTTATGGCATCACGAGGATTCTCGCAAGTCCACAGACACTCATAGTTGCGCACCTCGGCAGGCACACAGTGTGCGCAGCTCACCCAATGGATTGTACCCTTTACCTTACGGTCGGCACCTGGAGTTCCTGCCTTTGAGTCAGGGTCGTATGTACAGTATATTTCCTCAACATCACCATTCTCGTCAGCCTTGAAACCTGTACAGTTGAGGATATATGCCCCCTTCAGTCGTGTTTCCTTGCCTGGATACATACGGAAGAATTTCTTGTCTGGCTCAGCCTTGAAGTCATCACGCTCTATCCACAGTTCACGTGAGAATGTTATCGTGTGCGTACCGTCTTCAGGACGCTCAGGATTGTTTACGACTTCCAGTTCTTCTGACTGTCCTTCAGGATAGTTCTCTATGATTACCTTCACCGGATTGAGCACACATGACACACGTGTGGCACGCTCATTGAGGTCGGCACGTGCAGCAGCTTCCATGAGTTTGATGTCGTTGAGAGCATCAAACGTGGTATATCCGATGGAATCAATGAACTTTAGGATGGACTCAGGAGAGTAGCCACGGCGACGTATGCCGCAGATGGTCGGCATACGAGGGTCGTCCCATCCGTTCACGACACCTTCCTTTGTCAGGATGAGAAGGTTACGCTTTGACATCAAAGTGTAGTTGAGGTTCAGCTTGTTGAACTCGAACTGACGTGGGCGGTTATCCTCGATATTGTCTGTCTCGCCCTTCCATTCCTTTATCCATGTCACGAAAAGGTCATAGAGGTCGCGGTGAGGCACGAACTCAAGAGTGCATATAGAATGGGTAACGCCTTCGAGATAGTCAGACTGTCCGTGTGTGAAGTCATACATTGGGTAGGCGTTCCATTTGTTGCCGGTGCGCCAGTGCTCCATGTTGAGTACACGATACATGAAAGGATCGCGGAAGTGCATGTTTGGCGATGCCATGTCAATCTTTGCGCGCAGCACCATCTTGCCCGGCTCCATGTTGCCACTGTTCATCTCCTCGAAGAGTCTCAGGCTCTCCTCTACAGGACGGTCGCGGAACGGAGAGTTAGTGCCTGGCGTTGTCGGAGTGCCTTTCTGTGCGGCGATGGTCTCTGCAGACTGCTCGTCGACGTAGGCCTTGCCGGTCTTTATGCACCATACGGCAAAGTCCCAGAGCTCCTGGAAATAGTCCGATGCATATACGAGTTTGCCCCATTTGAATCCGAGCCACTCGATATCCCTCTTTATTGCCTCAACGTATTCTGTATCCTCTTTCTGCGGATTGGTGTCGTCCATGCGGAGGTTACATACGCCTCCGAACTTCTTTGCTATGCCGAAGTCCATGGCAATGGCCTTGGCATGTCCTATATGCAGATATCCGTTAGGCTCCGGCGGGAAACGTGTCTGCAGGCGTCCGCCGTTCTTTCCCTCAGCAAGATCCTTTTTTACTATCTGTTCGATGAAGTTCAATATCTCCTTCTTCTCTTCTGTATTTTCCATTGTGAATTAATCTTTTAACCATTTATTTAACCAATCGAAGAATGTTCTCTGCCAAAGTATGCCGTTTTGCGGTTTCAGCACCCAGTGGTTCTCGTCAGGGAAGACAAGGAGCTGTGCAGGAATGCCTCTCATGCGTGCGGCATTGAATGCGCCGAGTCCCTGATTAGTATTGATGCGATAGTCTTTCTCGCCCTGTATGCAGAGGATAGGAGTGTCCCATTTGTCTACAAACTTATGCGGAGAATAGTCATACGTCCTTTTGGCGTTTGCCGTCATGTCCCTGTTCCATGGCGCGTCTTCATATTCCCAGTTAGAGAACCAAGCCTCCTCAGTATCTGTGTACATAGACTCGAGGTTGAAGGCTCCGTCATGGGAGATGAAAGCCTTGAAACGCTTGTCATGATGTCCTGCAAGCCAATATACTGAGAATCCGCCGAAACTTGCTCCCACGCATCCGAGACGTTCCTTGTCTACATAAGGCAAGGTGCAGGCATCATCAATCGCGGTGAGATAGTCCTTCATGCACTGTCCAGTCCAGTCTCCTGAGATTTCCTCCAGCCATTCCTGACCGAAGCCCGGGAGGCCGCGGCGGTTAGGGGCAACGATGATATATCCGTTTGCTGCCATAATCTGGAAATTCCAACGGTAAGACCAGAACTGGCTGACAGGGCTCTGAGGGCCACCCTCGCAGAAAAGGAGGGTAGGATATTTCTTGTTCGGGTCAAAGTTAGGAGGAAGGACAATCCATGACAACATCTGCTTGCCGTCGGTAGTAGTGGACCATCGTTGCTCCACGTTACCGAATTCAAGTTGCTGGTAGAAGTCTGTGTTCTCGTGCGTCAACTGGCATATCCCTGTTGTCTTGACATTCTTTCCCGGTGTGACGACATACAGCTCGTCTCCTTGTGACATGCTGTGGCGGCTCATGAGAAGTTCAGACTTGAGCATCTTCACCGAACCGAAGTCCATCTTGTCGTCAGTGAGCTGCACGACCTTGCCAGCCATGTCGGTTTTGTACAGATTGACACATCCGTGCCATACACCTATATAATATAATGTGCGTGAATCCGTATTCCAGCAGAACTCGTCCACGTTGGAGTCGAACGACTCTGTGACATATCTTTTCTTTCCTGTAGCAAGGTCAAGGACACAGAGACGGTTACGGTCAGACTCATATCCGTCGCGTGCCATGGACTGCCATGCCACATATTTGCCGTCAGGGGAGAATGCCGGATTCGTGTCATAGCCCATGTTCTCGTCAGCAAATCTTTCAGAATTGATGTCCTGTGTCGCCATCGTCTTTGTGGCGTCCACCTCCGGCTGCTGGAATCCGGCAGACTTGCACAGGTTCTTGGTGTTTCCTGTGGCTATGTCGTAAAGATATATGTCGGAGTCTGTAGATATGGCATAGTCACGTCCGGTCTTCTTGCGGCATGTATATGCAATGGTCTTGGAGTCAGGACTCCAGTTTAGCTGCTCGATACCGCCGAACGGAGCCATAGGACATTCGTAAGGCTCGCCCTCAAGAATATCCTTACCTTCGTTTATCACCGGTTCGTCCTTGCCGTCAGTAGGTGTCTTCACGACGTCGGCAACGAACGGATGGGCATTGGATGTCACGTAATGATCCCAATGACGATAGTTGAGGTCGTTGATGACCATGCCTGAAGCCTTGGGCAGATCCTTGTGCTTCGGCTGTATTATGTCATTGTAGGCGATTGACTTCACGAGTATAACCTTCGTGCCGTCGGGAGAGAATTTGAAGCCCTCGATGTCGGTTTTGTCATTCGTCATCTTCCTGCGGTCTGTGCCGTCAGGATTCATTGACCATATCTGCGAGCTTCCTCCTGCATTGGAAAGGAAGGCGATTCTCTTTCCTCCCTCAATCCATGCCGGGTCTGTCTCGTTGTCGGCAGACAGGGTGAGGAGCTTCGCATTGCCTCCTTTTGTACTGATTATATACAGTACATGATGGCTCTTGTTCTCCTTTACAGAGTAGTAGCCCACCTGGTAGACAACCCACTTGCCGTCAGGAGAGGGCGCAGAAGAAGAAATCCTTCCCATAGCCCACAGAGCCTCTGGCGTCATGACGTTTGTTCCCAAAGTCTTGGCGTCTACCTTACCGATGATTTCCGCGTTTGCCGTTGTTGTCATAGTCAACAATGCTGCTGTAATCAATGCCTTTATCATTTTCCTAAACGTTTGTTGCGTAGTTCCTGTCGCTGTCTCTCTAGTTCTGCCTGCTGCTCCTGCATCTTCTGCAGACGGCCGGCCAGTCCGCCGAGCTTCTTAGGATTGGCCTCGTTCTCCTTGTACTTTGCCTGGAGTATTGCGAGAAGTTTCTCGTCGTCGGTTGTCTTGCGGAGTACGAACATGATAGTCGCGGAGCAGAACAGTGAGACGAAATAGTAGAAGTTGAGTCCTGAAGAGTAGTCATTGAACATGAAGAAGAACATCAGCGGCATGAGGAACATCATATACTGCATCATCTTCATTGACTGTTGCTGTTCAGGAGTGCCTATCATCTGGTCCTTCTGCTGCTGCATTGTAAACCATGAGTAGACGAGGTTTGCGACACAGAAGAGTATACATGTCAGCGAGAGATGGTCTCCTATGAGCCACAGATTGGTATGCCATTCTATGATAGGGTCATAGGTGGAGAGGTCGTCTATCCAGAGGAAAGACTGTCCGCGGAGCTGTATGGCGTTAGGCACGAAGTTGAACATCGCTATCCAGATAGGCATCTGTATGAGCATAGGGAGACATCCGGACATCATGCTCACGCCGTATTTCTGCTGGAGGAGCATCATCTCCTGCTGCTTCTTCATCTGGTCCTCAGGCTTGTTGAGGTGTTTTGTCTTCTCGTTCAGGATAGGGCGAAGCACACGCATCTTGGCAGAAGACATGTAGCTCTTCTTCACCATAGGATAGGTGATAGCCTTGAGAATGAGGGTGATCAGTATAATCACGATGCCCATAGGTATGCCGAACGATGTCAGCCAGTCGAAGATGTAGAGTGTAAACCAGCGGTTGATGATGCGGAACAGCGGCCAGCCGAGATATACAAGACGCTCCAGCTGGAGTTTCTTTCCGAAGGTAGACTCCTCCTCCACATCCTGCAGGAGACGGAAATCATTAGGGCCATAGTAGAACTCAAACTCCGAAGCACGTGCTCCTGTTGGGTCGAACGCCGTTTTCAGGCGTGCCGTATAGTCTTTGAGGTATCCGCCGCCCTTCTCGTGAGGCACACTTGACATGAGCGCATTCTCCTGATAATTGTCACGGGCAATCATCACGGCAGAGAAGAACTGGTTCTTGAATGCTACCCAGTCGATGGCGTCCTCAACAGGTTCGTCGACCTTCTCGCTGGTTTCGTTGAGATAGTCTGTGCCGCCATCAGTGAAATGGTATGTAAGTGAAGAATAGCGGTTCTCGAAAGTGAAGCCTTTCTCCTGCTGCTTACAACGCTCTGTCCACTCTATGTCCATATATTTCGTAGACGGAGAGAACAGTCCCGACATGCCTGTCACGCGGAACTGCGAGTGCAGGAGATAATCCTTCCCGAGCTGGTATGCTATGACAATCTCCTTGCCTGGAGCCGCCTCTGCGGTGAATGTCACGGTGGTGTCTGTCATCTGCGACGGTGTGAAGAAGAGCTCCGCAGTATTGATGTTCTCTTCCTTTCCTTCAAGCATGTACTTCAACTGCTGGTCTTTTCCCTCAAAGAGAGTGACGTCGCTGTGTCCATCCTTGTCCTTGAAATTCTTTATGACAGCCTTGCGTACCACAGCACCCTGAGTGGAGAATGTCAGTTCGAGCTTGCTGTTCTTGAGCTTTATGTCCTGAGCCTTGCCTTGGAGAGCCTTGTAGAACAGGGCTGTCGTGTCGCTGGCAGCGAGTTCCTTGGCCTTTTGTGCGGCTACTGCTGCCGCCTGTTTCTGGTTTTCTGCTTTCAGTTTCTCGACTTTCGCGATGGAGTCCTGTCGTGCAGCCTCGGCAATCTGCTCTGCCGATGGCTGGTTGTACCATCCGAATCCTATGAGCAATGCCGCAATAAGCACAAATCCTGTGATAGTGTTTTTGTCCATTGTTATATTTTTGTTTTACGTTTTTACTGCTGTGTACGTTTTTATATGGTTTTTGTTTTGGGGATTTTGTTTTTTGTTCCTGTACTTTTGTTATCTATAAGATAAAATTCGTGCAAATTTACAAAAATAGAACTAATTATGCAAAAAACTCAATTCCTAATTCTCTAATATTAATTAAAATTAGTACCTTTGCACTTATAATCTTGGATAAATGTATAAAAAACAACTTATATTTCTGTTTGCCTTGTTTCTCTGTGCCGACATCTGTGCCCAGAGAAGGCTTTTCCCGGTGACATATTATTATGATGTCGCCCGCCGTATATTCTCTCTTGACGGCAAAGACTCTCTCACCACGTCCTACGACACGCTGATGATGAAGACATATATCCTCCATCCAGAACTTGTCAAGGAGAGCGAGGGCAGGCTCCGTAAGGACGGCGGGATAATATTCTCGCCTACAGACCCTGTGCGTCAGGATGTTGACTTCACGCACCAGGCAGAGGACGACGACTCGTTCAAGCCTGCGGAAAGAGTCAATACGGAGCCGTCTGTAGATGCTGGCAATGTGGATTTGTTCGTGGTGAAGCCTAATTTCTGGACATATTCGGGCGATTACTCGTTGCAGTTCCTGCAGAATTACGTTTCCGACAACTGGCACAAGGGTGGCGAGTCCAACTATGCCATGATAGGTGCCGTGACATTGCAGGCCAACTATAACGACAAGGACAAGATAAAATGGGACAACAAACTGGAGCTGAAACTCGGTATGCAGTCGTCAAAAGGCGACTCGATACATAAGTACAAGAGCGGTGAAGACCTTATCCGTCTCACGTCGAAGCTCGGCATACAGGCCACCAAGAGGTGGTACTACACCTTGCAGATGATAGCCCAGACGCAGTTTGCCCGTGGATTCAAGAACAACGACCTGACAGTATATTCCGATTTCCTGTCTCCGCTCAACATGAACCTCTCTCTCGGTATGGACTATAAAGTGTCGTGGTGTGGCAACAGGCTTACGGGAACATTCAATATCTCTCCTGTCTCTGCCAATTTCAAGTATTATGACCGTCTGGACTGTGCCGTGAGAAACGGCGTCTATGACATGGTGGACGACGAGAAGGTTGGCAAACATGCCCAGTGGGACTACGGTTCTACGCTGACGGCAGACCTGACATGGCAGTTCTCCAAGATGGTGAAGTGGCAGACGCGTCTCTATGGCTTTACGTCGTACAAGCGCAGCCAGGTGGAGTGGGAGAATACCCTTACGCTTCAGGTGTCGCGGTACATCTCCACGAAACTGTTCGTCTATCCGAGATTTGACGACAGCGGAAAGCGTGACGATGATTACGGATATTTCCAGTTGAAGGAGTACCTTTCCCTCGGATTCAACTATTCTTTCTGAAAAGACGGATATTCTTTCCGAAAAGGAGGCCGGCGTCCCGTGTCATAAGTTGCGACACGAAACGCCGGCCATTTGTTTTCATTCTGACGCCTTGCCTGTGGGACAGGCTTTTGGCGTACAGCATTCATCCGCGGCAAGTTTCCGTTTCATGGCTTCAAGACTGAACTCGCAGCCGCAGTAAAGCTGGTTGTAGAAGCCTATTTCCTTGAGCAACTGGTTTCTTCTTTCCTGTAGTCCGCCCTTTCTCCAGTTGCGGGTGTCGAACACTACGCCCTTTCTTTTCCCTGTATTGGAAGACGTTCCGGCAAGAGTCTCGCCATGCTGAGCTGTGTCGCCGGTAAGGCCTTCGCAGTGGTTCTTGCCGTTTACCTGTTCGGCAGCCCACAGCCCTGCCTCGTTGATCTGGTCGAGACTCTTCCATCGGCTTGATGCAAGAGTTGTGGTAAATGTCTCAAAACCTTCTTCCTTAGCTATTTGTGCCGCGCGAAGCAAGCGTATCTTGAAACACTTTAGACACCGCTTGCCGCGCTCTGGCTCATGCTCCAGACCGCAGATGCCGTCAAGCCACTCGGCATGGTATCGTTCCCATCCTTGCCATTCGGGAAGGTTGTCATCATCGATGACCCTTAGTCCGAGTTTCTCGGCATATCGGGTAAGCTCAGTCTTGCGTATGATGTACTCCTTTTCCGGGTAGATATTCGGGTTGCAGTAATACAGGGTAGGGCGCACATCATGCTGCATCATCCATTCGATGATGGCGGACGAGCACGGGGCGCAGCAGCAGTGGAGAAGCGTTTCTGTCATGTTTTGTAGATGATTGGTAATCAGAATTTTGTGGAATGATATATTTTGGCTTGACGGGAGGTGACCTTTTGTGAGGTAAAGGGTCACCTTTTGCAGTGTCAACCGTCACCCTTCATGTGGTGAAAGGTCACCTTCCGTCTTGCCGCAGGATACGTGCAGTCTTTTCATGGGCAGGCCGTGTGTCGCCCTGCCATGCCGTGCCGTTATCCGAATACCTTGAATATGTTGTATGTTATGTTGTTGTCGTAGGTGTCTTCCTGCTCGTGTTTCTTCACCCACCGTACCACCTGTATGGTAAGCGGCAGCACGATTATCTCGTAACCGGTCTTCAGCAGTACCTGGTAGCACATCAGCCATGGCAGCTCTTCGGCAGGTATGACGCCGATGAACGCCAACGGGAAGAATATCAGCGAGTCGACACTCTCGCCGAAGATGGTACTGAGTATGGCGCGCAGGGAGAAATTCCGGCCGTGGTCGTGGACCTTCATCCTCGACATGACATATGCGTTGACAAACGAACCGCAGATGAACGCCGCGAAAGACGCGGCGGCAATGCGTGGCGCAAGTCCGAAGATGGCATGGAAACCTTCATCGCCTGTCCAGTAGTCGGCACTCGGGAGCCAGTCGCACAATGCTCCCGCGGAAACGAAAAAGAAGTTCATGAGGAATCCCAGCCATATCAGTATGCGGGCCTTGCTGTAGCCCCAGACCTCGCAGACGACATCGTTGATGATGTAGCTGATGGGGAAGATGATGAGGCCTCCTGTCTGGCTGTGGGTGAAAAACTTGATCTGCTTTGTCTCGAAGAGGTTGGATGCGATGAGGCATACCGTGAAAAGCATACTGAAAAGCATAAAGAGCATACTCACCTGTAAGTTGTTTTTTTTCATGTTCTTGTTTTTATTTAAATGGGGTTGCCAAGTACCCATTCCACAAAATTGTGTGCAAAGTTACGGCTTTTATTCCGAAATCCATGATTTATTTCGTAAAAAATATTAATAAAATTGATAAATATCATTTTTTATTTGTACATTTGCAGTGTATTATGTTGACTTGGCTGGTTATGCCATCCGAGTGGAATATGATAACATGTTTTTTGAAACACATGCACGATTGCGCCAATATCCGACACAAATAATATGAAACACATAAGGAACTTCTGTATTATAGCCCATATAGATCACGGTAAAAGCACACTGGCAGACCGTCTGCTGGAGTATACAAAGACCATCGAGGTGACGCAAGGGCAGATGTTGGACGACATGGAACTGGAGCAGGAGCGTGGCATAACGATAAAGAGCCATGCCATACAGATGGAGTATGGGTATGACAACGGCCATCCTGACTTTGAAAAGGGAAACTATGTGCTCAATCTCATAGACACCCCTGGACATGTCGATTTCTCGTATGAGGTGAGCCGCTCCATAGCCGCCTGCGAGGGCGCACTGCTCGTGGTCGATGCCACGCAAGGCGTTCAGGCACAGACCATATCCAATCTGTATATGGCTATCGAGCAGGATCTGGAGATAATTCCTGTCATCAACAAGATAGACATGCCGTCGGCAATGCCCGACGAGGTGGAGGACGAAATCATAGAGCTGATAGGATGCAGGAGAGAAGACATACTCCGCGCTTCCGGAAAGACAGGCGAGGGCGTGAAGGAAGTGCTTGATGCCGTCGTGGAGCGTGTCCCGGCACCAGAAGGTGATAAGGAAGCTCCGTTGCAGGCCTTGATTTTCGACTCGGTATTCAACTCCTTCCGCGGTATCATCGCCTATTTCAAGATAGAAAACGGTACGATAAAGAAGGGCGACAAGGTGAAATTCTTCAACACCGGCATGGAGTATGTTGCTGATGAAGTCGGTGTGCTGAAGATGGATATGGTGCCGAGAAAAGAGCTCTCCACCGGCGAGGTGGGCTATATTATAAGCGGTATAAAGAATGCAAAGGAAGTGCAGGTGGGCGATACCATCACGCATATAGACAATCCTTGTGAGGCAGCCATAGCAGGTTTCCAGGAGGTGAAGTCCATGGTCTTTGCAGGGGTGTATCCGATAGACCCCTCCGACTATGAGAATCTGCGTGCCTCGCTTGAGAAACTGCAGCTTAACGATGCCTCTCTGACATTCATGCCGGAGTCTTCCGTGGCACTCGGTTTCGGATTCCGTTGCGGATTCCTCGGTCTTCTGCACATGGAAATCGTGCAGGAACGTCTGGACCGCGAGTTCAATATGGATGTCATCACGACCGTACCGAACGTGTCGTATATGGTATACGACAAGCACGGCGAGCAGAAAGAGGTGCATAATCCTTCCGGACTCCCGGACCCGATGGCCATAGACCACATCGAAGAACCTTACATCTATGCTACGATCATTACGGATACGGCATATATCGGTCCGATAATGACGCTCTGCCTCGACAAACGCGGCGAGCTCATCAAGCAGGAATATATTTCAGGTAATCGTGTGGAGATACATTTCCATCTTCCGCTGGGCGAGATTGTCATCGATTTCTATGACAAGCTGAAGTCCATATCGAAGGGATATGCCTCGTTCGATTACCATATCGAGGGCTTCAGGCCTTCAAAACTCGCGAAGCTGGATATACTGCTTAACGGCGAGAGCGTCGATGCCCTCTCGACATTGACACACGTGGACAATGCCGTGGGACTGGGAAGGCGCATGTGTGAGAAGCTGAAGGAACTCATTCCGCGACAGCAGTTTGACATCGCCATACAGGCAGCCATAGGCGCGAAGATTGTGGCACGCGAGACAATAAAGTGTGTCAGGAAAGACGTTACCGCAAAATGTTATGGCGGTGATGTCTCCCGAAAGCGCAAGCTCCTTGAGAAACAGAAGAAAGGAAAGAAACGTATGAAGCAGATAGGTAATGTGGAGGTGCCGCAGAAGGCTTTCCTCGCAGTATTGAAACTTGACTGATGCGTTCTTCAAAGTAAAGCATGAAATACCTTCGATGACATTCCGGACAGTAGGATGGATTCATAGTAAGGACATAACTGAACCGCAGAAAACTGTATAATATCTGATAAAAATCACTTGAAGACTAATAACAACATTAATAACTAACGGGATTAACCACTATGAAGCAACAAATCATCGCTACCAGAGACGTAGCACGCGAGTTAGCGCGAAAGTACAGTACAATGACTCACGACGAGCTGGACGAACTGGAGAATATCCTTGTCCCGATGAATTTTCCAAAGGGAAAGAAGATACTCTCCTCCGGCGAGGTATGTAAGTACATATATTACATACACCAGGGACTCGTGCGTCAGTTCTATATGAAGAACGGCAAGGAGGTGACCGAATGCTTCGGTGTTGACGGAACGATATGTATGAGCATCCAGAGCCTCTTCGAGGAGATTCCTACACAGCAGGAACTCACCGCTCTTGAGAATACATATATCTTCGCCTTGCCGAAGAAGAGCCTTGAGCAAGTGGCTCTTCATAACAACAATATCCAGATTCTGTACAGGAAAATCCTGGAGGAGTCTCTTATCCAGTCACAGATACATGCAGACCTTGTGAGATTTGAGACCGCGCACGGCAGGTATGTGCGCTTCTGCAAGCTGATGCCACAGGTGGCTCTGCGTGCACCGCTGGTGTTCATAGCATCATATCTGCAGATGACGCCAGAGACATTGTCACGTGTCCGTGCACAACCTATGTGATCAACATACAGACGGATAATAGACGATAGTACATGTTGCTTCATGTAAGTTCCGGGGCGATACTCTAATAAAGTATCGCCCCGGAACTTGTCATTATAGGTCTAATTGTAAATAAT
This sequence comes from Prevotella sp., assembly GCA_017462915.1. GTDB lineage: Bacteria > Bacteroidota > Bacteroidia > Bacteroidales > Bacteroidaceae > Prevotella. The sequence continues at coordinate 7,806 of JAFTQG010000032.1, read as the reverse complement.
GCAAAGGTGATAAAAATCAAGAACTTACACCATTTCCAGCCTACCATTTTACAATTAGGCCTCATTATATTATTATGTATCTGCCAGAACAGCTTCTTTTAATCGTGTGTCGTTATGCATTGATGATGTTTTTGGATATTTTACACGGCGTTGTGACATGAATTATTTTATAAAAACGGTAGATTGTCTTGCAAAAAGGTTTACATTTCCATGCTGTTCTTTTTCTATTATTAAAACAAGAGGAATCTTATGCTTAGCAAAAACGATATAGAAAGACTGTTCCGAGAGCATTACAGTGCCATGTACCGATTGGCATTTGCCATGCTGGCTGATGATGAGGATGCCCGGGACGCCGTGAGCGATGTGTTCGCCAGACTGCTCGACGGATACGATACAGAAAGCATCAATCTCAATTATCTTCTTATATGTGTCAGAGGACAGTGTCTTAACCGTATCAGCAGGATGAAAGTAAAGGAGAGGGCAAGCCGTATGTTGTTGCCCGATACGGAGACCGTGCTGTCGGATATATGCGAAGAAGACAAGACGGCTGAGAAAGTATGGGAATTTGTCGACACGGAACTGACAGAAAAGTCACGTGGCATCTTGCGTAAACGCTATATGGAGAATATGTCGTGCATAGACATCGCTAATGAAATGGGGATAAGCAGGCAAGCTGTGCATAAGCATATACTGTCAGCGTTGAACAGGATGAGAGAGCGTTTTCATAAGAAATGACATTACAGTGATACAGAATAACCGAATATAAAAGCAGAGAAAATGGAAGGCAATGAGAAACTTATGCGGATGATGGATATGCTGGAGAATCCGGACAGATACACAGACCGCCAGTTTGAGGAAATGTTTTGTGATGACGAGTGCCGCGGATATTATGACATGATGGTGGCTTTGCATCGTATGTACGGGCTCAGGCATCAAGGCATTACGACACAGGATATTGATAATGAGTGGAGGAAGTTTGAATCCAGGCATCTCACTCCCTTGTATGTAGATATGAGAGGTACAGTGATGCGCAAGGTCGCTGCTGTTGCGTGCATTGTCATAGCGGTAAGCTGTATATCTTATGCTGCAATACATCTTATCACAGTTAAGGATAAGGATATGGCAAAGGTGAATGAGACAGAGACAGCCGCTGTGACAGAGCAACGCGACACGGCTGTAGCTTCCCGCCATGCCGATGCTGGTGATGTTTCTTCTTATGAAATAAAGACTTATGACAATGCCGAGCTGGATATCATCTTGACAGACATGGCCTCCTTCTATGGTCTGGAACTTGAATACAGGAGTGACAACGCAAGGCATATACGACTTTTCTTTCAATGGAATCCGCAGGAAATGGTGGAACAAGCCATAGGATCGTTGAATCGTTTTGAGCGTGTTGATATCAGACTGGAAGGAAAAAAACTAATAGTGGAGTAGAAAGGAATCATGATAACAAGAAAGTCATTACTTATGTATGTGCTTTTCTTCTGGTGCAATATGATAATGGCACAGAATATAAGCCGTACATTCAGGGATATGCCACTGCCGGATGTCTTGAAGGCTATAAACAATGCTTCTGAGCGTTACAGGATATTTTTCATATATGACGAATTGGAAGATTTTACTGTTACAGCAGATATAAAGGACAAAAGCATTCCTGACGCTGTGCGTGAGGTGATAGGATTCTATCCGATGGCGGTGACGTACAGTGACAGCATCATCAGTGTGGAATGTGTCAGGAAAGAACAGACAAAACTCATAGGACGTGTCGTCGATAATCACGGGGAAGCGGTTGCCTTTGCCAATATTGCCCTGCTGGCTCCTGAAGACAGCAGCTGTATAGTGGGAGGTGTGTCGAATGCCAACGGCGACTTTGTGATACCGTGTGAGAAGCGTCGCGTATTGGCGAAAGTGTCTTATGTCGGATACAAGACAAAATACATATCTTGCAATGTAGGGGAAATAGGCACGATACGCCTTGTTCCTGATGCCATAATGCTGAACGGGGTAACGGTCAAGGGCAATATGCCGAAGACATGGCTGAAACATGATGCCATGGTGACAAGCGTTGCCGGTACCGTGCTTGAAAAGGCCGGCACCGTGGAAGACTTGCTTGCCACTATCCCGATGGTAGACACAAGTAACGGACATGTGGAGGTATTCGGCCGTGGTGAGGCGGAAATATATGTGAATGGGCGGAAGGTGCATGATAATGCGGAACTGCAGCAGATGGTATCCGAGAATGTGCAGAATGTCGAGGTCGTCAATAATCCGGGAGTGAGATACAGTGCATCCACAAAGGCAGTGATACGCATAAAGACACGGCGTCCGCAGGGTGAGGGCTTCGGATTTACCGAGACGGCAGAACTGGTATATGACCGTGGATGGAATAACCTCAAGGAACAGATAGACATGAATTACCGCCATGGCGGACTGGACATATCCGGACGTGTCACAGGAAAGACGGCAACCGACAAAACTGATTTCGCCAACGTCATTGACACTTATCTTGCCAATCATTGGCATCAGGAGGCCCGGTCGAAGGTGAACGATAACATGAAGAACCTGCAGACCATGGTTCAGGCAAACTATATTGTCAATGACAGCAACTCTTTAGGTGCACGTTATGGCTTTACACGGACTCCGCATCATGAACGCTACGGGATATTCAGTTCCGTGCTCTCTCAGGACGGAGAGGATATAGAGCGGAATGAAAGTGAAATAGTATATGGTGAACAGAGAGGTAATCATAGCTTGAATGTCTACTATAACGGTAAAGTCGGGAAATGGGAATTGGATTTCAATGCTGACGGACTGTGGAATAAGACGACGGGGCATACGGTTTCAGATGAGAACACATGGTCGGGAGTGGAGAATGACATACGCGATGTGCGTACGGAAAACATAAACAGGAATACACTTCTTGCCACGAAACTCGTTGCCGGTCATCCGTTTGCAGGTGGTATGATGTATATCGGAGGAGAAGCATCGGTAAATACCAGCAATAATGGACATACGGATGAAAGCGGCTTTACGAAGAATGATGAGAGCAAGATACGGGAGAGCATCTTCTCGGGATTCGCAGAATACCGTCGCCGTATAGCCCTCATCGATGCCGTCGCCGGACTGCGTTATGAGCATGTAAAGTCAGACTATTATCTGTATGGAGTGTTCCAGAGAGAGCAGAGCCGCAGGTATTCAGATCTGTTCCCGAGTCTTAGCCTTTCCGCGAAAACGGGAAAAGTATATATGCAGCTGAGTTACTCCAACGACATCCGTCGCCCGGCATACAGCGACCTGTCAAGCGCCGTGACATACATAAACCGATATACATACGAGGGAGGCAATCCGTATCTCAGGTCAACATATACGCGTAATGTAGTTCTTAACATGTCTTATTCCTTTTGGCTTATGTCTGCCGGATATAAACATGTAAAAGATGACAGAATGGCAATACTCAGACCGTATGAGGATAATCCCAGTATTGCTTATAGCTATCCGGATAATATAGGAGCATACGGACAGTTCTTCTTGGCATTGAATGCCTCGCCGTCGATTCATAATGTGTGGTATCCGAAAGTCACAGCCATGTTGCAGTTTCAGGATTTCATTGCCGAAACGCCATGGGGAAATGTCCGTTTTGACAGGCCGCAGCTGATTGTGAAATGGAACAATACGGTAATGTTGCCGTGGAAGCTACGGCTCGAAGTGAAGCTTAATTTCATAACTTGCGGAGACAATACCGTAAATCGGGTACGGAGATACTTCCTGGATACATCTCTATCTCTCCGTCGCGATTTCCTTAAAGACAAGCTGAGCCTGCAGATCAAGGCTATAGACCCGTTCCGGACCATCAGGAACGAGGGCGAAATATACAGTGCCAGCCATGTCTTCAGATATATAAACAATGACGCTCACTGCAGGATTTCCCTGCGTGCCGTATATAAGTTCAATGCAGTGCGTGACAAGTATAAGGGTAAAGGTGCCGGCAATGCTGAGAAAAACAGACTTTAGAGGTAATGGGTAATGACATGAAATCAGGCACATACATTGATGTTCTACATTGCATATAGCGGAAAAGTGGAAGGGACTGTGCCGGCTTTTGGTACGGTCCCTTTTCATGAAATCATATAAGGAGAGGGTGCGCCGTAACCCTTGATTACGACACACCCTTACCTTCCTGGATTACTTTACCTCAATGCAGCGACAGTTTTTCATCATTTCCTCTTCCTTCATCTTAGGAAGCGATACGGTGAGCATGCCGTTGTCCACTTTTGCCGCAATGTTCGCTTTGTCTACATTGTCAGGTAAAGTGAAGGTACGTTTATAGCTGGAGTAGGAGAACTCACGGCGCAGATAGCGCTTGCCGTCCTTTTCCTTTTCTTCACTCTCCGATTTCTTCTCCATGCTGATAACCATTTCGTTTCCTTCGTTTATAAGCACATTGAAGTCATCTTTTGTCATTCCCGGTGCTGCGACTTCGATCTTGTACTCCTGCTCGTCCTCGAGGATGTTGACAGACGGTGCAGTCATGCCTGCTCTCGGTGTCCACTCATTGCCGAAGATGTCATTGAATACGCTCGGCAACCAATTCTGCTCTGTAAATCTTCTTACTGGCAACATAGTAATTTCCTTTCTTTTGGTTTGTTATACAATATATGTTTCTTGTCTGAATGTATCTGCATTTCTGCCTGCATTCACTGTTATATATACAACAAGTGTACCTTACTGTCTGCAAAATCTGCTTGTATGACAGGCTTTTATATCTTCGTAAGTTTTTTTCAGCAAAGGCAGTCGCTCTTTAAGTTTATGAAAGCATTTTTATGGAATGTGTTGACAGAATGTCAGAAACGGCATGACATCGTGACATATATGTAATATGTCTGCGAAGAACTATGCCGTTTTATTGTGTTTTTCAATGGCATTATGTCAGAGGGCAGCGGCAGGGGTTTTGCCGGATGTCTTTCTTTTGTTCAGCAACCGTCTTATTTCAATGCGGTAAAGGAGACATGCCAGAAGGAAATAGACTGTCGCCTGTATCCATAATCCCCAATATTCGGGCGCTATATCAGACAGGGATGCTCCTGACCCCATTATGCGCACATAACCGTTCATGCCGAACGTGGAGGGGAACAGCCACGATACGTATTTCCAGAATGGAGGCATACTGGCACCGGGCCACGAGATGCCTGAGAGGAACAGCATGGGGACGGAGAGGAAGACGAACAGCATGATGCAGTCCTCGCGGCGGTATACAAAGGCGGAGAGCACCATTGCCAAGAAGATACATGCCAGAAGGTAGGGTACAAGAAACGCTATGAACGTGACGTAATCACCTGACTGGGACAACTGAAAAGCTGGAGTGACGAATGCGAACATGTATATCCCGATCATCATATACAGCAGGAGATACGGCATGGCCTTACCTGCGACGATATGCACGGGGTTCTTGTATGCCTTGTGAAATGGGCGGATGCTCCCGAGATACTTTTCACGCGAGTCTCCTGCCGACATTCCTATGCCAAGCAACAGTGTTTGCTGGATGATGAGCATGAGCACGGGCGGTATGAGGAATGCGGCAAAACCGCTTTGAGGATTATATAGTGCCGTCTGCTCATACTCGATGGGCATACGGTTGATGTCGTCCTCGCGCTCTGTCGTGCCGTGTATGTGACGTTCCACCTTGATATCCTTGTTCATCTCAAGGGAGACATTCGTCGCGGTAAGCATCAGCCCCTTGTAATAGAGCATGGAGCACATGTCGCAGTAAAGTCCTATATGTGTCTGCTCGCCTTGCCACAAGTCACGGCAGAAAGTGGACGGAATATGTACGATGCCATATACCTCCTGCCGCTTCAACAGCTCTTCCGCCTCTGCCATATCGGAGCAATGGGCATAGACGTGCACGTCGGACGAGGCATAGCGCGTGATGCGGTTGTAGGCCATGATTTTCCCTCCCATATATACGGGCTGCATAAGCAGTACGGCGGCTGTTCCCATGTTACGTGTATCTGTGCGGAGGGCGTCAGTAAGCGAACTGCCGATGCCGTTCAGAGAACCTGCCAATGGGCCTAAGGCCGGTACGGCAGTGCTTAATGCTGTGCCGAGATTGTTCAGCTGGTCTTTCCGTCCGTCGCTCAGCAGGGATATTTCCTTGCCGGTATGTATGTAGGAACCTGCGACGGAGACGCGGGGAAGGAATTTGGTGAATGATACCTTGTGCTCGTAATATGCGACACGCTGTTTGATTCCAGCCATCTGCAGTTCCTTGTTGTTGCGGATGGCCAAGGCGCGGCAACTGTCGAGGGAGAGACGATATGACGGTTTCTCTTGTCCCATAAGCCGACTGCCAGTAAGCAGTAAAAGCAAAAATAGAATGTAATTTTTCTTCATATCTAAAAATATAATTTCGTAATCCGGGTGCAAAGATATGCTCTTTTAGTAATATCGTGATGTTCGGAAACACACAAAAGATGTCTGTTTGTACCATAGTAGGATGTGGTCGTGCTATATGAACATTATTTTGCGATAAAAGGACATCGCTTATGGAAAATAATTACTAACTTTGTTGTCAAAAATAATGAATATGACAAACGACAAATCGAATCTTAACGCGTGTTGGAACGGCATGGCATACGAGGAGCTCTTCGTAACAGAGAGCCTTGACGCCATATTCACTAAGGAGAAGATAAAGCTGGATATCGTGCTTATCATGGTATGCAGGTGTGGACGCATGGAAATAGAGGTGAACGATGCACGCCTGACATTCACTGCCGGTGACCTGCTTATATGTACGCCTGGTATGCTGGTAGGCAAATGCCTTCATTCGCATGACTTTGAGCATGTTGCCGTTGGCCTGCCCCGCAAGACGGTGAACATCCTGCAGCGTCAGTTTTTCAATGCGGAGCCGAAATGGTGGGATAAGCTGGATTATATAAGCAACAATTCTATCATACATCTCACGCACGACCAGCATCATACGCTCGCGATGCTGTATGATACATTCAAGTGTATCAGCAACGAGACCGATAACCGTTACAGTCAGCGTATAGCTCATAACTTGCTGCAAATCATGATATATGAGTTTTTGGCATGGCTGGACCATGCCAGCCATGTGGAGGAGGTGACCGTGAAGACGCGGATAAGCCGCAGCGATGCGATATTCCGTAATTTCATAAGCCTGCTGAACGCCAATCCTCAGAAGAGCAAGAACCTGTCGTGGTATGCCGAGCAGCTATGCATATCTACGAAACATCTCTCGACTGTCTGCCGTAAGGTCAGCGGGCGGACATGCAAGACGCTTATTGACGAGGCCTTGAAGAGCGATATTCTCGACATGCTCTTGCACACGGACCTTGCCGTAAAGGAGGTCTCCGCCCGGCTTGGTTTTGTCAATCCGTCGTTTTTCGGCAAGTATGTAAAGGAACATTTCGGATGTACACCAGGACAGATCAGGGCGAATGAGGCAGCTGGAAATGTAAGCAAAGTCGGTGTATGATAAGTAAGTCACCAAAATTAACCGATACTATCTATGACAAAGCAAACACTTATATCTTGTATGTATAAACCTTGTTCTTTTTGGTTGTTTTTGCCTTGTCTCTCAGTCACATAGCCCGCTATGCTCCCTCGTTCCAAGACGAAAACATCTCAAAAACAACCAAGCTTTATACTATACATTAATTTTTGTGACTTACTTATGCTAATGCCAGTTGCCTGGTATCGGTCGGATGTACCACAGATAGCGGATATTAATATAGGTGTAGAATATATAAAAGAGAAGTGTCACCTCTCGCCATGCGAGAGGTG
>JAFTQG010000031.1 GCA_017462915.1 Prevotella sp. | reverse complement strand
GGGCTCTGCATAACTTCATCATGAACATCTGCGGGGCGCTCACGGCATACTGTTTCTACGACAACAAGCCGGAGGCATTACCTGTACATGTCGAGAAATCAAGACAGCTGGAATTGTTCTGAAATTATCCCGAACTCGCGTCTTTATATGCAAAAAGTAGGATGAAAATTGTGTTCAAGTTGGTTGGTGTAATTATGGCTTGATGAAATTGTATTCTGTTTTTTCTCTAAAAATGCATTAAACTGAATTGTTAAACATTTGAACTGAAATAATCTGGCGTATATAGGGTATATTTTTCATGATGTTCTTAAATTGATTGAAAAAAATAGATATATTTTTGTATAATTCAGATAAAATTTTTATTTTTGCAGATGTGCTTATAATATAGAGGTACATTAGTTTTTATTTGCTCAACTTTCCAGTACGAACTACCACCTCGAACAGGAGTGAACGAGCATTTCTAATCACAAGGAACTGCGCCATAACGGTGCAGACTTTTCCGTTTGTGATTAGAGGCTGTGGTAGGCCTGTACTGGAAAACGGCAGGTCTGCACCATTTTCGTATATATATGTAAGCGATTTGCAGACTCATAGCTTCGAGTAAAACTATTAACTGAAAAGCAAATAAAAATGGAACATTATTTTTATCTTAATTCAAACAATGAACCTGAGGGCCCGATTCCTCCAACAGATTTTGTTCAATATTGCATCAATGAAACATCAATGGTTTGGAAACCAGGTATGCAGAATTGGATGAGGGCTGGACAAATCCCAGAATTGTTTCCATATCTGGGACCTTCAATACCTCCGCCTCCTGCTGATATGAACAATCATAATTCCTGTCATGCTAATACATCACATGATAATAATAACCAGTATAAACCTCTTAGACCTGACAATAATATGATTTGGGCGGTATTGGCAACTATTTTTTGTTGTTTCCCTTTAGGAATATATGCCTTAATACAAGCTTCAAATGTCAAAACATTATATTATACTGGTCATTATGATAAGGCACAGGAAATGGCAAATGAAGCAGCAACGTGGTCTATGATAAGTGCTTTACTTGCTGTTGTTGGGTGGATTTTTTATATTTTTTATTATCTTAAAATTGCATGAAAAGGCAGAACTATACATATATAATTTTAATATTTATCTTTATAGTCCTATTTGCGATAATAATCACAGTGTATTACAACTATAGTCCAACTGACAATTATTGGTTTCCTCCATGTTTGTTTAAGAAGTGTACAGGTCTTTGTTGTCCAGGATGTGGCATTCAACGAGCTGTACACTCGATATTGAACGGGAATTGGGCAGAGGGATTGTCATACAATTATTTTTTTGTCATAAGCATACCTTATGCCATAAATCTTAGTGTGGCATTTGTATTACAAAAAAATCATAGATGTAGTAGATTATCAGAACTACTAGAACATCGGTTTTTTGCTCGTATATATGTATGTTGTTTCTTTTTCTGGTTTATAATACGTAATATCATTGGAATATAAATTATGTGAAGTTATGTAATTGTAGGCATTGGTATGAGTTTATTGCTATCATGCTTTGTGAAAATTGCTGATATGTGTTCATATATCCGATTATTCTTATCCAGAATTGGTATATACAATGCTATAGCAGGACTGGATGGTGTATGGATATATCACGGCGTTCTCAGAGAATATGGAGAGTGCTGACACTGTTTCTGTACTGTCCTGTATCAAGAATCTATTGTATGAGATTCCATAATGTGTGGGAGAGTTTTCTTTACGAATATAGAGTACGGTGTATCTCCGTCTACAGCCTCGCGTATGCTGGGATTTCATGCAGGAATTGGTAGGAATTGCTGCTGTAATCCATTTTGCAGCAGTAATGTCTCTTGCCGTTTGACACGATAAGGTAGTCGACGTGGAGCAGCAGGTTGTAGGCGGAGATTTGGTCAAAGACCTTCTGTGTGATAGGGATATGCGGTGCCTTGTATTCTATAATCATCTGCGGACGCGCGTCTGTGCCGTAGAGTATGCTGTCACAGCGTAGCCGTTTCTCGCCGCATCTCAGTTCCACCTCGTTCTGGAGCAGGGTAGGAGGGTAGCCGAGATGCTCCAGAAGGAAATGCGTGAAATGCTGTCTTACCCATTCCTCTGGAGTGAGCACGACATATTTCCTCCTCAGGACATCGAGAATCAGTGTCCTGCCGTTATCTTTTCTTACCTTTAAGTCACATGGTGGAAGGCACAAGGAATCCATTTAAAATATCTGAATTTATTTTGATGTTTGATGGAATTGCAGTAAATTTGCAAGACAAAGTTAATGTATTTATTTTTAATTTCAAAACAAAATGGCAGAAAAGCGTCCCTCGGGCATCACATTCGAGAGTATAATGAAAGACATGGAGGTAGGTAAATACGCCCCGGTCTATCTCCTTATGGGCGACGAACCGTATTTTATCGACAAGATTTCCGATTACATATCAGACAATGCGATAAACCCGGAGGAGCGCGATTTCAGCCAGATGACGCTTTACGGACTTGACACAAGCCCGTCGCAGATAATGGATGCCGCCCATGCCGCTCCGATGATGTCCGAGTATCAGGTCATCATCGTGCGTGAGGCACAACTCTTGAAAGGCATAGAACAGCTGGAGAAGTATCTCAAATCTCCAGTCGCTTCGACAATCCTTGTCATCTGTTACAAGAAGGAAGCACCGAAGACCCGCAAGGGATGGATAGGGGAGGCAGAGCGTAATGGTGTCTTTTTCGAGAGCAAAAAAATGCGTGACTACCAGCTCCCGGGATTCATCACAGGATACCTGAAGACCAAGGGAACTGACATCGAAGAGAAAGCCTGTATGATGATTGCCGACCATGTGGGTGCAGACCTCTGCAGGATAGTCTCGGAGCTTGACAAACTTTTTCTTACTCTTCCACAAGGCGTGACACGCATCACTCCTCAGTTTGTAGAGGAGCAGATAGGCATCAGCAAGGATTTCAATATCTTTGAGCTTCGTGATGCCATCGTGAAGAAGGATGTTGTGAAAGCTAATCGTATTGCGAAATATTTTGATAATAACCCTAAAGCAGGAAATCTTCATTCCATTGTTCCGCAACTGTTCAATTTCTTCCAGAACCTCATGCTTGCTTTCTATTGTCCGGATAGACTGCGTGAGGATGCTCTTGCCACTTGGCTGGGTCTTAGGGGAGGGTGGGCAGCCCGTGACTATATAGCGGCCATGAAGGGGTATAATGCAATGAAGACAATGCAGATTATCCAGAAGCTTCGTACCATAGCAGCGAAGAGTAATGGCCTGGATAACCGTAGTGCATCAGAGGGTGAACTGATGCAGGAGATGATTTATTTTATTCTTCACTGACAGCTGACAGGCAAGAACTGATTTTTCTCCAAATTTGCCAAGTGTTCTATTTATCATAATAGGAATATGTGAGAAAATACATGATAGGGTGTGTGGTGCTCCGTTCTTATATATATAATAAGGTGTGAGTTTTCTTATTCTGTCGTTTTCCCGGTCGTGTTGTTCTTTGATGCGGACTGTAAGCATGTGGAGGCTTGCGGTTCGCTTATCGTAATCCATAGGTGTGATGGTGGAGGGCGTGTGTTTACCTCCTGTTTTGATGGCAGCCATGCGATTAACAAAAATTTACATGGGAACACGACCGATTTCGGCATGTTTCTGCTGTTCTTACCCCTGTAAAACAGTGAACTGGGGTGTCTCTTTTGGTTGTTTTGGGTATAAAACCACTGTAAAAACTGGGCTTATATGGAGAAGTGAAAATAGCCTTCAGCCCTTTATTTATCGGCATTTCCATTGGTTTGAGGTGTGAAATCCATGGCCTGTAGACAGCCGGAATGTATGAAGGGCTTGAAATCGCGAAATTTATGTCTGACGGATGAAAATCACGCTCCCAAATTTAGAGTTAAGATTTGTTTGCATATACAAACATCATAATCAATAAATGTATTCGCAAAACAAAATACACAAACGTAAATAATACAACGACAAAGCAAGAAAACTAAAAGGGAATACAAATCAAAATGATATAAACTTGATTTGCAAACCAAAAGATTCAAATATATAAATGTATGAATATTCTATGATGGAATATACACTTCAACGCTCTAAAAATGAACGGTTTATATAGAAAACAACAGATTCGACACAACGTATACTGATGAAAATGAAAGGTCTCCATGTATTTTATGTAAAAATAAGGTAATCTACCGTAGAATAACATCCCAACACCCAATGGGATAGTAAGATACGTTGTTATTTTACTAAAATATGATTCCTGATACCTAAATTCATATTTGTAAATGTAAACCATAAAACCCGAGATGCACAAACCTGTATTTTGTAAATTTAGATATTAAAACTTAAATCAAAGAAATAATACAATAATATTTAAAAATGTTGTGCATGTCAATTTTTATATATAACTTTGTAAAGTCATAAAAACGGGCTATTTCCCGGTTATTCGTCACCCTTAGAGCCACCTTGGGAGGAGATCTCCCTACTGGAGGTGTCATCTGTGACAGGCGTCGACTATGGATTTAACAATCTGTATGTCGTCTCCAGCCTACCGTACAGACAACAATGCCCGACTTTCAGATTGTAAGTTTATACATTTATATAATATATGAAAGACAGAATCCGACAGCTGATGGAGTCTCAGCACATGAACCAACAGAGTTTTGCAAATTTCATAGGAGTGTCACCTGCTTCACTTAGCAGTATCCTTCAGGAACGTACGCGCCCTACCCTCAATATCGTCGAGGCGATCCGCAGCAAGATGCCGACATTGAACACCGACTGGCTGATGTGGGGTGAAGGCGAGATGTTCCAGTCTGGTGCAGGAGATGCTGCGGCGGAAACTCCGGGACTGTTTTCTGGAGACCCTTCCCAGGCTCCAGAGATGGGGACACTGGAATTCGGCGACGAGCCACAGTCGGCACGTCCCTCCATACCAGTCGGCGCTTCATCTGTGCAGGCAAATGCTCCGTCCCATACAGCTCGCCAGCAGCGACAGACATCTCCAGCATTTGTCATGGATACGAAAAAAGTTGACAAAGAGCCACGTCGCATAACAGAGATACGCGTATTCTATGATGACCAGACATGGGAGTCGTTTGTACCGAAGAAGTAATGCTCTGTGATATGTGCGCCAATCCTCTCTCGGCAATGCCGTTTCGATATATTAGACCTGTAAAGTGTAAGTCTATTTTGTCAAATATTTTCCTATATACTTTTACGTTTCTCGCTCTCTGCGGTGAGATTTCCGCACAGGAAAAAGGCGGAAATTACCGCTTCAGAGTGATGGAATATAATGTGGAAAATCTCTTTGACACACGCCATGACAGCCTGAAAAACGACACGGAATATACGCCTGAAGGGACGTACCGTTGGACCTCCGGAAAATACTGGCGTAAGCTCAATGCTGTGGCTCGTGGCATTGTCCTTTCAAGCACCGACGACGGCAAGTTTGTGCCGCCGTCCATAGTCGGCCTTTGTGAGGTGGAGAACGACAGTGTCCTCCACGGACTGACCCGCAGGTCACTGCTCCGCGGTGCCGGTTACGAGTATGTCATGACCGACTCGCCCGACCAGCGAGGCATAGATGTGGCACTGATGTATCAGCCCTCCGCCTTCCGTGTAGACACGAGTTATAGCCTTAGAGTAGACACCGTGACGGGGATGCGCCCCACCCGAGACATCCTTTATGTCCGCGGCACGACACTCTGCTCCTCCCCGGCGATGCTCCGCGAGTTCCCCGACGGCCTGCTTCCGCTGCATGTCTTCGTGCTCCACGCGCCGAGCAGGAGAGGCGGAGAGGCTGCCACAAGAGGCTTCCGCATGGCTGTCGCGCGTCGCCTGACGGCAGGAATCGACTCCATCCGCACGCTGGAGCCTCATCCGCGCATCATCGTCATGGGCGATTTCAACGACTACACCTCCTCCGCCAGCCTCGAGTACCTTGCCGGGCAAGGCCTCACGGACATAACATCCGGGGCATCGGCGGAAGGCATCGGCGGCACCTACCGATACAAGGGCGAATGGGGAAGCCTTGACCACATCCTTGTCTCGGAAGCCCTTCTCTCCTCGTCCAGTGGCTCGTGGATAGGCTACCATCCCGACATCGTGGAGCCAGACACCAAATATGGCGGTGTGAAGCCCCGCCGTTTCTTTCTCGGTCCGGTGTCGCGCAACGGATACAGCGACCATCTTCCGCTTATCTCCGAGTTCGTTTTCTGAGCCGTATCGTGCATTTCTTTCCTTTTTCAGGTTGCAAGGAGTATGCCCATCACTGCCTTTTTATCTCGCATTCGTGTGCACTTTGCATTTCTTGACGGCAAGGAATACGGCACGAAACGACAGCATCAGCCATTATTCCGCTGCCTTTGCGCAGGCTGTAAGTCGGCTGTTGTGGATAAGAAAACCCACATCTCTTTCCCCTTTGCAGAATCGTCTGTAGAAAAATCCGTGAAAGAAAATCCTGAAAAACGCAGGATTTTTGCGTTTTTGCAATCGTTTGATAATCAACAAAATGTGATAACACCCCTTGTGGAGTAACACGAAACCATTGGTAAAAGGTGACCTTTTGCACAGCGAAAGGTCACCTTTTGTCGTGTAAAGGGTCATGGTTTGCCATGTTGTAGGTCATGGTTTTTGGCGAAAAGGTCACGGTCGGACATGCAAACCGTGACCTTTTGCGTCATAAGAGCGCACCGCCCGTCGTTTTCCCGTGCAGGATATGTCATCAAAAGTGCCCGAAACCATACGGAAGAGCCTGTTTCCTCACATTATGATAAATAGCGCATGAGAAAACTTGTGCATAGATTTTACCACTTTCTTGGCATGGATGGCCGATTGCCTGCATGCATCTTTCTGTGTTTTGATGTTCGTTTTGCGTCATCGTTTACGTTTTTTTCTTTTGCAGAAGAAATGTTTGGATATAAGTAAGTCAACAAAATTAATAACTTTACAACGACAATAGTGTCAACTTTTGTCAGACATTGTTTATAATAAGAGAGCGTTGTGCTTCGTGTTGCAAGTGGAAACCTGAGAAATTTTCAAAAGCGACATCAAGGCTTCTGATTAGAGAAGAATGATAAAACTGTGGCCTTTTTTATTGAAAGTAGAGAGAAATATCCGGTTTTTCTTGCTGTTATCCAGGAAAATAGTTATTTTTGCAGTTGGATTAGAGAATATATGTTGCTTTATCCAGCCTGTGTATATATGTGCAGGCAGTAGAATATAAACCATTTATACAAATGCCTATGAAATAAAGAAACAGACAGGAAACGGACGCTTTGGGGTATGCTTACATTATTATTATATAGACCAGTTAACCAAGCAAGAAAAGCGTTCCTGTCCGTACTTGAACATATTGTATGGAGCTTTTAGCTCTTGTTCTCTTTACTTAGAATACCGCCAATATTCACACGTGAGGACAAGCAGACTGAAGGTTCACGCTATAAGGCGTGGACTATTCTGTGCTTGTCGCGTGGAAGGTCACTTGGCGGTAACCCTAAGTAAAGGCAAGTTGCGGATGGGTGCACGCCTTTCTTGTATTTAAAACCAAGAAAATGAAAAAGATATTATCAATCATGATGCTGCTCGTGCTTTCAGCAGCATTGTATGCACAGAAAGAAGTGACAAAATTCCTCGGCATCCCAGTTGATGGGACAAAAGCCGCGATGATACAGAAACTGAAGGCGAAAGGGTTTACGCCTTCGCTTCGTGAGAAGGATATGCTTGTAGGAACTTTCAATGGAGCAAAGGTCAATGTTTATATTGTCACAAATAAAGGAAAAGTTTGTAGGATAATGGTATGTGATGCCAATACAATGAATGAAACGGATATACGGATAAGATTCAATACTCTTTGTCGCCAGTTCAATGAGAATAAGAAATATATTTCCGCATCGTTATCTGATTATATATTGCAAGACAGTGAAAATATATCTCATGGAATGACCTTATATAACAAGCGTTATGAAGCCGCATATTATCAGCTTCCTTCTGATTGGAATGAAACTGTTGCCAGTGAAATGGAGTCGTTAATGTTGAGTAAATACACAAAGGAGGAGCTTGCCAATATAACGGAAGATCAAAAGAAAGAACTTTTGGTGCAAGTTACGATGGAAATGTTAGGGAAATTGAGTAAACGCTCTGTATGGTTTATGATATCTGAACATTATGGGCAATATTATATCTCAATGTTCTATGACAATGAATACAACAGGGCAAACGGAGAAGATTTATAAATATTAATATCTGTACTATGAAGAAAGTCTATCTTTTATCTATGTTTATATTTAGTCTGTGTCTTTGTGGATGTATAGGCTGTATGCCTAAAAACCATAAAGGGACAGTTGATGATGAAGTTGTTGCAGACGATCCACAGGATGATGCTGTCATGGAAAAGAATACCCATCTGAAGTTCAAGGGCGTACCTATTGACGGAACAAAGGAACTATTTGTGACACGAATGAGACGCAAGGGATTCAAACATATTGATAGCCGTGATGGTGTGGATATATTGCAAGGCGATTTTGCTGGTTACAATGAATGTTACATCTATGTTTCCACACTTGAGAATCAAGATTTAGTATCAAGAATATCTGTGAGATTTCCTGATAGAGACCAGTGGAAATATCTTTATGGTGATTACAAAGGATTGAAGCAGATGCTTACAGAAAAATATGGGAAGCCTTATGAATGTACGGAGAAATTTTCAAGTTATAGCCTTGAAGATGACAACTGCAGAATGCTTGATGTTAAGCTTGGCAACTGTAAGTATATTAGCAGTTTCAAGGCTGATAATGGAAATATCAGCCTTTTGATAGAAAATGATGATATGTCTTCATGCTATGTGGTTTTATCCTATACAGACAAGGTAAATGGAGATGTAATAATACAACAAGCTAAAAATGACTTATAAAAAATAACTATCATGAGTAAAACAATTCCTACACTTGATTTTGGAGAAGCCATCACACAGGCGGCAAAACGTATCTTGCAGTTTCATGGGCGTGCACGCCGTTCTGAGTATTGGTGGGCGATGCTTGTCGTTGTCTTATCAGGAATCATCCTTACGCCCTTTGCAGCTCTTGTTCTCGACTTAGCGACAATACCTCTTACCTTCCGTCGTTTGCACGATACAGGCAGAAGCGGATGGTGGTGGGGCATTGGCGCAATACTGAAATACGGCTTCCTGATATTCTTCTTTGGTGAATGTATAATTATGATTGCAGGGGCTATGACAGATATCACGTTTGACGGTTATGGTGCTGCTGCCGCTTATGCATTCTTTGCCAAATACACCATTTGGGCTTTGCTGATTTTGGCGTACAATGTCATGATGCTTGTATTCATGTGCATGGACAGCGAACCGTATGAAAATGAATATGGAGAGTCTCCTAAATATGTTGATGACGATGAAGAACTGTAAGTAAATGAAACTTATCGTTTTGCAATACATCGTCATTGCAGGGCATATCACATATAGCAAATGAGCGACATCGTATTGATGCCGCTCTATTTTTTTGATGTGTTTTTTTGTGGGTTGTATTCGGTTTTCTCAGAGAAAATCATTAAATTTGCGGAGGATAATAGAGGTTATACATGTAGAGTAAAGGTAAGCTGTGTGCATGAAACCGTAATTACGGTAAATAAAACCGTAATGAGGGTATGTGTATGTAATGATAATATGTGTAATTTTGCACCTGGACAGAGACTGGGTTAGATGGTTGGTTAGAAGGGTATCCGAAAGGCAAACCGACACCAGCACAGAGTCTCGGTCTTCAAGTGTCATGAGAAAAATATTATTATCAACATTGCTGGCATTGTCGGGTATGTCCGTGCCGGCGCAAACATCAAACAACACATCAATCATGAATACAACAGTACTTACACTCTCACAGGAATGGGACAAGACTTTCCCGCAGTCGCAGGAAGTGAATCACAGCAAGGTCGCTTTCACAAACCGTTACTGCATAACACTTGCTGCAGACCTTTATATCCCCAAGGATGCGCAGGGCAGGATGGCTGCCATCGCCGTATGCGGACCTTTCGGTGCCTGCAAGGAACAGTGCTCGGGTCTTTACGCACAGACGTTGGCAGAGCGCGGCTTTATGGCTATGGCCTTTGACCCTTCGTTTACGGGAGAGTCGGCAGGAGAGCCGCGTTTTATGGCTTCTCCAGACATTAACACCGAGGACTTTCAGGCAGCGGTAGACTATCTCTCCTGCCGTGATGATGTAGACAAGGAGCGCATCGGCGTGCTCGGCATCTGTGGATGGGGAGGCATGGCACTTAACGTTGCGGCGCTCGACACGCGCATAAAGGCTACGGTGACATCGACGATGTACGACATGAGCCGTGTCACAGCCAATGGCTATTTTGACGAGGCTGACAACGAAGAGGCGCGCCATGAGGCGAGGAAAGTCCTCAATGTACAGCGCACAATGGAGTTCGGACAGGGACGACACGAGCAGGGTGGAGGAGTGCCGGACCCAATGCCGGAGGATTTCCCGTGGTTCTTCAAGGATTATCACGACTATTACAAGACATCCCGAGGCTACCATCCGCGCAGCGGTAACTCCAACGGAGGATGGAACAAGACGGGTTGCATGTCGTTCCTCAACCAGCCTATACTCAGATACAGCGACGAGATACGCTCTGCTGTGCTGATGATACACGGAGAGAAGGCACACTCATGCTATTTCTCAAAGGATGCCTATGCCGACATGATGCGCAATGGCGAGAGCGTGGCGGCAAAGGCGGGCAACAAGGAACTGCTGCTGATACCTGATGCCGTGCATACCGACCTCTATGACAATCTCTCAGTGATACCGTTCGACAGAATCGAGGAGTTCTACAGGAAATATCTGAAATGATGCAGGAAATGATGTTCCATATATCTAAAAACGGAATAAAGAAATCAAGACGATGAAAGAGATAAACATGAGTTCTGTACAGGCTTTCAATGACATGTTCGGCTTCGAGACTCTCCATCCGCAGGTCAGCGTGGCGCATTTTGAAGGCGATGACCCTATGGATGGAGAATCCTACAACATGCATTACGGGCTGTACGCCCTTTTCCTCAAGGAGACTAAGGGATGCAACCTGTCATACGGCCGTACGAAGTATGACTTTGACGAGATGACGGTGACATCGTTCTGCCCGGGACAGACAGTGCATGTCGAACCGACAAGCGTTAAGCCTAAATGGACGGCAATAGTCTTCCATCCCGATTTTCTTGTACGCACACAGCTCGGACGGCAGATGTCGCGCTACGGATTCTTCCAGTATTCGAGCAACGAGGCCCTGCACCTCTCCGCACAGGAGGTGGAGATATACCGCGGCGTGCTCGGCATGATACAGCAGGAACTGCACCATGCCATAGACAAGCATACGCGTGAACTCATAGTGAGCAACATCGAGCTGCTTCTCAACTATTGCCTGCGGTTCTATGACCGCCAGTTTACGGTACGTGAGGAGATAAACCATAACGTCGTGCAGCGTTTTGACAAGATGCTCGACGAGTATGTCCGTGACAAGGCAAGGACACAGGGACTCCCGACAGTGGCTTATTTCGCGGACAAGTGTTTCCTCTCCGCAGCATATTTCGGCGAACTGGTAAAGGCTGAGACAGGGCGCACGGCGAAGGATTTCATAACAGACCGTGTCCTGCTTGCCGCCAAGGAGATGCTCAACGAGAGCGGTATGAGCGTCACGCATATCAGTGCCAACCTCGGCTTCGAGTATCCCCAGCATTTTGTGCGCTTCTTCAAGAGATGCACGGGGCAGACTCCTACACAGTACCGCGCGGCATTATAATGACGGTATATATAATATAAGGTATACGGATACCGTATCCGTACACATAAACGCAATAAAAAATACAGAATATATGAAACACTATCTTTCTTTCGCTTTTGCAGCATTCATGGCTTTAGGCTCATACGCGCAAAGCCGGGTTTTTGTCACACGCGAGATAACTCCCGAGTCTCTTGTCAGGATATACAAGGCTCTCGGACGTCCTGCCGAAGGCCGTGTCGCTGTGAAGATAAGCACGGGAGAGTCCCAGAAGACAGGTTATCTGCGTCCTGCCTTCATCAAGCCCCTGCTCGATGAGGTCCATGGCACCATCGTGGAGTGCAACACCGCCTATCCCGGTACACGAAACACTACCGAGGCCCACTGGAAGACAATACGTGAACACGGTTTCACGGCTGTCGCTCCTGTAGACATAATGGACGAGGAGGGCGACATGGAGATTGCCGTAAAGGACACTACGCATATCAAGTATGATATTGTAGGCAAGCATCTGGCGTACTATGACTTCATGATAAATCTCGCCCACTTCAAGGGACATCAGATGGGAGGCCTCGGAGGGGTGATGAAAAACGCGAGCATCGGTGTTGCCTCTGCTGCCGGAAAAGCCTATATCCACTCGGCAGGAGTGACAAAGGATGTCGCAGAGATGTGGAGCCACATAGACGACCAGGACGGTTTCGTGGAGTCCATGGCGTCTGCTGCGCAGGCTGTCCACAACTATTTTGACCAAGGGACGAAAATCCTTTATATAGCCGTCATGAACAATATGAGCATCGACTGCGACTGCAATGCCAATCCGCAGACACCGCTCATCGCCGATTACGGCATCGTCGCCTCTCTCGACCCTGTCGCCTGCGACCAGGCTTGCTATGATATCGTCACACAGATACACAATGACGAACATAACAACACCAAGCCTCTCCTCGACCGCATAGCCAAGCAGCACGGCACACATATCATGGAATGGGGCGAGAAGATTGGACTCGGTTCCCGGAAATACGAGATTGTCAATATAGACAAGTAAGTCAAAAAAACTAATGTATACATACAAGATTTTGAGGCTTACTTTGTTACACGATAATATCGTTGAATTTGTTGACTTACTTAAATAGAGCGTCGGCTGTCTTGTAATGCAGGAATAGGCAACGGTCTGCCGTGATGTCTTCACAGATGATTTGCCTGTATGGGATATTTTTAGTAATTTTGCATCCCGAAAACGTACCCCAGGCACGAAAGCATGTCATGTGATGCACATCAGTTGGCATCCGTGACAGGGAAATGTATAGTAAAAACGTAAACAAAAGACAAGAATATGAAACTTATACCAAGCTTTGCAGTAGACCATACCAATCTGCAACCGGGCATATATGTCTCCCGTCAGGACGAGGTGGGAGGCGAGATCGTAACGACATACGACATCCGCATGACAGCTCCCAACCATGAGCCGGCAATGGCTCAGGGTGCCATACACACTATGGAGCATCTCGTTGCGACATTCCTTCGCAACGACGAGGAGTGGAAAGACAGGATTATCTATTGGGGACCGATGGGTTGCCAGACTGGCAACTATCTCATCATGAAAGGCAGCTACTCCTGCGAGGAAGTGCGTGGACTCATGC
This sequence comes from Prevotella sp., assembly GCA_017462915.1. Taxonomy (GTDB): domain Bacteria; phylum Bacteroidota; class Bacteroidia; order Bacteroidales; family Bacteroidaceae; genus Prevotella. Next base: position 18,424 of record JAFTQG010000031.1, on the reverse strand, counting down.
TCCGCGCTTTCCAGTATGTCGTGGACTTCGAAGGTGAAGTGCCGGGAACGACACCTGCTACCTGCGGCAACTGTCTCCTCCACGACCTCCCTATGGCAAAATGGGAGTCTCGCCGATATATAGACCGTCTTACCAACGCCTTCCACAGCGAGTATCCGAAGGCGTGACAGTAGTCTTTATGCTATTAATCTATTCAGTTTATTCAGTCTATTTCGGCTATTTTGACTATTCTGGCTATCCCCGTAAAACCGCACAACCGTATAAACCGTACACAAACCGCACACAATGACAAAGGACCAACTGCTTGAGATGGTTCGCGACAGCTCCCGGACGATGACACTGCGCCAGAAGCTGACGCTTGTCGCTATGCTGAGTATGCCGGCAATGATAGCGCAGCTGTCATCGGTAGTCATGCAGATTATCGACGCCTCCATGCTCGGACATCTCGGCACTCATGAGGCTGCTGCTGTCGGACTTGTCTCTACCACGATATGGCTCTTCGGCGGAGTGACGTCAGGACTTGCCACAGGCTTCTATGTGCAGGTAGCACACAAGATTGGGGCCAATGATGCCAAGCGTGCGAGAAGCATAGTCAGGCAGGGCATGTCGTGCGGACTGGCCTTCGGTTGCATGATGATGCTCATCGGACTCCTCATCGCTCCTCATCTGCCTAAATGGCTTGGAGCAGACGAAATTATATGTGGAGACGCCACGCTGTATTTCTCCGTTGTCGCGCTTGCCATGCCTCTGCTTATGATGAACAACCTTGCTGCCGGCAGCCTGCGGTGCAGTGGCAATGTCAAGACGCCGAGTGTGCTCGGAGTCATGATGTGTGTGCTCGATGTACTGTTCAATTACCTGTTTATCTTCGTGATGGATATGGGCGTCCTCGGTGCTGCTCTCGGCACTCTGCTCGCTTACGTTGTCACCATGTCTCTGATGGTGTACGGTCTTGTAGCCAAGGACAAGAACCTGAGATTCTCGCTCGACGCCGTGCAGAAGTTCAGGCCTCACTGGGACACACTGTCCAATGTCATGAAGATAGGCACGCCGATAAGTCTCGAACGCGGCGTGATGTCCGGTGCGCAGGTCGCCATATCAGGCATCATAGCCCCTATGGGCAGTGTGGCGATAGCCGCCAACACCTTTGGCGTCAATGTCGAGAGCCTTTGCTATATGCCGGGCTACGGTGTGGCAGAGGCAGCCACGACGCTCGTTGGGCAGAGCATGGGCGCAAGGAGGCAGGAACTTATGCGCAGTTTCGCATGGATTTCCGTGCTTCTCGGCATGGCGATTATGGCGCTGATGGGTGTCGTCATGTGGGTCTTCGCGCCGGAGATGATGGGCATAGTGACGTCCGATGCCGAGGTGATAAGCCTCGGAACGGATATCCTCAGGATAGAGGCATGGGCAGAGCCGGGCTTTGCCGCCGCCATAGTGACCTACAGTGTATTCGTCGGAGCAGGAAGGACACTGGGCTCCAGCGTCCTCAATCTTGCAAGCATCTGGGGCGTACGCCTCACGCTGGCGTTGCTGTTCGCGCCGACCATGGGGCTGCATGGCGTATGGATAGCCATGGCTATAGAACTGACATTCCGCGGCATAGCGTTCCTGCTGAGGCTGAAATTCAGGTTGAAACTCAGGGATAACGGTTGAGATATATGGCTGGAGGACGGCTTGCTGACGGGAAAACAATAATATATAATATAGAAGAATATTGATTATGACAATTATACAGAACAAGGAATATGGCGGAGAACGCCCTTTATACGCCGTACATGATGTGAGACTCGAGAATGTCACTATCCATGTCGGCGAGTCAAGTATCAAGGAGACAAGCAATATCGAGGCGGAAAACTGTACCTTTGAAGGGAAATATGTCTTCTGGGAGACCGACGGTTTCAAGGTAAACAACTGCTATTTTGCCGAGAGTGCGCGCTCCAGCCTGTGGTACTCGCGCGGCTGCCGCATGACAAACTGTAAGGTAGATGCGCCGAAGCTCTTCCGCCGCATGGAGGGTATATATGTCGAGAATACCGATTTCCCGAACGGGGAACAGTTTCTTTGGGACTGTAAGGACGTGGAGATGCGCAATGTCTCGATACAGAATTGCGACTATATTTTCATGCACACCGAAAACATACGCCTTGAAAATTACCGTCAGGACGGCAACTACGGCTTCCAGTATGCGAAGAATGTGGAGATTCACAACGCCGCAATCAACTCCAAGGACGCTTTCTGGGAGGCGGAGAATGTCACTGTCTACGACAGCGAACTTAACGGCGAGTACCTCGCATGGTACGGCAAGAATATCCGTCTCGTGCGCTGCCATCTTACCGGCGAACAGCTCCTGTGCTATGTCGACGGACTGATACTCGAGGACTGCACCTTCGGAGACGATGCCAACCTCCTTTTTGAGTATTCTACCGTAAACGGAACGATAAAGGGTGATGTCGTCTCTATAAAGAATCCTACCAGCGGAAAGCTCACCGTGAAGGGAAAGATTGGCGAACTTATCCTTGATGAAAACCGGAAACAGCCTGCCGATGCAGTTGTCGTTGAGGCATAATAGCCGTAGAAAGACGTTAGTCCGAAAGCATTCAGTGTATACTTCTTGGCAAGCATCGTCAACCACCATGCCTGCTGATGTTGCAGGCTTATGTAAGACTTTGTAACACAATATATTACAAACGGTCACCTTTCTTTATGTGAAAGGTGACCGTTTGCGTTGCTGAAGGTGACGTTTCGCATGGTGAAGTGTCACTTTTCATCTTTCTAACCCAAATCGGTCATTAGATTTCACTTCGTTTTGTTTTTATCTCCGTTGTATTGCGACCATTTCGGCGAAGGCATAGCGAGCTATGTTGAGACGGAACGGGAAGCAAGACAGCGAAGAGAAAAGCGAAACGGAGGAAAAGACCGTATAATAATAACAGAACATTACCGTATATCGGTCTAATGACCGATTTGGGTTTAAGTAAGTCAACAAAATTAACGTATAGTATAAAACGTAGTTGTTTTTGAGATGTTTTCGTCTTGAAACGAAGGAGCATGGCGAGCTATGTGACTTTTCCTATTTCGGCTATCAAGACTATTTCGGCTATCTTTTTTTTTACGCCTATCGCATTTTTTATGTGTTGTCGTGGCATAATTCCGCATATCTTACGTGTAATAGTCATGAAAAAACACATCAACGGCCTAACTCCATTACAGCGGTAAAGCAACCGCCAAATGCTTCCTCAATGCCTTGCGGTCTGTCCTTGAACAGCCCGAAAAGTGTCGAACCGCTGCCTGACATGAGCGCAAACTCGGCACCAAGCCCATACAGCCGTTCCTTTATCTCGCCAAGTTCCCTGTGCATCTTAAACACAGGCTCCTCAAAATCATTGGTCAACAGCCCTCTCCATTCGTTTACCGGACGTCTGACGATGTCCTTGCAACACACTGCCGGACGCCGTGGGACGATCTCGCTGTAAGCCTTGCCCGTAGAGACGGCGATGTCTGGCTTTACCAAGGCTATGTGGTATCCGCAGAGTATGTCGTTGATGCCGTCAAGCGGAGCGAGCCGGTCTCCTATGCCTGTGGCATACGCCGCCCGTGAAGTGATGAAAAATGCACAGTCTGCACCAAGCTCCGCAGCATAATGCTCCATCTCCTTCGTGCTCATCCCGAGGCCAAACTGCTCGTTGAGAAGCCTTATCATATAGGCAGCGTCGCTCGAACCGCCGCCGAGTCCCGCCTGCGACGGTATGTTCTTGTATAGATGTGCATGTACCCTCGGCAACGCCCTGTCACGGGCAATGATGTTGTACGCCCTCACTACAAGGTTCTTCTGCTCCGGACACAATGGCGCAGAACCGCCCTCCACGTTATCATCGCCGTCCCTTGTCTTTGTGAGCAGGTCACATGCCACGGACGACGGAAAGCCGTCATCCATCACGTTTATCTCCAGCGCATCGCAGAGTGGGATAGGGTAAAACACCGTTTCAAGGTCATGATAACCGTCGGCACGCCTGGCTGTGACATTGAGACCGAGGTTTATCTTGCAGCATGGGTATGTTATCATAATTCATTTGTGCGGAGCCTCGCCGCAGGAAAGTTGTTTCTTTTTTAGGTGGGAATTGCCCCACCTTTAAAACAAGTAAACACAAAACATTTGACGTCTGTTACTTGCATTGGTTCGTTCTGACTGCAGAATTAATAAAAGTTCAGCAATAAATAACCACTTTTCCAAGGCTTTTTTCATTTTTGTGATATTTATTTGCCAAAAAACTTGCACAGTTCAGAAAAAGTTCGTAACTTTGCACCCGCAATTCAGAAATGACTTGCCAGACACCGTCACAGAGACGACGGGCGCTTAGCTCAGTTGGTTCAGAGCGTCTGCCTTACAAGCAGAGGGTCGGGGGTTCGAATCCCTCAGCGCCCACAAGACATGAAATGTGCGTCTGCATTACACAAAATATGCATCGGCACGATATGTGAATTGACTGTTTCCGTAATTCTTCGAGATTATCATTGCTCTCAAGGGTTGCGGTTTTTTTATGTCCGTAATCATGAGGCTTATTGATAATTGTTAATTATTGTGTGGCTGGAAATAAAAGTTGGGGAGGAAATTCTTTTGTTTCTGAAAAAATGACTATATTTGCACATTAATTTATATACGGCGGTGACGGGCGTCGTGCCCCAAGCCGCTGGTGGTGAAAAAACAAGTATTCTTTAATAGGTATAATGAATCTCGAACTGCTTACCGCCATCTCTCCTATCGATGGCCGATATCGTGGCAAGACTGACTGCCTCGCTGACTATTTCTCGGAGTATGCTCTCATACGCTACCGCGTAAGGGTGGAAATTGAGTATTTCATCTCTCTCTGTGAATTGCCGCTCCCGCAGCTTGCGGACTTTGACAAGGAGCTGTTCCCTGCATTGCGGGATATATATGCACACTTCTCTGTGGCTGACGCACAGCGTGTCAAGGATATAGAGAAGGTGACGAACCATGACGTGAAGGCCGTGGAGTATTTCATAAAGGAGAAGCTCGACGCCATGGCTGGAGAGGGCATCGTGAAGGAGGGCTATTTCGAACCGTTCAAGGAGTTCATACATTTCGGACTGACATCGCAGGATATAAACAACACTTCCGTGCCGCTGTCCATAAAGGAGGCTCTGGAGAATGTCTATTATCCGCAGCTCGAGGAGCTCGTGCAGCAGTTGCGCGACTATGCCGCAGAGTGGGCCGATGTCCCGATGCTCGCAAAGACTCACGGACAGCCGGCGTCTCCTACACGCCTCGGCAAGGAGGTCATGGTCTTCGTCTACCGCCTGGAGGAGCAGCTGGCACAGCTCAGACAGTGCAAGCTCACCGCGAAGTTCGGCGGCGCTACGGGCAATTACAATGCTCACCATGTCGCTTATCCGGAGTACGACTGGCGCGAGTTCGGCAACAGGTTCGTGGCTGAGAAGCTCGGTCTCGAGCGTGAGCAGTATACGACACAGATTTCCAACTATGACCATCTCGGTGGTGTGTTTGATGCCATCAGGCGTATCAACACCATCATCATCGACCTCGACCGTGACTTCTGGATGTATATCTCCATGGAGTATTTCAAGCAGAAGATTAAGGCCGGAGAGGTCGGATCGTCGGCAATGCCTCATAAGGTCAACCCTATCGACTTCGAGAATTCTGAGGGTAACCTCGGCATTGCAAACGCGATACTGCAGTTCCTGGCGGCGAAACTGCCTGTCAGCCGTCTGCAGCGCGACCTTACAGACTCTACCGTGCTCCGTAATATCGGCACACCTCTCGGACACGGCGTCATTGCCATACAGAGCACTCTGAAAGGCCTGCGCAAGCTGATTCTCAACGAGGATGCCCTACAGCGTGACCTTGACAATACATGGGCTGTAGTAGCCGAGGCTATACAGACCGTCCTCCGCCGTGAGGCATACCCTCATCCTTACGAGGCTCTGAAGGCTCTCACACGTACAAATGCCAAGATGACCGAGGAGACAATACATGAATTCATCAAGTCTCTCGATGTCAGCGACAAGGTAAAGGCTGAGCTGATGGCTATCACGCCTTCCAGCTATACCGGTATATGATTACCATGAGAATGCCGGCAACACCTGCTTATAACCTATTTTACTCATAATAAAACAAATAAAAGAAACAGGAAAGAAAACACAGGAAACATCAACAGAAAAGGCTCGAGAGAGTCTTGGAAAAACAAATCAATCTAAATTTTCATCAGATGTCCTGAACGATGGTGCGGAAACGTGAAACCGCGATACCGGAATATGACACGACACATCATTGACAGGACCGACTAACATTTAATCTTCAAACACAATGAACCAGGAATTTGACAAAGACAAGGCAGAGAAGGGCTTTGAGGAGAGTGGCCGTGAGGGCTACCGCAAGCCGGCATTCAACAGAGAGTACAACAGTGAAGGACGTCCGCAGCGCCCGCGTACACGCATCATGCGCCCACAGTACGGCTCCGACCGTCCGCGCTACAGCAACAACAATGAAGGCAGTTTCCGTCCTGAAGGATTCGGAGCAGGGCTTCATGACAACGGACACCAGGGTGAATACCGTCCGCAGCGTCCACGTTTCAACAACAATGGCGGCACGTCATATAACCGTGGCGGCTACAACCGCGGCTACGGTCAGCAGGGTGGATACGGCAACCAGCAGGGTGGCTATCGTCCACGCTACAACAATGCCAATAACGACGGTGAGCAGCGCGAGGGCGGCTACCAGCCACGCCAGCGCTATAACAATAACGGCGGCTATAGCCAGCAGGGCGGTTACAACCGTGGTGGCTACGGTCAGCAGGGTGGATATAACCGTGGCGGCTACGGCAACCGTGGCGGTTACGGCCAGCAGGGCGGAGGATTCCGTAGACAGCGCACTCCTGACTACGACCCTAATGCAAAGTACAGCCACAAGAAACGCATAGAGTACAGCGAGGCTCATATCGACCCCAATGCACCTATACGTCTCAACAAGTACCTCGCCAATGCAGGTGTCTGCAGCCGCCGTGAGGCTGACGACTTCATACAGGCTGGACTTGTGACGGTAAACGGCAATGTAGTCACTGAGCTCGGCACAAGGGTGCTCCGCTCCGATAAGGTCGTGTTCCATGATCAGCCGGTATCTATCGAGAAGAAAGTCTACGTCCTTCTCAATAAGCCGAAGGACTATGTCACGACATCCGAAGACCCGCAGAACCGCAAGACTGTCATGGATCTCGTGAAGGATGCATGTCCAGAGCGCATATATCCTGTAGGACGCCTCGACCGCAACACTACCGGAGTGCTCCTCCTCACTAACGATGGCGAGATGGCTTCCAAACTTACTCATCCGCGTTTCCTCAAGAAGAAGGTTTACCATGTCTTCTGTGACAAGAACGTTACGGCTCATGACATAAACCAGATTGCCGAGGGCATAGAGCTTGAGGACGGCGTAATCAAGGCCGATGCCGTAGAGTATGCTTCTCCTACAGACAAGAAGCAGGTGGGCATAGAAATCCACTCGGGCAAGAACCGTATCGTGCGCCGTATCTTCGAGAGCCTCGGCTACAGGGTGATAAAGCTCGACCGCGTGCAGTTTGCCGGCCTGACAAAGAAGAATCTGCGTCGCGGCGACTGGCGATTCCTCACAGAGAAAGAGGTGGATATGCTCCGCATGGGTGCATACGAATAAGGCATTGCCCGCACAAACCAAGACGACAACACGACACGCAGGTACCTGAAAAGCGGCGGATGTATACCGATGACATACTGTGCTTTCCCGGACTTGCATAAGGTGGATGCTGACAATAGCTCCATTTAAGTTAAAATATCGGTGGGAATTTATAGGACCCGCCGTAAGCAAAACACGCCTTGCCTCCAGAGATGGACAACGTCCTCCCGACGGGGCAAGGCCACTTTCAGAACCAATAATAATCAATTCCGTTCATCTATGAAAAGAACAAAAGTCATAGACATCCTTAAAAGCACAGAGTTCGGCAAGGATGTCTGCGTAAAAGGGTGGGTACGCACCCACCGCAGCAGCAAGGCTGTTGACTTCATCGCCCTTAACGATGGTTCTACTATAAATAATGTGCAGCTCGTATGCGACGTAGACAAGTTTGATGCTGATATCCTCAAGCAGGTGACTACAGGTGCATGTATCTGCGCAACAGGCACTCTTGTGGAGAGCCAGGGTAAGGGACAGACATCGGAAATCCAGTGCAACAGCATCGAGATATACGGCCTCTGCGGTGCAGACTATCCTATGCAGAAGAAGGGCCAGACATTCGAGTACATGCGCCAGTATGCACATCTCCGCCTCCGCACGAACACATTCGGAGCTATCATGCGCATACGCCATAATATGGCAATGGCTATCCATACCTTCTTCCACAACAAGGGATACTTCTATTTCCATACTCCGCTCATCACAGCTTCAGACTGCGAGGGCGCAGGCCAGATGTTCCAGGTTACGACAAAGAACCTTTACAATCTCAAGAAGGACAAGGACGGACAGATTATCTACGACGATGATTTCTTCGGCAAGCAGACATCGCTTACCGTATCGGGACAGCTTGAGGGCGAGCTCGGTGCAACGGCCCTCGGCGGCATATACACCTTCGGACCTACATTCCGCGCCGAGAACTCCAATACTCCACGCCATCTTGCGGAGTTCTGGATGATTGAGCCGGAAATAGCGTTCATGGACCTTGACGAACTGATGGATCTTGAAGAGGAGTTCATCAAGTATTGCGTGCAGTGGGCTCTCGACAACTGTCAGGATGACCTCGCGTTCCTCAACAAGATGATAGACAAAGGTCTTATCGAGCGTCTTCAGAGCGTTGTCAGCACAGAGTTTGTCCGCCTACCTTACACCAAGGGCATCGAGATTCTTCAGGAAGCTATAAAGGCAGGAAAGAAGTTCGAGTATCCTTGTAACTGGGGCGATGACCTTGCCTCCGAGCACGAGCGCTACCTCGTGGAGGAGCATTTCAAGAAGCCGGTCATCATGACTAACTATCCTAAGGAGATAAAGGCATTCTACATGAAGATAGATGCCGAGAAGCCAGTCTGCATGGGTCAGGAGATGGCAGAGACTGTACAGGGCACCGATGTGCTGTTCCCACAGATAGGAGAGATTATCGGCGGCTCCGTACGTGAGGAGAGTCTTGACAAACTCATGGGCGAGATAAAGCGCCGCAACATCCCGATGAAGGACATGTCATGGTATCTTGACACACGCAAGTACGGTTCATGCCCTCACGCAGGTTTCGGTCTCGGCTTTGAACGCCTTATCCTCTTCGTCACCGGTATGCAGAATATCCGTGACGTAATCCCGTTCCCACGCACACCGAATAACGCGGAATTCTAAACCACAGTCGGTTATATAACGATTAAAAAAGTTCTCCTAAAAATACATCTCTATAAGATTTGTAATCATAGAATCTTATTTAAATGTATTTTTAGGAGATATTTATTTGGTATCAGGCCTTGTTTTGGCTCAGTAGAAATATATTCCTACTGGTTTTCCGCAGAGCCATGACTTGTGCTATGTCGAGAAGTGCAGGAACAAGATGGGGAAGGGGAAGAAATGTTCATGAAGGCATCCCTTTGGGCTTGTATGAGGATCAGTTGTAGGGGAAAGTTAAAACTTCACTGTCTCTTTTTCAGATATTTGACGAAACTATACCGTTTCCTTTTCTTCAGATATTGCAGATTATACTGGTTGCTGTATGCTTCACGTTCAAAGGATATGTTTTCGTATCCTCTGACATATCCCCTGTATTGGATTATTCTCACTAACCATTCCATCAGATATATGATGTAAAAGAATATGTATCCCAATTCTTTTATCTGTGCCGTATGTATGCTTTCATGATTGATTGTAATCTTGTTGCACGGCCCTTTCGCAAACAGAATGCCAAAAAGATTTATGGCATAGAATTGTTTGCCGAAAGGTATTATCTTGTTGTATATGATTTTCATAGATAGGTGTATGGTCGTTATTTCATGTCGTATCTCTTTCTTCTTTTTTCTGATATGCGTGTTCTTTCTGTCAGTTCAGCTGTATGCAGGAATGGATACATGTCCCTGCTTTCCTGTGCAAAGATAATAAAGAAATCCTGTACATCAGGCTTTTTCCTGTAGTTTTTTGCTGTCTTCGGTGAATAATCCGGGCACTTTTATGCCGTCACATTGTTGTGTGCGTCCTTTCTGTCCTTCATTATCGCATCCATGTTTTCCAAGGCCCAGCCTATGAGGGCGTTGACATGGGGCAGGAGAGACATCGCCCTTTCGGTAAGTGCATACTCTACACGCGGTGGCACTTCGGGGAAGACTGTGCGCGTCACATAGCCGTCCTCCTCAAGGGTGCGGAGCGTCGCGGCAAGCATCTTCTGCGAGATGTCCGGCATCTTGCGCTGCAGTTCCTTGAAGCGTACCGGCTCAGGGGAGGCCTTTTCGAGAGCATAGATGATGAGCAGCGACCATTTATCGCTTATTCTTGACAGTATGTTCCGTATGGGACAACCCGGAACCAAGGCTTCTTCTATTGCTTTCTTGTCCATGATGCGCTGGATTTTTTTCGATTTGCGTTACAAAGGTAATCAATTATTTACGTTACAGCAAGATTTTTGCAGAAAAAACATCATCTTGACAATTCGTTAATTATCAATAAAGGAATGGTAGCTTTGCACGGATTCGGGCGGAAGCGGCATCATGCACGGAACGGCAGAAAATCGCAGGGCGTCAGAAAAATGTCATTCCCGATTCTTTATTCTGAATTAAATTTTATACCTTTGTAGCCAGAATACAGGCTGACGGACTTGAACCTGACGGGACAGGGCCGACAGTTTCTGTGTCTCCCGTCGGACAGGGAAAGCCTTTCTGCCGGAGGCGGGACAAGGAAACGTAATAACAAGAAAACACATATCATTACCATGCCAACAACAGAAGGAGCAAACAGAACAGGCAGGACCGGCAGACGCCAGCAGACACCGATAGACAACACTTACGGACATCTGCCGCCGCAGGCGGTGGAGGTGGAGCAGGTGGTGCTCGGCGCGCTGCTTATCGATGCCGAAGCGTTCGGTGTCGTGAGCGAACTGCTGCACCCTGACACATTCTACGACCCGCGCCACAGGCATATCTTCACAGCCATACAGACGCTCAGCATGAGCGAACGCCCTGCCGACATCATCACCGTGACGGAGGAACTGAAGAAGATGGGACGCCTGGAGGAGGCCGGCGGCGCACCTTATGTCGTGGAGCTGTCGGCAAAGGTGTCGTCCTCTGCCAATGTGGAGTACCACAGCCGTATCCTCGCTCAGAAGTACATGGCGCGCCAGCTTATCAGCTTCGCCAGCGATATAGAGACGAAGGCCTTCGACGAGACGGTAGACACCGACCAGCTCATGCAGGAGGCAGAGGGCTCGCTCTTCCAGCTCTCGCAGAAGAACATGAAGCAGGACTACACGCAGATAGACCCTGTGGTGAAGAGGGCTTACGAGATACTCCAGAAGGCGGCGGCCAACAGCGGCGGACTGACGGGCATTCCGTCGGGACTTGACGACCTTGATGCCGTCACCTCGGGATGGCAGCCTTCCGACCTTGTCATCATCGCCGGCCGTCCTGCCATGGGCAAGACCTCATACGCCCTCTCCGTGGCGAAGAACATTGCCGTGGACTACCGCATACCGATAGCCTTCTTCTCGCTCGAAATGAGCAATGTGCAGCTGGTAAACCGACTTATCTCCAATGTCTGCGAAATTCCCGGCAACAAGATTCTCAACGGACAGTTGACAAGCGAAGAATGGGCACGCCTCGACCAGAACCTCCGAAAGCTCGACGGCGCCCCTCTCTATATTGACGATACTCCCGGTCTGTCGGTCTTCGAGCTGCGCACGAAGGCGCGCCGTCTGGTGAAGGAGAAGGGCGTGAAGATAATAATGATAGACTACCTGCAGCTGATGAATGCCACAGGCATGAAGTTCAACTCGCGACAGGAGGAGGTCTCCAAGATTTCAGGCTCGCTGAAAGGTCTTGCCAAGGAGCTTGACATCCCTGTCCTTGCCCTCTCCCAGCTGAACCGTTCGGTGGAGAGCCGTGGCGAGGGCGACGCCAAGGGCATAGACTCCAAGCGTCCGCAGCTTTCCGACCTCCGAGAGTCAGGCTCTATAGAGCAGGATGCCGATATGGTGCAGTTCGTGCATCGTCCAGAGTATTACCATATATATGAGGACAGCGCCACAGGACAGGATCTCCGCGGCATGGCACAGATTATCATTGCCAAGCACCGTAAGGGTGCTACGAAAGATGTCCTTGTATCGTTCCGCGGCGAGTTTACGCGCTTTGCCAATAAGAACGAGCGCTACGCTCCGTCAGGTGTCTCTGGCCCTATGGAAGGAGAAATCATAGGTTCTGCCCTCGATGGAGGCGGGGTAGACCCTCTCACAGGCGATGTTCCGCCGGCAGCAGCAGGGCTGGACGATTATCCTTTTTAGTCCCACACTTGTCATATCGATGTGCAAACCACAGTTACGCCGTCGTGACAGCCATGAGCGCTTGACAATAAGTATGTATTTTGTCGTCACGACAAGAAATATTACAATTTGCTTGTGTGTATGAGAAAATAGTTGTAAATTTGCAACAGAATTAGGTAAAAAGTTAAGAATTGAAACTTTTCGGACAGATATGAGTGATAGACTGTACATATTTGATACAACCTTGCGCGATGGCGAGCAGGTGCCGGGATGCCAGCTCAACACCGTGGAGAAGATACAGGTAGCAAGACAGCTGGAGGCTTTGGGAGTCGATGTCATAGAGGCAGGTTTCCCTATCTCCAGTCCTGGCGATTTCAACAGTGTGATAGAGATAAGCAAGGCCGTCACATGGCCGGTGATTTGCGCGCTGACACGTGCCGTGCAGAAGGATATTGATGTCGCCGCCGAGGCTCTTCAGTATGCCAAGCACAAGCGTATCCATACGGGTATAGGCACGTCTCCCTCGCATATAAAGTATAAGTTCAACAGCACTCCCGAGGAAATCATCGAGCGTGCCGTCGCCGCCGTGAAGTATGCCAAGAGATATGTGGAGGATGTGGAGTTCTACGCCGAGGACGCAGGGCGCACGGACAACGAGTATCTTGCGCGCGTAATAGACGCTGTGACGAAAGCCGGTGCCACTGTCTGCAACATACCTGACACGACGGGCTTCCGCCTGCCGGGAGAGTATCAGGAGAAGATAAAGTACCTGTACGAGCATGTTGACGCTTTCTCGGCAGGCAAGTCTATCCTTTCCACCCATTGCCATAACGACCTCGGCATGGCCACGGCGAACACCGTGGCAGGCGTGCTCGGAGGCGCAAGGCAGGTGGAGGTGACGATAAACGGCATAGGCGAGCGCGCCGGCAATACGTCTCTCGAAGAGGTTGCCATGACGTTCAAGACCCATCCTGAGCTGGGCATAGAGACAAATATCAACACCACGAAGATTTATCCGACATCGCGCATGGTGTCGTCTCTCATGAATATGCCTGTGCAGCCTAACAAGGCTGTTGTGGGAAGGAATGCCTTCGCCCATTCTTCCGGCATACATCAGGACGGCGTCCTTAAGAATGCCTCCACTTACGAGATAATGGACCCGAAGGATGTCGGCATCGACGACAACGCCATCGTGCTTACCGCACGTTCGGGACGCGCGGCGCTGAAGCACCGTCTGCAGGTTAATGGCGTGGAGCTTGACGGCGAGAGGCTCGACAAGGTGTATACGGAATTCCTGAAACTTGCCGACAAGAAGAAGGAGGTCAATGACGATGACATCCTTGTACTGGCAGGTGCCGACCGTGCCAATGCCCACGCCGTAAGGCTCGATTTCCTGCAGGTGACGACGGGTATGGACGCCAGGTCGAAGTGCGTTGCCTCTATAGGACTCGACATAAGCGGTCAGAAATTCGAGGCTTGCTCTACGGGCAACGGTCCTGTGGATGCCGCCATAAGGGCCATGAAGAAGATTATCATGAAGGAGATGGTGCTCAAGGAGTTTACCATTCAAGCCATCTCGAAGGGTTCTGACGATGTCGGCAAGGTACACATGCAGGTGGAGTACGACGGTCATGTCTATTACGGATTCGGTGCGGATACCGATGTCGTGAAGGCTTCTGTCGAGGCCTACATCGACTGCGTCAACAAGTTCAAGTAGGCATCGTGCACGGCTCCTGGGCAGCATATACCTTTATATTATATAGAAATACAATATCGGTTAATTCCGTTTACTTACTTATATGGGAAAAACATTATTTGACAAGATTTGGGACGCGCACGTCGTGCAGAACGTCGAGGACGGTCCTACACAACTTTATATAGACCGCCTCTATGCACACGAGGTGACATCGCCGCAGGCTTTTGACACTCTCCGTGATAAAGGTATCAAGGCTTTCCGCCCGGACCATATAGTGGCAATGCCAGACCATAACACCCCTTCCGACCAGCAGGAACGCATAGACGACCCTGTAGGCAGGAAGCAGGTGGAGACGCTTGCCGCCAACTGTAATGAGTTCGGCATCAAGCATTTCGCAATGGGCACGAAGGATAATGGCATCATCCACGTTGTAGGTCCGGAGAAGGCGCTGTCGCTCCCGGGCATGACTATCGTCTGCGGCGATTCTCATACCTCTACGCACGGTGCCGTGGGTGCAATAGCCATGGGCATCGGCACGAGTGAGGTGGCTCAGGTACTTGCCTCGCAGTGTATCCTGCAGTCAAAGCCTAAGACGATGCGTATCAATGTGGAGGGCGAACTGCCGGAGGGCACGACGGCAAAGGACGTCGCCCTGTATATCATGGCTCAGATGACAACATCGGGAGCGACAGGGTATGCTGTGGAATACGCCGGTTCTGCTGTCCGTAACATGTCAATGGAAGGCCGCCTTACACTGTCAAATCTTTCCATAGAGATGGGTTCAAGAGCAGGACTTATCGCTCCTGACGAGACGACTTTTGCCTATCTCAAAGGCCGTGAGTATGCGCCGAAGGGTGAGGCCTGGGACGCTGCCGTGACAAAGTGGAAGGAGCTGTACTCGGATGCCGATGCAGTATTCGACAAGGAGGTCACCTACAGGGCGGAGGACATCGTCCCGCGCATAACATACGGCACAAACCCAGGTGCAGGAATCGCCATAGACGAGTGTGTCCCTGCGCTTGACAGCATCCCTGAAGAGGATAGGGAGCAGTTCCTCGGTATGCTTGATTACATGCAGTTCCAGCCGGGACAGAAGCTGGAGGGGACACCGGTCGACTACTGTTTCCTCGGTGCATGTACCAATGGCAGAATAGAGGATTTCCGCGCATTCGCTTCTGTCGTGAAAGGCAGGAAGAAGGCCGACAATGTCGTGGCATGGCTTGTGCCGGGCTCATGGCTCGTGCGTCAGCAGATAATAGATGAGGGCATTGACAGGATTCTTGAGGAGGCTGGCTTTGAACTGCGTTTGCCTTCATGCTCAAGTTGCCTTGCCATGAATCCAGACAAGGTGCCTGCCGGAAAGCTGTCGATATCTACATCAAACCGTAATTTCGTAGGCCGTCAGGGACCTGGCGCACGTACAGTGCTGGCTTCGCCGCTCGTCGTTGCGGCATCGGCCGTGACAGGCGTTATCACTGACCCTCGGAATCTGTAAGGCTGGTCCTGTACAGTAAGAAAGACGGTATGGGCACTGGCCTGCACCGTATGCCGTAAATGAAAACAAACCTCTCGTTATTCAAAAGGAAACAATGGCAAAGCAAAAATTCAATATAATACAGAGCACTTGCATCCCTGTTGCTATAGACAACTGCAATACAGACCTTATCATCCCTGCACGCTATCTCGCCAGCACGACACGCGACCCGAAGTTCTTCGGAGATGCTTTCATGCACGACCTGCGTTATGATGCTGACGGAAAACCTGTAGAGGATTTCGTCATGAACCGTCCCGATTTTTCGGAAGCTCCTCATGAAGGCTGCCACGAAATCATTGTCGGCGGACAGAACTGGGGCTCCGGGTCCAGCCGTGAACATGCGGCGTGGGCTATAGCAGGTTATGGAGTGCGCGTCGTGATATCATCGTCTTTTGCCGATATTCACCGCAACAACCTGCTTAATTGCTTCGTGCTCCCGGTAGTCGTGACAAAGGAGTTCCAGCAGGAACTGTTTGACACTATCGCGGCAGACCCGAAGGCTGAGGTGAAGGTCGATGTCCCTAACCAGACTGTGACGAACCTCTCGACTGGCAATTCTGAGCATTTTGAGATAAATTCCTACAAGAAATATTGTCTTGAGAATGCTTATGATGACATCGATTTCCTCTTGTCGAACACCGATAAGATAGAGGCTTTTGAGAATGAGGCAACGGTTTAGCGGCGTGAACAGGAAATTCATAGAGATAATGGACTCTACACTCCGCGACGGCGAGCAGACCAGCGGAGTGTCGTTCGTGCCGCATGAGAAACTCATGGTGGCACGGATGCTTCTGAGAGATGTCAATGTTGACCGCATAGAGGTAGCGTCGGCACGTGTCTCGGACGGCGAGAAGAGGGCGGTTACCATGATATGCCGTTATGCACAGATGGCCGATGTCCTCGATAGGGTAGAGGTGCTCGGTTTCGTTGACGGTGGACGCTCTGTAGACTGGATAGCGGATTGTGGCGGCAAGGTCATCAATCTCCTCTCGAAAGGTTCTCTGAAACATTGTATGCAGCAGTTGGGAAAGACTGCTGCTGAGCATATCATGGACATACGCCGTGAGGTGGAGTATGCTCATTCCAAGGGACTTGAGGTGAATCTTTACTTGGAGGACTGGTCCAATGGCATGAAAGACTCTCCTGATTATGTCTTCCAGATGATGGAGGGACTGAAGGACTGCGGTATATGTCGCTTCATGCTGCCGGATACTTTGGGTGTCCTTAACCCTATGCAGGTGGCTGATTTCTTCGGCATGATGCTTGAGCGGTATCCGGAATGCCGTTTTGATTTCCATGCACATAACGACTATGACCTCGCTGTTGCCAACAGTTTGTCTGCGGTATTGTCCGGGGCTTCTGGATTGCATGTCACTGTTAATGGTCTCGGAGAGCGTTGCGGAAATGCTCCGCTAAGTTCTGTGCAGGTCATCATGCGTGACCAGCTTGGAGTGAAGACGAGCATCCGTGAGGACAGGCTCAACGAGATATCACGCCTTGTGGAGTCTTATTCGGGCATCTCTGTAGCCCCTAACCAGCCCATCGTTGGAGAGAATGTCTTTACACAGGTGGCTGGTGTGCATGCCGACGGTGACAACAAAGACCGTCTTTACTGTAATGACCTCACACCGGAGAGGTTCGGAAGAAAGCGGGAATATGCTCTCGGAAAGGCTTCCGGAAAGGCTAATATAGAGATGAATCTTCAGGAACTGGGACTGGATCTCACTCCTGAACAGGTAAGGCAGATAACAAAACGCGTGACGGAACTTGGCGACAGAAAGGCTGTCGTGACGCAGGAAGACCTGCCGTTTATCGTTTCCGATGTGCTGAAACATACTGCTCCAGAAGAGGATGACAAGGTGAAACTCCTCGGTTATATGGTCAGTCTTGCCTATGGCATAAAGCCTTTGGCATCAATCAAGGTGAGCATCAACGGCAGGGAGTTTACCGGCGATGCTACTGGTGATGGCCAGTATGATGCTTTTGTGAAGGCTCTTCGCAGGATATATCGTGACAAGCTCGGCAGGACATTGCCGGATCTCCTTAATTATGCAGTAACCATTCCTCCTGGCGGGCGCACTGATGCCCTCGTACAGACAGTCATCACATGGCAGGATGAGCAGAGGATATTCCGCACACGTGCCCTTGATGCAGACCAGACACAGGCTGCCATCAATGCCACATTCAAGATGCTCAATCAAATAGAAAACTCACGTTAGTATATGCAGGATATTGTGATTATAGCAATATCCTGCTTTTTTTTTGTTCTAATATCCATTATTTCTGTCTCTTCTATTATTTCTACAGCATCTATAGGTGCCCTTTCCCGTTCCGGAGGTGACCTTTCACCAAGAAAACAGTCACCTTTCACCCTGTCAAGTGTGACCCTTTTCCTTGTCAGGGGTCACCCTTTCCCGCTGCATCTTTCCTCTCTTCCCACTCACCCTTATCCCTATGAAATCTATTCCGGCTATATCGGCTATATCGGCTATCCCTTATAATATATAATAATGTATCCCCTCAATTTATCACTGATTTAAATCAACAAACCCGACAAAAACCCATATTTTCAAGAAAAAACCTGCGTAATGTCTTGCGTATGTGGCAAAAAGTGTATACCTTTGCACTCGCTTTCGGAAAAACGGCCACGACGGCCACTTGCCGGGAGCGGTTCTTTGAAAGATTTACAATACAGACAAG
>JAFTQG010000005.1 GCA_017462915.1 Prevotella sp. | reverse complement strand
GCTGGCAACTATGGTACGAATTGTATTGATGTACTACCTGAACCTTGAAAACTTCTTCAACAATCCAGAAGCAGACCTCAAAAGAATGCTGGTAGAGGCAACAAATCCACCTCCGGAAGGGGAGGAAATAGACTAAGGGGGGCTTGTCCACGCATACAAATAAGTCCAACTTCTATGTTTCAAGAGGTTGGACAAGATGTTTTATGGTTTAGCGGACAGTAATATTATTTTATATGGTAGGGCTCACAGCGGCTCACCTGATAAATATGGGCTTACCCGACAAATATGGGAAATTCAGCATATATCGGCTCACCCGACAAACATGGTAGCCCACTGCCTGCAAAGAATACAAACAAAAAAATCACGTTTTATACTGCAAGACACAAGATGCGCCTGGCATCATCTGGCTCACAGTATAAAACGTGACGATTAAAAGACATTCCCGAAACATCCGGAACTGACCGTTCACACCGTTGCAGGAAAGGTATTATCAGTTGTTCTCAGGACGGAGCTGGCGGACAACCTCTGCTGTGCGCCACATCTCTGACTCACGAAGAGCAGCAAGTTCTTTCTCAAGACCGACACGATAGTCAGGCTTTGAATTGGCGTCTATCGAAATCTGGGCCTCGTTGCCAGACTTGACGGAAGCGTAAAGTTTCTCCACAACAGGCTTGCAGGCATCGTGGAAAGGACCCATCCAGTCAAGTGCGCCGCGCTGTGCTGTAGTAGAACAGTTTGCATACATCCAGTCCATGCCCTTTGCAGCGAACAATGGCATGAGAGACTGTGTGAGCTCCTCTACTGTCTCGTTGAAAGCCTCGGAAGGAGTGTGACCGTTTTCACGCAGAACCTCGTACTGTGCGAGGAGAAGTCCCTGTATAGCACCCATCAGAGAGCCACGCTCGCCGGTGAGATCAGATGTTGCCTCGCGCTGGAATGTTGTCTCGAAAAGGTAGCCGGAGCCAATGCCGATGCCGAGAGCCAGTGTGCGCTCCAAGGCGCGTCCTGTAGCGTCGTTGTAGACAGCGTAGGAAGAGTTGAGGCCACGGCCCTCGAGGAACATCGTACGCAGTGATGTTCCGGAACCCTTTGGAGCAACCATGATGACATCAATGTCCTTTGAAGGGACACAGCCTGTGCGGTCTGACCAAGTGATAGCGAAACCGTGAGAGAAATAAAGAGCCTTGCCCGGAGTGAGATACTTCTGGAGTGTAGGCCATACGGACATCACTGCAGCGTCGGAGAGAAGACACATCACGATAGATGCCTTGTCTGCTGCCTCCTCGATAGAGAACAGTGTCTCGCCCGGAACCCAACCGTCGGCGATGGCTTTCTCAAAGGTCTTGCCCTGTCGCTGACCGACAATAACATCGAAACCATTGTCGCGAAGATTACATGCCTGACCAGGTCCCTGCACTCCATAACCGATAACCGCGATCTTCTCGTCTTTAAGTACTTCACGAGCTTTCTCAAGCGGGAATTCCTCACGTGTCATTACCTCTTCGATAACGCCACCAAAATTCATTTTTGCCATTGTTGATAATTTTGATTTGTTGTATATGACTATTTGTTTTTCTCTATGAATCTTACGGATGAACGTACACATTCCACCTCTGAGATGTGCGTTTCGTCCTCATGCACTACCTTTGTTATGCGCACCTCGTATTCGTTTTCCGACATCTGCTCCTTATAGAAGCGAAGCGTATCCCCGGCATGACATTCGGCGACATAAGCGATTTCAAACCGCGAAAGGTACTTGTTCCTGTACACATCAAGCGGAAAGAGATCCAGCACATGCTCTATATACTTTACAGAGTTGACATGTCCATTCACGTCTATGTCGCTGTATTTAGCCACAAGTTCTGCCTCCAGAGGCACATCCTTCGACATCTTCACCCTTCCGGGCTTGGCTATCGGACAGTCTTTTTCACTCTCAACCCAGCATGAAATCTCACCATCATGGATATCCATAAGGTTGCACGGCTGCCTTGTCCCTGTATCTATTAGAGCCCAGATAGAGCGTCCGAAGCCTATAGAGCGTCCATCCTGCGCCTCGACACGGAAATTTCGGTTTGTAAAGCTGCGCATTGCCGATTCCACCCATGTCTCGACATAGAATCTCTCGTACTGTTTCGGCATGTCATCCATCTCGATGACAAGGCGCGACAATACCCAAGTCTTGTTTACACCATTAAGGAACTTCATTCCGAAACCTCTGTCCGAGGAATGGAAATCGGCAGCATTGAGCAGATGATTGCCGAGATGTCCCATGAAGAGGCAATGGTTCACGTCGCAATGAAAAGGTTCAGCAACATTCTCATAACGCCCTACCTTACCCCATTTTGCTATTCTTTCCTCTACGGATTCCTTCATACTGGCATTACAATCTTAGATGAATATTCTACAAACTGTCCCTTTCTTCCTCACGCTGTGTGAGATACTGGTCAAGGCGCTCTATACATGAGCGGGTTATGGCGATACGTCCCGAGCGCACGAACTGCAACACACAGCCTATGGCATCAAGCTGATGGAAGAGATTGAGTATATCCTCCGTAATGCCTGTCTTCTCTACAATAGTGTATGTAGGGTTGACTTCCACCATACGGGCAGAGAAGCGGCGCACGATGCGGGATATCTCCTGATTGGCCATTACCATAGGAGAGGACAGCTTCAGGAGGGATGTCTCGAGGATGAATATCTCGTCATCGACGAAGCAGTTTGCCTGCAAGACATCGATTTTCTTCTCTATCTGCTTCACAAGCATCTCTGCCATCTCCTGCTTGCAGTAACAGGTGATTGTGTATTTGTGCACACCGGGCGTAGAGGAAGACGAGACATTGAGAGACTCGATGTTCACCTGACGGCGCGTGAAGACAGCTGTTATCTGATTAAGGATACCGGCATAGTTCTCGGAATATATTATCAGGGTGTACAATGTCAGTCCGGCACGGCTGTTGAGGATAGCTCCCTCATGTCCCGGAACGGACGGACGGACGACAGAATTGCGTGAGAAACGCTCGCACTGTGTGCCCTGAGCGTCATCCACCTCAAGCGTTGCCCTGCGCTGACGGGCAAGATTCTTCTCGTAAGAGTTATAGTCTACCGAAGCCGCGGCACGGACAGCATCGTTCAGTCCGCGCATTTCAGGAGTTACCTCCTGCATCTCATCACACTTTCCGCAAGTATTGCAGTCGCCACATTCCGCAGCACCGACATTCTTATTTGTTGACATAAGTTACGTTTTCTTTTTACGACAATCTGTTCATTTCCATGAAACGCCCCATTATTTCACCTCCAGAAGCATCTCGTCTACACTTCCTCCAGGAGGCGTCATAGGCAGCACATCGTCCTCTTCCTTCACCGCACACTGCAGGATATACGGTCCTTCCGCGGCAAGCATCTCACGGACAGCCTCGTCGAGGTCCTTGCGGTCGATGACAGTTCGGCACGGTATGCCATAGCCTTCCGCGATTTTCTCATAATCAGGGTTGAGCATCGGCGTGAACGAGTAACGCTTGTTGAAGAACGTATACTGCCACTGTCGGACATTGCCGAGGAAGTTATTGTTCAGGATAATCATCTTCACAGGACACTGTTGCTCCATGATTGTGCCAAGTTCCTGTATCGTCATCTGAAATCCCCCGTCACCGCAGAACATGCACACCGTACGATCCGGCGCACCGAATGTCGCTCCTATAGCCGCCGGAATGCCAAAGCCCATAGTGCCGGCACCGCCGGATGTCACAATAGAGCGTGGCCTTGTGTATTTGAAATAGCGGCAGGCAAAGAGCTGGTTCTGCCCGACATCCGTCACAAGGACAGCCTCATTGTTGGCGCATTCGCTCACTTTACGGACAATCTCGCCCATAAGCAGCGGGCCGTCGGCAGGATTCAGCGCAGGAGCTATCACCTTATCATATTCCTTTTCGGCATAAGGCTTGAAGGATTCTATCCACGCATTGTGCCTTGCCTCGTCCACATACGGCAGTATATCGGCAAGAGTCTGCTTGCAGTTGCCGAGCACGGCAAGGCTGGTTTTCACATTCTTGTTCACCTCCGAAGGGTCTATCTCGAAATGTATCACCTTCGCCTGCTTCGCGTAAGTCTTCAGGTCGCCCGTCACACGGTCGTCAAAACGCATACCGACGGCTATGAGCAGGTCACACTGGTTTGTCATCACGTTAGGCGCAAGGTTGCCGTGCATTCCGAGCATACCCATATTCAGCGGATGCTCCGTAGGGGCAGCCGACAGTCCGAGCATAGTCTGGCCGAACGGTATCTGTGCTTTCTCGCAAAGGGCAAGCAGCTCCTCGCGAGCTCCGGCTATCTCAACGCCCTGTCCCACAAGCATGAAAGGCTTGATACTCGCATTGATCATCCGCGCCGCCTCTTCTATTACGGACTGCTCTGAAAGCGGATTGGGATTGTAGCTGCGTATGAAATCCACATGCTGTGGCTGGTATTCAATCATCGCCGTCTGTGCATTCTTCGCGAAATCCAGCACGACAGGTCCCGGACGTCCGCTCTTTGCGATATAGAAAGCGCGGGCAACAGCCCAAGGGATATCCTCCGCACGGCGTATCTGATAGTTCCATTTTGAAATCGGCTGAGTGACACCGACAACGTCTATCTCCTGAAAGGCGTCGGTGCCGAGCATCGCCGCACCCACCTGACCGCAGATGACGACAAGCGGTGTGGAGTCTATCATCGCATCGGCAATTCCTGTTATGGTGTTCATCGCACCGGGACCCGAAGTGACAAGCGCGCACCCTACCCTGCCGCTGACACGTGCATAGCCCTGCGCAGCGTGTACAGCGGCCTGCTCGTGCCTCACGAGTATATGGTTCAACGTCTTCTTATGGTCATACAAGGCATCGAATGTAGGCATGATAGCGCCGCCCGGATAACCGAAAAGCGTATCCACCCCTTCATGCTCCAGTGAGCGCATCAGAGCCTCTGCTCCTGAAATCTTTTCCATCATCTTCCTGTTATTCTATAATCCTTACACCACCTTTATCCGCCGACGATACCGACTGAGCGTAAGCGCGAAGAGCCTTCGACACGACACGGTTGCGCTTCAGCGGCTGCTGCGGACGGGCAGCGAGCTCCTCATCAGAGAGCTTTACATTTATCGAACGGCTCGGTATGTCTATGACGATTATGTCTCCGTCCTTGATTTTGCCGATATTGCCGCCGCTGGCAGCCTCCGGAGAGATGTGTCCTATGGACAGTCCGGATGTGCCGCCGGAAAAGCGGCCGTCGGTAATCAGGGCGCACTCCTTGCCCATGTGCATCGACTTGATGTACGATGTAGGGTAAAGCATCTCCTGCATACCCGGCCCTCCCTTCGGACCTTCGTGGGTTATGACAACGCAGTCGCCCTTCTTGACCTTTCCGCCAAGGATACCTTCGCAAGCGTCTTCCTGTGAATCGAAGACCACGGCAGGGCCTTCAAAATGCCAAAGCTCCGGAGCGACGCCGGCAGTCTTCACGACACAGCCGTCCTGGGCTATGTTTCCGAAAAGGACAGCCATGCCGCCATCCTTGGTATAGGCGTGTTCTATGTCGCGGATACAGCCGTTTGCGCGATCTGTGTCAAGGGTTTCCCAACGTGTGTCCTGAGACCCCATCTTCGTCGAGAACTTCCCTCCTGGGGCAGAACGGTATATGCGGTCGGCCTCAGGATGGATTTCCGTTCCTGTAATGCTGTATTTCGCGATGTCCTCCCCGAGCGTAGCACCGTTCACGCGTCTGCATGAGAGGTCGAGAAGGTCACCCTTGGCAAGCTCGCCGAGGATTCCGAGGATTCCACCGGCACGGTTTTCCTCCTGAATACTGTATTTCTGCCAGTTAGGGGCAAGTTTGCAGAGGAACGGCACCTTGCGTGAAAGCGCGTCGATGTCCGCCATGCTGAAGTCCACCTCTCCCTCCTGCGCGACGGCAAGGAGATGCAACACGGTATTTGTAGACGCGCCCATAGCGATGTCGAGCGTCATGGCGTTGAGGAAAGCCTGTCGTGTAGCGATGGAACGCGGCAGGACAGAGTCGTCACCGTCCTCGTAATACGCGAGGGCGTTCTTCACGATCTGACGTGCAGCATCCTTAAACAGCTGTATGCGGTTGACATGTGTGGCAAGGATAGAGCCGTTGCCCGGGAGCGACAGGCCTATCGCCTCGGTAAGGGAGTTCATGGAATTGGCGGTGAACATGCCAGAGCAAGCGCCGCAGCCGGGACACGCACAGCTCTCTATCTGAGCAAGTTCCTCGTCACTGACCGTAGGGTCTCCGCCCTTCACCATCGCCGTGATAAGGTCTGCATTCTCACCTTTCCACTTTCCGGCCTCCATAGGACCGCCGGAAACGAATACCGCAGGGATATTGAGACGCATGGCTGCCATCAGCATACCCGGAGTGACCTTGTCGCAGTTGGATATGCATATCATGGCGTCTGCCTTATGGGCATTGACCATATACTCCACGGAATCCGCTATGACATCGCGCGAGGGGAGGGAATAAAGCATACCGTCGTGGCCCATGGCTATGCCGTCATCAACCGCAATGGTATTGAACTCGGCGGCGTAACACCCCATGTTCTCTATCTCGGCCTTGACTATCTGGCCTATCTCATGAAGATGTGTATGCCCCGGGACAAACTGTGTGAAAGAGTTGACTATGGCTATAATAGGCTTGCCGAATTGCTCGCGCTTCATTCCGTTGGCGACCCAAAGAGCTCTGGCGCCTGCCATGCGGCGTCCCTCTGTACAGACAGCACTGCGAAGTTGATGTTTCATAATGCGTTATATCTTTGTTTTTATCTTTTTACCGAACCATATACGGCGCATCAAGACGATGCCCCGACAATTATATTGCAAAGTTAGTCAAAAATCCGATACCCACCAAAACTTTAAGCAGAAAAATACTTTTTACTTTCAATTTATAACATTTTGAGGCGATTTTCTTACAAATTTACAGATATTCTGTGCACATATCTGCAAAAGACGTTGCCTTGCTTCCACTGTAGCCCATGCTATATGGGGAGTAAGACAGCAACGCGGGGCTGTCAGGAGCGGATTGTCGGCGCGTGGAGGTTCCAGCGACAGGACATCGGCGCAGTACGCCCCGAGCATTCCGTCGGCAAGCGCATCCGCCACAGCCTGCTCGTTAATCAGCGGTCCGCGACTCATATTCATAAGTATACAGCCCGTACGCATACGCGCGAGGGTCACGGCGTCTATCATCTCGAACGTGTCGTCGGCAAGCGGACAGTGAAGGGTGATGACGTCGCTCTCGGCGAGCATCTCGTCCCAAGTCACCTTCCTGACATATTCCGGCAGAGCCTCCTGCGGCTTGCTCGTCACGGCAAGCACTGTCATGCCGAAGGCTTCGGCTATCCCTGCCACCCTGCTGCCGATATCGCCGAGGCCGAATATGCCGATAGTCATCTGCGCCAACTCGCGC
The DNA here is from genome assembly GCA_017462915.1 of Prevotella sp. Lineage (GTDB taxonomy): Bacteria > Bacteroidota > Bacteroidia > Bacteroidales > Bacteroidaceae > Prevotella. The sequence continues at coordinate 57,111 of JAFTQG010000005.1, read as the reverse complement.
TGTGGCGCGTCCTGATAGCTGAAATCGGGTGACGCGCACCAGCGGCCGTTCTTGTTCTCGGAGGCGTAATGCGCGACATCGTTGACGACATGGAGCAGATGTGCAAACGCCATCTGCGCGACAGAGGCGGTGCTGTATGCCGGGACATTGGTGACGATGATGCCTTTCTCACGCGCATACCTGTAATCCACGACATTGTATCCTGTCGCCATGACACCAATATATTGCAGGCGCGGAAGCCTGTCTATCTCCTCACGGCCTATCACGACCTTGTTTGTAAGGATAATCTCGGCATCTGCCGCACGCTCCACGACGTCCTCCGGAGCTGTGCGGTCATAGCACACGAAATCGCCCTGCCCACTGATTTCTTCCCAACTGATGTCGCCGGGATTGACCGTATATCCGTCAAGCACTACTATTTTCATAATATCGTCAATATTGTTTTTGTTTAATCAGGTTTCCGAAACTGTGGCAAAAAGTTTTATCACGCATTTTATCGTAAAACATTAACACACAGCCGACTATACACAAGACCGCTTTTCCATCTGCAAAAGGTGACACTTTACAGCATGAAGGGTGACACTTCGCCAGTCGAAAGGTGACCTTTTATCGGGCGAAAGGTGACCCTTTGATTTGCATACCGATACGCCCATGTATGCGAGGTGTGTCTTACGCATGTTCATTCCTCGGCGTCAGGCATGGCAGACCAGAAGGATTTCAGTTCTTCAAGGATAGTGTCATAGTCGTGCAAGGTGAACGTGCCCTCCCCTTTCATCATGATAAGATAGTCTATTCCGTCAAACGAGCGGCCGACACCCGTATCGCGGAAACCGTTGCGGAGATAGAAACTGTAACGGCGCTCGCGCTGAACGGCATTGTCACACTCCTGCCTCGGCGACTCCATATCAAGGATACAGGCCCTGTCCTTGTATCTGTCCATCAGTCTCGAGAGTATCATCTGCCCTATGCCCCTTCCGCGCAGTTCCTCCCTGACGGCAAAGTACCAGAACCAGTTGAACGTCTTCCGGGGATACACCACGGTCAGCCCGACAAGCTGTCCGTCATCATGGTAAGCCATGAAATCCAGCGACATGACGTCTGTAAGGCGCATGAGATCGCCCCATGGTATCTGCTCCTCTCGTGGAAACGCCGTCTCGTAGAGCTGCCTCAGCTGTCCGTCGGCGTTCGCTGCCGTAATGCGTGTCTCTGTCATAATCGTCTACTATAACGCTTTCATTTGCAAAACAATATGCAAAGATACAAAAACCTGCGGACTTTGCAAAGGATTCTCCGACATTTCAACGTATGCGGCCGCCCAGGCTGTCCTGTATCAAGAGAAGGGCGTTTTGCATGGCATTTTCAGCACACTGCCAGTGGATAATGTTACTTCCATAAGGTCTAACCAGACGCAACGGGAGTTTTTTCATTCCGCCAGCACAAGATTTTACCGACTGCAAGCTAAAAAAACATCTTTCATCATTTGCCCTACAGAAAAAAATCACTACCTTTGTGACCGCTATATACTGACAGACGAGCAAGCGAATGGGCACGGGACATGGCATTGGCCTTGTCGATGGAACATGCCTTCACTGCACGATGTTGCTTCAACAAGAAATCAATCATAAACGACTTAAACAACTGAAATCATGCGAAATCCAGAACAAACCATCGGCAACATGGCCGACAAACTGAAGACTGCCTTCATCGGCTCAGTGGACTCCGAGGGCTACCCTTGTGTCAAAGCCATGCTGCAACCGAGAAAGAGGGAGGGCATCAAGGTCTTCTATTTCACCACAAACACATCGTCCATGCGTGTAAGGCAGTTCCTGCAGAACGACAAGGCTTGCATATATTTCTGTGACAACCGCTTCTTCCGCGGCGCCATGCTACGCGGCACGATGGAGGTCTTGACAGACACAGCCAGCAAAGAGATGATTTGGCGTGACGGCGACACGGAATATTATTCGCAGGGCGTCACCGACCCTGACTATTGCGTGCTTAGATTCACTGCCGTATCAGGACGCTTCTACAGCAATTTCCGTTCGGAAGAGTTTACGGTGGACTGACATTAGGGAATTACAACACAAAGGAATCTATGGAGAGTAAATTTGATTTCAACACCGTCGGACTGTTCACGACCGACAATAAGAGCATGGTGGCGTTCTACCGCGACGTCATGGGATTCACGACCGACTGGAACGGCAAGGACGGAGATATCAGGATGCAGCTGGGGAATATGTGTCTGATTATGTTCCCGCGCACGGCATTCGAGCAGATGACCGGCAGAGAATATGCATATCCGCAGGGACTCAATGTTTTGGTTAAGTGAGGGCAGAGGATGCTTGCATTCTATGCCGAGCGTGAAAAAGATGCGCAAAGCGAACGGCACGATGGAGCTGGCATTTCACGTCCCGACATTCAAGGATGTGGACGAGGAATACGCGCGTGTGACGGCGTTGGGCGCGAAATCCATATTCGCACCTCAGACGATGCCGTGGGGACAGCGCACCTGCTACATCGCCGACCCTGAGGGAAATCTGATCGAGATACACTCGTTTACAAAAGAATAGAGATTAAGAGTAGAAAACAGAGATGATTAAAATAGACCATATCGCGATGTATGTCGCAAACCTGAGGGTGCGAGAAAGGGTAACGAACTGTCTGTTTAATCTCATTGGGAACATCAAGTTTTAAGTAAGTCAACAAAAATAATATATAGTATAAAACGTAGTTGTTTTTGAGATGTTTTCGTCTTGGAACAAAGGAGCATAGCGAGCTGTGTGACTGAGTGAAAAGGCGGAAACAGCCGAAAAGAACAAACTGATGTCATTTGGTGGTTTAGTCGTTTAGTGGTTAGTGTTGTTGCTGACAACAAAATAACCAAACAACCAGATTTATACATACAAGATTTTACTACTCATTTCGTTATAGATTGTATCGGTTAATTTTGTTGACTTACTTATAAAAACAAATTAAGCTCCGAAGTTTATGGCAGGAAACATGACTTTAGCAAGCAACAATGACTTCAAAAGTGACATTCGACTCTTAAATTTGATGGATTTTTTTCATAAAAAAGGAACGATTCTCATATTTATTTATAACTTTGTATCAAATATCACAGTATTGTAATCTATCAGCAAGTCAAACGATAGGGAATTGCTTTAAAGATTGCAAGTTTATTTAATATAGACCCTCGCCAACTTATTAATGGTGGAAAAATGATAATTATGGCAAAGAAAGCAACGAATAAAAAAGATAATCTCCCGATGGAGGAAGTGCTTTGGAAAGCATGTGATGCACTGCGCGGTTCGATTGAACCGAGCGAATATAAGCACGTAGTCCTGTCATTGATATTCTTGAAATATGCAGGCTTCCACTTTGAGAAACGCCGCAAGGAGATTATCGCTGAGGGGCTGGAGGATTTTGTGGATAGTGTAGAGTTCTATGCTGCCAAGAATGTGTTTTATCTTCCAGAAACAGCACGCTGGTCGTATCTGAAAGAGAACGCCAAGCAACCGAATATCGCTTCCATCGTGGATAAGGCTCTTTCGGAGATAGAGAAGGAGAACAAGCCTTTACGGGGAGCTTTGCCCAACAACTATTACAGTTCACTCGGCATAGAGGCTGAAAAACTCGGTTCTCTACTTGATAAAATAGATGGTTTTGACTCGATACTTGCATCTGCCGACGGCAACGATATCATTGGCCGTGTGTATGAATATTTTCTTTCCAAGTTCGCCATCAAAGAGGGCAAGGGTAAGGGCGAGTTCTATACACCAAAGACAATCGTAAATCTTATAGCCGAGATGATTGAACCATACGAGGGTAAGATTTACGATCCCTGTTGTGGTTCGGGCGGTATGTTCGTGCAGTCCATGAAATTCGTGGAAAGCCATCACGGTAATCGCCGCAAGGTGTCGGTGTATGGACAGGAATATACAAAGACCACATTCAAACTGGCAAAGATGAACCTTGCCATCCGTGGCATTGCTGCCGACTTAGGAGATTATGCAGCCAATACTTTTACTGATGACCGTCATAAGGATTTGAAAGCTGACTTTATCATGGCCAATCCTCCTTTCAATCAGAAAGACTGGCGTGCGGATAACCAACTGACTGATGACCCTCGCTGGGTTGGCTACGACACTCCTCCTACCTCCAACGCTAATTATGGTTGGATTTTGAATATGGTAAGCAAACTCTCATCCAATGGTGTGGCCGGCTTCATTCTTGCCAACGGCGCACTGAGTGCCGATGGTACAGAGGGAGCTATCCGTCAAAAGATGATAGAGCGAGGATTGGTGGAGGCGATTGTTATTTTACCCAACAATCTTTTCTACTCAACAGACATATCGGTTACACTTTGGATTTTGAATGCCAACAAGAAAGCAAAAGTCATTGTGCGCAATGGGGAAGAAATTCATTATCGAGACCGAGAAAAAGAGATTCTTTTTATGGACTTGCGAAAGCGAGGAATTCCGTTTGAAAAGAAATACGTTCAGTTCGCCACTGAAACAATCTCTGAGGTCGCCCAAGTATATCATAATTGGCAACGAGAAGGACACACCGGCACCTACGCCGATGTACCTGAGTTCTGCTATTCCGCATCTTTTGATGAAGTGAAAGAGAATGGCTTCTCACTCGTTCCATCCAAATACATAGAGTTTGTCAACCGAGACGAGGTTGTGGACTATGACACCCGCATGAAAGAGTTGCAAACAGAGTTGGCAGACATCCTGCAAAAAGAGTTGGAAAGCCGAGAGGCAGTACTTAACGTATTTAAATCGCTGGGCTATGAGATCAAATTATAAAAGGCTGGGCGAGTTTATTGAGGAAGTAGAAGAGCGTAACCGTGACTTATTGGTCACACTTTCTCAGGGTATCTGCAACCAAAAGTACTTTCAGAATCCAAGACAGGTTGCAGTGAACTCTGCTGCTGATAAAATTGTTCGCAAAGGTTGGTTCGCCTATAATCGTGCCACAACTCGTAATGGAGACAAAATCTCTATTGCCTATCGAGATGATGTAGATTGCACGGTGTCTGCTTCATATCTTACTTTTAGAATAAAGGACGAGAACAAACTGAATCCATATTACTTGATGATGTGGTTTAAACGGCCGGAGTTTGACAGATACGCTCGTTTCAAATCCCACGGAAGTGCTCATGAGTATTTTGAATGGGACGAAATGTGCAATGTCTTATTACCTGTTCCTCCCATAGAAGAACAGCGAAAGATAGTAGCCGAGTATCAGGCCATCGAGCAACGAATTGAAAACAACCGCCGTCTGATAGCTACGCTTGAAGCAACTGCCCAAACTATCTATCGCAAGATGTTTGTGGAGGATATTGACCCTGAGAATTTGCCAGAAGGATGGAGAATGGGGACTATTGATGAGTTTTGTAAGGAAATAAAATCGGGAGGTACGCCCAATCGCTCAAACCTTAAATTTTGGGATAAAAAGCAATATCGCTGGCTCAAATCTGGTGAAGTTGCAAATAATGTTGTTTTTGACACAGAAGAATACATCAGCGAAGAGGGACTAAATGGTAGCTCTGCAAGAATTATTCCAAGTGGAGCTGTTGTTATGGCGATGTATGGTGCAACAGCTTCGCAAGTGGCTTATCTTGCATGCCCGACTACCACCAATCAAGCTTGTTGTAATATGCTTACAAACACTTTTGAGGAAGCTGCATATCTGTATTTCCATTGTTTGTTTAGGCAAGAAGAAATCAAACGACTTGCAAATGGTGGAGCACAAGAAAATCTGAGTCAGGAGTTAATATGTGCTCAACCAATAATTATATGTAATAATGCTGATGATATTTATGTTTTTGCAATTTTGTTGCAAATGAAAATTGCATATGCAAAAGAAATATGTAAATTGGATCAATTATTATCAATTTGTTTATCAAAACTCATAAACGATTAAAATTATGTCTGAAAAAGTAAGTCAAGGATTAGAACTCGCTAAGGCAGGAGCCAAAGTACTCAGTCAGTTTTATCAAGATTTGGCACAGCCAAGTGTCAAAGCTTTGGGGCAAGCATTAGCAACAGTGTTTGAGTTATGTCCCAATTCATTGTTATCGCTAAAATTATGGTCTGAAAAACGAAAACTGAATTTTGCAAAACGACTTAATGAATACAAAGAAAAACTTGAACAAATACCAGAAGATAAGCGCTGTGAAGTAGACACTCAAATTGGTACTCCAATTGTAGAGAGACTGACCTATACGACTAATGATGAAATTGCCGATTTGTTTACTACATTATTGGCAAATGCGTCCAATATTGATACCGTCAATCGAGCTCATCCAGCATTTATTGATATCATTGGGCGTTTATCAGAAGATGAGGCACGAATCATTCAATATTTGCAAACTGTTTTAGAAGTTCCTTATTGTTCTTTTAGGGCGATATTAAAAGCCGAAAATGGCGGTTTTATTACAATATTAGATCACGCTACGATGCTGTCTGATTATGTTTCGTTAATTTTTCCACAAAATGTTACGGCCTATCTTTCTAATTTGATTAGTCTCGGAGTTTTATCAGACGAAGACGGGTTGTACAAAACCGATAATACTGAATATGACAAGATTTGTCTAAAGAATGGATTAGACTCCTTAAAGGCACAATTGGTGCCTCTATCATTCAAAGAGATAGAAGTCTCAAAAAGTTACTATAAGGTAACTCCATTTGGCAAACTATTTATTGATGCTTGTATTAGATAACATACTATAGCAGTAGTCAACGAAGAGAACAAGTGTTTGTTGAGCTTTTTAAGGCAAAGAGTTACGGCTATGTGCATGAATTAAAATAGCACATAATACAGAACATTGTTAAATATAAAAATATGGCACTACCCATCAATATAGAAGATTTGCTCAACAAAAGAAAAGTTGAGTCCAATCGAATAGAGTTTAAGGCAGGTTGGAATCCAGATAAGATTTACCATACTATTTGCGCCTTTGCCACTGATTTGGAGAATATTGGTGGTGGATATATTCTTGTGGGAGTGGAAGAGGAAAACGGAATAGCCAAGCGTCCCGTGAAAGGCTTGTCCGAGAATGAAATAGACCGCATAATGAAAGAGATGGTTGGGTATGATGCGAAAATATCCCCGTCGTACCTTACAAAGGTGTCTCCTGAAGAGGTGGACGGCAAAATCATACTCGTGATATGGGCACCTGCCGGAATAAACAGGCCTTATTCTGTGACGGAAAGTGTCGTTGCCAAGAAGTCCGTTCCTAAATTCTATGTACGAAGCAAATCTTCCACCATTGAAGCCAAAGGCGAGATATTGGATGAGGTGAGGGAGTTGGCAAACCGTGTGCCATTTGATGAACGGGGAAATGAAGCTATTAAGATTGATGACATTTCCGGTGTGCTTGTTTATGAACACCTTAAAACGGTAAAGAGCAAATTAGCGGAAAACTTCACTGCCAAGCCGTTGACAGATGTGCTTGACGAAATGGATTTACTGACGGGCCCGTCTGAAAACCGTTTGATAAAGAATTGTGCTGCGATGATGTTTTGTGAACATCCGGAGAAGTTTTTCCCTGTTACTCAAGTTGATATAGTTTTGTTTCCCAATGGAAGTATAGAAAATCCTGACGTGATGATTGAAGTGCCGAAGATAACAGGGCCTGTCCCTAAAATGATAAAGGAAACATTATCGTATCTTCGTACCAACGTTATCAAGCAGAAAATCATGAAACCCACGGATAGAGAAAAGTCGGACAAAATATTCAACTATCCTTATCAGGCATTTGAAGAAGCTGTGGTCAATGCTTTGTATCATCGTGACTATCAGGAGCGTGAACCTGTAGAAATTACCGTGGAACCAACTCACATAGATATATTAAGCTATGCAGGTCCAGACCGCTCTATCAGTGCGGAAGCTATAAAAGCGGCACGGAAGCTAAAGGCGCGAAGATACCGCAACCGCAGATTGGGCGACTTCCTGAAAGAACTTGATTTGACAGAGGGAAGAGCCACGGGTATTCCTACCATACAGAAAGCCCTTAGAGATAACGGTTCTGCTTCTGCTGTCATTGAGACTGATGATGACAGAACTTATTTTCTTATGACCATACCTTGCCGGGAAGGGTTTGAAGGTGTTGATTATGCGATAAATGATAAAAATGAAGCAATAAATGAAGCAATAAATGAAAAGGAGTTATCCTTATTTGTCCTCATTGCCCGATCTCCGAATATAAAGCAAAAGGAACTATTGGCAGTATCATTTCTATCACGCTCAACCGTGTGGAGAATCTTAAAGACATTATCCTCTGACCCGCTGAATTTGATAGAATATCAAGGTTCCAAGAAGACTGGGGGCTATGTCTTGACCGAGAAAGGAGCCGCCTATTATCATTCATTAAACCAATAATGTCATGGCATACTTCAACGAAGCACAATTAGAACAAGTGTTTGTCGAGCTTTTTAAGAAAGAGCATTACGACTACGTGCATGGAGAAAATATTACTCGTGATACACGCGATGTTATTCTCTATGATGACTTACGCCTTTATTTGCAGAAGAAATATGAAGCAGACCATATCACTGAGGATGAAATTAATCGGGCAATCGCCAGATTAGAAACTTCGGACGGCGGTGGTGTATATGCGGAAAACGTAGAAGCACTGCGGCTTCTGCAAGAAGGGTTTTCGTTGAAACGTACCAATCCCAAGTTACCCAATCTTTATATTTATCCCATTGATTATACAGAAGTGGAAAAGGATGCGTTGGGAAAGAACAATCTTTTCAAGTTCGTCAATCAGTTTGCCATAGACGGCGAGCATACAAGGATTCCCGATGGTATTGTGTTTGTCAATGGTCTGCCCTTGGTGGTATTGGAATTTAAGAATGCCATCAAACAAAACACCACCATTGAGAATGCTTACAAGCAGTTGACGAACCGTTACCGCCGTGACATTCCGAAACTTTTCCGCTATAACGCCTTTGTGGTTATCAGCGATGGAGTGAACAACAAGGTGGGATCACTTTTTGCTCCATACGATTTTTTCTACGGTTGGCATAAAGCCGAGGCGACAGACTCCGTGCTTGATGGTGCCTTTGACAGCATGTTTACGATGATACACGGATTGTTCAGAAGGGAGCGTTTGCTTGATGTATTGCATAACTTTATCTTTTTGCCCGACACTCCCAAAGGAGAGGATAAAATCGTGTGTCGTTATCCACAGTATTTTGCTACCACTCAACTGTTCAATAACATTTTGCTGCATTCACGACTGAATCCTGATGGCGACGGAAAAGGTGGTACTTATTTCGGAGCTACAGGTTGCGGCAAGTCATACACCATGTTGTTCCTTACCCGACAACTGATGCGCTCCAAGCAGCTGAGCAGTCCTACCATTGTGCTGATTACAGACAGAACAGACCTTGATGACCAGTTGTCGAAGTCATTCTTAAATGCTACCAAATTCATTGGAGATAAGACTATCGTCCAAGTAGAAAGTCGGGAGAAACTTAAAGAACATCTTGAAAACCGCTCTGCAGGTGGTGTTTATCTGACTACTATCCAAAAGTTTGAAGAAGGAACGGGGTTGCTGAGCAAACGTGCGAACATCATCTGCATTTCGGATGAAGCTCACCGTTCCCAAACCGGATTGGGACAGAAAACAACTGTTACAGCAAAGGGAGTGAAACATCATTATGGTTTTGCCAAATATTTGCGGGATTCCCTACCTAATGCCACATACGTAGGATTTACGGGTACACCGATTGACAATACACTGGATGTGTTCGGCCCGATTGTTGACCGTTACACCATGACAGAGGCTGTAGCGGATGAGATTACTCGCAAGATTGTCTATGAAGGTCGTGCGGCCAAAGTCCTGTTAGATTCGGCCAAGGTAAAAGAAATAGAGACTTTCTACGAACGATGTAAACAGGAGGGGGCGAGCGATTATCAGATAGAGGAAAGTAAAAAGATAATGACACGGATAGATGTTATCCTCAACGACCCCGATTTGCTTGCCAAGATTGCCCAAGACATTGTGGAACATTATGAGAAGCGAGTGGAAGAAGGTTCTACCGTGCTGGGAAAGGCTATGATTGTTTGTAGCAGTCGTTCCATTGCATGGAATCTCTATCAAGCGATTGTTCGTTTACGACCGGAGTGGGCTGATATTAAGGAGTGTATAGAAGGAGAAAGGCTGACGGAAGAGGAACGCAAGGAGATAAAGCCAATGCCACGCATGGCGATGGTCATTACGCGTGATAAGGATAATGATCCTGACGAGCTCTACAATCTGCTTGGTAATGACGATTATCGAAAGTCGCTGGACAAACAGTTCAAAGAAGAAAAGAGCAACTTCAAGATTGTCATTGTGGTGGATATGTGGATTACAGGGTTTGACGTTCCGAGTCTTGACACCATGTATTGCTTCAAGCCGTTACAGATGCACACGCTGATTCAGACCATCTCACGTGTCAATCGTGTTTATCCCGGCAAGGAGAAGGGGCTTGTTGTAGATTATCTGGGCATTAAACGCCAGATGAACGAGGCTTTACACCAATATGGCGGAAATGGAGATGTAGATGGTCCGGATCTTGAAACCATTGAGGAAGCGGTGAAGGTTGTTAAGGACGAACTGGATATTATCCGCCGTATGTTCCATGCATTTGATTGGTCTGGCTATTTCATAGGAACACCTCTTGAGCAGCTTGACCTTCTTCAAAAGGGAGCAGAATACATCCAGCGTACCAAAGAATTGGAAACGCGCTTTATGCGGCATTGCAAAAAGATGAAAAGCGCGTATGATATATGCTGTAATTCCGAACAACTGACATCTACGGAGGACAATGACATTCATTTTATGCTTGCCATCCGTTCTATTATCTTGAAATTGACACGGGGAGGTGCGCCCGATGCAGTCAAGATGAACAAGCGTGTTGCCGGAATGCTGAAAGATGCGTTAATATCCGAGGTGGTGGAAGAGGTTGCTAAAATTGGCGTGGCGGCAGATGAGGAAATAGATCTTTTCTCTGCGGAATACATGAAACGTTTGGAGCAGATTCCGTATAAGAACACAAAAGTAAAGCTCATGGAGCAACTGCTGAAGCAGGTGATAGAATCATTTAAAAAAGTCAATAGACAAAAAGGTATAGACTTCACCAAACGCCTGGAGGAAATTGTAAAAAGGTATAACGACCGTTCGGACGATGCCGCCTTTGCCAATGATGTGATAGACGATGTCGTAGGTGAGATGGTAAGGCTTATGGCAGATGTGGCAAACGAGCGTACAGCAGGGGATACTATGGGGCTGTCATTTGAGGAAAAGGCTTTCTTTGATATTCTGAAGTCCGTAGCGGCCAAATATGGTTTTATCGAAAACTTCCCAGATGAGAAGCTGACCGACCTTGCCAAACAAGTAAAGGAAATGGTGGAGGAGCAAGCTGATGTAGAAGACTGGATGAATCGTCCCGACCTCCGTGCAACGCTTAAGATGAACGTGATAGTTCTGTTAGCTCGTGCTGGCTATCCTCCTAAAATCCGTGACGAGGTGTTCAAAGAGATTTTGCAGCAGGCTGAAAGTTTCAAACGGCACAGCCGACCTCGCACTTATGTTATTGACAATGATTATTATTCATCAATGGTAGCAGAACCGTAATATGACACAATTAAAACATACAATTATTTTTTTGGTAATCCTTGGCATATTATGTTTAGTGATATCTTATGCAATTTCTATAAATATGGAGACAGGATTTTATGTGATTAATTCACGATTTCTGTCAAACAACTTTCTGTTTACTTGTTTCAGTGGCGCATTTGCGAGTATTTTAGTACTGATCGCTACTGAAGTTTATCGCTTTATTGAAACGAAGAAATCAATTGAACAATTCTTATTTTCGCAATTGGCATCTATACATGGCCAGCTACAAATTGCAAATGCAAATATCACGAATATTCTTAACAGTAAGGGGCTTGTTCCAGATAATTTATTGAGTTGTTTATCAAACACAATAAAGCAAATAACACCTTCATTGCGCTCATTGGATTATAATCCATTTTTCTCTTATAGTCGTTCACGAGCAATAAAAAGGATACTCACTCGACTATTTTCTACAGAAATAATCCAATTGGATTCATTAGCTAATGATTGTATTTATTTACCTATGGCAATTTGTACAGATAAATCAGATATTTTGAATAAAGGAGAATCGAATACAGTTATTACATCAACATCACCGAATACACAAAGGGTTCTAAGTGTTCTCAACAACGAAATTATACGATTGACATCACTGATTTTGATTGATCTAACAGAAATCAATACGGCTTGTGATAATGATTTTCACTGGAATGATGTCGAGAAAAAACTTTCGGATATTCCAATTCCTGATACATCATTGTCTGCATTCTTTTTAAAGCATGATTCTTCCAAATAAATAAAGATATGAATTCTTTCAAGAATACCAGACTTGCAGATGGGAAGTGTATATCCCTGCCGAAATGGGATACGGCAAGTTCTCGCAGCCCAGCATTCCCGCTGGCTCCACGCTGATATTCGAGATTGAGCGGCTTGGGATTGCATAGAAAGGGTTTACAAAAGCATTATCAATAAATTATGACTTACCAATTAAAAATACAATTACGTGGCATAACAAAGCCACCGGTGTGGAGACGGCTATTAGTGCCAGCCGAGTGTACATTCCATGGCTTGCATTGCATTATACAGGAAAGTTTCGGCTGGCTATATGAGCATTTATACCAGTTTATGGAAAAGCCATACGACCGGGGATGGACAATAAAAGATCTATATGAAGAAGGTGGTATTAATGATTTTTCTGATTTCTTCACAGAAAGACCTAAGCCCATAGACTCCAGAACAACAACGATAAGGGAATTTCTGAATGAAAATCCGATAAAGAAATTCACGTATATATATGACTTTGGAGACGATTGGTTTCACGATATCACCGTTGAGGCTGAAACAGAAGAAGCACTTATCTATCCACGCTGCATTGCTGGCAAGGGTGCTTGTCCACCAGAAGATTGTGGAGGCTCTTGGGGATATGAAAATATGAAAATGGTTCTGCTTGAAGCTCCGAAATCTAATGATGCCAAGATGTATCGGAAATGGCTTGAACTTGGCAGAGGGGAGGTGTTTAACCCGAAAGCGTTTAATTTGGACGAGACAAACAGGCATATTAGGGCTATGATAGATTGTATGCGTGAGAATACAAAAGAATTGAATATGCAACCGAACCCTGACACGATTTTCCCCGTAAAGGGCTGCGAGACCGTTACATACGTCAAACCGACAGTGAAGAACCCGAATATAATCGTCGGTGAGTTCACTTATTTCAGCGATACCGATTTTGAGAAACACGTATTGCATCACTATGACTTCAACGGCGACAGGCTGATTATCGGAAAGTTCTGCCAGATAGCATCGGGTGTGACATTCATAATGAACGGCGCGAACCATCAGATGAACGCGGCATCGACCTACCCTTTCTACATCATGGATGGATGGACAGAGACACCGCCAACAGCAGAGGAACTTCCGCTGAAAGGCGACACGATAGTGGGCAACGACGTGTGGATTGGACAGAACGCAACTATACTGCCCGGTGTACATATCGGCGACGGCGCAATCATCGGGCTCGGCAGCATTGTAGGTCATGACGTAGAGCCATACACGATAGTTGCAGGAAATCCTGCAAGAGTTATCAGAAAGCGTTTTGACGATGAGTTAATCGGCTTATTGCAAAGACTGCAATGGTGGAACAAGAGCATCGACGAAATCCGGCAGCTGATTCCATTATTGACAGACGGAAATCTCACGCAAGTAAAGAAGAGTATCATTAAAATCCTCGAACAAAATGGATAACAGCAAGATTTATCCCCGTACAGGTGATACGCAGACCGTATATCTCAAGTCTGTTATCACCAGTCCTACAATAGAAGTCGGCAACTTCACAATCTATAATGACTTTGTGAACGACCCAAGGGATTTTGAGAAGAACAACGTGTTCTATCATTATCCCATAAATGGCGACCGCCTCGTCATCGGCAAGTTCTGTTCGATAGCCTGCGGCGCAAAGTTTATCTTCAACTGCGCCAACCACACGCTCAGGTCGCTCTCCACATATACCTTCCCACTGTTCTTTGAGGAGTGGGACTTGCAAAAATCGGAGCTTGCCTCGGCGTGGGACAATAAGGGTGACATCATCATCGGTAACGATGTATGGATAGGCTATGACGCCGTGATAATGGCGGGAGTTACCATCGGCGACGGCGCGATAATTGGCACGCGTGCTGTCGTGACAAAAGATGTCGCACCCTATTCTATCGTTGGCGGAGTTCCTGCACACGAAATCCGCAAACGCTTTGCGCCCGAGGTGATAGAGCGGCTGAAGGAACTGAAATGGTGGGACTGGCCGGAGGAGAAGATACGCAAAGCAATACCTGCAATACAGGCTGGGGATGTGGAGGCATTGAAATAATAATCGCCGTGCCTTGGCGGATGTCAGAATAAGAAATACACAGGGATCCAGGGAATATGTGAACAGCAACAGTAATTACATCCGCCATAATGCAGAAGTACGCATTAAAAGGTAGATAAGTAAGTAAACAAAATTAAACCCAAATCGGTCATTAGACCGATATACGGTAATGTTCTGTTATTATTATACGGTCTTTTCCTCCGTTTCGCCTTTCCCTTCGCTGTCTTGCTTCCCGCTCCGTCTCGACATAGCTCGCTATGCCTTCGCCGAAATGGTCGCAATACAACGGAGATAAAAACAAAACGAAGTGAAATCTAATGACCGATTTGGGTTAAACGATACAATCTATAAAGAAATGAGTAGTAAAATCTTGTATGTATAAAACTTGGTTGTTTGGATATTTGTTGTTTGGTTATTTTGTTGTCAGCAAAAACACTAACCACTAAACGACTAAACCACCAAACGACATCAGTTTGTTCTTTTCGGCTGTTTTCGCCTTTGCACTCAGTCACATAGCCCGCTATGCTCCGTCGTTCCAAGACGGAAAACATCTCAATAATAACTGCGTTTTATATCATGCATTAATTTTACTTACATAGCATATTAAAGAATTTCGGAAACGGAAATAACAGATAAAACTATGATGAAGAACCTATCAGTAAAAGAAATGAAAGCATTGAAGGTGATACACCTTATATGTGCGATAGCTTGGTTTGGCTCGGCCATATCCATGAATCTGCTACGGCATCTTGTAGCGGTGGAGGATGCGGCAGGAATGTATTGGATGGCAGAGATTCTGGAAGCCATCGACATGAAGATATTGGTGCCAGGAGCTGTCGGTTGCTTGGTTACAGGCATAATCTATGGGGCATTCACCCATTGGGGCTTCTTCAAGCACAGATGGCTCACGGTGAAATGGGTATTAACCATATTCATGATTCTGTTCGGCACATTCTACATGGGACCATTGGTCAAAGAGAACGTGGTGACTGGGAAAGCCATTATGGAGGGAGGCGGTGATGTCTTGCGATATTGGCGGAACGTGACGGCAAACGCATACGCAGGTCTGCTTCAGATAATATTACTCACCATCGTGACTGTCATTTCCGTGTATAAGCCTTGGAAGAAAAAGCAAGGGCAAAAATAACAGGAAATATGATACAAGGAGGAAATCCGGAGAATACTTCAGCAATTAGGCTCACAGTTCTATTATTGTACCATAGACCTGCCATTAATGAATCTATGCCGTTATGGAAAGTTACAGAGCAATCATAATTTGGCTTGCTGTTACGGTAGCTGTATTGTTTGTCTTGCCGGTTTGCGTGGCACGGTTTGCTTCAACCGATGCAGGAATGGCATTATGCATGATACTGTTCCTCATTGTCAATCCACTTTATTCTGCCATACTTGGATACCGTTGCGGCAGGAATATCCGGCAGATGTGGAGTTTGCCCTTGATCTCTTCTATATCATTTTTTGTCGGAACATGGCTGTTCTTCAACATCAGGGAGGTGTGGTTTAGCATATATGCCGCAACTTATCTGGCTATAGGATGGACGGCTATGGGGATAAACAAATATCTGTAAAATAAAGCGTTGAGAATGCACTAATACTGTAAAATAAGGCGTTGAAAACACGTTAAATATGCAAAATAAGGCATTAAAGCCAAATAAAATCTGCAAAATAAGGCATTTATTCAAAATAAATTCACTATCTTTGTGCCTATGAAAGAAGCAGTTATAGACAGAAGGACGCTGGAGATTATATTTAGCGACCAAAAAGCGGAGATTGATAATTGGTCTGACAGGCATCTATGTTCCCGTAAAGAAGAAGGTCTTGTAGATTTAGACAGTCCTCAGGCACAAGTTGTCATTGGCGTGCGCCGGAGCGGCAAGTCGACACTTTGCCTTCAAATACTTACCAGGGCGGGCGTTAAGTTTGCATACGCCGACTTCGACGATGAGCGTCTTGCAGGGCTTGACACCGGGCAGTTGAATGATATCCTTGAGGTGTTGTACAAAATTTATGGTGACTTCAAATATATCTTCCTTGACGAGATACAAAATATTGCAGGATGGCCCCTCTTTGTCAACCGCCTTCTCCGTAACAATATGCACGTTGTCCTGACCGGAAGCAATGCCAAACTGCTGAGCAATGATTTGGCCACACACCTGACAGGCAGGAGTAGCGAGATAAACCTATATCCATTTTCGTTTGCAGAATACTGCACGATAAAAGGTGTGGATTACACGCAGCAGACAACCAAGGGCATTGCCGATAAAAGAAAAACGTTTGACGAATACATACAAAATGGAGGATTTCCGGAACTGACGATTATAAAAAATAGCAAGAAATATATAACAAATCTCGTTGACAACATTCTGAAGCGCGACATCGAGCAACGCTACAGCATAGCCTTTCCTGCTCAATTTGAGAGCATGGCTCATCATCTTCTAAACATATCACCATACATAACAAACACATCAGACCTTGCAGAGACATTCAACTTTAAATCCCCTCACACCGTCCGCAACTACATATCTTATCTCAAACAGGCATACATATTAATGGGAATAAAAAAGTATTCACCCAAAAGCAAGATGCGTGTCACACAGGAAAAGCTCTACGCCATAGATGTTGCCATGATGAATCAAAGGGAGAATGCTTTTGCCGGGGATAATCTTGGATGGCGGCTGGAGACCATCGTTTTGAGTCACCTAATCCGCAAGTGTCAGTATGAAGGATGGGATGTCTACTATCTGAAAGAGCGTTCCGGAGAATGTGACTTTGTGGTATGCGACGGCAACAGGGTGTTACAATGTATACAGGTGTCGTACGACATTTCGTCAGAAAAGACGCTCAAACGTGAGGTCAACGGATTGCTGTTGGCAAACAGACAAACGGGATGCGAGAACCTGCTTCTTCTGACAGACCATGAATTTAAGGATATCGAAAAAGACGGACACCTGATTTCTGTAAAACCGGTTTACGAATGGAGTGTAACTGCTTTCTAAAGCAATTTTCATATAATAACAAACAAAACTCATAACGGATGAAACTATCTTTACGGCCATACCGACCTTCGGATGCTGCGGTGATTACATCATGGCTTAAAAATGAGTATCTAATGCGCCAGTGGTGCGCCGACAGGTATGAGCGTTACCCCATCACGCCTGATGACATGAACTCCTATCATGAGCAATACATTGATGGACTACACTCGCGTGCCCTGACAATGGTGGATGGTAATGATAAGATAACAGGATATATCACACTACGTATTCCGGCAGACGATTCATCCGAACAGCGTATAGGTTTTGTCATTGTCGATGATTCAAAACGTGGTAGAGGTTTGGGCAAAGCTCTTGTAAGAATGGCCGTCGGGTATGCTTTCGATACGCTTGGAACCACGAAAGTATCGCTTGGAGTCTTTGACAACAATCCGTCCGCCATCCGGTGTTATGAAGCCGCCGGATTTGAACAGGTTGACAAACCAGAAAAAGAATGTTATCAATGTCTCGGCGAGACTTGGAAATGTATTGAGATGGAATGCCACAACATCAGTTGATATGACACCTAAAAACATTCTCAACATAACAAACCGTGCCGACTTTCGCAAATGGCTGGCGGCGAACAGCGCCACGGAGAAGGAGTGCTGGATAGAGGCAAAGCGGGGCAAAACGCCGCCAGAGGATGCCCTGTGGTATCTCGATGCCGTGGAAGAGGCTTTGTGCTTCGGATGGATTGACTCGACGGTGAAGACTGTCGGCGGCGTGACGCTCCAGCGCTTCGGGCCGCGGAGCAGAAAAGGGATGTGGACCGAACTTAACAAGGAACGCTGCCGGCGGCTCGAACGGCTTGGCCTGATGACCGAGGCGGGACGTGCAGCTTGTCCTGATCTTAATGCAGAGTTTGTCGTCATGCCCGAAATCATCGCCGCCTTCAAGGCCAATCCGACAGCATGGCAGAACTTCATGACTTTCCCTGCGCTCTATCAGCGCGTACGTATCGACAACATACAACGGAAGAAGGCATGCAAAGAGCTGTTCGACAGCCGTCTGCAGAAACTCATCGAGGCCAGCAGACGTGGCGAGATGATCGGCGACTGGCACGACTGTGGCCGTCTGCTTGAGTATTAAATATTGATGCTGTTCCAATCCATCGCATCAATATCTTCATTGTCTGCAAATACATAGAGGAGACGATCTCGCTATAACGAGATTGTCTCCTCTATGTATTCGGTATATAAAGTTATGATTTTCGGTACAGGCAACGGCTAAAGCCTCAACTATATAGACACTTGCTGTTTTACCTGCCTGCGAAATATCTTTCACTACTTTTTAGGCGCAGCCTTAGTTGCCTTCTTGGTCGTTGCAGTTTTCTTTGCCGCAGTCTTTTTTACGGGCTTCTCTGTAGGGAGAACCTTTGCAAGCTTTGCCTGCAAACGCTCTATCTCTTTCTGCTGCTTCTCGATTTCCTTTGTCTGATTGGTTATGGTGGTGAGCATATTGTCAAGCTCCTCATTCTCAATGCCACCATATAGCGCACGGACACGGGAAATAAAGTCACCAAGGATATTCATATAGTTGGTGAATGCATCAAAAGGACCATCATAAATGCCACGGTCTATATCCCAGTTGCTTGCCTTTGTGGTCATGAAACGGAAATTGTTTGATGCCTGAAGATAATCCCAGTCCTGCAACAGACGAGGGTCTTTGGCTATCAGCAGACGGTCGGCAACGGAATAGAGCTTGTTGAAGGCCTCCTGCTGCATCTGGTTTCCGAGCCATACAGAGCAGTCGCGCTCCTCGTCTACCCAAGACAAAGTGTCAGGCACGTCAATTGCGCCTACCGAGTTGAACTTGTCAAATATCTCGCTCGGTGTAGCCCACTCTATGCCTCTCTCCTTTGCCTGTGCAGGCAAAGCCTTGAAGAAGTCAAGGATATGGCTTGAAAGCGGCTGTGCTATACCGAGAGCGGAGAGCTCCATGAAAATATTCACCACCTGCTCTTCTGCTGGGCAAGATGCTATATTGTTCATGTATGTGTCTGCCATCAATGGATATCCAGGCCAAGAAGTATTGCTGAAACGCAGCGAGATATCATCTGAAAGATTGACATCACGAAGCAGAAGTTTCAGATTCGGTGCCATATTGCAGTTATAGACATAGTGCGGAGACTTCCATCCGAGGACATGCTTTGCACCTTCTGTCAGCATACCTTTATATCCCAAAGACGCAACATGTGCACCGATTTCATCTGTATAGATAAGAGATGAGTTGCGGACAACTGTCGGACGCTTTCCGAAATATTCCTGAATCTTGTCAGACATCTTCTCTATGTCGCGCTTGAAGCTCTCTTCATTGACAAGACCTGCAAGACCATGTGAATATGGCTCTGTCAGGAATTCCACACGTCCAGACTCATTGATTTTCTGCAATTTCTCAATAACCTGAGGAGCATGCATCTCCAACTGTTCCATGCCGACTCCTGAGATAGAGAATGCAACCTTGAATCCCGGGTCATTGTCCATCATCTCCTGCAACGCGTCAAGAGCTGGGACATACGAGTTGTTGGCTATATAATTGATGCTCTGCTCGTTTGCATAGTCATCATAGTAATAATGGTCTGTACCGATATCAAAGAAGCGGTAACGTTTGAGATGTGTTATCTGATGTATCTCAAAATATAAACATATCGTTTTCATAGCGTGATTCGTTTTTTTTACTTGTTAATGTTTGGATGCGTTTAAAATCGCTTTTATTATAGTATTATCTTAATGAGACAACTGCTGTCACTACATGGAGTTTTTTAGGAATTTCTCATTTGATATAGTTACGCAGATACTCATCATTATCAAACCATCCCTTAGACAGAAGCTGGTCATAGCACTGACGTATACGCCAGCCCACCTTCTCCCAAGTTATCTGGTCCACTTCCTTCAAACCTTCCTCTGCAATATACTTATGGAAGCCCTCATTGGTACACAATGAGTATATGGCATCGGCCATCGCATGAATATCCCAATAGTCAACCTTCAAGACATTGGTAAGAATCTCACCGCAGCCTGACTGCTTGGAGATAATGGACGGACATCCGCACTGCATAGCTTCCAGCGGAGCTATGCCGAACGGCTCGGAGACAGACGGCATGACAAACACATCGGAGTTCTTATAGCATTCATATACCTGCCGTCCTCGCTGGAATCCAGGGAAATGGCACCTGTCTGCAATGCCATACTGTGCAGCAAGCTCTATCATCGCATTCATCATATCACCTGAACCGGCAAAGCAGAAGCGGACATTCTGTGTACGCTGCAACACCAGTTTCGCCGCCTCGATGAAATACTCCGGTCCTTTCTGCATCGTGATACGTCCAAGATACGTAACGACTTTCTCATTAGGTATTTTCTTAGGAACGATATTACGATATTCCTCTGACAGAGGATAAACGGCATTGTGCATGGCAACACATTTGCGTGGATCCTGATGATACTGGTTGATGACGGTCTGACGAGTCAATTCAGACACACACATGATACAGTCTGCATGGTCCATACCGTTCTTCTCGATAGAGTAAACTGTAGGATTTACCTTGCCACGGGAACGGTCAAAGTCTGTGGCATGTACATGTATACACAATGGTTTTCCGCTGACCATCTTCGCATGGACACCTGCCGGGAATGTCAGCCAGTCGTGAGCATGAATCAAATCGAACTGCTCGCTTCTTGCCAAGACACCTGCTATGATTGAGAAATTGTTTATCTCGTCATGGAGATTGCCTGGATATCCTCCGGCAAAGCCCATGCATCCCATATCATCCAGTCCCTGCATATAGTTGAAATCGGCGTAGATATGGTCGCGGAAACGGTAGTAATCCTCTGCCGTATGACCGATGAACCGATCCTTGATGTTGTCATATTGCACATCACGCCAAACGACAGGCACCTGTGACATATTGATTATCTTCAGGAACTTCTCTTCATCGCCGCAAGGCTTCGGCATACAGAATGTGGTCTCAACATCACCCTGCAATGACAATCCCTTTGTTATGCCATACGAAGCGACGGCCAGTCCGCCATATATTTTAGGAGGGAATTCCCATCCAAACATTAGAACTTTCATAGTATGCTTTCCTCCTTATTATTAATAGGTATAAGATTCAAGTAGTTTTGACATACGGAGCAACTCCGCCACATTCATGGCAAAAGCACATCCTCCTCTGCCGTGGAACGGCGGATTACCGTCAAACAGTTCCGGCATGGTTCCTACTGCATGATAGAACATCTCGTCCTCAAAGCCCACCATCTGTCTGTGTACAAAGGACAGACGAGAGCGTTTGTGCAGCTTCAGGACCGCCTCCATATAGAAGCCGCCAAGCCACGGCCAAGCTGTTCCCTGATGATAAGCCCAGTCACGCTGGTTCTGCGTTCCGACATAATAAGGGGTGTACTGTCCGCTCTTAGGCGACAGGGAGCGCAGACCTTTTGAGGTCAGGAGCTCACGTGTACAGAAGTCTATGACACTCTTCTGCTGTGCAGTCTCCAATGGAGAATAGTCAAGAGCGACAGCGAAAATCATATTAGGGCGGACTTCGGCATTAGGAATGTCATTGTCTACATAATCCCAAAGATATCCGCTCTCATTTACAAAGGTATTCTGGAAAGAGCGCTTTACGGAATTAGCCTTGCTCTCATACTTATCGGCAGTAAAATTATCTTTCTTGAAACGTGCCATCTCTGCCACGAACTTCAATGCATTATACCATAACGCATTTATTTCGACGACATAACCGGAACGTGGAACAACAGGTTTACCATATACCGTGGAGTTCATCCATGTCATGGCTTTCGATACACCATCAATCTTCAACAGACCGTTTTCTGACAAGAAGAGGTTAGGATGTCTGTCTGACTCGATTGTGTTTATAATATTCCATAAAAGTTCGCCATACAGTTCAAATGCCTTTTCATCACCTTGCGAGTGTGCATACTGCTGTATAGCCCATACTGCCCACAAAGGTACATCAGGCTGTTCTATCTCAGCGATATCGTACTGTAAAGGCTTGCCTATAAGGAATTCATTCAGAGCCTTGCCGGCAGTCTTCATAATCAGTTCAAAACGATCAGGCTCTTCTATTGCAAGCGCAAGACCCGGCAAAGAGATAAAGGTGTCTCTTGCACGGCATTTGAACCACGGATAGCCGGCTATGATATACGAACCATCCTTCTTATGGTTATAGAACTGATGGGCGGAAGAATACAATGAGCGGAAGAAATTATCCCTTGCCGGACGATGATCATATTCTTCATCAAACAGTTTTTTCAGTGTCGATGTCTTTATCTTTGACGTGCAGGCAGCAAAGACAACGCTTTCGCCTTTTTTCACTGTAACCTCAAAATATCCCGGAACATATAAATCCTCCTGGAAAGCATAGCCGCGTTCCTGCTCCTTCGGATATTCTATGCCACGATACCAATCGGGTGCAAAGACAAACTCATTCTTCTTTGACAACTGCATGTTAAGTTCTGGATAACCAGAATACAGAGAAGTCTTTATACCGTTCTCTATCTCCTGATATTCCCGTGATGCCACGCCGTTTTCATGGCAAAGGTCATTCACGCTTCGGAATGCAAGGAACGGACGCAGGCGAAGCTGTGTCTGCGACGGTCCGTCAACAAGAGTGTAGCGTATCAGGATACGGTTTTCGTAATGCTGGAATATCTTTTCCCTTTTCAGCACGACACTGCCTACACGATAAAGAGTTGTCGGGATGTGGTCACAATCAAACTCCCGGATATACTTGTGTCCTTTGGGAGCATAGTTGTTGCCCTGATATTTGTGTATACCCAAATTGAATTCGACACCATGCTGGACAACACTACAGTCCAAAGATGACAGCAGCACATGATTGTCGTCATCTATTTCCGGCACCGGTATCACAAGCAAACCATGATACTTTCTTGTGTTACAGTCCACAAGGGTTGAGTAACTGTAAGCCCCTGAGCGATTCGTACGCAGCAGTTCCTTGCTCAGCACGGCCTCCAAGTTGGTCATCGTAGCCTTCTCGAATTTAAGATAACTCATAGTTATATTTTAAGGTTAATAATATTTAGTCGTAGATTTTCCCTATATGACATTATCCATTATGTTATAACATCATCGCAAAGATAACAAAAAAGTTGCTTGATTAATATCAAACAACTTCTTTTTTAACATTATTTACATCTGCCAACTATAGTTTGGCTGAATATAGGCTATATCTTATCATTATGCGATGTCTTCCTTGTCATGAGACGATTCATATATTTCACGAATCCTATTGACTTTTTCCTCCATCGTCATGAGAGCCGATACCCAATGTATCTTGATGCCTCTTCGTTCCATGCCACGAAACCATGTCATCTGGCGCTTGGCAAACTGATGTATGTGTATTTCCAGCTGTTCAAGCATATCTTCATACGAACGACGGCCGATGACATACTCTGTCACATATTTGTATTCCAGTCCGTAATATATCAAGTCGTCAGGAGAGACGCCACTGTCAATGATACGCCTAATCTCGTCAGCCATGCCTTCATCCACTCTCGCTTTCAGGCGCGAGCTGATCTTGCGTCTACGCTCATCACGCGGAATATCCACACCTATCACAACTGTGTCTATCGGCGGGAAATATCTGTCATCAGTCTTATGTGTCAGATTATAAGTTTCTATTTCTATCGCCCTGATTGCACGTTGCGGAGAGTCGACATCTGTCTTGTTGTGCATGTCCGAGTTGTTTTTCTCCTTCAGGTCCATGAGAATCGCAGTCAGTTCCTCCATGGACTTGGTGGCCATCTGGGCCCGCAAAGATTCATTCTTAGGCACAGGAGAAAGATTATATTCGCGGATTACCGATTCCACATAAAGTCCTGAACCTCCGCAGAGTATCGGCAGCACCTCACGCTGCTGACAATCGGAATACGCATGCAGGAAATCCTGCTGATACTGAAAGATATTGTATTTCTCTCCGGGATTGCAGATATCTATAAGATGATATGGCACATGTATCGTATCGGGCAAGCCGTGCGACATCCCGTTACTCCATCTCTCCATCGTCTCAGGAGACAGTTTCACAGTATAGTCACACAAGTCCTTGCCTGTACCAATATCCATATTACGATATACCTGCCGGGAATCACCAGAGATAATCTCAGCAGGCTGTCCTCCGACAATATAGCTTGTCGCAAGATGAGCCGCCAGCGCAGTCTTTCCTGACGCTGTCGGCCCAACAATTGTTATCATCTTTCTGCTCATCTATAACTGAACAAGATTTCTTTTATCCATTATTCATGTAAGTCGTATAACACGACACACAAATATCCACTGTCGAGAGAATCACTTGACAAAAATCTTCTTTCCGTTCTTTATCACGATCCCCTTTGTGCCTTCCGATACGCGCTGACCTGCAAGATTGTATACAGCATCGCTCACTCTTGTATCAGACGTGACTATCTCGGAAATACCTGATGATACCTGATCGTATGTGAAAGTGACCTTCACCATAATCTGCTTGTTCTTTCCTTTTGAGTCAACATCTGATGTGGTGATATTGGAGTTATCGAAATTCAATACGATATTCTGCCTTGCACCAAGATTGCTGTAAGTGCGGCTGGCAGGTGTCTGACCGGCAGTTCCGCCAGGGAAAACCAGCGAGCTCTCTGCGATTTCCGTACCATCGACAGCAACGCTTGTCATTGTTATAGAACGGTCGGCGATTGTCGAGGTATTATTGGAATATCCCTCAATATACATCTTGGTAATAACATATCCAGGATTAACCGTGAATGTAATGGTGTTATCAGCATTACCTGTACGCACCTTCAGATAACCATTAGACAAAGAGTTTGTGAGTTCACCTTCAGCACCTGCCGTATAGCATGTACCAATGATCGTACCCTTGTCCTCCGATGGTTCCTTCAATGCCTCAGAGCCGTCTGTCGGAGCAGCGACCTTCGGAGCATGGTTATCCACCGTAGTCTGGTATGTAGAGCCGTCTACTCCGAGGAAATCCGGAAGATAATATCCGAGATGAGGAGGCTGGTTGTAAGAAGAGTTCTGCCAAACTATGCCCATACGGTAAATATGGTCTTCCATAAGGCAAGGCACCTTGTATTTTGTAGGCTCTGGAGTTGAATATATGAGCAAGTCACATGTCGGTGAGCTCCAGTCTGTCTCATAACCGGTCATGATGATTTCCTCACGCCAGTCGCCAAGGATATCAGCCTGCAGGCAAGGATTGGCCTTTGTGGTGTTCACCGTCTGCGGCTTTCCGTAATTGGCAAATTCCATCGTTGTAGCGATTGACTTTGAGGAGGTATTATATGCGCGGATACGTGGCGAACATCCGGCAGCCTCGTCATAACGGCCATCGAATGTCTGGTCATACGGGTCTCCCGACCAATAGATGCGGAAACTCGTGTCTGCTTTCTTTGCAAAGACGACGTTGTTTGTCGCACAATCGTAAGTGTTGCCGTCCATTGAAGACCAGAACTCAAAACCACGGTTGGCAGGGATAAAGTCGGCAGCAAGGCCACGGCCGTTGTCACCTGTTCCTGTAGCACTTGCCAACAGTTCTCCTGTCGTCGCATCATGGACATCATATCCATACGGAGACTCCTCATGAGGCATCATGACCTCCAGTCCAGGACGGTCAGGACACAAGTCTGTAAGATGTATGGCATCGCCGTGTCCCTTGCCAGTAGAGCAAAGCAACTGTCCGTCATGCCCGATTGTCGCTGCACCTATGACTATATCATCATACCCGTCAACATTGACATCACCTATAGAAATGCCATGCACACCTTGTCCGTAGCTTGACTTGCCTGTTCCCGATGAAAGGGTATTGCCTGATGCGTCAACAACACTCCACGCACTCTTTGCGCTGCCTTTATGCAACCATCTTGTTGTCAAAGCCGTACCGTTCCAGTCCACCGCCCAGATATAACATGCAGTATAGTATCCGCGCTGAAGAATAGCTGTCGGCTGTGAATTCTGCCCGTCAAGATACGCCACGGCTGCATTATATCTCTCTGCACGGTTGTATGTATTATCTCCCCAAGAAGCACTATAGCTACCATCCGCAGACGGGAAATCAATCATGGCGCGGTTTGGAGAATACCATATCGTGTGCATTGCTGCACCCGTCTCACCATTGAATACAGTAAGAAGCTCCGCTCCTGTTGTGACACGGCCTCTGGAATTGACAGTCACAGAGTTCGGATCGATAGCCTTTATGGCATTATCCGTTGCTGCCTGAGTTGCATATACGCCCTTGCCGTCCTTTGTATCAGGACCGGTCTTTGTTATAAGCTCTGCCTTACCGTCACCGTCCATGTCATAAGCAATAAACGGAGAGGTGTGCTGTCCTGAGCGTATGCCATGGCCTATGTCTATACGCCATTTCTGTGTGCCGTCAAACTCATAGCAGTCCAGATATGCAGGCGAAGCATAACCATCCTTTCCGCTGTCACGGCTGTTGTCCGGCAGCCATTTAACGATCAACTCATAGTCACCGTCACCGTCAACATCTGCCACAGAACAGCCATCAGGACGATAACGGCCTGTAGTCGATCCGTTCTTATCCTTACGGGCAGCAGGACGTGGAATAGACATCTTCTTGTAAATATTCTCCCATGCCTCGCAAGAAGCCTCATCACCCTTGCTCGACACTACTTTATAGACATCGCCGCTGTTTCCTTTAACATCAAGGTAATTCGTGACAGCCGATATACCTTCGGCAACCTTCTCTCCATTACGGTATACAGTAAACGTTGCATCTCCGTCAGCCTGCAAGTAACGCCATGAAACGAGAATGCCCTGTGATGTCTTCACCGCTACAGGGGCGCGGTTCAGCGCTTCTTTCAGTTGAACGCCTGCCGACATATCGGTGGCAGCCAATGCGAGGAAGCACGCAGAAATAAAAAACTTCTTCATTTGTTCAGTATATGTTTGTTAGGATAATCTGATACAAAATTAGTCAAAAAAAACGATACAGCAAAAGAAACCAATGCAAAAAAGTCATTTTCCGTCTATTTTTCACCCCAAATTGGTGGTTTGGTCGTTTAGTCGTTTAGTCGTTTAGTGGTTTGGCGGTTTGGTTGTGTGTTATTTAGTTATCTGGTGGTTAGTCATTTGATTATTTTAATAGACGACAAGCAACCAAACAACCAAACCACTAAACAACTAAACAACTAAAACAACAAACCACTAAACAACAAAACAACCAAAAAGCCGCCTGGTATATCACCAAGCGGCTTGTCTATAGAAAGCGGACATTCCGTTCTCTCATTGTACATGCAGGAGAATGATTTCCTGCACGGCAAAGAAAGGAATCAGATTAGCCGTTTACCTTCTTCATGTGTGCGATGAGCTCGAGAACCTTGTTAGAGTAACCGATCTCATTGTCATACCAAGACACAACCTTAACGAATGTGTCTGTCAGAGCGATACCAGCCTTTGCGTCGAAGATAGATGTGCGTGTGTCGCCGAGGAAGTCAGAAGAAACGACAGCGTCCTCTGTGTAACCGAGAACACCAGCGAGCTCGCCCTCAGAAGCCTTCTTCATAGCCTCGCAGATCTCAGCGTATGTTGCAGGCTTAGCGAGGTTTACAGTAAGGTCTACTACAGAAACGTCAAGAGTAGGAACACGCATTGACATACCTGTCAGCTTGCCGTTGAGCTCAGGGATAACCTTACCTACAGCCTTAGCAGCACCTGTTGAAGATGGGATGATGTTGCCTGAAGCAGCGCGGCCACCACGCCAGTCCTTCATAGATGGGCCGTCAACAGTCTTCTGTGTTGCTGTTGTAGAGTGAACAGTTGTCATGAGACCGTCTGTAATACCGAAGTTGTCGTTGAGGACCTTAGCGATAGGAGCGAGACAGTTTGTTGTGCAAGAAGCGTTAGAAACGAACTTTGTGCCCTTTACATACTTGTCAAAGTTAACACCGCAAACGAACATTGGAGTAGCGTCCTTTGAAGGAGCAGACATCACAACGTACTTTGCACCAGCCTCGATGTGAGCCTGTGCCTTCTCCTCTGTAAGGAAGAGACCTGTTGACTCAACTACGTACTCAGCCTCAACCTCGTTCCACTTGAGGTCAGCAGGGTTACGCTCTGCTGTCACGCGGATTACCTGACCGTTCACGATGAGCTGTGACTTCTCAACATCAGCCTCGATAGTGCCGTCAAACTGACCGTGCATTGTGTCATACTTGAGCATGTATGCGAGGTAGTCTACTGGGCAGAGGTCGTTGATACCTACAACCTGAATGTCATCGCGGTTCATGGAAGCGCGGAAAACGAAACGGCCGATACGACCGAAACCGTTAATACCAATTTTTGTCATTTTGTACTTATTTTTAAAGATAATACCTAACGTATGTCATTTTTGACACTGCAAATTTACAACTTTTCCCGGAAAGAATTGTCACTTTCACAAAAAATGTAGTACTTTTGCAATGCAAATCAAACTTTTAAATAATATAAATCAATTTTTCATGAGTAAATTTGTTGATGAATTCAAGGAATTCGCCATGCGAGGCAATGTCATGGACATGGCTGTCGGTGTAATCATAGGCGGTGCTTTCGGCAAAATCGTGTCAAGTCTTGTCAATGACATCATCATGCCACTTATCGGTCTCGTTACCGGCGGCATAGATTTCAGCGACCTTTCTGTGAAAGTTATCGACGCCGAAGTAAAATATGGCATGTTCATTCAGAATGTCGTTGATTTCCTTATCGTTGCTTTCTGTATCTTCATGATGATAAAAGGCATCAACTCCTTGAAGAAAAAGCATGAGGAGAAGCCTGCCGAGCCTGCTGCCCCTGCTGAGCCTTCAAACGAAGAGAAACTTCTCACAGAGATAAGGGACTTGCTGAAAAACAAGTAAATACATCCAGGAGTCCAAACCTGTAACGCAGACGCTGTGAAGCCATAGCGTCTGCCTGCAACAGCATTCCGTCACAAGGAGAATGCTGTAGGGTGTGGCTGTGCCGGAAATAACGCACGACAACCACACTGAACACTACAGAAATATACATTTACAACAATATCAAAAGACTTTCAGAATAACATTTATGTATAAACCGAAACTCATTTCTTGCCTAAAAAATTACGACAAGAAAACGTTTACAGCAGACTTGATGGCCGGCATTATCGTCGGCATTGTAGCACTGCCTCTGGCCATTGCATTCGGCATCGCCTCAGGAGTATCGCCAGAGAAAGGCATCATCACAGCCATCGTTGCCGGCCTTATGATTTCAGTCTTCGGAGGAAGCAAGGTACAGATCGGCGGCCCGACAGGTGCCTTCATTGTCATCATCTACGGCATAATCGAGCAATACGGCATGTCCGGACTTACCGTCGCGACACTGATGGCAGGTGTCTTCCTTGTGATGTTCGGACTATTGCACCTCGGCACCATCATCAAGTACATTCCCTACCCTATTGTCGTGGGATTCACATCGGGCATCGCCGTGACGATATTCTCCACACAGATGAAGGATTTCTTCGGTCTGACGATAGACAAAGTCCCTTCAGACTTCATCGAGAAGTGGATATGCTACATCCAGCACTTCGACACCATAGACATGTGGTCGCTCGCCATAGGAGTGCTGTCTGTACTTATCATCGTGCTTCTTCCTAAGATATCAAAGAAGATTCCGGGCTCTCTCATCGCCATTATCGCAACGACAATCGTGGCGATAATGCTCAAGCAATATGCAGGGGTCGAGAGCATCGAGACTATAGGCGACAGGTTCAGCATCTCTTCTGAGCTTCCCGGTGCCGAGGTTCCTGAGCTTTCGTGGCTGACAATCAAGGGACTTGTCGCTCCGGCACTGACAATAGCCATCCTCGGAGCCATAGAGTCGCTCCTCTCCGCGACAGTCGCCGACGGTGTCATCGGTGACCGTCACAATTCAAACAACGAACTTATAGGACAGGGACTTGCCAATCTCGTGTGCCCACTGTTCGGAGGTATCCCTGCGACAGGTGCCATAGCGCGCACGATGACAAACATCAACAACGGCGGAAAGACTCCTGTTGCCGGCATAATACACGCCGTAGTGCTCCTGCTCATATTCCTGTTCCTCATGCCGCTGGCACAGTATATCCCTATGGCATGTCTTGCAGGCGTACTTGTCGTGGTGTCTTACAACATGTGTGGAATACCGTCTTTCCTCGGCATACTGCGCAATCCGAAGTCTGACATCACAGTGCTCCTCGTGACATTCTTCCTCACAATCATCTTCGACCTCACCATAGCCATCGAGGTAGGACTCGTAATCGCCTGCCTGCTGTTCATGAGACGTATGGCCGAGACAAGTGATGTGCATCTCGTAAGGGACATAGACATCGAGGCTGAGTCAGACCTTTTCGCACACAATGACGAGCATCTCGAGGTGCCGCGTAATGTGGAGATGTACGAAATCGACGGCCCTTATTTCTTCGGTGCCGGAAACAAGGCTGAGGAACTCATGTCGCGCTTCAACGAGAAACCTGCCGTCCGCATCATACGTATGCGCCGTGTGCCGTTCATTGACTCTACAGGCATACACAACCTCACGAACATCATCATCTCGTCAAAGCAGCAGGGCATTGACGTGGTATTGTCGGGAGTGAACCCAAAGGTGCACCAAGTGCTGGAAAAGGCTCATTTCTACGACCTTATAGGCGAGGACCACATCTGTCCGCACATAGACATAGCATTGCAGACTGCCAAGAAGCTGGCGGAGAAGGGATAAGGACTGTGATACGGTTGAGCGGTTATGCGGTTTGACGGTTATACGGAGATTACTCCTACTGCCACAGAAAAGCCGTACAACTGTCAAACCGCATAACCGCATGTAACCGAGAAACAAAAAATCCGGGCTCTGAAGAATCATACTGACAAGATTCTTTCAGAGCCCGGATTCTATATAACCACACGTTTCTTCATCAGTCTCTCCTGCTTCCGAGAATACGGAGAAGATAGAGGAATAGGTTGATGAAGTCAAGATAGAGCGTCAGGGCACCGAGCAATGCAAGTTTCTGCGCACCATCATCGTCAGCATCCTGCTCCATGAGCATCTGCTTTATCTTCTGGGAGTCGTATGCCGTAAGTCCAACGAAGACAAGGACACCGACATAGCTGATGATGGACTGGAGACCGGTAGAACCGACAAACATATTCACCAACGTGGCGATAACGATGCCTATGAGTGCCATAAACAGGAGCTTGCCCATAGACGTGAGGTCGGTCTTGGTCGTGTAACCAATAAGCGACATGACGCCAAACGTGGCTGCGGTGATGAAGAACACCTGACCGATACTGCTCATCGTGTAGAGCAGGAATATGCTTGACAATACCGCTCCATTGATGACACTGTACAGGATAAACATCAGTGTGGCTGTCACGGCACTGATTCTGTGAAGCATACCGGAGATGCCGATGACAATTCCGAACTCCGCTATTATCAGTCCCCAGAAGACAATGCGGTTGCCGAATATCATTTCAAGAAGTCCGGGAGACGTCGCGACACCGTAAGAGGTGATGCCTGTGATGAGCATTGCGAGCGTCATCCATGTGTAGACCTTACGCATAAGGGCTGGGAAACTGACAGACGGCACATAATTGCGACGTGACCCGCCTTCCATCTCGTTGACCATACGGTCGAAATCTTTGTATTCCATAACTTTATTTGTTTTTATGTTTATACTTTAATCATTGACATATGCCGCTATGCTGTTACACTGTCAGCTGTGCATATTGTAACATGCAAAGTTATCATTTTTTCTATTAATTACAACAAAAAACACTGGAAGAGCCTAAATATTATGTTATTTTATAGGTTTGTCAATAAATTTATTTGATAAGTACCTGCAAGTATCGGAGACGGTGCCTACATAAAACAAGAAAAGAAAAACATCATGAGTTTACAAATACGCTATTTATCATAATGTACAAAACAAGGCTTCACACTGCCAGCTCTATCTTTTTCCACACCGAAAAAAGCGATTAAGACGGCAAAAATAACAGAATCGGTACACAAAAGGTCACGGTTGAGACGATAAAACATAACGAATGACAGGGCAAAACGTCATCTTTTGTTGTATAAAAGGTCACGTTTTGCCCTGTCTTTTTATGTTGTGCAAGTTATATATTAGGCAATAGCACTGATAATCAGCCTACTACCAACAGCTTGGATTTATGAAGAAAACACGCGAGCTGTCTCAATAATTTTCATACACTCCATCTATTAAGAGGGAAAACACGCAGAGTTTTCTAACGGAGACTACATCAACACATGCGCTTCGGCCCATGTCTTTCACTCGTCCACCTCACACCGCCACAGCTCGCTGCCACGAATCTCTATGTCCATCTCTATGTTTTCCCTGTAGGAATAGTCGGGTATGTATATCTGAAACGGTGCCACACGGCCTGCAAGAAGCGCGATATTGCGCAGTCCGACGTTGCTCTCGCATGTCGCGCCGAGGATAGCCTGCCGACCCTCCTGACGTGCGTCGCGTATCCGCTCTATGGCTCCCGTGATGCCGCCGTCAAGCATCGGGCGGACAAGGACGCAGCCCTCGGGGACTTCAGAGACGACAGGGATGCCCATCTCGCTGTGGGCAAAGGGAGTATCATACAGCAGCGGATTCTTCTGATAGTCGTACATCGCCGATTCCAAGGCGAAGAGCAAGGCTGGATAAGAACGCAGATATTCGGTGTAGTCGTCACTCCTCAAAGCCTTCTCCACCAGTCCTGCTATGGCCTGCATCATCCCCTCACGGTCTATCTTGCCGCCCGGCATATCGAAAGTCTCGGAAGTTACAAGACATTCTCCAAGGCCTATCCTGTCGCTTCCCTCGTCGGTGATGGAGATGACGGCAAACAGTTTCTCCGTTTCTCCACACCCTCCGTCGGCAGGAATCCTGCTGAAAACAAATGTCTTAGGTCTGATATTTATCTGCATAAGGTCACTTCTCTATAAAAATACCACATACCTTTATTAAAATCTCACATACGCTTCCAGCCAAAGCTCGCAATAGTCCGGTTTGGCAAGGTTGCGGTCATGCACATAATTAAACTGCGGCTGCAGCATAAGATTCTTATGAAGCCTCAGGTTAGGGGCTATGCTGTATATCGACTTTGCGGAGCTCCATGTGGCAAGTTCGCGGTAGACATCATACTTGACATAGGTCTTCAGCCACGAAGCACACGGCACGCCGACAGTCGCATACCAGGCATCGGAACGGCCTGTGCCGCCCGATACATACGCCTCTCCATTGTCATCGAGAGAGAAATCGGCGATTCTATAGCCTACGGAATGGGCGTATTCCGCACGGAAGGTCCAGTCGGAAGCGTCATATTTGGCAGAGACGGCATAGCGTTCACGGTCTGCGGTGACGTTGCCTATGGTAACATTGCCTGTCCATCCGAAAACGCCCAGCACAAGTCCCTTTACCGGCTGTATCTGTATCGTGCCGAGAAGATCCTTCCGCCTGTTGGCATCCGACGCGTTTATGCCCTGGCCGTTGGCGACCATCAGCTGGTAATGCAAGAGGCTATGCCTGTCTTTCCCTACAGGGAACAAGTCGCCCTGCACCTGCAGTCCCTGGTCGCGGCCGCTGCTCGCCTCACCTGCATAGAGGCCTGTGCCGGCAAGTTTCAGTACCAGTTGTGAATAACTGCCCACACCAACATCCCAAGGGCTCATGGGATTCTCGAAAGTGAAGGCGCGCTTGAACTGTCCCATTTTCACCCGAAACTCCTTGAATTTCTGCCATTCAAGGAAGAAGTCCTTGACATGGAAATTCTCATTTGCCGTCTGCACCTGTACACGATAGGCGAAATCCTTCAGTATCGTGCCGTCGATGTAAAGGCGTATGTAACGCTGTGAGAAGCCGTCGCCACGCTCCTTGCCGTCCTCGCTCGAATAGCTGTACTTGCCTACGAAGTATCCTCCCAGCTTCGGCGGACTGACATAGTCGTAGAGCTTTCCCGTTGCAGCCTTGTCCTGCTTCTCCATACCCTTGGCTATGGCATCGTTGACATACTTGGTAAGGAAGCCTTCATCGAGCTTTTCCTCCGAGCCGAACTCATCGTTTGTATCTGCAAATGCCGACAGAGGCAGCAGCACTGCGAGCGCCACGCTCCACACAGCAAGCAGGGACGGCAGGCTTGCGGCTGTCTTCCATAGAGCTTGCAGGGAAAAGGCAGGACATGATCCTGTATGTTTCATCATAATAAAAGTTATTTTTGCTATTTCAAATGCAAAGTTACAAATTTATTTTATAATTTTGCAGGTATTATGAAAAGAATCATCCGAAAGACCGTCAAAATACTGTTGCCGTTTATCCTTGGCAGCGCGATACTCTATTGGATGTACCGTGACTTCGACTTCCGCGGCATGTGGAGGTTTATGGAGAAGGAGATGGTCTGGACGTGGATGTGGCTGTCCTTCCCTTTCGGCATACTGGCACAGGCTTTCCGCGGATGGCGATGGCAGCTCACCCTCGAGCCTATCGGCGAGAAACCGCGCACCTCGACAAGCGTAAACTCAATATTCCTCTCCTATGCCGTAAGCCTTCTGGTGCCTCGCATAGGCGAATTCATGCGTTGCGGAGTGCTCAACCAGAAAGACGGGGTGTCATTCCCGAAAGCCCTCGGCACCGTCGTGGTGGAAAGAATGGTCGACTCGGTGCTGATACTCATGATTACCGCCGTCACACTCCTGCTTGAGATGCGGCTGTTCGGCATCTTCTTCGAGAAGACAGGCGTGAATCTCTGCGATTTCCTCAGCAGATTCACGGCGACAGGATATATAGTCACGGCCGTCTGCGGTATCGCCGCGCTCACCTCACTTTATTTCGTAAGGAAGAAACTGTCTTTCTACGACAAGGTGAAGGCCACGACACAAGGTGTCATGGAGGGGCTGATGTCATTGAGACAGGTGAAGAGCATACCGCTGTTCCTGCTTTACAGCATAGCCATCTGGGCATGTTATTTCCTGCATTACTATCTGACATTCTTCTGCTTCGACTTCACAAAAGACCTCGGTGTAATGTGCGCCCTCGTCACTTTCATAGTCGGTTCGATAGCAGTCATCGTCCCTACCCCGAACGGCGCCGGCCCCTGGCATTTCGCCGTGAAGACCATGCTGATACTTTACGGCGTTGCGGACATCAACGCCCTTTACTTCGTACTCATCGTACATACTGTGCAGACACTACTCGTCGTGGCTCTCGGAGTATACAGCTGGGTAGCTCTCTCTATGACAAATCCTAAAAAACAGATACCATGAACGAAATCAAAAACCTCAAGCCAGAGTGCATCTGGCGCAATTTCCACCTGCTGACACAGGTGCCGCGTCCTTCAGGACATCTTGAGAAAATACAGCAGTTCCTTCTCGACTTTGCCGAGAAGGCCGGAGTGGAGGCTTTCAAAGACCCTGCCGGAAACATCGTGATGAAGAAACCTGCATCGCCTGGCATGGAAAACCGTAAGGGCATCATCCTTCAGGCACATATGGACATGGTGCCGCAGAAGGCTCCGACGTCAACACACAACTTCGAGACAGACCCTATAGAGACACGCATAGAAGGCGACTGGGTGTATGCCAACAACACTACCCTCGGTTCTGACGACGGCATGGGCGTGGCTGCCATCATGGCTATCATGGAGGACAAGACACTGAAACACGGTCCGCTGAACGCTCTCATAACAGCCGACGAGGAGACATCCATGGTCGGTGCTAACGCTCTCCCTGAAGGAGAACTCGAAGGGGAGATACTCCTCAACCTCGACACCGAGACTGAGGGCGAGATGATTATCGGTTCTGCTGGTGGCGTGGATGTCACTGCCGAGATTGAGTACAAGGAGGTTGCGACCGACACTGAGGACAAAGCCGTGAAGATTGTCATAGACGGACTGCATGGAGGACACTCGGGACTGGAGATCGGTCTTGGACTTGCCAACGCCAACAAACTCATGGCGCGCATAGCTGTAGACATCATAGCTAATCTTGAGGCAAGGCTTGCCACATGGAACGGCGGCAATATGCGCAACGCCATCCCACGAACCTGCGAGGCTGTCTTTACCGTTCCTGCCGAGAATGTAGAAGAGGTGAAGGCTATCGTGGCAGAATACCAAGACACATTCCGCAACGAATACAAGGGCATAGAGAAAGGCATAACGGTGACGGTCGAGAGCACAGAGACACCTGAGACTCAGATTCCTGAGGAGATAGCAGACAATGTGATAAACGCCATCAACGCCTGCCACAACGGCGTATTGCGCTATATACCGTCCATACCGGAGATTGTGGAGACATC
This sequence comes from Prevotella sp., assembly GCA_017462915.1. Lineage (GTDB taxonomy): Bacteria > Bacteroidota > Bacteroidia > Bacteroidales > Bacteroidaceae > Prevotella. The sequence goes on along the minus strand of JAFTQG010000005.1, from coordinate 20,269 downwards.
AAGCAACCTCGCCATCGTGAACATCGGCGACGGCAAGGCTTCAGTGAAGATTCTCGCACGCTCAGCTTCCGAGTCGCAGAAGGATTATATCGCGTCTGTGCTTGAAAGCGCATTCTGCATGGCGGGAATGAAGGTCACGCTCTCCGGAAGCTACGGCGGATGGGATCCGAATCCTGATTCAGAGATGATAAAGGTGATGTCTGCCATCTATGAGCGTGAATTCGGCAACAAGCCTGTAGTCAATGTGGTACATGCTGGTCTGGAGTGCTCCGTGATACTCAGCAAATATCCTGGTCTTGACATCGTCAGCACAGGACCGACACTCGAGCATCCTCATACTCCGCAGGAGCGTTGCCAGATATCTACGATGTGGAAATTCTGGCAGCTCATCAAGTGTACTCTTGAGGAAGTTCCGGAGAAATAAGATATCCACGGCCTCAAGTCATTGAGACTGTTAACGGCCATTAGTAAAACCGGATGTCACAGATTTCACTCATAATCTGTCATCATAAAAGGCGAACGCTTTCTTCTCTACACAGAAAGCGTTCGCCTTCTTGTCTGAGACATCGTCAAAGATGCATCTGATTATCAGAAACAGGAACTGTTTGCTCATCGCTTTTATGGATGTTAAAGAACCGTAATTCAGTTTTACTTTGTACCACCATGGAGGTATATATAAACAAAGCTGGCAAATAAGCAAACAACATAAAACGAATATATAATACAAAAATGCAAGCTGATTTCCATTGTGGCCGCCATTGCCATATTCTGTGCCTGCTCTGATGCTGTCGCAGAGACTGAGATTCAGGGAAAGACATCAATAGACAGGCCTGTTTCACCAAAGGAAATGCAAAAGATGTTAGGACGCGGCTTCGATGTCCAATGGGCGGAATTCACCAAGAAAATAGATGCCTATGGGATTGACGAGGTTATTGCTGTCAAATCATTAGGATTCCAGAGTGTCAGGATAAGGACTGCCCTCCCCGCGGATGATTACCTGCTGGGAGTGCTGGACTCACGTATCTCCGACTGTCTTGACAATGGTATAACCCCGGTATTGGCATACAATGCCTTGAACTATGAGAGAAATCCGAATGAGGAGACACTGGAGCAAAGTGTAGAATGGTGGAAGACTGTTGCCGAACACTTTAAGGATGTCAGTCACAGGCTGATTTTCAACCTCAATATCGAATGGAGTGATGCGGCTGGAAAGAACCAACATGCCATTGACCTGTTCAATGAAAAAGTCACTTCTGCCATCAGAAAGACCAATCCGACACGAATCATCGTCTATTCTCCAGCAAAATTGTCCGATCCGAATTATCTCGAGAAAATGACTATTCCTGAAGAAGCAGGAGACTACGCGATGGCAGAATGGCATTTATATGCAGCAGGGCCAAGCAAGAATCCTAATAGCAAGAAATACTGGTCGACAGGAACAGAAGAGGAAAAGAAAGCAATTACAGACAAGATACGCAAAGGGGTTGAATGGCAAAAAGAGCACAATATACCGACATGGGTAGGAGCTTGGATGCCCGGAAACTATAATAAAGGCAACGATTTTTCTGTTGAGGAGCAATGTGCATTTGCCGGATTCATGATTTCTTCACTTGAAAGCGCAGGAATACCTTGGGCGGTAAACAGCCTGGATAAATATTATGATGTGTTCAATGATTGCTGGTACTCTGAAATGATGCCCTTAATCAATGTCTTTTCCGGCAAGCAATAATCCATACATGATACCTGCCTGTCTGCATTTCACAGACAATGAAACGACCGGCAACTTGTTAAAAAAAGTATAAAACGACAGCTCGGGCCATTGGGTTTAGGAATATATTTACTACCTTTGCACTTGATTAGGGTGTAAAGGTAGTTTTTCTTTATGCCAATGTATAACCAATAAGAATAAGAAATGGACGACTATCATCCGGAAAACCTTACTATGTAGTTCTGGGGATACGACCTTTTGGATTGTAGGCCTCAGAGTTTGTTTTCGTGTAAAAAGGCTTACAAGTTATGAAGAATTATTGGAACACAGAGCATCAACTGAAACAGATTGATGAGTGGCAGCCAAACTGCTGGATACAGGTGACTTGTCCGACAGAAGAGGACCGTCGCCAACTGGAAGAGACATATAATATTCCTGATTATTTCCTTTCCGACATCTCCGATAACGACGAGAGGGCGCGTTATGAATATGATGACGGCTGGATGCTTATCATCCTGCGTATACCTTATGTCAAGGAGATAAGGTCGCGGACACCGTATACCACTGTACCGCTCGGTATCATACATAAGCGTGACGTCACTATCACAGTATGTAATTTCGAGACAAACATGATGGTGGATTTCATCAGCTTCCATAAGCGCAGAGGTGAGGGCTTCACGGATTATGTGGATATGATTTTCAGGCTCTTCCTCAGCAGTGCCGTGTGGTATCTGAAACGTCTGAAGCAGATTTCGCAGCGCATAGACCAGGCAAAGAAGGATATGTCGAAGGTGGACAACGAGGCTCTCATCGGTCTCTCGCGTCTGCAAGACTCCCTGACGTATTTCCAGACATCTATCCGCGGCAACGAGAATCTTATGGCAAAACTGAAGTTCAAGCTGCAGGTGGACGAACTTGATGCGGACCTTATCGAGGACGTAAACATCGAGATGTCGCAGGCACGCGAGACGACCAACATCTACTCGAACATTCTTGAGTCGACAATGGAGACTTACCGTGGTATCATCAACAACAACATGAATACCACCATGCGTACGCTTACTTCCGTTACAATCATCATGATGTTCCCTACCCTCATAGCGTCGCTCTTCGGCATGAACCTTGTCAATGGCATGGAGAACAGTCCGATAGGCTTCGGCATAGCATTGTTCATATCCATCTTCGTCAGCATCGTCAGCTGGGCAGCTCTGAAATGGAAACAACTGATATAAGAGGTGCGGTTTTACAGGTTTACGGAGAGATTACCATAACCTTAATGGTACAAAAACAAAAACCGTATAACCGAAAAACCGTACAACCGTATAACCGAAAAAAGGGGAATCTCATAACGAGATTCCCCTTTTTCTTACATTGCCTGACGAACAAGTTCCAAGACTTTCTCGCAAGCCTCATGGAGTCCTTCGGCATCCTTTCCGCCAGCCTGGGCGAAATGTGGCTGACCGCCACCGCCACCCTTGATGAGCTTTGCCGCCTCGCGGACAAGTTTTCCGGCATTCAGTCCGGCAGCAACCATATCATCAGAGAGCATGATATTCAATGACGGCTTGCCTTGTGCCTCTGCCCCGATGACACAGATAAGTTTCTCCGGCACTGCCTCGCGAATCTTGAATACAAGGTCTTTTGCCGCTGCAGCGTCAATGCTCAGGACGGTATTGATTATCGTTGTACCGTCACTTTCATGCTGTGCCTTTGCTATAAGCGCAGTCTTCATACGCTCTACCTGCTGGGCCTTGAAAGCCTCAACCTGCTTCTTGAGTTCGGCATTCTCGGAGAGGAACTTCTCGATTACAGCATGGAGGTCTTTCGCATTGTTGAAGAGTGCCTTGATGTCTTTGAGGCTATCTTCCATCACATAGCAACGCTCCTCCCAGTTCTTGCCTGTAGAAGCCTCGATACGGCGGATGCCTGCTGCGACAGATGCCTCAGAGAGTATCTTGAACATGCCGATACGTCCTGTTGAAGTAGTATGCATACCACCACAGAACTCTACGGAAGGGCCGAACTGTATGACACGTACCTTGTCGCCATACTTCTCGCCGAAGAGTGCGATAGCACCAAGCTGCTTGGCTTCCTCGATAGGAGTATCACGGTATTCCTGCTGATGGATGTCTTCACGTATCATGGAATTGACGATGCGCTCTACCTCACGCAGCTGTTCATCGCTGACTTTCTCGAAATGTGCAAAGTCGAAACGCAGAGTATCCGGAGACACATAAGAGCCCTTCTGCTCAACATGGTCACCGAGAACCTGCTTCAGGGCATAGTCAAGAAGGTGTGTTGCTGTGTGATTGGCAGCAGATGCGTCACGCTTCTCCGTATCAACACAAGCCATGAACTCTGCTTCCATATTATTCGGAAGCTCTTTCACGATATGTACGGTCTGGCCGTTTTCACGCTTAGAGTCAACGATTGTCACGGTCTCTTCTTCGCTGACAAGAACGCCTTGCTCGCCGACCTGTCAGCCCATCTCTCCATAGAAAGGAGTCTTGTCAAGGACAAGTTCATAGAAGACATTCTTTTTCTGCTTTACCATGCGGTAACGTGTGATATGGCAGTTGTATTCAGAGAAATCATATCCCACGAACTTCTGCTCCTCATTGATATCGAAGTCGCCTACGGTATTCCAGTCTCCGTTTTCTACCTGTGCAGCATTGCGGGCACGAGCCTTCTGGGCTTCCATCTCTACGTCGAACTGTTTCTCGTCAACATCGATACCTGCCTCACGGCAGATGAGTTCTGTAAGGTCAAGAGGGAATCCGTATGTATCGAACAGACGGAAGGCCTTTGAGCCGTCAAGAGTGTTCTTGCCCTCTGCCTTCAAAGCCTCTATTGCCTCGGAGAGCATGGAAATGCCCTTGTCAAGAGTGCGGAGGAAGGAGTCTTCCTCTTCCTTTATCACACGGCCTATAAGTTCGCGCTGTCCCGGGAGTTCTGGATATGAAGCACCCATTTCCTGAATGAGCACAGGAAGGAGCTTGAACATGAATGCCTCTTTCTGGTCAAGGAATGTATATGCATAACGTACGGCACGACGAAGGATACGACGGATAACGTAACCCGCCTTGGCATTGGACGGCAACTGTCCGTCGGCTATCGAGAAGGCAACGGCACGCAGGTGGTCGGCGATGACACGCATGGCGACATCTATCTCCTCTGCCTTTCCGTATTCCTTTCCTGACAGACGGCATATTTCCTTGATAATAGGCTGGAATATGTCTGTATCGTAATTGGAGTGCTTGCCCTGTATTGCACGGACAAGACGCTCGAAGCCCATACCGGTATCTATGACATTCATAGACAATGGCTCGAGATGTCCGTCTGCCTTACGCTCATACTGCATGAAGACGATATTCCATATCTCTATGACCTGCGGGTCATCCTTGTTCACAAGTTCACGTCCAGGGGTCTTGGCCTTCTCCTCAGGAGTGCGGGAGTCAAGGTGAATCTCCGAGCAAGGACCGCAAGGACCTGTGTCGCCCATCTCCCAGAAGTTATCGTGCTTGTTGCCGTTGATGATATGGTCGGCCGGAACATGCTTCAACCAGTAGCCTGCCGCCTCATCATCACGTGCCAGACCTTCTTTCTCGTCACCCTCAAAGACAGTGACATACAGGTCAGCCGGATTGAGCTTCAACACATCTACAAGATACTCCCAAGCCATGTCTATGGCACCTTCCTTGAAATAGTCACCGAAAGACCAGTTGCCGAGCATCTCGAACATTGTATGGTGATATGTATCATGGCCAACCTCCTCAAGGTCATTGTGCTTGCCTGACACTCGCAGACACTTCTGTGAGTCGGCACGGCGGCGTGGCTCTGGGTCACATGTGCCGAGGATGATGTCCTTCCACTGGTTCATGCCGGCATTTGTGAACATCAATGTGGGGTCGTCTTTCACTACCATAGGTGCACTCGGCACTATGGCATGTCCCTTTGACTCAAAATACTTCTTATATGAGTCACGGATTTCGTTTGCTGTCATCATATATCTATTCTTTTGTATACTTTTTATTGTCGGTTTTTAATATTCAATCATAAACGTCATCTTGCCTCACTGCAAGGCATCAAGCTGTTTGCGGATACCTTTAAGCTCTTCACGAACAGAGACAAGTGTCTGGAGAATCTCCGTGCTCTTGTCCACGACAGTAGGATTCTTGAGAATCATCTTGCGGGCTGCCGCAATCTTGAATCCACGCACCTTGACAAGGTTATGTATATTGCGTACCTGCTTGATGTCTGCCTCCGTATACTGACGCACATTATTGGATGTCGTCTTAGGATGAAGTGTCGGGAACTCCGTCTCCCAATAGCGGAGAAGACTTTCAGACACATCAAACATCTTTGCCACTTCCTTTATGGAGTAGTAAAGTTTCAGGTTTTTGTTCGTATTTAATGCCATATCTTAAAAAGGAGATTATCGTAATCTATTTCGTTCAAAACTATTGCGGACGTAAGTGAAGAAGAATATCACGCCGAAAAGGTTCACTATCGCTCCCAGCCAGAATGCTGAGGCATAGCCCGTCAGTTCTGCCAATATTCCTCCGAACACGACTCCAAGTCCTACGCCTGCATCCCATGACGTGTATAATGTGGAGTTTGCCGTGCCTCTCTGACTATTCGGAGCAAGGTTCACAAACATTGTCTGAACGGCAGGGAACATGTGTCCGTTGCCAAGGCCTATGATTAAAGCCGAGGCATAGTATGTCCACAGATTCGGCACTGCCGCAAACAGCATGTATCCGAAAACGGAGATGCTTACGCCAACAGCGGCATTATGCGTTATGTTACCGTCACGCAAGGCTTTTGCACCTTGCAGACGTGACATCATCAGTCCCACGCTCAGTATCAGGAAATATATTCCCGTGCCGCTTGTTATACCGAGCCGTTCACGTCCGTAGATGGCAAGGTAAGTGGAGAGGACTCCATAACTGAGTCCGAAGCAACATGTTATCAAGGCCTGACTCCATCCTTTTGTAAGGAAGAACCTGTCAAGCGTCATTTGCGGACGCTCCACTTTCTGCTTGCACGGCCTTGACTTCACCTGTATCGTTGAAGCGGTGAACAGTCCTATGCCGCAGACAAGCATCGATATGGCAAACAATATACGGAAATCATGAGTGACATCATATATAAGTATGCCTACAGAAGGGCTCAGCGCCGTTGCGAGATTGTTGGACAACCCATAGTATCCGATGCCCTCGGCACGTCTGGATGAAGGCAGTACGTCTATCGCGACTGTACTGTTTGCTATCGTAGTAGCACCGTATGGAGCACCATGGAGCGTTCTCACGAATGTGAACAATATCAGTGAGCCTCCTATAAGATATCCGCCAAACAGGATAAACATCAGGCTATAGAAGACCAGAAGGACTTTTTTCCTGTCAAAACTGTCAACAATATATCCACTGAAAGGGCGTATCAGCATGACAGTCACGGTGTATCCCGACAGCACAAGACCGATAGTGTGCTTCCCTGCTCCATAAGTATCGGCAAGATACAGAGGCAGGATAGGCACTATCAGCATGAAGGAGAAGTACAGCATGAAATTTGCCGTCAATGCCTTCACATAATTACCGTTCCATAGTTTATCCATAACTGTCAAGATTCAAGTCAAGCAACTATATCCTCAACTTGTCATACACAAGCAATGCTTATCTAAGCCATTCAGTATCACCACCAAAGACCTCTGACGGAGTTATCTTTGCAGCCTCTTTCTTTGTCAGTTGTCTTGTCCATGCAGCACGCCCGTCTGTCTTTGCGCCGTCTCCTCGATTGTTGTACTCCAAGTAGCGCGCTGTCTTTTCGTTTGCCTTGTTGCCCCAGTTATTCCATCCTGCAGGAAGGATATGCGAACCAAGCTCGCAGTTCATGAACAGAGTATATGCATACGGTCTCCACGGACGGCCGAGATAGCATTTAGTGATTTCATGTCCTCCACGGTTGCTTTTCTTTGCCTCTTCACCTGTCAGACGGCCTATCTTGCAGTTGTTGAAGACATATCCATATTTCTGGTCTTTCGGTGTAGATGCCGCCGTGACATAAGAATCAGACTTGTTCACTATCTCACAATTCTCAAACCATGCTGTAGAAGGGCCGAAGATAAAGTCTGTCGTTCCCTCTATATAGCAATCCCTGAAATACTGGCGTGCTCCTCCGCGTCCAGTATATATCGTGTCCTGATGTCCGAGGAAGCGGCAGTTGATGAAGACACACTTGTCTCCTTCCACATGGAGAGCCACAGCCTGACCAAGGCGGGCAGAATTATTCTCTATAGTGATGTCCTTGAATGTTATATTGGAGCCAGTCACCTTTACAGTAAATGTACGGAAAGTGCCCATGCTCTTACCTGTCTCCGGCAACTTGACATTGGCATGGTCATCCCATGTTATGATAGTATTGTCACGGTCTTCACCACATATTTCTATATTTGTAAGCCATGTCGGCACCTCAATCTTCTCCTTGTAAATGCCTTTCTTTACAAAAATCACCTTATGGTAATCCATAAAGGCACGGCAAACTTCTATTGCCTCGGCTATGTTACGGAACTCTGCCGTACCGTCACGGGCAACGAACAATGTGTCCGGATTATCATACTTGTTAGCCGCCTGAAGCGTGCAGACACTCATCAGAGCGACCAATGCCGCTATTCCCTTCTTCCAGTAATTCATGATTCTATAGGTTTAGGTATTATGATTTCTTATGTTTCTGTCCATAATGTCAATCCATGGATATTTCCTCTATTCCCTGAACAGCACGCAGTTTCTTGATTATGTCCTGCACCTCGTCACGGTTATGTACGCGTATGTCAAAATGCGCCTCAAAGAGTTCGTTCTCACAATGGATATTCACATTCTTGATATTCAACTTCAATTCGTCAGAAAGAATCTGCGTGACGTCCTTCAGCAAGCCTACCCTGTCTATTCCCTTTGCAGATATTCCTGCATCGAAGAACATAAGATTGTGCATCTTCCACTTTGCATCGACAATACGGTTGCCGTAGCTTGACTTCAGACGGACTGCTACAGGGCAGTCACGACGGTGAATCTTTATCCTGTTCTTGTCGTCAATATATCCAAGAATATCGTCACCCGGGATAGCATGACAACAGTCAGGGAATATATATTTGCCGATGGTTCCCTCTGTAAGGTATATCGGCTTCTTCTTGTCAAACTTATCTGTGACGATGAATTTCTCTTCCTGCTTGACAGTTTTCTTCTTGTCAGTCTTTATGAACGGTACAAACTTGCGCCAGCCTGCGATATCAACAGCCTTCTTTTTCCTGCTGGTGAGCTTCTTGTACAATTCGTCATCAAGTGTAAACGATTTCCTGCCTATACCAAGATACAACTGCTCGTGCTTGTGCACCTCAAGAAGGTCGCATAGCTTGTCCACAAGAGATGTAGTCATCTCAGTATCATGCTCCAGGAACCACTGGCGGAGCATCTCTTCACCGGCACTACGTACAACCTTCTCGTCGCGGCGCAACTGTGCCTGTATCTTGCCTTTTGCCTTGGCGGTAAATACAAAGTTTATCCATTCCGGCTGTACATGCTGGGCCTTAGATGTCAATATCTCCACCTGATCGCCGGACTGCAGCTTATGGCTCAACGGCACAAGCTTATGGTTCACTTTCGCACCTATGCAATGACTTCCGACGAATGTGTGTATATTATAAGCAAAGTCCAGAGCCGTACAGTCTGCCGGCATAGTGACTATCTCCCCTTTCGGGGTAAAGACAAATATCTCGCTGGCGAAGAGATTCAGCTTTATCGTGTCAAGGAAATCCATTGCGTCCGGCTGCGGGTCATCAAGTATCTCCTTGATGGTACGCAGCCAGTCATTCAGTTCCTTGTCACGCTCGTCATCAGGAGTGTTCGCCCCTGCCTTGTATTTCCAGTGTGCAGCAAATCCCTGCTCGGCAATCTCGTCCATGTGCTTCGAGCGTATCTGCACCTCTATCCATCTGCCCAGCAAGGACATGAGTGTGACATGAAGAGCCTGATAGCCGTTTGCCTTAGGATGGTTAAGCCAGTCCCTGAGCCTGTCAGGATGCGCCTTATACAGTTTGCTGACGGCAACATATATCTGGAAGCACTCGTTTATCTCATCCTCGCCCTCACGCGGAGTACATATTATACGTACAGCAAGTATATCATATATCTCGTCAAAGGTGACATGCTTGTTGCGCATCTTGTTCCATATAGAATACGGACTCTTCACCCTTGCCTTTATCTCATACTGTATACCCATCTTGTCGAGGGCTGTACGTATAGGCGAGGTAAACTCGTCGAAGAGCATGTCACGCTGTTCTTGTGTAGACTTGAGCTTACGGCATATATTTTCATACTCCTCCGGATGCTCATAACGGAAGCTGAGGTCTTCAAGTTCGGTCTTTATCTTGTTAAGTCCCAAGCGGTTGGCAAGAGGAGCATAGATATACAGCGTCTCACCGGCTATCTTGTACTGCTTGTTTGCCGGTTGCGATGCCAGTGTGCGCATATTGTGCAGACGGTCACATATCTTTATAAGTATGACACGGATGTCATCACTCATGGTAAGCAGCAGTTTCTTGAAATTCTCCGCCTGTGCCGATGCCTTGTCGCCGAATATTCCGCCGGAGATTTTTGTCAGTCCGTCAACGATTGTGGCAATCTTCTGTCCGAAGATGCTTTCTATATCATCAATGGTGTAGTCCGTGTCCTCCACGACATCGTGCAGCAATGCCGCACAGATGCTTGTAGAGCCAAGTCCCATTTCCTTACAGGCAATATAAGCCACGGCAAGCGGATGCATGATGTACGGCTCGCCTGACAGGCGCCGCACACCACGATGTGCCTGGCGTGCAAAATTGAACGCCTTGGTTATGATATCTGTTTTCTGGCGATGAGACGAATGTATATAGCAATCCAGCAATTCATGAAATGCATTGTCAACCATAACGTCGTCATCCATTGCCTTGAGAATACCTTCTGCCATAGACCTTATTATTCTATATATAATACTGATTCATGAAAGACACTGCCACTGATGAGGAATCACCTTACCCTGAGCTTCTTTCCTGCACGGATCTTGCTGCCGGAGATTCGGTTCAGCTTCTTCAGTTTAGCCACAGTAGTGTTGTTCCGGCGTGCTATCTCCGAGAGAGTCTGTCCGCTCTTTATGGTAACGCTCTTTGAGCCGCGGCTGCGTCTGCTCCTCTTGCTGCTCCTTCCTTTTGAACGCTTATACGAGATAGACTCGCGACGTGTAGACATGACGACATCGTCGACATCCACCTCCGTACGCTTCTGCAGCAGCTCGTCAGCACGGTAAGCATATATGGAGTCCTCCCTGTCTATGAACATATTGACATGAGTAAGGGGCAGACGGATAGGAGAAGGCTCTGCCGAGCCTGGCACGATATTGTGCCTGTACTGAGGATTCACGGCGCAAAGACCGTCAAGATCCAAATCCAGGACCTTTGCCACCTGTTCCAGATGCACATCACGTGTGACCATGACGGTGTCTGTCTTCACAGGCAATGTCGTCACCATAGGACAGATATTGTGCTCACAATAATAGTTCATGATATAGTTTGCCGCAATGAACGCCGGGACATATCCTCTCGTCTCGGCAGGCAAGTAAGGGTATATCTTCCAGTAGTCCTTGACACCTCCTGCACGGTGGATGGCCCTGTTTATGGATTCCGGTCCTGCATTGTATGCTGCAATGACAAGATTCCAGTCGCCGAAGATGCGGTAAAGGTCGCGAAGATAATGTGCGGCGGCAAAAGAAGCCTTCTCCGGGTCACGGCGTTCGTCTACCAAGGTATTGACTTTCAGCCCGTACTGCTTTCCTGTAGCAAGCATGAACTGCCAGAGACCTGTGGCACCGACACGTGATACAGCCTTCGGATTGAGTGCCGACTCTATCACAGGGAGATATTTCAGTTCCAACGGCATGCCGTATGTCTCCAGCGCCTGCTCGAATATAGGCATATAGAAATTGCTCGCACCGAGCATCATACTTACCGAACGACGCAGCTTCGTGGCATAGCGCTCGATGAATTTCTGCACCACCTCGTTGTAAGGCATCTCGATAATCGTCGGCAGTCTCTTCAGACGCTCACGATAGACATCTGCCTCAAAATACGGATTGACATCGCGCATGTTGCAATCCTCATCCAATTTCAGATATGTCTGAGCATGATAGGCATTAAGAAGCGAGTCGAGATCCTGCATCATTGCCTCAGGAATCTCTATTGTCTCCTCATTGCCGTTATCATCCGTTACTACAACATCCTTGTCTTCATCCTCTACATAGACAACCTGTGCCGTGGCTGTCCCCCAGACACCACCGGCAAGAAATGCTGCTACTGTAATGTATTTCCTTATATCCATAATCATTTTTAGAAGTTCAACTTGCAACGCACACCGACGCCATTGTTCTGCAGGCTGTTGCGCGAAGCCATCATTTTCTGTCCCCTGCCGTCAATGAATGCAGGAGAGACCTTCATCGAAAGGTCGTCGCTTATATCAAATTCCGAAAGAGACGCGTCAACATACGCATCGACAATGGAGAGGGCATAAACGCCTATCATGCAGAAGATGCTTAAGTCGCGCCATCTGCGGAACTTGTCCCTGCGCGACTTGAAGATAGGCTTGTACCGCTCCACTATCTCTTCCTGGGTCATCGTCGTATTGCCGAGATGTATGAATTTCATGTAGCTGTCCGTAGACTTGTCACCGTCTATCATATCACGGTATGCCCTGTCATAGTCGGAATACATCTGCCCGTTCCATCGCAAGGCGTAGGCACAGCCGACAAACCCGCCGTAGATGATCGGCAGCTTCCAGTATTTGCGGTTATATATCTGTCCCCCTCCAGGGATGACGATAGCCATCCACATGGCTTTCTTCACATCAGGACGCCAGCTGTTCCAGTCCTTCGCCTGCTTTCGTGCCTTGGCATTCTCCTTGCTTTCCTGCTCAGGCAAGACAGAGAGCATCTTTTCCGTATCCTTTTGCAAGACCGAGTCTTCCACGATCTCCACATTCTTGAATACAGTGTCAACGGACTCCTGCGCCGCCACGTCTGCCGTGACAGCAAGCAAGAATATCAATATGTAAACTATGCGTTTGATACTTTTCAAGGGTTTATCCGTAGAAACAGGACACCAAGGCATAATGGCCATGCCATTCCCGGCATGACATCAACGTCCGTGCCCATGGTATCCATACACCGCTTTTAATTGAACGTTTCGAGAATCTTCATCAGTTCCTCCTCGCTGGCAAAAGGTATCGTTATCTTTCCCTTGCCGTTGTTTCCGCAAGTGAGCTGCACCTTCTGACCTGTCATCTCCGCAAGATGCTTGCGTACAGACTCGAGAGGTGCCGGCAGTGCGGAAGAGCCCTTGACCTTCTTCTTGCCGAGCTCCACGGTCTCACCGCTTTTCAGCTGCTGGATGAGTTCCTCTACCTTACGCACAGAGTATCCGTTCTTTATAATATCCTTGAATACCTTTATCTGCATCTTCGGGTCATCGAGTGAAAGCAAAGCGCGTGCGTGTCCCATATCAATGTCTTTCTTCTGCAACGCCATCTGCACCTGTGCAGGGAGCTTCAGCAGGCGGAGGAAATTGGCAACCGTTGCGCGCTTCTTTCCGACACGCTCGGCGAGCTTCTCCTGCGTCATGCCGGTATTGTCTATGAGATGCTGGTAGCCCAAGGCTATCTCTATGGCATTGAGATCCTCGCGCTGGATATTCTCCACGAGGGCCATCTCCATGACATTCTCGTCGTTGATGGTGCGGATGTATGCCGGCAAGGATACCAGCCCAGCCAACTGCGAGGCGCGCCAGCGACGCTCGCCGGCGACAATCTGGTAACGGTTCTCCGCTATCTGACGGAGCGTGATAGGCTGCACGATACCTATCTCGCGGATGCTGTTGGCAAGCTCCAGCAACGCCTCCTCGTCGAAGTCGCGACGCGGCTGGTCAGGATTACGCTCTATCTGCGCGATAGGAATCTCGTTTATCATGGACGAGCCACCCGTCTGCACATCATCTGTGGAAATCAACGCCCCGAGACCTTTTCCCGGAACGGATATGTCGTCAAGTCCACGTCCCAGCGTGGTGAATTTCTTTCTTACAGCCATTGCTTATTTCTTGTTGATAATCTCCTTGGCAAGAGCGATATGATTCTTCGCGCCGTTGGAGTCCGCATCGTAGAGTATGACAGGGATGCCGTGGCTCGGAGCTTCCGAGAGCTTGACATTTCGCTGTATGACGGTCTTGAAGACCAGTTCCTGGAAATGGCGCTTCACCTCGTCGTAGATCTGGTTTGCCAGTCTGAGGCGGCTGTCATACATCGTCAGCAGGAAGCCCTCTATCTCCAGTGTCGGGTTCAGACGTGTCTTTATTATCTTTATCGTGTTCAGCAGTTTAGTGATTCCCTCCAGCGCGAAGTATTCACACTGCACAGGGATAATCACCGAATTGGCCGCCGTAAGGCAGTTAACAGTGATGAGACCGAGCGACGGCGAGCAGTCTATCAGTATATAGTCATACTCTCCTACAACAGGTGCAAGCATGTTCTTGATGATGTTCTCACGCTTGTCCACATTGAGCATCTCCACCTCAGCACCGACAAGATTGATATGGCTCGGCACGATGTCCAGGCCCTCGATGTCTGTCGTGTATATTGCCTCGCGGATATCCGCATGGTTGATGATACACTCGTATATGGAGCACTCCACATCCTGTATGTCGACACCGAGACCGCTGGAGGCATTTGCCTGAGGGTCAGCATCTATTACAAGCACAGATTTCTCCAATGTCGCCAATGAGGCGGCAAGATTGATTGTTGTAGTGGTCTTGCCCACGCCACCTTTCTGATTCGCGACAGCTATTATCTTTGCCATAATATGAAATATTATCTTTTTTCCTTGTTTCTGGCGCAAGACACCAGATATTTGGGTACAAAGTTAATGATTTTATTTGAGAAATTAGCATATTCGGTCAAAAATTAGTAATTTTGCACAGTAATTTAAGTTACATTGATAGTTATAGACGCACAGGCACGCATACATCTCTACATCTCATCCCCTGACGGGATTGTGCGGAAATACTGGGCGATAAAATCCGACAATTATGGAAAGACCACTCATTTTAATATCAAACGACGACGGATACCGTGCCAAGGGCATACGCCAGCTCGCGGAGATGGCAATGCAGTTCGGCGATGTCATAGTATGCGCTCCCGAGGGCGCACAGTCAGGAAAGTCAAGGGCGTTCACCATGGGCGACCTCACTCTCCACAAAGTCAATGGCGTAGAGTCGGGCTACCCTGAGGGCGTGGACGTATGGGCGTGCTCGGGAACTCCTGTCGACTGTGTGAAAATGGCTTACGGTGTCTTATGCCAGCGCAAGCCGTCACTCGTCCTCGGAGGCATAAACCATGGCGACAACGCCTCGACAAACGCCCACTACAGCGGCACGATAGGCGTGGCGTTTGAAGGGTGCATGAAGGGGATACCGTCCATAGCCCTGTCGCTGTGCGACTTTGACCCTGACGCCGACTTCGCGCCTATGCGCCCGATTGTAGAGAAGGTCATCAGGAAAGTGCTTGCCGAAAGCCTGCCCCACTTCACCTGCCTCAACGTCAATGTCCCGAAAGTCAAGGCATACGAGGAACTGAAAGGCATACGCGTCTGCCGCATGGCCGACGGATACTGGCGCAAGGAGGTATCTCCTCAGGACAGAACCGACAGGCAGGACAACAAGGTATATATGCTTGAGGGCTACTACCAGAGCAACGAGCCTGAGGCTGAGGACACGGACGCATGGGCTATACGCAACGGATACGCCGCCATAACTCCTTGTACTATAGACATTACCGACTATAGTCTCCTGAAAGACTTTACGCTGTAAAACCGTACAACCTCATAACCGTACAACCGTAAAACCGCACAAATGAAATACTACCTTATCGTCGGCGAGGCCTCTGGCGACCTTCATGCGGCGCATCTCATGACAGCCCTCAGACAGCATGACCCCGAGGCGGAGTTCCGCTTCATAGGGGGCGACAACATGCTCGCCGCAGGAGGCTCCATGCTGCGCCATTACAAGGAAATAGCATATATGGGCTTCATCCCTGTACTCACGCATCTGCGCACTATCTTCAGCAGTATGGGGCAGTGCAAAAGGGACATACTCGCATGGCAACCGGATGTCGTCATCCCTGTAGACTATGCCGGATTCAACCTCAATATCTGCAAATGGCTGAGGGGACTGAAGGCGGACAGGAGACCGAAGGTATTCTACTATATCGCCCCGAAGATATGGGCGTGGAAGGAATACCGCATCAGGAATTTCAAGAGGGATGTCGACGAGATGTTCTGCATCCTGCCGTTTGAGGTGGATTTCTTCGAGGGAAAGCACCATTATCCTGTACACTATGTAGGGAATCCCACTGCCGACGAGGTGAGGAAATTCAAGGAGGGATACCGGGAGACAAAGGATGACTTCTGCAAAGCGCACGGACTTGACCCCGAGAAGCCCATCATCGCCCTGCTCCCGGGCAGCAGAAGACAGGAGATAAAGGACAATCTCAAGACAATGATGAAGGTTGCCAAGGAACGGCCTGAATACCAGTATGTCATCGCCAAGGCACCATCCGTGGATCTCGGGGACATCAGTATGCCGATGGTGGAGGGCGCGACATACGCGCTGCTCTCCCACTCTACCGCGGCTCTTGTGACAAGCGGCACAGCAACACTGGAGACAGCCCTGTTCAATGTGCCGCAGGTGGTATGCTACAAGACCCCTGTGCCGAAAATCACACGATGGGCTTTCAACCACATCATACAGTGCAGATTCATCTCCTTGGTCAATCTCATTGCTGGAAAGGAGATTGTGCAAGAGCTTTTCGCAGACAGGTTCTCGGTCGGGAACATCAGCAAATGCCTCGCCGACATCCTCCCGGGAGGCCACGCACGCCAGCAGATGCTCAACGGATACAAGGACGTGCACGCTCTCCTCGGAGAGACTTCCGCCCCTGACAATGCCGCAAGAATCATGACATCGCTGCTGAAAACAGTATGATGCCCATTGGCACATCTATATGGTTGTACGGTAATGAGGTTATGCGGTTTTTCGGAAATTACTTCTACTTTAAGTAAGTGAACAAAATTAAGGTATGATATAAAGCGCAGTTATTTTTGAGATGTTGTTGTTTTGGAACAAAGGAACATAGCGGGCTATGTGACTGAGTGACAAGGCGGAAACAGCCAAAAAGCACAAGATTTATACATACAAGATTTAAGTAATTACTTTATTATGGATAGTATCGTTTAATTTTGTTTACTTACTTAACAACCGTACAACCGCAAACAACCGTATAACCGTATAACCGAAAGCAACCGTATAACCGAAAGCAACCATATAACCGCACAACCGTATAACCGAAAGCAACCGCATAACCGAAAGCAACCGTAAAACCGCACAACCGTATAACCGAAAGCAACCGCATAACCGAAAGCAACCGTATAACCGCACAACCTCATAACCGTATAACCGAAAGCAACCGCAAGCAACCGTAAAACCGCACAACCGTATAACCGAAAGCAACCGCATAACCCGTTAGAGAACCATCAAGTCTATCAATCCACACAGAAAAAACAAGACTTATGATGTCCTCTCATTAGAAAACTCACTCGCATTTTTGCGCTCAAAAACTGCAAAAAGACAAGCGGAGGAACTCTATTCGTGAAATTCCGCAGGATTCCCATTCAACCGTCAACACACTGTATATCAACCCATTACCATTAGTATTACATTCCAAAGTCATTAACGCTTCACTCCAAAGCACAAAAATACCGCACAGACCGTTACCCTTCACGCGCAAAAGGTAACCGTCTGTGCGGTATTTTGTCATCTTTCACTGTTTTATCGGTCACTTTTCACAACATCAAAAGCCATTTCTCACCATATCAAAAGCCACTTTCCACCTCCAAAACACATAAGACAGCAACAGAAAACCATCACTTTCCGTCCCATCCGCCTCCCTTCCTCAGATTATGATAAATAGCGCATTAGAAAACTCATGCGCATTTTTTCAGTAAGTCTACAAAATTGATGTATAGTATAAAACTTAGTTGTTTTTGAGGTGTTTTCGTTTTGGAACGAAGGAGCATAGCGGGCTATGTGACTAAGTGACAAGGCGGAAACAGCCAAAAACAACAAGGTTTATACATACAAGATGTAAGCATTTGCTTTATAATAGATAGTATCGGTTAATTTTAGTGACTTACTTAACACAAACACCATAAGTAATTTGTCTGAAAAAGAAAGTTATCAAGATAACATTCCACATATCCCGATAACTTTTCTTACCACATTATCCCATTTCCTCATTCCCGTGTTGCTCCAAGAAGAAACGTTTTTGCTGTTCTATCTCGCGACGCAGTTCCTCTTCTGTAGGCATATATGCCATATATTTAGCGGCAAAGAGTTGTTCGCTACCATTAAGGACTGAGTATTTTGCCAACACCTTATCTGTTTCAGTGCAAAGCAATATGCCTATTGTAGGATTGTCACTGTCATCTTTTACAAGGTCGTCATACAGCCTTACATACATATCCAATTGTCCCACGTCCGCATGTGTCAAAGGATGTGTTTTTAACTCAAACAGCACATATCGCTTGAGTTTTATGTTATAGAACACAAGGTCAATATAAAAATCTCCAGTGTCTGTTGAGATGTGTTTCTGTCTGTCTACGAAAGCAAAACCTCGTCCAAGTTCCATAATAAATTGTTGTAAATGATCTATTAGGGCTTGTTCCAGTTGACTCTCGTCATATTTGTAGTCCTTGCGAAAACCTAAGAACTCGGCAACAACAGGACTCTTAATATACTCCAAAGGATCATCTGTTTCAATATCAGGTGCTGGCAATGTCAGTCCTTCTCTTATGCAAGCCATCCTGCGGCCATAATATTGTGTGCCGATATTACGCCTGAGAGTTCTTACACTCCACATTTGCTCTGAGGCCTCCTTCACGTACCACTCTCTGGCTTTAGGGTCTGCAACTTGCATAATCGTACGAAAGTGCGACCATGTCAGATTGTGAACACACGTGTTCACAATCTCCAACTTATTAAAACACAAGTAGAATTGTCGGAAGTAATCCAAATTGCGTTTACTGAATGTACTGCCGTATTTAGGAACCAATTGTTCTGACAATGTTTTAATCAAGCGCGAGCCATACTGTGCACGGATTTCTCCATGTTGCTCTTCCTCTACTATGCGTCTGCCAACATTCCAGTATGTTACAATAGCCGCCTGTCCTGCGGCAGCATATGCCTGTTGTCTGCCATGTTCGATAATAGTGCGTATATCGTTTAGTATGCTGCTGTTTGTTGTTATTTCGTTACTTGCTTTTCCCATGTTCGTCTCTTTTATTTTAAACGTTTTGATGCAACATTATTGTTCATACATAAGATTTTTCCTTACATATAATTTATATATATCCAGAGAATAAAGTATTATATTGTAGAACCTCAGCTATTTTTTTCTATTTTTAAATTAGCTTTTGCCAAACGTAGAATACAAAGAAAAACCAATACTGCCTTCACCATAGTATAGTCTTGAGGTATATACATTCCATGTGCGACATAATTTCTTATATTAAGTTCCTTTTTAGTGAATACAAATTCAAATAGGTTCTTATCATCTATGTCAAATAGCTCCAAGAACGTTGGTGTATCAAACAGTGCTTCTAATGTTATTTCTTCCGTTGTCTCATCTTTCTTTTTTGTGGTTACTCCTCCTGATAGATTTATCATGCCTCTCAATATACCTTCAAACTTTGAAGGTAAAACATCTATCACTAAACGCCAGTCTGGTTTTTTTCCAAGTTGTATCTTTCCAAGTTGCTTAAAAAAGTCTTTTATTGCAAAATCTATCTGTTCAAACCATGTGTATGTAATTTTTCCATTAATACGGTTTGCATACAAACTTATACCCAAAACAGTTTGCTCCAGCAAGAAGCGTTTTGTTTTTGCATAAGAAATCTTTTTTTGTTTGTGAGCTTCTACTATTGTTGAAATAAGCCCTTCAATACCATTATTCACACATAGTTGATACATCATAAATTTGTCCCAATCTTTGCTGGCGGGTCTTACATTTCCGTTAATATCGGCTATTACTTGTTTGGTCATCTTTTTATAGAAATATTCCGTTTCTGGCTGTTTCTCTAAATATTCATTTGGTAGGAACACCAATTGGTCTCCCATAATTAGATATACTAAATAATCAATTGAACTAAGTTTGGATTTCTCTCGAAAATACCCTTCCATTTTTTTTGTAAGATTGGGATCTTGTTGGCGAGACACTGTAATAAGTAAGTGATCTAAATTATTTATATATATATCAGTACTAATATGGTTCATTTTCCGTTTTATAGAAAAATAGAATTATGAAACCAATAAAAATACTTGAATTATCAGAGGTTGATCGCCTCAAATTAGAGAAAGGCTATCATAATGGCCCTACTCATAGTTTT
>JAFTQG010000004.1 GCA_017462915.1 Prevotella sp. | reverse complement strand
CCATTTCGTCGAAGGCATAGCGGGCTATGTCGAGACGGAACGGGAAGCAAGACAGCGAAGAGAAAGGCGAAACGAACGAAAAGACCATATAACAATAACAGAATATTACTGTATGTCGGTCTAATGACCGATTTGGGTTTATTGTTTATGTTGTGTCTGTCCGCGTTTGAAGATGGCCTTCGATATATTGCTGTTCTGCCATACCGGCACTGTGCTGTCGTAGAAATCGTTTGTCTCGATGTCAAACTCTATGCTGTCTTTCTGCTCCCTCAGCTTGTATGGCGAGTGTATCTCGTCCTTCACGACATTGACAATGACCATCGCCACGCCCTGGTTTATCATGTCTATCTCCTTCGCCGCACGCCACGAGAGGTCTATGATGCCGCCGCGGCGGAACGGTCCGCGGTCTATCACCTTCACTATCACCGATTTCCCGTTGCGCGGGTTCGTCACTTTCAGGCGCGTGCCGAAAGGATGTGTCCTGTGTGCGCACACCAGACTGTCGTGATGCAGGCGCGCTCCGCTTGCCGTCCTCGCACCTGTCGAGCGCTTGGAGTAGAATGTCGCCATGCCTTTCTGCTGCTTGCCGTGCCCCGTAGCCTTCTGTCCCGCAGCCTTTTTCTGCTGTGGGGCACTGCTCTTCTGTCTTCCCTTTGCAGGGAAAAGGATGAGCGACAGGGCAAGGAGAAGTATGTTAGCGGGATGCAGCATACTTCAGGAGGTTATCGAGAATACTGCGGCTCACCTTTACTATCGTGCCGTGCTTGTGCTCGGCAGGCACCTTTATGCGCTCGGGAACAGGGGTGAAAGTCTTGAAATCACGTGTCGAGACAGCCTCGAACTTCTGTGCCGGACGGTACTGGTCGTAGTATATGAGCCATTCGGACTGCCGTTTCTTGCCCTTTCCGCTGTCTATCCTTACGGCACAAGGCCCCTCGCTGTACGACGGGGTGAATACCTCAGTAGGCGAATGGAACGGTCCGTGGGGCGAATCGCTGAAGACACAGAAGAGATTTGAATAGCCCGGCTTGCGGTTGTCCTTCACTACAAGCACATAATCTTTCGGCGCGCGCTTGAGCAGGAAGCCGTCGATGCTGTTGAACCCCGGGTCGTAATAAGGCTTTGCAGGCGAGAAACGCTTCCAGTCCTTTGTCGTGCAGTACCACATGCGGTGACAGCTGTTCGTGCCTTTCATGTCCTCCGCCGTGCGGTCCTTTGGGTCTATCTGCGACGACCAGATGATGAAATACTCCTTCAGCTCGTCGTCGTAGAACACCTCCGGTGCCCAGACATTGTTCGTGGGATGGTCTTTCATCACAGGTATCTCTATCTGCCTCGACCAGTGTATGAGGTCTTTGGAGTGTGCATAGCCGAATCCGCGGCTGCCGTACCACTGTGTCGTCCATACGAGATGAAACGTCCCGTCAGGTCCCTGCGTTATGGACGGGTCGCGGAGGACACGCTCGTCGGGCGCGAAGGTGGGGATGACATGCTCTCCCGTAAACACATCGGTGTACGCCTCCCTGTTGCCTATCTCCGGGCGCATGAAGACTCCGGGGATGGTGTCCCACTGCAGGCCGTCGTAGCTGTAGAGATAGTGCATACCATCAATGGACGGTTCGCGGAAGGATGTGAAGATATAAGCCTCGTCCTGAGCATGGCAAAATGACGGCCATGACACCGCGGACAATAGAATAAGGAGTGAAATAAATGACTTTTTCATCATGTTGTCAGTTAGATTAGGCTACAAAGTTAGTAAAAAATATCGAATTATTTGCAGGTATAGAATATTTTTTGTAATTTCGCACCAAATTATGTAAGTGAGCAAAATCACCGTATGATATGAAGCACAGTTGTTTCCGGCTCGCTCTACCGCTTGTGACAAAGAGACATAGCCCTCTATTCTGCAGGGCGGAAAGGCAGAGACGGCAGGAAACAACAGCATCTGTCCATGCAAGATTAGATCACTTGCTTCATCACATACAGTATCATCCGATTCTGATTACTTACTAAACAGTGACTAAACATCGATTCAAACTAAAACAAAAGTTATGATGGACTCTGAAGAGAAGCGTTATGAGACAATAGCGCAGGTTATCGAACGCGTGAAAGAACTCGCTCAAAGTGAAGAAACTCCCGAGAAGGAAGAGGTGGAACTCCTTAAGAGCCTGTTCTACAAGTTACACTTCCAAGAGCGTGAGCAGAAGCTGAAGACATACCTCGACGAGGGCGGCGACCCTGAGAAATATGTCATCCAGGCCGACGACACGGAGGAGACATTCAAGACAGCGATGGCTGTCATCCGCGAGAAGCGTCAGAAAGTCTTCGCCGCACAGGAGGCCGAGAAGCAGGCAAACCTCACCAAGAAGCAGGCCATCATAGAAAAGATAAAGGCAATGGTGACATCTCCCGAGGAGGCCAACAGGTCTTATCAGGACTTCAAGGACCTGCAGGCACAGTGGAAGGAGACAGGACAGGTGCCGGCAGAGAACGCCACCGAGACCTGGCGCTCGTATCAGCTGTATGTAGAACAGTTCTACGACATGCTGAAACTCAACTCCGAGGCTCGTGAGTATGATTTCAAGAAAAACCTTGAGGCTAAGACCCGCCTCTGCGAACTTGCAGAGAAACTTGCCGATGAAGAGGATGTCATCAGCGCATTCCACCAGTTGCAGGACCTCCATCAGGAGTACCGCGAGGTGGGACCGGTAGCCAAGGACCTGCGCGAACAGGTATGGACACGGTTCAAGGCGGCGAGCACCGTAGTGAACAAACGCCACCAGCAGCATTTTGAAGACATACGTGCCAAGGAGGAAGAGAATCTCGCAAAGAAGACCGCCCTCTGCGAACAGGCAGAGGAACTCTCTAAGCGCGAGTGCCAAAACTCCGCCGAGTGGGAGGAGGTGACAAAGCTCGTCCTCGCCCTGCAGGCAGAATGGAAGACCATAGGATTCGCTCCTCAGAAGATGAATGTGAAGATCTTCGAGCGCTTCCGCATCGCCTGCGACCAGTTCTTCCAGCGCAAGACACAATACTTCAAGGAGATGAAGGAACGCTTCGCCGAGAATGCCGAGAAGAAGCAGGCACTCATCGACAGGGCAAAGGCTCTGATGGACAGCACAGACTGGAAGCAGACTGCCGACAAGATGATGCAGCTGCAGAAGGAATGGAAGGAGATAGGCATGGTGCCGAAGAAAGTCGGCGACCAGCTCTGGCAGGAGTTTATCGGTGCCTGCAACCACTTCTTCGAGGCACGCAACGCCGCCAACTCCGGCACACGCAACGCCGAGAAGGAGAATCTGCAGAAGAAAAAGGAGATTGTCGCAGAGCTGGAGACCCTTGCCGAAGAGGCAGGAGAAGACCTGCAGCAGCGTATGCGTGAACTCATCGACAGATTCAACGAGGTGGGACATGTCCCGTTCAAGGAGAAGGACAAGATATACGATGAGTATCATGCCGCACTTGACAAGATACACAAGACCTTGAACGCCAACAGCCAGCGTCGCCGCATGGACAATTTCAAGCAGAACATAAAGGCTGTCGCCAAGCGTGGCGAGCAGGCTGTAGACAACGAACGCACACGCCTGCAACGCAAGCTGGACCAGATGAGGGGAGACCTCAAGACCTATGAGAACAATCTCGGTTTCCTCTCCATATCTTCCAAGAAGGGCAACTCCCTCCTCGACGAGATGAACCGACGGGTAGAGAAGCTCAAGGAGGAGATAGAACTTGTGAAAAAGCAGATAAAGGAAATAGACTGACAATAACTGTGGATAACGGATGCTTGTGACAGACAGGCGTCCGTTTTCTTGTTTTCACCTTGATGCGCCACATAGATGGTTTTCATGCGCTGACAGAATAAAACAAGACGTGTTTGTCTTTAATCGTTTATCAGGCTCCTGTAATCAATTATCATGCATGTATATAATATGAATGTGGAACAAATACGCAATATTCTGATATGTATGTCTTTGGCATTGATATCATTTAGTTCTTGCACATCTTGTCAAGGGAGTTTCCTAATAAAGAATTGCACGAAAGACACTTTGCTTATTGATCTGACAGAGTCTGATACTCTTGATGATTGGGTGTACTGGGATGAAAATCCAGAAGATACTATTGGGATAATGGCTCCAGATACATTGGCGATTTATATAGATGGGAAAGAGGTAATTATAAAAAAAGAATACTATGTGTTGCCTGATTCTTTGATAATTGCTGATGCATATGTATTAAATCTCAAAGAGCCATATTATTATATTTATGCCATAAAGTGGCAAGATGTGAAACATTATCCGCTGGAAGAAATACGT
Source organism: Prevotella sp. (assembly GCA_017462915.1). Lineage (GTDB taxonomy): Bacteria > Bacteroidota > Bacteroidia > Bacteroidales > Bacteroidaceae > Prevotella. The sequence goes on along the minus strand of JAFTQG010000004.1, from coordinate 45,645 downwards.
GCAAGAAAACTTTACGACAGACAGATTGTAACAAAGAAAGATTTTCATAACCGTTTGTTTGAGTATAAACCGACAGGCTCTAAGGGCGACCATTAAGTTTTATCATCCGTAGTTATAATGAATAAGACCAAGAACAAAATACATCTTTTAGCGTGCACCTTAATGGTTGTTTGTCTATTCTCGTCTTGTGTGTACGATTCAGAACGCGCCTGTCTTTTTAAGAACTGTACTGGCGATACATTGGTAATAGGTGCATCTCGTTATGCAGAGATAGACAGTGTATGTCTTCAATTGTGTAGCGATTTTAGTTCTCCACATACCGAGGCTATAGCCTTTTGGAGAGGGAGTGACGATATAGAAATTATAGAGCCAGACTCTATCGGCGTTATAGATGTTGACTATTTGTTTGCCAAGACGGACACTTTATATTTTTTCTTAGTAAAATATGGCAAAGTCAAGAAATATTCGCTGGACGAAATCCGTGACAAGAAACTGTTCGGGAAATGTATTGTCACGAGAGATGTCGACGGTAAGTTTGATAGAAATATAAGATACATGGAACCATAATTATCTATGATATGAAGAAGATTTTATTTATCATCATCCTGACGTCTTGTCTTGGTTCCTGTTGGCCTGGCTTCTTGTTGTTTAATACAAAAAAAGAGGCAAAGGCGAAGGCATCTGTAAAATATACAGGAAAGAGTACAAATATAGAAAAATATATAAACATAAATGGTTTTTATATAAAAGATGATGGACGGCCGCTACTTGTGAAGGACACTGTTGCAGGCTTCCCTGGAAGTTATAGTGGAAGAAATTGTGTGATGTTTTTGGATGACGGTACAATTGCTGAATTCACTTTGTACAAAGATTCTTGTTGCAAGACGGAAGACGACATAAGGGACAATCTTTACAGATATATCAACGAGCGAAAGATACCAATAACGCGTTGTGGCATTTATAAAATTGTGGGTAATGATATTTATACAAATTCATTTGACAGATATCAGTATATATGGACTGTAGAAAACCCGATATACAGGATTGAGGGATATGAGCATTTGCTGTTAATTCACTGCTCTCTTGGATGGCCGAGAATAAGCAATGATATTATATTCAGAAAATATGTGTTCTTTCCAATAAATGAGCAGACGGAACCTTTGAATATGCGTTACGTAAACCGCTATGTGAAGAAACAGAAATGGCTTTGGGAGGATGAGGCGGACTGGAAGAAATGGAAGCAGGAACAGAAAGAGACACGACGAAAATAGCGGAAACGATATTATCTTTGGTAAGAAAACGGTATTTAAAATAAATCTTCGGATATGAAAAGAATATTCGCAATAATACTCATGACACTATCTCTTGGCTCATGTCTGTCAAACTTCCCTGTATTGGATACGAAACGTGAAGCACGGTTGAATACACGTATAAGATATAAGGGTGATATGACTGTAGTTCCAGTAAACACTGATGGTGTCTATATGGCAAAAGACAATGAATCCACGATGCGTGACGGGAGGCTCTATATGGATTGCATTATGTTCTTTGGGGATGGAACTGTGGCATTGTTTAGTGTTAATTCTAATTCTCCTGACAGGATGTTTGCCGAAATAAAGGATAATTTGTACAGATATATCAATGAACACAGAATCATCATTGGGCGTTGTGGCGTATATTATGCGGAAGGCAAGATGATATATGCAAATACCGTTGATGTGAAGGAATCTGTTTGGAAGATGAGGATGCACAAATATATGATAACAGGGCGTGAAAGGCTTTTTGAGGTAGATAAATCTGATGCAGAGACAATGGAAAACGGAAAGGAATATTTCTTTTTCCCGATAAGTGAACAATCAGAACTTCTGGATATGTGGCATGTGAACCATCAGTTAAAGGAACAGAAATGGCTTTGGGAGGATGAGGCAGACTGGAAGAAATGGAAGCAGGAACAGAAGACATCAAGATGACTTTATACAGGTGCATATTCGTATTGTGGCTATAACAATCCGTTAAGTATATGGTAACTATGAAACAGAAAAAGACATTTATGATAGCGATGTGTCTATTAGTGATACATGTGCTGTATAGCTGTTGCTTTTTAAGAGGTGCAGCCTTCGATCATGACTCCCAATTGGGCAGATATTCGCAGGATACACATACAAACATCAGTGAGTGTTGCGTTCATGGAGACCATGGGTAGATTTAATAAATAAACCAAGACACTTATGCTGAAACGATTATTAAGATTATTTGGACTGGAAAGTAAGCAGGAGAAAGAGCCTGTAAGGAAAGTTCAGAAACGTGTAAAACTTAAAGGTAAAGTTGTTGCAAAAAAACTTATTGGTGCAGATGCTGACTGTATGTACAGTAGTAAGGATGAAGAACCAGGGCTATGTCCAACCTGTCACAATTCTCTTAAGAAGATTCCCGATTTGGGCTATTGTATGCAGAAGAAAAAAGGTGATTTGTTTTGTACATATGATGATTTTTATATTGTCACAGAAAAATTCAGAAGGTTCTGCAATGATAATGGATATGAAGGGTTGTCGTTTGTACCATTGCCTAAATCTCCTGGATATTACTATTTTGAGGCTTATAATATTTTTAAACTTGACACTGCTGTCACCAAATTCACAAATAAGCGAGAGTGTTGCGGTAGCTACGACGAGATAATACTTCCTTCCTGCTATAAGGCGAAGAGTCAATATATATGTACGGACGATTTTATTTGCCGTTCGGAATATAGTTATGGTAGTTTTAATAGAAAATCTCCAGATATAATTGTAGGGACAAAAACGGTAGGAAAGATGCGACAGTTTGGACTGTCCGGGATATATTTTGATAATGTGCGAGAACATCCATAATAGATATGGGACATATAATTTTCCTGAGAATGTGTATTGATCTTTATTTGAATAACAAGATGTTGCGTTCATGGATATCATGGGGCTTTTCACAAATAAAAATACTATTATGCTGAAACAATTATTGAGATTATTCGGTTTTGGAGGCGAGCAAGAAAAAAAGCCAGTGGTGAGATACCCCAAACTTGTAAAGCCAAGAGGCAAACTTGTCGCAAAAAAAGTCTATGGGTATGATGCGGATTTCATGTATGGTAGAGGGACTACAGAGCCAGGGCTGTGTCCTGTATGCCATAACTCTTTGAAGAAGATACCTAATCCCGACTATCGCATGAAAAAAAGGAAAGGAGATATGTTCTATACTTACGATTCCTTTTGTATTGTATCGGAAAAATTCAAGAGGTTCTGCGAATTAAACGAATATGAAGGGTTGGCGTTCACGTCTTTGCCCAAATCTCCTGGGTATTATTATTTCGAGGCTAAGAATATATTCAAACTTGATATAAAAGACACTAAGTTTACAAATAAACGCGAATGCTGTGGCTGTTATGACGAGATTATACATCCCTCGAGTTACAAGGCAAAAGAACAACATATCGCTACAGATGACTTCATTTGCCGCACAGAATACTGCTACGGCAGTTATTATGACAAGTCTCCAGTGCTAATTGTTGGCACAAAAACAGCATTAAAAATGAAGGAGGCTGGTCTGTCGGGACTGTTTTTCAAGAACGTCTTGGAAAAACGAGAGCAGAATCCCCACCCGTAGTACTGGGCATGAACAAGGTAAGCCAGATACACAAACGTTTGACATGGGATTCTAAAAAAAATAAGTTATGAGAAAGTTTTTTGAGTTACTATATTTTGGGGCATATTATTTTGAGTGGATGACAGACCGAATGGTAAGACGGATACTTAGACCTATAATGCGACCATTATATGTATTAATGATGCATATATTGCCTTTTGCAAAGCGTAATCTTGCAAAACGCGGATTGACTCCAAAGCAACATGTGAATGACACGATGAAATTATGTGATAAACTTGCGGATTCAAACTATGGGCATACATTGGAATGGCATATTTATCCAAAGTTTACGTTGCTCTACACTTTTGCCTATTTTGACATAATGTGGATTCTCCGCATGATATTTGGCAGCGATTGGGGTATAATACAGATAAACGGTGCGAATGGAGGAATCATTTTGACGGTGATAGGTGCTCTTGCCATGTTCAGTGCATCGAGAATGGAGGCGACAGTGGGCCAGGACAAGATAATCAAGAAATACAGACGTAAGTCTAAATCCGTACACCGCAAGGCCTTAGCATTGTTCTTGGGGTGCTGTGCATTGGTGCTTTTAGGCTTTTACTTCCTGTTTTTGAGGCGATAGTGACAGATAAATAAAGGAATAATATGTTGAAACGATTATTTGAACTGTTTAGGCAGAACAGAAAGCCTGAAGAGACATTACCTGTAGAGGGACAGGAAAAGCCTGTGCAGAAAGGCAATGTTATGGCGAAACGGTATATAACTTACAATGAGCGTTTGAATGAGAAGCTTAATCATTTGGGCTTCAGGCGAAAGAATAAAGAGACTTTTATAAAGGAAAATGGAGATGGTGTGCAAAGCATCATGTGGGGACATTCTACATATCATGATGAGCCACATATAAAATATTATTCAGTATCAGTCTTCATAGATTTCCCTATCGTGAAGAAAATCGAGAAAGAAGCTGGTGTGCTGACAAGTGGTTTTGGTCGTGGATTGGGATATTTGGGACCGAATCATGTTTATAAGGAATGGCGGTTGGCAGATATTGCAACAGAAGAGGAAATCGCTGAGGTAATTGATGAGGTTGTCGGATTGATAGAATATGCCATGCCTGTAATTGACAGGTATTCTACAATAAAGAATGTAATAATGGATATGGAGGATAATAAACTGAAGTTTGGTATGAATGCAAAAGTTCTGTCACCAGTTCTTTATCTTGCCGATGGTCAGCCAGAGATGGCTTGCAAGTATGTGGACAATATTTTAAGTAACTTGGAAAGAAAGTTCAAGATAGAGGTCAGTGAGATCCAAAGGCTTCGGGAACTGTATGGCACAGACAATATAGATGTAGATTCGGGTCAGCAAAGAGAACTGGAAAATTATAGGATATATGCGGAAAAGTTGAAAAGCTATGTCTTAACCCAAATGGATCATTAGAATTCATAGTCGTTTCATATTTATCATGTATTGCAACCCTTTGAGTAAGTGGGTACAGAAAGAGTGTGAGCACCGTGCTGGGCGTGAAAATGGTCGAATATAATTTAGGAAAAACATCTGCGTTATCTGCGCAATCTGCGTGGTATAATGATTAATGTGCGAGTTCTGAAATTATCCCGAACTCACGTATTAATGTGTCATGCAGATTATGCTTGATAACACGGGAGTATGCAGACACATGGCTGTAAGAAAACCGCCTTTTTTCAATGTGGAAACTACCTGTTTCTGACATGGAAACTACCTGTTTCTTTAGCATTATCCAGTGGAAAACTTTATACAAAGCCTAACATCCTATTTCGCATGAAAAGGTAACAGCCATTGAAATTACCAGAAAGACAATTTCAATGGCTGTTTATTTTTTGTCAGAGGGTTATCTCGCCAGACCCGAAGCATCGATGGTGGTCGCTGTCATAGATGACGCAGAACTGCCCAGGGGCAACACCATGGATAGGTTTCTCCGAACAGATGCGGTATCTTCCGTCTCCGGTATGCTCTATTGTCGCCCTGTTGATGTCCGCAGTGTGCCGTATCTTGAATGTTATGTCATGCTCAGGCATGATATTGTCTGTGAGGAGATGCAGGTCATGGATGACAAACTCGGCTGTATATGCGCTGGCTGGGTCGTATCCGTGTGAGAGATAGATGATGTTTCTCGATATATCCTTTTTCACTACAAACCACGGTCCTCCGCCGAATCCCAGTCCTTTGCGCTGTCCGATTGTGTGAAACCAGTGTCCCCGATGCTTGCCGATTAGCTTGCCCGTCTCGAGCTCTATGGCTTCGCCCTCCTGCTCGCCGAGATACTTGCGTATGTAGTCATTGTAATTGATCTTGCCGAGAAAGCATATTCCCTGCGAGTCCTTACGTCTTGCGTTGATGAGATGATTCTCCTCGGCTATTCGTCGCACCTCTTCTTTATGAAGTCCGCCGATAGGGAAGATGGCCTTCTTCAGTTGCCAGTCGTAAATCTGTGCAAGGAAATCCGTCTGGTCTTTTATCGGGTCGGGCGATGTGCAGAGCCATTTCCTGCCATCTATGACCTCTGTCTGTGCATAGTGGCCCGTCGCTATGAGGTCATAGGCGTGTCCTCTTTTCTCGTGGAAAGCACCGAACTTTATCAGTCTGTTGCACATGACGTCAGGGTTTGGTGTGAACCCGTTGCGCACCTTTTCCATAGTATAGGCAGTCACCTTGTCCCAGTATTCGCGGTGGCAGTCTACTGTCTCAAGGCAACATCCGTATCTGTGGCATAGAGCTGTCGCCATCTCAAGGTCTTCCTCGGATGTACAGTCATATTCGTCTTTCTCGTCAGGACCTATCTTTATATAGAAGCAGTCGGGCTTCATGCCCTGTTCACACAGCAGATGAAGCACTACGGCAGAGTCCACGCCGCCGGACAGCAGTACAGCGATATTCTTGTCCTTTATCTCGTCAATATTCATTGAAAATATATCCTGTTATTCCCTAAATCCGGTCACCAGACCGACAATGTTTTTTTATTTATACAGCGAATTAATCCAGTCTGCGATGTCCCTCAGCACTTCCTCCGCGATGGTCTCTTCCAGTTTGCCATACTCCATGACAGCACCTGTCTTGGCATGTTGGAAAGGGTGATTCAATCCGTGATATTCCTTTACTGTATTATGCTTGCCTTTCGGCAGGAGGCTTTCTATCACGGGAAGGTTCTGTTTAGACAGTACCTGCATGTCGAGGTCGCCGTTTATGGCAAGGACAGGGCATGTTATCCGCTTTATGTCTTCAGCAGGACTGTATGAAATGAAGTGATTCATCCATGCGTTGTCTTTTGTCATTATGCTGAGGATATTCTTTCTTGCGGCTTCCGGCAGGGAGATGCCGTTGGCTTCCTGTATCTGCTGTAAAACCTTTTCCGGAGCATCCAGCGCCTTTCCGCTGTTCATGTATTCGTAGACTTTCCCTAAAGTTTGGCAATAAGCGTTCACGGCATCCTCCGGCATACCTGCAAGAGACAATGCCATGCGGTTCTGTTCGACAAGAATCAAGTCGCCTCTGACAGCCGCTCCAGCCATACTGACGATAAAGTCCGCCTTGCCTTCCGCACCGAGGATAAACGCTATGGTGCCGCCCTCGCTATGTCCGAGTACACCTGTTCTGCCGAATTCCTTCAGCGATCTGAGATATTCAAGACCAGCCTTGGCGTCGTCCTTGAATGTCATTGTTGTCGCTTTCTCGGCATTTCCTGTCGATTTCCCGAACCCTCGGTCATCATATCTCAGCGATGCGATGCCGTTGCGTGCCAGAAAATCCGCTATGACAAGAAACGGCTTGTGTCCGAAGACCTCCTCGTTCCTGTCCTGTAGTCCGCTGCCTGTAACCATCAGTACGACAGGTATGTCCTTCCTTCTTTTCTCTTTGTCGTACCCTGTAGGGTAGGTGAGTGTTCCGGACAGTACCGCACCGTCACCATTGTTGGTGAATGTCACCTCCTTTGTCGTGTAAGGATATGGCGGTACAGGCTCCTGCGGCCGGTTCAGTTTTACCGTGCCTTGCTTCAGTGACAGTGGAAAGTTGTATCCGGCCTGTGAGAATACTCCTTTTATCGTGCCGTTGTCAAGATGACCGCTGTAAATGACACCGAGTGAAGGCACGGACACTTTCAGCGAATCTGTGGAGATGTAGTCTACCTGTGCGGCAATGCCCGTTGCTCCTTGGTCAGGGCTATCCATCTTGCAGACAGTGTTGCCACCGTCTTTCTCTATGTGGAACACGATGCTTAACTTTGTCATGCCCAGACTCAGTGCACCTTTCCATGAACCGTAAATCTCCTGTCCGCAAACGGACTGCGGCATGAGATATGCAAGGCAGATAAGTGGGAGTAGTCTTTTCATAAGTAAGTCAATAAAATTAAACGATACTATATGTAACAAAGTAAGCGTCAAAATCTTGTATGTATAAATTTGGTTGTTTGGATATTTGTTGTTTGGTTATTTTGTTGTCAGCAAAAACACTAACCACTGAACGACTAAACCACCAAATGACATCAATTTGTCCTTTTTGGCTGTTTCCGCCTTGTCACTCAGTCACATAGCCCGCTATGCTTCTTCGTCCCAAGACGAAAACATCTCAAAAACAACTGCGCTTTATACTATACATTAATTTTGTTGACTTACTTAAGTAATAGAAATGATTTGGTTTGACAGTATATATTAATATGTGTGCCATGCAACATGGACACCTGTCAGAAAGCCTCGCGATACTTGCCGTCGTCCTTGTCGTTGAGCATACTGAGGTAGGAGTTGTACCGGCTTTCAGAGATGTAATGCTCTTCCAAGGCCTTTCTTACGGCACATCCCGGTTCGTGGGTATGTGTGCAGTTGTTGAAACGGCAGTCTTTTGAAAACTGGAATATCTCCCTGAAATACGAGCATATCTCCTCCTGCTCCATGTCGAAAGAGCCGAAGCCCTTTATACCAGGCGTGTCTATTACCCATCCGCGGTTTCCTGCTTGGCCTCGCGATTGCATGTCTCTGCAAGCGTCAGCCTGAATATTCAGCGGAAGCATCTCGGAGAATGTCGTGGTATGCATTCCGGTGTTGTGGGCATCGGAGATTTCCGCAGTGCGGAGGTTTACTCCCGGCAGCAAGGCGTTGAGTATTGTCGACTTGCCTACACCGCTGTTGCCGCTGAACAGGGTTACCTTACCTTCCAGTAGCGAGGACAGTTCTGCTATGCCTTCCTTGTGCAAGGCTGAGAGGGCAAGACACTTGTATCCAATGGTATCGTACAGCGTCATCATCATCTCCTGATAGTGCAAGTCCTCCTCCGACAGCAGGTCCTTCTTGTTGAAAGCGAGTATGACCGGTACGGAGTAAGCCTCTGCAGAAGCCAGGAAGCGGTCTATGAATGTCGTGCTTGTCTGCGGATGGTTTACCGTGACGACAAGTACCGCCTGGTCTACGTTGGCGGCAAGGATATGGCTTGCCTTGGAGAGATTCTGCGACTTGCGTATGATATAATTCCTGCGGTCGGCTATCTCGGTTATGAAAGCCGTCATGTCGCCTGTAGAGTGCGTTTTGTCGGCGATGGTGTTCTGTGTCGGCTCCGTTATCGTCACGCGGTCGCCGACAGCCACAGGGTTGGTGCTGCGTATGCCCTTGAGCCTGAAACTGCCCTTTATTTTACAATCCACGGTGCTCCCCTCATCGGTGAGCACCGTGTACCAGTATCCTGTATTCTTTATTACGAGTCCTTGCATCAGACAGTCATTATTTCCTGATTTTTCTCTGCAAGTATATCTTCAATCTTCTTGATATGCTTGTCGTGAATCTTCTGCAATTTCTCCTCTGCGTCTTTCTGTTCGTCTTCGGCAAGTCCGTCCTTCACGGCCTTCTTGAAAGTGTCCTTATAGTCGGCACGAGCCTTACGTACAGAGACCTTCGCCTTCTCGCCGATGCTGTTACACTGCTTGGCAAGTTCGCGGCGACGCTCCTCTGTAGGGACAGGGATGCAGAGTCTTATCACTTCACCGTTGTTGTCCGGTGTGATGCCGAGAGACGAGTTGATGATGGCTTTCTCTATATCGCGGATAGCCTTCTTGTCCCATGGGCGGATGGCGATGGTGCGCGGGTCTGGAGTGGATACGTTGGCAACCTGGTTGAGTGGGACCATAGAGCCGTAGGACTCTACTCTGATGCCGTCCACAAGAGCGACGTTGGCTCTTCCTGCACGGATGTGTGACAATTGCTCGGAGAGGAACATGCACGCCATCTCCATCTCTTCCTCAGCATGGCTGAGAGTCTCTTTTACATCAATCATAGTATTGGGTTTTGGTTTATTCAGCCTTGGCAGGTGCGGCAGGTGCAGGAGCGTTCTGCTTTGTCTGGCTTGCGCCGAAGCCTGGAAGGTTGTTAGGGTTTGTTGTCTGCTGTTCTGTTGCAGCCTTTTCTATGACACTTTCCTCTGTTGCGGCCTTTGGAGCGACGTATGCGCACAGGACGCTGAATACTACCATTGCAGCGGCAAGTCCCCAGGTTGTCTTCTCGATGAAGTCTGTTGTCTTGCGTACGCCGAGCATGGCATTGCCGCTTGAGAATCCTGTGGAGAGACCGCCACCCTTAGACTCCTGGATGAGCACGATGCCTATCATGAAAAGTGCTACAATGACGATAAGAATTACGAATAATGTGTACATTGGTTTTATTTTATTTTTTTGTTATTATTGTTCGCTATCAGTTTCTCAAGGAAACGTATTTGGTCTGCAAAGTAAGCATTTTTTTTCGGATTTTCCAAATTTAAACGCTTAATAATCTCTAATGCCTGTGAATATCTGCGCTGATGCACATATATTTGTGCCATTGTCTCGGTGTATATGGTCACCTGCGGCACTGTATTCTCCTGTCCTGCAGCGTTTCTGCCCTGCTGCTCGTCCGGGTATTCATCACGCAGGTCTGGGAGTGTTATCGCGCTTTTCTCGCGTGAGATGAAATCATCGATGAGGCTCTGTCCCTTCATCTGCGGAGCCTCCTGCTCCTGTTCGCCGTCCATCGCCATGCTGCTCTCTATGAGGTAAGCGACATAGTCCACTGTCGCGTCGGCAGGCGTCGGTTTCCTGCGTGTTGCAGGTTTTTCCTCCTTCTCCTCAGGTATGGAGCCGAGGAAGTTGTCTATGAGTTCCGTTGTCCTGCTTCCGCCGTTCTCGCCGTCCTTGCGTTTGCCGGCAGAGCTCTTGGCGGTGTCCTGCTTCCGCAGTTTGTAGTGAGCCGCCTCTATGAGCTGGAACAGCACTTTCCTGTCTGTGATGTATATTGCTGCCCGTCGCAGTTCCTCGTCAAATGTGGCATCATGCAGCAGGTAGAGGTTCTGCAGCATCAGCAGTCTTGCGGTCTGATGGTACGGATACAGTGCGATGAGACTCCTCAGGTCGTAGAGGGTCTCACGGTCCATTCGTTCCGGATGCTGTATCAGTTCTGTCAGATTCATTCGCTGAGAATACTCGTTAAGGTGTGCAAAGATACGAAAAAAAATCCAAATGGAGAACTCTTTATTTAAAAATGTATGCCGAAGATGACTTTTTTATGTCACAATGCCGTGAATTGCTGATATTTTTGTATCTTTGCATAAGGCAAGCTGCACCTCGGCAATTCCAAGCAAGCTTGATTGCACTCGGTTTGCATTGCCTTTGCATAAAGCAAGCTGCACCTCGGCAATTCCAAGCAAGCTTGATTGTACTCGGTTTGCATTGCCTTTGCATAAGGCAAGCTGCACCTCGGCAATTCCAAGCAAGCTTGATTGCACTCGGTTTGCATTGCCTTTGCAGACATTAAGACCTGCATTTACAATAACCTCCGGCGGTATAGTTCCCCGCATACCGCCATAAATCTGTCGATAGCCAAATGAAATTCAAATCATCTCCATGGGCATGGGTGCCTACACTGTATTTTGCCGAAGGACTGCCTTATGTGGCGGTAATGACCATATCGCTCATACTCTACAAGCAGTTGGGACTGAGCAATGCCGACATCACGTTCTACACCTCCTGGCTTTATCTGCCATGGGTAATCAAGCCATTGTGGAGCCCGTTTGTGGATATAATAAAATGCAAGCGCTGGTGGATTACCACCATGCAGCTGCTTATAGGTGCGGCGTTCGGCGGCGTGGCGTTTACCATTCCTACATCCATGTGGCTGCAAGGCACGCTGTGCTTCTTCTGGCTGATGGCGTTCTCGAGTGCGACGCATGACATTGCGGCTGACGGATTCTATATGCTCGGTCTGAACCAGCACGACCAGGCATGGTTTGTGGGCATACGCTCCACATTCTACCGCCTTGCGATGATTGTCGGGCAGGGACTCCTTGTGATGCTTGCAGGCAATCTTCAGGTGATTTTCCGCGGAAACATTGCCTTCTCGTGGAGTCTTACTTTCTATGGCCTTCTCGGTCTGTTTGTCGCTTTCTGGCTGTGGCACAACTATATACTGCCACGCCCTAAGGAGGACAGCGAGCGCGGAATGTCTGATGACGGCAAGGCGTTGAATGTCAAGGCTATGATGTCTGAGCTCGGAGAGACGATAGTGTCGTTTTTCAAGAAGCCGCAGGTTGTGGCTGGAATACTCTTCATGTTGCTGTACCGTATGCCGGAAGGTCTGCTTGCCAAGGTCTCGTCGCTGTTTCTCATCGACCCGCAGAGCGTAGGCGGACTGGGGCTCTCGCCTATGGAGTACGGTCTTGTGCAGGGGACTGTAGGTGTCGTCGGACTGACCCTCGGCGGCATTATCGGCGGTATCTGTGCAGGAAAAGACGGTCTGCAGAAATGGCTTTGGCCTATGGTCTGCGCGATAACGCTTCCCGATATGGTGTATATCTATCTCAGCTACGCCCTCCCGTCGTCGCTGTTTATCGTCAATCTCTGTGTCTTCGTGGAGCAGTTCGGCTATGGTTTCGGTTTCACGGCATACATGCTTTACCTCATATATTACAGCCAAGGCAAATACAAGACCTCCCACTATGCGCTGTGTACGGCGTTCATGGCTCTCTCTATGATGATTCCGGGTCTGTTTGCCGGAGCATTGCAGGAGGCGGTGGGCTACCGCAATTTCTTCATTATCGTCATGTGTGCGTGTGCGGTGACATTCCTTGTCACGGCATTCCTGAAGATAGACCCTAAGTTCGGGAAGAAGGAGGAGTAGGGGCTTAGTTGTTTGGTGGTTTAGTCTTTTGGTGGTTTAGTTGTTTAGTCTTTTGGTGGTTTGAGCTTCGCTCGAAGTTCCTTTTGATTAAGTAATCTTGACTTTTCTCTCGCTCGACAGTCTAAAAACAAGCTTTTTACTGTTCTCGCTTACTCGAAAAGTTCGGCATAGCCCAAGCAAGCTTGACTCTGCCCTCGCTTAACCGGAACTTTAGTTGTTTGGGAGCCTATGGCGATAGCCGGAATAGCCTTAATAGCCGAAATAGCCCATGACTGAATAATCAAACAACTAAACCACCAAAAGACTAAACCACCAAAAGACTAAACCACCAAACAACTACTACTCAATTCCCCACCTGCAACACCCCGTACGGGCCGCTGGTGCTGCAACGGTAGCGTGTCAGTCCGTGTCCGCCCGACTCGCAGTTGCCGCCGTTGTTCATGTTGTAACGGCGTTTGCAGACATTGCAGGTAGCTATGCCGTCGCCGGACATCGTGAGGGGCTTTGAGCGCACAGGTACGGCGTTCGGGTCGAAACAGTTGGGACACTCCCTGTCGTATGCGCAGAACTGGCCGTCCATCAGTGTCCCGAAGCCGACGATAAGTCCTCCGTTCATGCCGAGGACACGTGTCCGCCGGTTGTCGATGTCGTTGTATCGCTTTGTTGACGACAGTCCGCTGTTGCTCACAAAGGTATATTCTTTCCTTGCATCATCGTTTGTTATCATGCAGAATACTCCCGGCGAGAACTGGTTCATGGCAGAGGCGAGTGTCTCGTCGGCATGCAGGTCGTTGTTTATGACAAGGTAGCACGGATGACTTGTGTATGTATTGTCGCCGCCGCATCCCATGAATGCGAGTGCGACGGCGAGGAGGCTATACCGCCAGAAGTTTCCTTTCAGCATCATCTACCCTTTCAAAATTGAATTCCTTGAGAATGGACTCCATAAGCATCTTTATCCTGTCGTTGCAGAGATTGCCTATCGAGCCTTCATGAGTATGATGGATATCCTTGTCAGGCGTGAAGTTGCCTGCCTCGATGTCCAGTCCTACCTTGCGGTATGCGTCACGGAACGGCATACCGTCGGCAGCGAGGCGGTTGACCTCCTCTACAGAGAATATCGCGTCATACATAGGATTGTCCAGTATGTCATGCTTCACCTCCATGCGGTTGATGATGTATGCCGCCATGGCGAGGCAGTCCTTCAGTTCTTCAAAGGCAGGGAGGAACGCTTCTTTTATTATCTGCAGGTCACGGAAGTATCCGCAAGGGAGATTGTTCATGATGAGCGTTATCTGCTGAGGCAGCCCCTGCAGCTTGTTGCATTTCGCACGTATCAGTTCGAAGACGTCCGGGTTTTTCTTATGCGGCATTATCGAAGACCCTGTGGTGCACTCCTTCGGAAGTTTCACGAAGGAGAAGTTCTGCGAGTTGAACATGCAGGCGTCGAAAGCCATCTTTGCCACTGTCCCTGCCACAGAAGCCATCGCCATTGCCACGTTGCGCTCCATTTTTCCTCGTCCCATCTGTGCATAGACCACGTTATAGTCCATGGAGTCGAATCCGAGGAGGTCTGTCGTCATCTGTCTGTTGAGAGGGAAAGAGGAGCCGTAGCCTGCTGCCGAACCGAGAGGGTTGCGGTTTGTCATGCGGTATGCTGCCTGCAGGAACAGCATGTCGTCTGTCAGTGACTCGGCATACGCGCCGAACCACAGTCCGAAGGATGACGGCATGGCTATCTGCAGGTGTGTATATCCCGGCATGAGCACGTCCTTGTATTCCTCCGACTTAGCCAGAAGCTCGTCGAAGAGCTGCTTTGTCTCGTCCACGATGTCGCGGAGTGCGGAGCGTGTGAACAGCTTGAGGTCTACGAGCACCTGGTCGTTGCGTGAGCGTCCGCTGTGGATTTTCTTTCCCATGTCGCCCAAAGCGCGTGTCAGCATGAGTTCTACCTGTGAGTGTACGTCCTCGATATCGTCCTCGATGACGAAGTCTCCCTTCTCGCATACGTCATAGATGGCACGCAGTTCACGCAACAGCTGTGGCAGTTCGTCGTCGCTTATGAGTCCTATGCTGTTGAGCATAGTGATGTGGGCCATAGAGCCGAGCACATCATACTTGGCGAGATAGAGGTCCATCTCGCGGTCTTTTCCCACGGTGAAGCGCTCTATCTCCTTGTTTATCTCAAATCCCTTGCTCCAGAGTTTCATTTGTTATGCGGTTTTTAGGTTATACGGTTGTGCGGTTGTGCGGTTAGGCGGTTATACGGTTTTTTGTTGTAGGTTTTTTGGTTGATAGCCATAATAGCCGATATAGCCTCTATAGATTTTATCACGAACCGTACAACCGCCCAACCGTATGACCGTCCTCAGCCGTCCTCTTACATCATCTGATACGGCAGTCCGGCCAGCATATCGGCCAGCTTGTCGAGGCCTTTCTCCAGCTTGGAGCCTATCATCATCTTCATCATCATGTTGAGGTCGGCCTTCAGCGTGAGTCTCATCTTTGCCCCTCCGGAGCTTACAGGCAGCACCTGTATCCACAGATTGGCGTCGACAGGAGCTGCTACGGTCTGCAACTTGATGCAGCGGTTCTCCTCGCGCTCCACGATTTCCAGGGCCATAAGCCCTATCATCGGTACAGGGAAAGAGATGCTGTCGTTGGTTATCTCCACCTCTTTCAGTTTCTCCAGCTGTGCGGGGTCCTGTCCAGCCTCCTTCAGTTTCTCGGCAAGCATAGGGTTGTTGGCGGCGTTCTCCAGTATAGGGCGGAACGACTCGAGGTTGGCGAGCTTGCTGTACACCTGCTCTACAGTACACTGTGGCAGGAATTTTATTTCACTTTCGTATTTTGCCATAAGTCGGGTTGATGGTTTTGCGGTTTGACGGTTATGCGGTTATACGGTTTTGCGGTTAAGCGGCGTTTCACACCGCCTGCGGACGCACCACGGTACGTCCCTAAATGTTTGCGCAATATTCTCACATGGAGACATTTTACGCAAGACCGTATAACCGTATAACCGCAGAGACCGTATATGAAATCAGTCCTGCATCCATGTTGACGGAGACTTTCTCCATGTGGCAAGCACCTCAAGGTCAGACTCCTGGATATATCCTGTCTTTGCGGCTATCGCTGTGGTATGCTCATAGTCGGAGAGCGTTATGAGGCGCACGTCGGCAGCCTTGAAAGCCTCCTCTGCCTGCGGGAATCCGTAGGTGTATGACGCTACCATGCCCACAACCTCGAAGCCTGCCGCGCGGAGAGCCTCCACAGCCTTCAGCGATGAGCCTCCTGTAGAAATCAGGTCTTCTACGACAACGACCTTGGCGCCTTCAGGGAGAGTGCCTTCGATGAGGTTGCCCATGCCGTGGTCCTTCGGTTTTGAACGCACATAACAGAACGGCTTGCCCAATTCCTCGGCAACCAGTGCGCCCTGCGCTATGGCACCTGTCGCCACTCCGGCAACGGCTGTCGCCTCAGGGAACTCGCTGTTGATGAGATGGCACAGCTCCTGCTTGACGAAACTGCGTACCTCAGGGTATGCCAGTGTCTTGCGGTTGTCGGTGTAGATAGGTGACTTCCAGCCTGAGGCCCAGGTGAACGGAGCCTGTGGCTGCAACTTGATGGCGTTGATGGCGAGCAGCTTTGCTGCAAATGCGTTTTTGATTGATTCCATAGCTGTATGTATTGTTTGTTATATGTTTCTGAATATGTGCGCGTCAGCGTGTGTCGCGCTCTCTTCGCGCGATGTCTTCTGCAAAGGTACTTATTATTTTTGAGACTACAATGTTTTTCACTTTTTTTGTGGTTTTGTAGCCTTGTCTGGAGGGCGAAATGGCGCTTCCTGTTGCGGAGGGTGACCTTTTGGGCGGAAAAGGGTGACGGTAGACCATGCCAAAGGTCACCTCTCGCATGGTGAAAGGTGACCTTTGGTTTCGCGGTTTTTGGTTGTTGGTTTATATAGGCGATAGGCGTAATGGCAGAAATGGCCGTGATAGACATAAAAAACAAAAGGACCGACAACCAAACAACCAAAGTTCCGGCTAAGCGAGGGCAGAGCAAAGCTTGTTTGAGCTATGCCGAGCGGAAGGAACTTCGAGCGAAGCTCAGACGACCAAACCACAAAAACTACCTCTGTGTCAGTCCGAAAGCCACGATGCTTATCCTTATCCCCGGGACATCTTTCAGCATGTGCAGGCACTCCATTACTGTCGCCCCTGTCGTGATGATGTCATCTATGATGACGACATGGCGGTGCTCGAGACGCGTCAGGTCTCCTGCGATGAAGCCTCCGATGTTGTCCATACGTTGATGGCGTGCCGTTGTCGCCTGGCTTTTTGCCGACTCGTGGCGCAGCAGGGCGTCGGTGACTATCGGCAGACCTGTCGCCTCGCGGATGCCGCGGCATATCTCCTCGCTCTGGTTGAAACCGCGCATTTTCCGCCGTGCCGCCGTTATCGGGACAGGCAGGAGAAGGTCGCCGTCGGCGAGAATACGCGACGGCAGGTCTTCCGCGGCGATGAGCTGTCCGGCATATCGGCACAGATCGGCGTCAGGCTTCCAGTATTTCATGCGGAAGATGATGCTGTGCACGGTGTCCTGCGGAGTATAGCAGAATGCCGTCGCCGCACCTTCTATCGGGAATGTCGCCCAGAATCGCCTTGCGAGGCTGTTGTCGTGATGGTCGCCTTGCAGCATGGGACGTGGCATGGCGGCCACGCAACGGAGGCAGACGTGTCTCTCGCCGGGCAACAGCCGTTTGTGGCAACAGAGGCATGTGTTGGGGAACATGGAACTTATGATGTCATTGAGGAGCATTTCGGTTGTTTTGTTGTTTGGTTATATGTTGTTTGCAATTATGCGGTTAGACGGTTATGCGGTTTTACGGTATTTGGTTGTGGGGCGTTTTTGCATTGGCATGTGATAAGTTCGGAATTGCCCCAAATTACTAAACCACAAAACCACCAAACGACTAAACAACCAACCAGCCAAACCACTTAAAATATCTTAATCATTTGCAGGAGGAAGTCATTTTCTCTCGATTAATTGCTAATTTTGCGAGACGATGACATATCAGGACATCATAATGCGGTTGTCGCCTGTCTGCGGACATGGCGAGGCACGGGCTGTCGCGCGGCTTGTGCTGGAGGAGCGTTTCGGACTGTCGCTTACGGACATCGCCTTTGGC
The DNA here is from genome assembly GCA_017462915.1 of Prevotella sp. Classification (GTDB taxonomy): domain Bacteria; phylum Bacteroidota; class Bacteroidia; order Bacteroidales; family Bacteroidaceae; genus Prevotella. Next base: position 27,660 of record JAFTQG010000004.1, on the reverse strand, counting down.
AAAGTTAATGATTTTACGCGAGAAGAGACGGAAGAACTCGAAAAAATTATAGTTCGTTTAGAAAATCACGAGCCTGTGCAGTATGTCCTCGGGTGGCAGACATTCTGCGGACACCGTTTCCGTGTCGCCCCGGGAGTGCTCATACCGCGTCCCGAGACGGAGCTTCTCGTTGATGCTTGTGCCGTGAAGGACAAGTCCTGCCGTGTGCTTGACATAGGGACCGGTTCGGGATGTATAGCCGTGAGTCTCGCCTTGCGCCATCGTTGTGCTGTGGAGGCGTGGGACATCAGCGGCGAAGCGTTGGAGATAGCCCGTGACAACGCCATGCGCCTTGGTGCGGAGGTCACTTTCCGCAAGGCCGACATACTGAGTTGGCGCGACTGGTACAAAGCCTCGCCGGCGCAGGAAGACAGGCGCGGCAAGGGCATGTATGACATCATCGTCTCCAATCCGCCGTATATATGCCGCAGGGAAGCCGCGGAGATGGAGCGCAATGTACTGGACTATGAACCGGACATGGCGCTGTTTGTCCCAGACAGCGACCCGTTGCTCTTCTACCGCGCTATAGCCGAGTTCGGTCTGGCGACCCTTTCCGCGGAAGGGAAGATAGCTTTTGAGATAAACCGCGCCTACGGCAGTGACGTGTGCCGTATGCTCTCCGCCCTCGGATACCGCGATGCCGAGGTCATCATGGACCAGTTTGACAATCCACGTATAGTAAGATGCAGCAGATAGACGAGAAGGAAGCCCTTCAGCGGCTTACACTCCTTTGCTCGCAAGGCGAGCACTGCGAGAAGGAGATGCTGGAGAAGATGCGCCGTTGGGAGATGTCCGACGAGGCGCAGGCGCATGTCATGGAAGTCCTTGTGACAGAGCGATATATAGATAATGTGCGCTATTGCCGCGGCTTTATCCACGACAAGATGGAGTACAACCGTTGGGGACAGCGCAAGATAGAGCAGGCTCTGTGGGCGAAAGGCATAGACCGGAGCATCTCCGCTCCGCTGTTTGCCGAGATAGAGGAGGAGAGATGGACCGACATCCTCCGTCCGCTGATAAGTCAGAAGCGCAAGTCGACAAAGGGCAGGAACGACTATGAGATAAACCAGAAACTGCTGCGCTTTGCCATAGGCCGTGGCTTCTCCTTCTCGCAGGCAAGGGAGTGCATCGGCGAGGTGGAGGAGTGGTAGTGGGTTTAGTAGTTTTGTTAACAGCTTCTTATTTCGGCTATTCTGGCTATTCCGGCTATCTTACCCACCAAATCACCAAATCACTAAACAACTAAACCACTAAATAACCAAACAACCAGCAATGTCCCTCCTGTTCCTTTTACTCCTTATACCAGATATATATATATGGTATATGTTCCTCCGCAACATGCACTGGGCGTGGCAGGCACTGTATTTTGTGCCCGTCATCGTCACGATACTGTGCATGATACTTGTGCAGACACCGCTGTATCAGGCGTGGATGTTTCGCATAGGCATGACCCTCCTTCTTGCATTCTTCATACCAAAGATGCTGTTTATGCTTGTTTCCATCGTCGGACTTGCGGCAAGACCGCTCTTTCCCATCGCATGGCAGGTGATGAACGGTGTCGGTGCGGCAGTCGGTGCAGCGGTGATAGGCATAGTGATATACGGCACGCTCTTCGGCTGGCGACGCCTTGTAGTCAACGAGGTGGAACTGTCTTTCAAAGACCTTCCTGCCGGTTTTGATGGATACCGCATCGCCTTGCTGTCTGATATGCACATCGAGACATACGTCAGCGCACCGGAATGTGTGGAGAGAATTGTGGACGAGGTCAACGGCAGAAGGCCCGATATGATATGCTTCGTGGGAGACCTTGTGAACAGCAGTCCGCGCGAACTGGACGGTTTCATGGATATCCTGCCGAAGATGAAGGCAAAGGATGGCGTGTTTTCTATAATGGGAAATCACGACTACTGCACCTACGCCCGCTATCTTGACGAGAACGGCAAGCTCAAGGCTGTCCGCGAGTTGCAGGCACGGCAACGCCGATTCGGTTGGCAGATGCTGAATAACGAGAACAAAATCCTACGCCATAACGGTGACTCGATACTTCTTGCTGGTGTGGAGAACTCCAGCCGTCCGCCGTTCCCTGACTACGGCGACCTCCCGAAGGCTCTCTCCGCAGACAGGAAAGACAGCCTTTTCACAGTGCTCCTCAGTCACGACCCTACACACTGGCGACGCAGCGTACTGCCTGAGACCGATGTGCAGTTGCAGTTGTCGGGACATACACACTCCACACAGTTCAAGATTTTCGGTTGGACACCAGCCTCTATTATATATAAGGAGTATGCCGGGCTGTATGAAGAGGGAGACCGCAAGCTCTTTGTCTGCACAGGAACGGGCGGCAATCTTCCTTTCCGTTTCGGCGTATGGCCGGAGATTGTCATTATAACGCTGAGGAAAGGGTAATGTATTATATATGAGGTAGTTCTGTTTATCTTATCCAAAAGGTCACGCACAGCGTGACAAATTAAGATGGACCCACTGGTGGGCATTACTCTCCGTGCAAAACGAGAAAGCATGTTCACTTAATGTATTGCAGAAAATTGGAATGTTTGCCAGTTCCAACGCCAGATAAACACGATGCTCCACGAACAGATGCACCATAAAACAATATCAATGACCATGGAAATGTATATTCATATCGCAGTATTCATAGGGATTGCCGCCTTTGTTGTCCTTTATCATTACAAGCGTAGGGCAGAGAAGAAAATGGGAACGGACATCGATGCGCTCGTGGAGGCTGACGACTGGAGGGGTGTCTGCCGTATCCTGCGTAGGCAACTCCTTATCTGGGGCGGTATGTTTGTGCTCTTGACTGCACATCTTGTCCTGCGCATTATCGAAGGAGAACAGTATTATACCGCAGTAGCCGTGATGCTTTTCATCGCATGGCGTGTCGTGAAACTGGCAAAACTCTACCGTATATCTCTTGATAATGCGAAGGTTATAGAGGAGCAACAAGAACCAGTGTATCACGAACCGCTTTGTAAGGAAACGTGTGAAATGGTGGAAGCGATTATTGAAGACTGCCGTTTCACGTATGTTGACAAGAAAGCCACTGCAGAAGAATTGCAGGATCTATGGCGCAAGGCACAGGAACGTGGTAGGCGAGAGGGGTTCTGTCCTGTGTTGCTGGAAATGAGTGACCCCCTGATGGATAGTCTTATGGGGTCAATCTCGGGAGAAACGAAGGCGGATTTCATAGAATGGAGACAGCAGATGAAGGGCAAGCCGATAGCGGACGGCAAGGCTTTTCTTGCCAAACGGCTGGAGGATGAGCATCAATCTGTTGTACAGGATTATGGAGAAGCCCATTGGCATGAGACTGTTGTCGGCACGGATTTGCATTATGATGCAACCAACGGGTTCTATTTCAATACAGATACTATCATGCTTGTGGAGGTTCCTGTAAAGAACCCATGGGAGATTTTCCTGTATATCCCTGTGGGTGGCTGGAACGAATGCCCCGAGGCGGAATACCATATGGCTGTCGCGAAATACTGGTATGAGACGTATGGGGCTACTGTCGCATATATATCGTGCGATGCTATAGGATATACTGTGCCGCAACCTGTCACGGGAGACACCATGAAGCTCGCCGAAGAACAGTTTGCATACTGTCCTGATGCAGTCTATCAAGGTTATGACAACCTTGCGACACTTGCCGCCACGATGAAGGATTCTACAGTATGGCATTTATGGTGGGACTGACATTAAATGCGGTTTTCTCACGTGTCAATCCCGTTTCATTGAGATATTTCCCGCAAGATATTTGGCGGAGAGGAAAGAATTTATTAACTTTGTCCTCACAAAACCTTTGCAACAGTAGCCGATACTATGAGGCGAAACATGAAAACTAAGTAATTGTAACATACCTTAAACCAACAACCTAAAAAAGAAAGAAACATGAAAGTTGTCTGCGTACATACTGCAATGGCCTTGGTAGGTCCGTTGACAGAGACATTCAAAAGGCTCATCCCGGAAGTGGAAGTGGAGCATATCGCCGAGAGTTCATTGATAAAGGAGGTCATCGCGAACAATGCCGTGACACCAGCTGTCCGCCGTCGTCTGCTTGACTACTACAACGCCGCAGCGGATTCAGGTGCAGATGTGATATTCAACACCTGCTCTTCTGTGGGCGATATTGCCGATCTCGGCAATAAAATATGCCGCATACCGGTGTTCCGCATAGATAAACCTATGGCGGAGAAAGCCGTGCAGGAGGCTAAGAAGATAGGTGTAATATCCACTCTCCCTACCACTCTCGACCCTACATGCCGTCTCTTGCAGAACTGTGCGAAGGAGGCTGGCAAGGAAATAGAGCTCGTTGAGGGACTTGCCGACGGTGCTTTTGCGGCAGGACAGAGCGGTGACGGCGAGACGCATGACCGTCTTATTGCCGAGGCAGCGCAGAAGATTGCCGACAAGGTGGACATGTTCGTGCTCGCACAGGGCTCTATGGAGCGTATGGAGAAGCGTCTCTCCGAACTGACAGGAAAGCCTGTGCTCTCCTCTCCAGTGCTTGGCGTGCTCGGACTGCGCAAGTATCTCGGCCTGTAAGAATGACAGAAGTGCAGTTGACTGCATAGGATAAAATGACATATTCCCGGTTTTCAGATGCTCGGCATCATGAAAACCGGGAATGTTTTTTATATGAATCGGTCCGTTTCCTGTAAAAGTCTTGCCTGTCTCCTGTAAAAGAAAGTACAAGGAAACATGCCTTAACTCACGACAAAAATGCGTAAATACGCAAAGATATCGTGAGTTGTCAAGAAAAATATCTATACAAACACCAGTGCCAGCAAGGCAATGACGGCGAGGGTCTCTATAAAGAGCGTTGCCGGAATCCAGGCCGTACACATTGACAGACGTCCGCTTTCAAGCATTATGTCCCTTCTGAATGTGGCATAAGTCCTTACGATGTGGCTGTATATCAGGAATATCAGCGTGGCGCAGATACAGCCTACAGCCGCTCCGACAAGGAGGTCGGTAGGGTAATGTACTCCGAGATACATGCGTGAATATACCTGTGAGAGCATCCATACGACCATCGTTGCTGTGAGTATCCTGCTGCGGAACTGCCAGAGGAGTATCGTAAGCAAAGCCATTGTGTTTGCCGCATGGCACGAAGGCATACCGTAAGGTGCGCCACGGTAGTCATGTACGATGTGTATCATTGCCGAAAGAGGATTGCCGAGGTTTGACGGACGGAGCCTTTCCGCCCATGGACGGATGACGTGCGAGCACATCTGGTCCGCCAGAAGTATTGTGAGTGCTACGGCGATGATGTACAGCAGGCCTCTCCGCCATCCAAGGATGCGCACAGTGGCGTATGCTATGGCAAGGTACATGGGTATCCATGTGAACCTGTATGTCAGCATCCACATGAATTCATCAAAGTAGGCGCAATGGTGGGAATTGACCCACAGGAGTATAGCTTCGTCCATGGCTGTGTTTGCGAAAGTAATGTATTTTTCTGCAAAAGTAATACTTTTTTCCTGTAAACGGCAGATAATGTCAAAAAAAAACATTAATTTTGCACATTGGAACGATGATTTTCCAACAATATGACAAAAGAAAAACAAGAGCGAATATGAAAGAATACAAGAGAACAACCGTCACCGCCGCCCTGCCGTATGCCAATGGCGGCGTGCATATCGGACATCTTGCAGGTGTCTATGTACCTGCTGACATTTATGTGCGTTACCTGCGTCTGAAGAAGAAAGATGTCATCTTCATCGGCGGCTCTGACGAGCACGGCGTGCCTGTGACCATCAGGGCGCGTAAAGAAGGTATCACTGTACAGGAGGTCGTAGACCGTTACCATAATATGATTAAGGACTCGTTCGAGAAGTTCGGTATCTCTTTCGACATCTACAGCCGCACGACATCGGACATACACAACAAGTTCGCGTCTGATTTCTTCCGCACTCTCTACGACAAGGGTGAGCTGGAGGAAATCGTTGAGGAGCAGTATTGTGACGAGGTGACGGGCGAGTTCCTTACCGACCGCAACATCGTCGGCACCTGTCCGCGATGCGGCGCAGAGGGAGCGTACGGAGACCAGTGTGAGAAATGCGGCGCAACGCTCTCTCCCGATGAACTCATAAATCCTACAAACAAGAACAATCCCGGCCACGGCCTTGTGAAAAAGCCTACCAAGAACTGGTACTTGCCTCTCGGAAAGTATCAGGAATGGCTGAAAGAGTGGATTCTCGAAGGCCATAAGGAGTGGCGTCCTAATGTCTACGGGCAGTGTAAGTCATGGCTCGACATGGACCTTCAGCCACGCGCCATGACACGTGACCTCGACTGGGGCATACCGGTGCCTGTCGAGGGTGCGGAGGGAAAGGTGCTCTATGTATGGTTTGACGCTCCGATAGGGTATATCTCCAATACGAAAGAGCTTTGCGATGCCAATCCTGACAAGTTCGGCAAATGGGAGCAGTGGTGGCAGGATGAGGACACCAAGCTGGTGCATTTCATAGGCAAGGACAATATAGTCTTCCACTGCCTGATATTCCCTGTCATGATGAAGGCTCACGGCAAGTATATCATGCCTGACAATGTCCCTTCCAATGAGTTCCTGAATCTTGAGAATGACAAGATTTCCACATCGCGCAACTGGGCAGTATGGCTTCACGAATATCTCGTGGACATGCCTGGAAAGCAGGATGTGCTGCGATATGTCCTCACGGCCAATGCGCCTGAGACAAAGGACAATAACTTCACATGGAAGGACTTCCAGGAGCGCAACAACTCCGAACTTGTGGCTATCTACGGCAATTTCGTCAACCGTGCCCTGCAGTTGACAAAGAAATATTTCAACGGTGTCGTGCCTGCCTGCGGCGAACTGCTTGACGTAGACCGTAACGCCATCAGCGAGTTCAAGGACGTGAAGAAGAATGTCGAGGAACTTCTGGATCAGTATAAGTTCCGCGAGGCACAGAAGGAGGCCATGAACCTCGCACGTATAGGCAACCGCTACATCACGGAGTGTGAGCCGTGGAAGGTATGGAAGGAAGACCCTAAGCGCGTGGAGACAATACTCTATGTCTGCCTTCAGCTTACGGCAAACCTCTCCATAGCATTCGAGCCGTTCCTCCCGTTCTCGTCAAAGAGACTGCGCGAGATGCTTGCCATGGAGACTTTCGAATGGGAGCAGCTCGGCGCAATGGACATCTTGCCTGTAGGAAAACAGCTCAACGAGCCTGCCCTCCTCTTTGAGAAGATTGAGGACAGCGTGATTGAGGCACAGCTGCAGAAGCTCGAGGACACCAAGCGTGCCAACGAAGCCGCCAATTTTGAGCCGGAACCTGTCAAGGATAATGTGGACTTTGAGACATTCGAGAAGCTCGACATACGTGTCGGACTTGTGACATCTTGCGAGAAAGTGAAGAAATCGAAGAAGCTCCTGAAGTTCCATATCGACGACGGCACAAAGGACGGACGCACGATACTGTCAGGCATAGCACAGTATTACGAGGACCCTCAGGTGCTTGTCGGCAAGCAGGTGCTGTTCGTTGCCAACTTCGCTCCGCGCAAGATGATGGGAGAGGAGTCGCAGGGCATGATTCTCTCGGCTGTAAACTATGACGGCACTCTGCATGTCACATCCACCCTTGACCAGGAAGTGAAGCCGGGTTCTGTAGTAGGGTAGGAGCACCGGCACTCTGCTTACTGCCATTTGCTGACGGTTGCGGTGCAACCTGGCCGTCAGACAGATGGATTATGATGCCGCATGAAGTATAGGGGCATACCGTGGATACAGGTGTAACGCGGTATGCCCCTACATGTTTGCGGTTTAGAGGCTTGGTCGTTTCGTCGTGGATACAGGCGTATTGTGGTGTTCCCTTACGTGTTTGTCCGGGTGTGATAAGGGAACGTATGCCTGATACTCTAATCTAATAGATGTAGTTGTAAATCAGTTTGTTGAGACATCGGTGCGCTCCGGCGGCCGCAAAGGTGACCTTTCATACGGCAAAAGGTCACCTTTTATTATGTCAAGGGTGACACTTCGCAGGATAAAGTGTCACCTTTTTTCTGTGATGGAGTTTACCTGATGTCCTGTAGCTTGCCCAAGCGGATATTCTTCTTGCGCTTTCCATGATGGACTCTTCTCAGATAAAATCCAGTTTGCCCCTTTGTCTGATTCTGAAAAATACGAGGTGTGAAAAGCATCTCGGATGTCCTGTATTGACGTCTGTCAAAAATAAAGTGTCAAAGTACAATTTATGTCAGGATACTTGCATGATTTGGTATTAAAATGATTAATTTTGCATTCGAAAAATAAAGATGGTGCAGGTTTGGCCTGCTCGTCAAGTAAACGCTCTTACTTCAATAGAAACACAAAGAAGACATTTGGGTTAGGAAGATGGGAGAGACACTTGCACATCCATGTGTGCAGAAAACGTCATGAAGCGGAAGGACAGCGAAGGCGCGGAAAGACAAAGACGGCTTTCGCTTGATACGGCTCATCTCCTTAAAAATTGCTAATTCAGAAGGTGTAAGTTTGTATTTCTCAGTTGAAATGATTAATTTTGCACTTGATATTTATTCTACTAAGTAATATTTAGCGTGAAAATACAGGAAGTCATTGACGCCCTTGAACAGTTCGCGCCTCTGCCTTTGCAGGAAAGCTACGATAATGCCGGCCTGCAAATAGGATTGACAGAAGCGGATGTCTCAGGGGCATTATTGTGTCTGGACGTTACGGAGGACGTAATAGACGAGGCGGTCCGCCGTGGATGCAACCTTGTCGTGTCACATCATCCGCTGCTCTTCCGTGGGCTGAAGCGGATAAGCGGCGGCGACTATGTGCAGCGCACGGTAGTCAAGGCCATAAAGAATGATGTGTGCGTGGTGTCCATGCATACTAATCTTGATAATGCCGAGGGTGGCGTGAACTATAAGATAGCAGAGCTTCTCGGGCTCCGCGACGTCACGCCTCTTGCCGACGGCGGCAGCGGGGCGATAGGGACACTTGCAGAGCCTGTCGAGCCTATCGTGCTGATACAGCGCGTCAAGGAACTTTTCGGCGTGGAATGTTGCATGACAAATGCCTTGCTGGAGCGTCCCGTAAGCAGAATTGCCCTATGTGGCGGTGCCGGTTCTTTCCTTTTGGGAAAGGCGCTGGAGCAAGGAGCCGATGCCTTCATAACAGGCGAGATGCATTATCACGAATACTTCGGCGTGGAGCAGCAGATACAGATCATGGTGATAGGCCATTACGAGTCTGAGCAATACACGACTGATGTCTTGCGAAGGATAATGACAGAAAGGTTCCCAGACATCAGGACAGAGATGTACGGCAGCACGAATCCTGTACGTTACTGGTAACATATATAATAAGGTATACGCAAAAACATAATTGTAAATACAGAAATAGAATATGGCAAAGAAAGCAAAGGAAATGACTGTAGAGGAGAAGCTCAAGACTCTCTATCAGTTGCAGACAACCCTTTCCGGCATCGATGAGAAGCGTGCTCTCCGCGGCGAGCTCCCTCTGGAGGTCGAAGACCTTGAGGACGAGATAGCAGGACTGGAGACGCGTATCAAGAATCTTACAGACGAGGTGGCATCATTCCAGCAGGCTATCGTGACAAAGCGCAGTGACATCGAGCGCGCCAAGGAGAGCCTCGAGCGTTACAAGGCGCAGATAAACGATGTGCGCAACAACCGCGAGTATGATGTCCTGACAAAGGAGATCGAGTTCCAGAATCTGGAAATCCAGCTCTGCGAGAAGAAGATAAAGGATGCTCAGGTGAGAATCACCGAGCGCACTCAGGACTGTGAGCGTGCTAAGGCACAGATGGAAAGCCGTCAGGAAGACCTCAATTCCAAGCGTGCCGAGCTTGACGAGATCATGGAAGAGACACGTGCCGAGGAGGAACAGCTCCGCGAAAAGGCAGAAGACCTTGAGCTCCGTATCGAGCCACGTCTGCTCCAGAGCTTCAAGCGCATACGCAAGAACGCACGCAACGGCCTCGGCGTCGTGTACGTACAGCGTGATGCCTGTGGCGGTTGCTTCAACAAGATTCCGCCACAGCGACAGCTGGACATCAAGATGCACAAGAAGATTATTGTCTGCGAGTACTGCGGACGTATCCTTGTCGACCCGGAACTGGCTGGCGTGAAGACCGCCGTTGCTGTCGATGAAAAGCCAAAGCGCAAGCGTACGACACGTACAAAGACCTCTGCAGAGGAATAATCTATATTGTATTGAGAAGATATGCCTTGCCGTATAGCATAGGACATGTCTGTTTTCTCAAGGCAACACTGCCTTTATTGATATATGAAGAGCCATGTCATTACTCAAGAAATGCAGAGTATGGTATGGCTCTTTTGGTTTGCTGTACGCCTGATGGAATGGTACTCAATGCGGTGAGCACGATAATGGTCTAAATGTTACGTATGGAGTCCTGATTGTAAGAATTGAGATGCAAAATCTTGATAAATGTCATTAAAAACGACTTAAAAGTGATTCTTTTTTAATTCAAATGTTAAAATGCTATTCTTTTTGGGTAATTTTGCGCACAGGGGATAAAACTATATACTCCAGATTATGTTAAAGATATTAGGAAAGGTATGCGTAGCGGTGACGGTTTGCTCCGGACTTACCGCGTGTTTTAAGGAGGAACCGCTGAATGCCGAGTGTGACATCGAGAAGGCTTGGATACATTATGAGAAGCCTGAGGAGTGCACTTGGAATCTCAGTGACACTATTATAGAAAAGGTATATACCGGTGTCAGTGATATCCAGTTCAAGGTAAAGCCAGGAACGGACAGGAGCAGTGTCGCCCCACAGTTTGTCGTTACGGAAGGTGCAGTAATCAGTCCTGCAAGCGGGACGACACGCGACTTCACCAACGGACCGCAGGAGTATACCGTCACATCGCAGGACGGCAACTGGCAACGTGTATATAAGGTCTCTGTAATAGAGGAGCGCCGTACTGTGCGCGACATCATAAACTTCGATTTCGAGAGAGTAGATGTCTACACGGACAACGTGACAAAGAAGCAGTATTACAAGTGGAACGACCTGAAAGAAGACGGAACGCCAGCCAACAACTGGGCTTCTGGCAATGGCGGCTTCTCTATAAGCAACCCTTCCGCCAAGTTGGACGAGTATCCTACAATATCCATAGAGGACGGATATGACGGCAAGGCTGTGAGGCTCATGACGAAAGCCACCGGACCTATAGCGCAGGCAATGAACATGCGCATGGCGGCAGGTAACCTCTTTCTTGGTGAGTTCGTCACTGAAAGCGCGTTGATCAATCCTTTGCAAAGCACCCATTTCGGTCTGCCGTTTGACAAGAAGCCTGTCAAGTTCACCGGATACTATAAGTATCGGCCCGGCGAGGCGTTTATGGACAAGTATGGAAATGTCGAGGCAGGCAGAATCGATGAGGCCTCCGTCTATGCCATTCTCTACAAGAACCATGATGCGGCAGGCAACCCTGTCGTGCTCTACGGTGACAATGTGCAGACCAGTGAGCAGATTGTCGCCAAGGCGATACTGGCGGAAGTGAGGCCTACAGACGAGTGGACGGCATTCGAAGTGGACTTCGACTATTATGGCGCAGATATTGATATGGATATCCTGAACACATTCGGATATAATCTTGCCGTGGTCTTCTCTTCAAGCAAGGACGGCGCTTATTTCCAGGGAGCGATAGGCAGCACACTGTATATAGATAAGGTAAGTGTAATTTGTGAAACGACAAAATAAGACATTCCGATGATACGCAAAACGATAACGGCACTGCTGGCGGCGATGCTTTCCGTCACGGCCAATGCCGGGAATATACTGGAAGGCTGGGAATATGTGGCACGCCTCGGATACAATATCGGCGGCACGGCTCCGATAGGTATGCCGGCGACGATACGCAGCATGAACGACTACAAGATGATGCCTAACTTCTCGCTTGGGCTGGATGTCCATAAGCCGATGAAAGGCAAATGGGGCGTGCTTACAGGCCTGCACCTTGAGAACAAGGGCATGGAGGTCGATGCCACTGTAAAGAACTACCACATGGTGATGACAAAGGGCGGTGACGAGGTGGAAGGATACTACACCGGCAATCTTGTCACAGAGTGTGAGGAATGGATGCTCACGCTTCCCGTCATGGCGACCTTCAAGGTGCATGACAAGGTCATGCTCAAATGCGGTCCGTATATCTCGTATGTATCGACCAGAGTATTCAAGGGCCATGTCTATGACGGCTACCTGCGCCGTGTTGTGCCGATAGGCGAGAAGGTCGAGATGGGCAATACGGAGGACACATGGGGAACGTATGACTTCAGCGAGAACATGAGACGCATACAGGTGGGCATTGATGTCGGTGTCGACTGGCAGTTCAGCCGCCGCTGGGGAGCATACGCCGACCTGCAATGGGGTCTCAACGGCATACACAAGAGCTCATTCACCACCATAGAGCAGACACTCTACCCGATATTCGCTACAGTGGGAGTGATGTACAAGCTGAAGTGATGAGTAAACAAAATCAAACGATATTATATGTAGCCTATACGATACATCGGTCTTGTGTGCTTGCTTATGCAGACATTATAATTACAAATACATAATTTATTTTTAAAGAAAGGAAAATCATGAAGAAACTTTTTACTTTACTGACGGCTGCCTTTTGCACCGCAAATGTCATGGCAGCAGATGACGGGAATATCGTGAGATACGATTTCGAGCACTATAAGCTTGATTCAAGAAGCAAATACTATGTCTGGTATGAACTGGATGCCGACAATGCAGAGACAGAGATATGGGCTTCTGGCAATTCGGGCTTCGCGATGACAGCTGGCAACGCGGCTGCAGATACATACCCTACATCACCTGTTGCAGAGGGACTGGATGGAGCATGTATCAAACTTGAGACAAAGAGTACAGGTTTCCTGGGAAATCTGGTGAAAATGCCATTGGCGGCAGGAAATCTATTTGTCGGGACTTTTGATTCCAGTGCAGCTATGTCAGATGCAATGAAAGCCACGAAGTTCGGCTTGCCGTTCGACAAGAAGCCTCTCAGATTCACTGGTTATTACAAGTACAAGGCCGGAGCAACAGTCACAGACAAGGATAACAAAGAGGTCTCCGGCAAGACCGACCAGGGCAGAATCTATTCTGTATTGTACCGCAATGTCGACAGCGATGGCAATCCTGTGTTGCTGAACGGTAAGGATGTGCTTACCAACCCTAATATTGTGGCTATTGCCGATGCTGGTGAAATCACAGATATTGACGCTTGGACTCCATTTGAGGTAGAGTATAACTATGGTGACAAGACTATCGATGCAGATATTCTCAGCGCAGGCGGATATAGCCTTACTGTAGTGTTCACATCCAGTGTTGAGGGAGCTTCTTTCGTTGGAGCAGTAGGCAGCACGCTATATGTCGATATGGTTGCCATAGAGTGTGAGGCAGATGCTCCTGAGGCAAAGGAGTTCAAAGACAACCTTCAGGTAACGCTTAACACAACTCCTATGGAACCTCAGCAGGCTTCTATCTTTGTTACCGACAAGGGCAACGGCAAGTACACCTTGAGCCTTCCTAACTTTATCCTTGGTACAGATGCCAATGCAATGCCTATAGGCACGATAACCATTGAGGATGTGGAAGGTACAGAGGCTGACGGTGTTGTAAAACTGTCCACTACACAGACAATCACTATAAAGGAGGGTGACCTTGAAGGTATCACCGGATGGCTTGGTCCACAGCTTAATGAGATACCTGTGACGCTCAATGCCGAGATGACAGGCGACAAGCTGTATGCCGAGATAGATATCCCGTTCAACGGAATGATCATCAAGGTTGTCTTCGGCAGCAAGGGTACCGGTATAGACCATGTTAATGCCAGTGCGTCACACGTTACAGGCGTATACACCATAGACGGTATGAAGGCTGATAATATGCAGTCTGGAAATATATACATCATCCGCAAGGCTGACGGCAAGACTGTCAAGGTAATCAAGTAAAGCCAAAGTAAATAACGGGACAGACGGATATCCGGCATACCCTGACTGGGACGAGGCTGTAGCGGATACCGTGCTGCTCTTCAGAAATACATGTAAAGCGAAGTGTCGTTGACAGGAAAAGTCAGCGGCACTTCGTGTATATATAGGCATATTTCTTAACCTGTGATGTCATGATTTCGTCGGCATCAGTGTGGTTTTATTAACAAGATAAAAACGGATATACAATGATAAAATTCGGAAATAGAATGATAAAATTCGGATTTTATTCTCTATTGATATGCCTGGTAATGAATGCCGGTGAGGCATCTGCACAGGAAAGCGGCAGGAGCGTCCCCTCAATGCTGGAGGACAGGATATGGAAGACACAGCTTCCCGAAGACGAACTGTGCGTAGAGTTCCGCCATGCGCTGAGCATCTCCACGCCATCACATGACGGGGCACGGAAGAAAGCAGATATCCTTGATGAACCAGACGGGCAGAACTATGTGCACGCCTATCTCACTGCTGCCGGTGAAGGCAAGGTCACCATCTCTTCTCCATACACCCTGTGTGGCGATACCGTAAAGATATTCAGACCAGGGCAGAGCTATGTCATTATGTCATTGACAGACAGTACCTTGTCCGTACGATGCCTGTCAGGAGGCTATTCGCCTGGTGATAGTGTGATGCACTTCACCACGGACAACAGTCTCTCCGGCCGACTGGCTAATGAGAAGCGTCTCGACCGCATCTGGCGCAGGGAAGATGTCTGGCGCAAAGGTGTTACACTGTTGACTGGAGAACCTGTCCGCAGTGCGAAAGGCATGGAACTTCCGCGGTGGGTAAACTGGAGAACGAATCTGGACAAGTATTTCCAGTCGCAGATGAGGTATCCAGAGCATCTGCTGAAAGAGAACAAGGCCGGTTGCTCTGTCGTCATGCTGGCGATAGATACCTTAGGACTTCCCGGTAGCGTTGACATCCTTACCTCCACCTGTAAGGAATTTGACGATGAGGTTGTCCGTCTTGTCAAAGAGCTTCCTCACGCCCTGCCGTGCAGAGACAGTGACGGCAGGCGCGTCCCGTGCCTGTATACCGTCTATGTCCCCTTCCTGCCGCAACACTACAGAGACAGGATTCTGGCAGACAGTCTGGAAGAGGTGAAGTTTCAGAAATGCTGTGTACACTGGGAAGAGCAGCCGAGATTCCTTAACGGCAGCCCACAGGCGTTGCTCGACTACATACAGAGTCGACTTGTCTACGACCCCTGTTTCCTTGGCGAGAAGGAGAGCATAAGAGGCACGTATCTCATCAACATCAATGAATACGGTGAGCTGACCGAAGTGAAGACCCTGAGTAGCTGTGGCATACCAGAGTGGGATACGCAGGTGCTGGGCATCCTCCGCTCCATGCCGCGGTGGACTCCAGCCATGAACCATTTCGGGAAAGGACAGTACAAGAGCTCCAGATACTTCCTCCCTGCTACGTTCAGGAAAAGTCAGAAGACACAGTAGATGCGGCAAAATCACATCGATTCATTATACAGACATCATTGGACGAAAAATCAGAGGTGACCTTTCATGTTGTGAGAGGTCACCTCTGACTGTGTTAAAGGCGACCTTCTGCGGCATAAAATGTCACCCTCGGCAGTGCCTGTATTTACGGGCATTGCGGCGGTCGTCACAGTTGTTTTCTTGGAAGGTCGCCGAAGGGGCGATGTATGGGATTCTCTGTAACGGAAAAGTCTCTTGCAAGGATACGGCATACGCCATCTTGCAAGAGACTTTTCCTTATTTCCTCCACGGTCGGAAGGCTGTATTGTGGTCGTCGGACAGGTCGGGTAGGGTGTCGCTGTGTGCCATGTCTGAGGCTGTGTTTACAGGTCTATGTCCATGATGTTGAATTTCGAGTCGAAGGACAGCTCCATGCGGTTTGACAGTGTCACCTCATACTCCTTTCTGTCCTTCTCTATCTTCAGGATATGGGTGTCAGGATAGTTTGCCTTGACATACGTTGCGATAGGTGCAGGGACGATGTCGGCAGGCACGGCAGACATCTTGCAGTCCACCTCCGTCCAGTTGCCCTTGCCGTCAAAGTCTATATGCTCGCCGTTGGCGAAATATACCTCATAGCTCTTGGACATCAGTTCGGTCTCCATCTTGGCGAGCGCGACAGTCCTGTCGGGGAAGTGCCGTTGCAGGAACAGCTGAGCCTTTTTCGGCAGTTGTGAGACAGAGACAGGTTTCTCGTTGTCGGCACAGGCTATTGTAGCATACAGGCCGAACAGCCACATGAACATAAAAATCAGTTTCTTCATAGTCGTTTTTGTTGTTTTGTCAGGAAATTATATTGTTTTTTCGTAAAACCTTCTAACCATATTCATAACGCTTTTGCGCTTGTTTTAATCTTAAGTAAGTAAACAAAATTAACCGATACAATCTATAACTAAATGAGTTCCATCGCGGCAGGCGACGTGTCCATGCAGTTGCGGCCATAGTGATCTCTCTGACGGTGACATTCGTTTTCTCGCTCTACGACATCACTTCCCCGTTTTATCATATCTGGCAACAGCAGCTGGAGACAGTCAATGTCCCGATATGGGGCATCAGGATGAACCAGCAGGCGGTATGGTTGCACTATATCGTGGTGGTGATATTTTGCGTGGCCGTTGGTATGCTCACCGAGGCATACCGTCAACGGCTTGCACGCGAGGAACTGGAGTACGAGCGTAACAAGGCTGAGCTGGCTCTGTACAAGGCACAGATAAACCCTCACTTTCTGTTTAATACCCTCAACACGATATATGGCCTGCTCATTACTCATTCCGACAAGACGGAAAAAGCCCTCGAGCGATTCATCACTCTCACGAAATATATGTACAACAATGCCGGACTTGAGTTTATCTCTCTTGCCGAAGAAGTGGAGTATATTGGACATTATATCGGCTTACAGGAACTGCGTCTCAACGAGTTTGCCGATGTCCGTTTCCATAGCGAGGTAGAGGATGATGCGGTTCTTGTTCATCCGATGTTGCTCATCACCTTTGTGGAGAATGCCTTCAAATACGGCATTTCCTCCAATACTCCCTGTTTTGTCCATATCAGTCTCTGGCAGCATGGAGGGGAGCTCGGCTTCGAGGTGACGAACTCCGTGCCTGGACGCACGACTGCTGCATCCAGACAGATGGGGCTCGCTAACTGTCGCCGCCGACTCTCCCTGCTCTATTCCGACCGCCACAGCCTTGATTGTGGGCTCACACAGGAGGGAACATACCGTGTCAGGCTGGTGATAGACCTCCGCTTTCTAACTTGACAGAAGGACGAGAGTGCGGGCTCTTTTATGTATATGTAAAGGTTGAGTGTATGCTTTTAACTTTCCTGACTTGTCGTCCTCACGGCGTGTCTTATGCTCCGCCTGACGGTGCTCCATTTGGGGAATACGGCGAAGGGGCGCACATTGCCGTAGCTTATGAGTATCGTCAGTAGCGCTGCCAGCGATACCATGAGCAGCCATCCGTAGATTTCCTTCATGGAGACCACGAGAGCCTGTGTCTGTACCATGCCGTAATATTGTCCGATGGATGTGAATGTCATGTCGGGATTCAGAGCCGTGACGTTTGCGCCGAGTAGGGAGGCGTTTCTTGCCATGGTGCGTGTCAGCAGTTCGCCGATGATTGCCGGTCCGAGGGTCGCGCCCATGACGGCTCCTGTGAATCCGTTGATAGTCAGTGCCTGCGGGAACACCTGGAACGGCAGTCTGCTCTGCACGATGGAGGTAAGGAAGACGATGGAGAGCGTCACCGACGCCATGCCGCGGAGGAAGAGCGGCAGGAAGAGCGCTTCCTTCTCCACGCCGTAGTCTATGAAGAAATAGAACCAGGCGAGGTAACAGGCGGCAAGGGCGAAGGCTGTCGCCGTCATGGTCTTGTAGCGCCACTTGCGGAGGGCGAACGTGAAGTAGGTGAAGGCGCATCCGGCGATGATGCCTGTGAGGGCATACCAGTTGAGGTCTATGAGGTTGGTCTCGTCGTATCCCAGTATGACCGCGGCATAGCTGTGCTCGAAGACATGCTCGGTTGCCAGCAGGGTGAAGAAGACGAGATAGACAGCTGTGGCGCGTATGACGTTGCGGTTTGTCATTGCCCTGAACGAGATGTATGGATGGCGGAGGAATGTCGCGCGCCACAGGTTAAGGGCGAGGCAGGCGATGGCGATAAGTGTCGCGCCCCTTATCTCTGCTGCCTCCCACCAGTCGAAGTAGCGGCCGTAAACGCAGATGAAGGTGAAGCTGAGCATGAATCCTGCCCAGACTGCTGCACCGAGCCAGTCTATGCCGAGCAAGGGGATGAACATCGGTGCGCGCAGAGGCTTCACGAGTATCGTCACCGCCAGTATCATGAGCGCAAGCAGTCCGGTCATTATCCAGTGCATGTATTCCCATTGGGCGAGGAAGGTGGTATAGACTGTCGCCATGCCGCTGAGCTGTATCACGCTGTCGACGACGATATAGACGTAGCAGAAGAAGACAGCCATGTCGCGCACCGGCGTGAGCCACAGCTGTATGGTGGAGTTGCAGGCGAGGGTGGCCTGCATCCTGAACCATCCTGCCACGAAGCATGTGGCGACGAGCAACGGCACGCTCGAGGTATGGGCGCAGATGATGTTTGCCGCCATCAGCACAAAGCCTGCCGCGATGAGCTGGGTGCGTGTGGAGAAACGGAACTTGATGCGGAACATCACGGCGAAGTTTATCGCCATGCCCACGAGCGAGGCGTAGCCTGCCATGAGGATATCCTCCTGCATCAGTGCCGTAGTGCCGACCATATCGGACACGGCGGCGAGGTACACGCCACCCGAGAACTGGATGACGAGCACGAAGAGGATAAACAGCCAGGGCTTCAGCCGCCGCGGGACGAAATCTGGGACCTCCGGGATATCGAACGGTCCCTGTGGAACATGCCAGTCTGCCATATCAGTATCTTAAGCTGCATTCCACATTCATGCCCGCACTGAGGCGTGCGACATCCTCTGCCCTGTTCCTGTCAGTGAACTCTATCCTGACAGGGATGCGCTGGCGCACCTTCACGAAGTTGCCTGCAGAATTGTCCTGGGGCAACAGTGAGAGGGAAGCTCCCGTGGCAGTGGATATGGCCTTCACCTTGCCGTGGAAGACGATGCCGGGCAGTGCGTCGATCTTTATGTCGACATCGCTTCCCGGAGCGATATGGTGGAGCTGTGTCTCCTTGTAGTTGGCTGTCACCCAGACATCGCCGGTGTCTATGACATCGAGCAGGGTCTGTCCGGGCTGGACAAGCTGCCCCTCCTGTATCTCCTTGCGTGAGGCGTAGCCGTCACATGGAGCAACGATGACGGTATAGCTGAGGTTGAGCTTCGCTGTCTCCAGAAGTGCCTTGGCAAGCTCTATGCCTGCGTCCGACTGGGAGATGCGCTGACGGCTGACATCAACAGCCGTGGATGTGGCGGAGCGCTGGCGTGCGAGCATCTCGTAACGGGCCTTCTTGGCCTCGTAATCGGTCTTCGCACGGTCATATTGCTGGCGTGTCACGGCATCTTTTGCCAGCAGCTTCTCGTAGCGTGCAAGGTCTGTGGCGGCATTGTCCATCAACACCTTAGCCTCAGCCACGGAAGCCTCGCTGACAGCCACGTTGGCAGAGGCAGATGTCACGGAACGGTCTGCCACGCCGCGTCCGGCAAGGGCGTTCTGATAGTCGGCGGTGGCACGCGCAACATTGAGCCTCATGTCGGCATCGTCGATGATGACGAGCGTATCGCCCTTCCTGACTTTCTCGTACTCCTTGAAACGTATCTCCTTGATGTATCCCTGCACACGGCTGTTGACAGGAACTATCTGGCGCTGTACCTGCGCGTTGTCGGTAAACTCTACATTGCCGAGATGGATAAACTTGTCGCCTATCCATACTGCTGCCGTGGCAACGATTGCTGTGGTGATGATATACGAGAGTATCTTCTTGTTTTTTTGTTTCATATTTTTCCTGTGGTGAATAAGAGTTTATAATAATGGTATACGATGTTTATGCGGGCTTCCGCCAACTGCTCTTCGGCATCGAGACGGGCGTTGGCGGCGTCGAGCATGTCGGTGATGAGGGCCATGTCTGCCGAGTAGCGTGTGGCTACGGTCGTGTAGTTGCGCTCGGTAAGCTCCGCGTTCTTCTGCCTGGTCTTCAGTTCTTCGTAGGCCTCCAGGTAGCGGATGTGGTCGGCCTTGACGGCGAGCGATACATTCTCCTGCGTGGCGGCAAGCTCCTCCATGGTCTTTCTCGTGGCGGTACGGCTCTTTGCCAGCGACCTATTGCTCTTGTAGAGCGAGGAGATGTTGTAGCTTACGCCTACTCCTACATACCAGTAGCTCAGGTTTCTGTTGATAGGAGGAATCTCCACGAGTATCGGGCCGTCCATTGTCCATCCTGCCTGAAGCCCAACCTTCGGCATTCGCTCGGCACGAACAAGAGCCTCCGCCTTGCGGCTTATGTCGACGCCAGTACGGGCAAGGCTCAGTGAAGGGGCGTTGCCTACGGCTTCCTGTTGCCACCACAACTCTCCCGCTGCCGGCAGCGAACGGTCGAGGATGGTAGTGTCCGGCACGATGACAGTCCCTTCGGGCAGGCCCGACATCGTCACAAGATTGGCATTGAGAATCTCGAGCGTGTTGTCAATCCTTACAAGTTGCAGTTCAAGGCTCGACACAAGTAGCTCGTAGCGTGTGATGTCGTTCCTGATGACCGTCCCCTGCTCATGGCGTGCACGCATCTCCTCCAGCACCTTCCTTGCGGCCGCCAGGTTGCCTTCCGTCACCTGGCGCAGGTTGCTGTATTTGTAGATGTCAAGATAGAATCCCGTGAGCCTGAAGCGGATATTGTCGCGTTGCAGCTCCGTGGCATACCTTGAGGCCGTGAGTTTCAGATCGGCAAGGCCGATGGCGTTGTCTATCGCTCCGCCGGTATACACGGGTTGGGTGACATTCAGCGACATGCCGGTCCCGAGATGGGGGATAGGGGCACGCTGGTAGTCACTGAAATTGCGCTTGGTGGTAAAGCCGTCGCCTATGTAGCTTACGGACAGCGACGCGCTGATGTCCGGCAGACGGCCGGCACGTGCGACGCTTGCCTCACGCTCTGCCTCGGCCTGCGCGGCAAATGAAGGGCGGAGCTGTGCGCTGTTGGTCTCGGCAGTCCTGAAAATCTCTTCCAGGGTAATAACCGACTGGCAGTAAGTGCGCACTCCGCCGCTCAGCAAGGCTGCGGAAAGCAACCCTGTGAGCAATCGAAGATTGTTCATAAGTGAATGTGATTTTTTATGTGTAGTTAAAATAAAGTTGCGGTCTTACGTACGGTTGTACGTATAGTTATGCGGTTATACGGATATTGGTTTTTGGTTATAGGAATAGTAATATCCGTATATCCGTATAACCGTCAAACCTTTTTTTTGTTAGGGTTATAGGAATAGTAATATCCGTACAACCGCCTAACCGTCAAACCGCCAAACCGAAAAAAGACCTTGACTCGCTGACTCACGAGCCATGGAAAGGAGCTGTACTTTTCCAGTTTTCCAGATGTCCCCATTTCCTCAACGGGACATCGATGATAGTTTCAGAATACTTGTTATCTGTAGTCATACAAAGGCAACTCTTTATGAATTGCGTTGCAAAGTTACAAAAAAATATGGTTCTACAGATGTATAACAAGCCATTTCTTTATATAATTTTAACATATTGACTGGCGATATAAATAGGTAAGCATGCCAACAAAGTCAATGTCTAAGGCGGCCATACAGATGACAGTCTGCAGTTGCCGTGATACATATTATTATATAATGTGTACTGCTAACATTGCAAAAATCCGAAATCGAGGTATTTATATCCGTAAGAAAGGTATCGCGTCGTATAGGATAATTCCTTACCTTTGCATCGGAAATGAAAATGACAATGATATATGAATGATATTTTTGCAAGGGATCTGGGTAGAGAGATGGTTTCTCCTAATGACAGGGGTTATGATGAGCTTATTGCGGAAATCTTCGCGACAATGAAGGTCGCGACGGAGATGAACACTGGCTGTCATACACAGGAAGAAGTACACGAGTATATGGGACGCATCCTCGGCAAGCCTCTTGACGTGAGCACTACGGTATTGCCTCCGTTTTATATAGACTACGTATGTTTTACCAGCATCGTGCAGACCCGGATGTCTCGGCAGAGGAGGTGGTGTCGACCATTGCAGAACTGATGACTTCGGCACAGGTGGCGCTTGGCTGGCTGTTGCAGAAGGCTCCGTGGATTGTGCCTATACCAGGCACGACGAAGCTGTCACATCTGGAAGAGAATCTGCATACACTTGATTTCCACCTTGCTCCAGAAGAGTGGCGCGAGCTTGAGACTGCCGTTGCTGCCATACCTGTCGTGGGCGACCGCTATAATGCCGAGCAGCAGAGGCAGGTGGGCGCTGATTTACTTGCAAATATTTGAAGAACAATGAGAAATATCCTAATGATACTTACAGCCGTCATGTCGGCGTGCCTTTCCGCTTGTGCACAAGGTGAGTCAAGGCCAAGCGACAAGGGCGGAAAGGCTATAGTGGTGTATTTTTCCGCCACAGGAACGACAAGGCAGGTGGCAAGGCAACTTGCCGCAGTGACTGATGTTGATATGTTGGAGATAGAGCCTGCACAGCCTTATACTGCCGCAGGCCTTGACTGGACAGACAGGAAATCGCGCAGTTCGGTAGAGATGAACAGTCAGGAATCACGCCCGGCTATCAGGGACACAAAGAAAGACATCGAGGGATATGATGTCGTGTTCATCGGTTACCCTATATGGTGGAATCTTGCGCCGACTGTTGTCAATACTTTCATTGAGCGCAATAAGCTGAACGGAAAAAAGGTCGTGCCTTTCGCCACATCGGGCGGAAACAGTATAAATAACAGTGTGTTGCAACTGAGAAGGCTGTATCCGGAAATAGACTGGGCTGACGGAAAACTGCTGAATGCTCCTACAGAGGAGTCAATAGGCAAATGGGTCGAGTCGCTTAACCTTTAAGACCATGTCATTGATGAGAAAGTCATTATGCCTCGGATACATGTTTGCCATATCCTTCTGCTCGTATGGGATGATGACGGATGGACAACCTGGGTGCCGACATGCTGCTGAAATGGAAGAGAAAACGATATGTATAAAGGAACCGATGGCTGCAGACGGCATCGTCCGCCTGTCGCGTGTGGAGGTTCATCCGCAATATCTTGATGAGTATCTGAAATACGCATCCGAGGTGGGCGAAGTATCTCTGCTCACGGAACCGGGCGTGCTGACGATGTACGCCTTAAGCGAGAATGGCAGGCCGAATGTCATCACCATACTGGAGACATACGCCAGCAAGGCGGCGTATGAAAAGCATATAGCCTCGCCGCATTTCCGGAAATATAAGCAGGGGACGCTGCACATGGTGAAGAGTCTGCAACTGCTCGACCAGACACCTGTAAATCCTGCAAGCCGTATAACAAATTTCATCCAAGAACGTCATACCATACAGGAATGAAGCCCTCACTTATTGTCTTATTTTGTAAACTTAATTTATAATGAAAAGAATAATCTTAATCTCAGTATTCACCTTTTTAACATTCAATGTTATGGCACAGAAGAAAATAATACAGACAGCAGGACGCGAACAGCTCGGCGAGTTCGCCCCTAAGTTCGCACAGCTTAACGACGATGTCCTCTTCGGAGAGGTATGGAGCAGGAATGACCTTCTCGGCCTGCGCGACCGCAGTCTGGTGACTATCACGTCACTCATCAGTCAGGGCATCACCGACAGCTCGCTGAAATTCCATCTCCAGTCGGCAAAGGATAACGGCATCACACGTACGGAAATCGCGGAGATAATCACTCATATAGGCTTTTATGCCGGATGGCCTAAGGCATGGGCGGCGTTCCGTCTTGCTAAGGAGGTCTGGGCGGAAGATACGACAGGAGAGGATGCGAAGGCAGCTTTCCAGCGCGAGATGATTTTCCCGATAGGCGAACCAAACACAGCCTATGCCAAATACTTCATCGGCAACAGCTATCTCGCTCCTGTCTCACGCGAGCAAGTCAGCATAGCCAATGTCACGTTTGAGCCTCGCTGCCGTAACAACTGGCATATACACCATGCCACAGAGGGCGGCGGACAGATGCTCATAGGCGTTGCCGGACGTGGCTGGTATCAGGAGGAGGGCAAGCCTGCTGTGGAGATTCTGCCCGGCACCGTCATCCATATCCCTGCCAATGTGAAGCACTGGCACGGCGCTGCCGCCGACAGCTGGTTTGCACATCTTGCCTTTGAGGTCTCTGGAGAGAACACCTCCAACGAATGGCTGGAACCGGTAACCGACGAGGAGTACGACAAGCTCAGATGAGTGGGTGTTTAGGGTTATAGGTTTTCGGTTGTTGGTTTTCGGTTAAATACCTCATAACCCATAACCCACGATCCACAACCTAAAACCGCCCAACCGTATAACCGTCCAACCGCAATAATAGCTTTTATCAATAAAAGAATAGCGAAAATCTGTTGCATATCTATCAAAAACAATGTAAATTTGCAGAAAGAAGCAAATAACCCCAAAATAAAGACAGATATGAAACACATCATTGTAGGCGGTGTAGCAGGTGGAGCCACTGCTGCCGCAAGAATAAGGAGAATAGCAGAGAAGGACGAGATAATCCTCTTCGAGAAGGGTGAACACATCTCTTATGCCAACTGCGGACTGCCGTACTATATCGGCGGCACGATAGCCGACCGTGACAAGCTGTTCGTACAGACACCGGAAGCCTTCGGACAGAGGTTTGATATAGATGTAAGGGTAAGGTCTGAGGTGACCGCCATCCATCCAGACAGGAAGACTGTTGAGGTGAAGGGACAGGACGGTACAGTCTACGAGGAGACGTACGACCGTCTGCTGTTGTCGCCCGGTGCTGTTCCTTTCATCCCGCCGTTGCCCGGCATTGACCTCCCCGGTATCTTTACCCTCAGGAATGTTGCCGACACGGATGCCGTGAAGCAGTATCTTGATAGCCATGATGTCCGCCGTGCACTGGTGATAGGCGGAGGATTCATCGGTCTCGAGATGGCAGAGAATCTCCATGATGCAGGAGCCGAGGTCTCTGTCGTGGAGATGTCAGACCAGGTGATGGCGCCTATAGACTACTCCATGGCAGCCATTGTCCATCAGCATCTCCTGCAGAAGGGTGTCCGCCTCTGTCTCAATACGGCGGTGACCTCCTTTGAAGGCAAGGACGGTGTCATAGAGGTGTCGTTCGGTTCTGGTGAGAAGGTCATGGCCGATATGGTGATTCTCTCCATCGGCGTCCGTCCTGTCACAGCCCTTGCGTCACAGGCAGGCCTTGAGGTCGCCGCGCGTGGCGGTATAAAGGTCAATGAATATCTCCGCACATCCGATGCCTCCATATATGCCGTGGGCGATGCGATAGAATATCCTCATCCGCTTACAGGCCAGCCATGGCTCAATTATCTTGCAGGTCCAGCCAACCGTCAGGCGCGTATTGTCGCCGACAATATGGTCTTTGGCGACAAGGTGAAGTACGAGGGTGCTATCGGCACGTCTGTGGCAAAGGTGTTTGACCTCACCGTCGCAGCCACGGGAATGGCAGCCAAGCGTCTGAAACAGGCAGGCATAGCTTACAGCTCGGCGACGATACACCCCAATTCTCATGCAGGTTATTATCCAGGAGCGATACCTATGTCTATAAAGGTCGTGTTCTCGCCAGAGACAGGCAAGCTGCTCGGTGCGCAGATAGTAGGCTATGACGGGGTAGACAAGCGCATCGACGAGTTTGCCATGGTGATAAAGAACGGCGGCACAGTCTCCGACCTCACACGCATAGAACATGCCTATGCTCCTCCGTATTCTTCGGCAAAAGACCCTGTCGCGCTTGCCGGATATGTTGCGGAGAATATCCTGACGGGCAGGATGTCGCCAATCTACTGGCGTGAACTGCGCGATATGGACAGTAGCGGCATGACGCTGATAGATGTGCGCACCCCTGACGAGTTTGCCACGGGAGCCATCGAGGGTGCTGTGAATATCCCTCTTGACGACATGCGCCAGCAGCTCGACCGTATCCCGACAGACAAGCCGATAGTGCTCTATTGCGGTGTGGGACTGCGCGGTTATCTCGCGTCGAATATCCTGATGCAGCGCGGATTCAAGGATGTACGCAATCTTGTAGGCGGAATGAAGACCTATCTCGCTGCCGTCGCAAAGACAGAGCCTACAGCTCCGTCCATGCAGGAGACATGGAAAACGGCCGCGGAGGTGAAGGATAATGTCCGTGCGACAGTAAGGATAGACGCCTGCGGACTGTCATGTCCCGGTCCGATAATGAAGCTGAAGCAGACGGTCGAGACAATATCCGAGGGCGAGCGGATACAGATAGAGGCTACCGACCCTGGTTTTGCACGCGATGCACGTGCATGGTGTGAGTCTACCTGCAATCTGTTCGTGTCCCACGAGAGTTCCAAAGGGGTGAGCACCATTGTGGTGGAGAAGGGCAGGAAAGACCTTGCGCAGCCTGTACAGCAGGGCAAGGGCAAGTCGTTCATCCTCTTCAGTGACGATCTTGACAAGGCTCTGGCGACTTTCGTACTGGCAAACGGTGCGACAGCGACAGGTGAGAAGGTGACGATATTCTTCACGTTCTGGGGACTTAACGCCATAAAGAAGGAGCAGCCGCCTAAGACACGAAAGGACATCTTCGGCAAGATGTTCGGCATGATGTTGCCGTCGGGCACACGCAAGCTCAAGCTCTCGAAGATGAACATGGCTGGTGCCGGTTCAAAGATGATGCGCTACGTTATGAAGAGGAAGAACATCGACTCTCTCGAGACACTGCGCGACATGGCTGTGGCAAACGGCGTGGAGTTTATCGCCTGCCAGATGTCCATGGATGTCATGGGTATCACGAAGGAAGAACTGCTTGACAATGTCACGATAGGCGGCGTCGCGACCTATATGAATCGTGCGGAGAATGCCAATGTCAATCTCTTTATATGATGTATTGCCGCTTACGGCATAATCTAAGGTGGTAGCAACTGAGAACTATATGTCTTCAGCTGTTGCCATCTTTTTTTGTTTCTTTATTATGTTATCCTATGCTGCTTTCATGTTTTTTATATTTTTTTATATTTTTTCATTCAGACAACCACTTTTTCATGAAAAGTGTGCCTGTTTTCCAGAAAAAAGTGTAATTTTGCAGAATCAACCAGTTACCCGACATCCCGTGGCTTGTTTAAGTCAAGGCAATGGAGGGGAGATGGGAAAGACATTCTGACGTGGGTTACAAGATTGCTGATTCTTGTGTAAAGGTTTACCAGAACCTCGATTCATGATAGGCAAAGCATAGTAACTCACGTCTTTTCTGTTTCTAAAAGTTTTATCATGACTGTATACTTGGGTATATAAAGAACATGATTCAAGTTTGCTTTATATACGCGAGTTCGGTATAAGAAATTGTCTGAAAAAGTTGGTAATCTCGCAGAAATTTTGTATCTTTGTAATTGAAACACAAATAGTTACAAACCATACAAAATACACATACGATGATTACCACCGACAAAATTACAGAAAT
>JAFTQG010000003.1 GCA_017462915.1 Prevotella sp. | reverse complement strand
GACCATTTCGGCGAAGGCATAGCGAGCTATGTCGAGACGGAACGGGAAGCAAGACAGCGAAGAGAAAGGCGAAACGGAGGAAAAGACCGTATAATAATAACAGAACATTACCATATATCGGTCTAATGACCGATTTGGGTTTAAATCTGTAAGTAGGGCATACATGTATATGCCTATCCTAAAAACACGGTTCCTATCTGGTAAACAAGGGCGGACACTATCCATGCCACGACTGTGGTGTATGCGGTTGCAAATATAGCCCACCGCCATGACCCTGATTCGTTCTTTATGGCAATAATAGCCGCTGTACACGGGAAATACAGCAGTACGAACACAAGGAATGCCACTGCACTTACAGCCGTAATGCCGTCTGCCTCCATCTTCTGACGCAGGATGTCGTATTTGGAATCACCGTCTACGACTTCTTCATCATCGGCAAACGAACTGTCACCTGAGTAGAGCACGCCGATAGTGGAAGCTACAATCTCTTTTGCACCGACACCGGCTATGAGGCCTACATCAAGTTTCCAGTTGAAGCCCTGTGCGTAGAATACCGGTTCTATGGCCTTTCCTATTCTTCCGATATAGCTTTGTTCCTGATGTTCAGGTAGAGGAGTGCCTTCAGGTGTTCTCGGGAAATATCCGA
Source organism: Prevotella sp. (assembly GCA_017462915.1). Classification (GTDB taxonomy): domain Bacteria; phylum Bacteroidota; class Bacteroidia; order Bacteroidales; family Bacteroidaceae; genus Prevotella. The sequence continues at coordinate 8,366 of JAFTQG010000003.1, read as the reverse complement.
GAGCCCACACGATGATGGATGCGACAAGAATGATGCCGCCCATCTTTTTCAGATATTGCTTACCTTTCTCCCATGTATGTCGGAAAATAGCTTTTGCTGTAGGGAAGCGGTACGGCGGCAGTTCCATGACAAAAGGAGTATCTTCGCCTTTTACAAGGAACCGTGAGAGTATACGGCTTGCGATGACAGCGACGATTATTCCTGCGGCATAGATGCCTATGAGGACGGAAGCTTGGTATTTGACGGCAAAGAATGAGCCGACAATCATTATATATATAGGTAATCGTGCTGAACAGGAGACGAATGGCATGATGAGCATTGTCACAAGGCGTGAGCGTCTGCTTTCTATCGTACGTGTTGCCATTATTGCCGGCACATTGCAGCCGAAGCCCATAATCAGCGGTATGAACGACTTCCCGTGCAGCCCCATCTTGTGCATTGGCTTGTCCATTATGAAGGCTGCGCGTGCCATATAGCCGGAATCCTCCATGAACGATATGAATGTGTACAGTATGAGAATCTGTGGCAGGAACACAATGACAGAGCCTACACCGCCTATGATACCGTCGACCGTCATGTCTTTCAGAGGGCCGTCGGGCATATATGTGCTGATATAATTGCCGAACCATGCTACGGCGGCCTCTATCCAGTCGGCAGGATACTGGCCTATGGTGAAGGTCACTTCAAACATCATGAATATAACTGCGAAGAACAATGGGAAGCCGAGATAGCGATGGGTGATGACATGATCTATAAGATGTGTCACCTCGTATGTGTCCTGTTTCGAGCCTATGCCGTATTCTGCCTCCTGCAAAGCTCCGTTGATGAAGCCGTATTTGGCATCCATGACGGCGGTCTCTGCATCGGTTTTAAGTTCCTGCTCAATGTCTTTTGCTGCCTTGTCTCTCGTGGCGAATATCTTGTCTGCATGGGGAAGAGTACGGGTATATTCCTCTATTTGGCTGTCACCCTCAAGAAGTTTCACGGCCACGAATCTGGTAGAATAGCGACGCTTGACATCATCGTCCATATACAGCAGTGGGCGTATGCTGTCAATGCCTTTCTCTATATATTTCCCGTGGTTGATGTGGATATGCCCTTCCTTTATTTTACCTTCGTAAATCTCGATGATAGTGTGGAATAATTCCTGTACGCCTCTGCCGCTTTTGAATACTGTAGGTATCATGGGTACAGCAAGGAGGCTTCCCAGCTTCTCGTGATCGATACGGTCTCCACGCTTTTCTGTCTCGTCAAACATATTGAGCGCGCAGACCATACGCAGGTGCATATCAATAAGTTGTGTAGTGAGGTAAAGGTTACGCTCAAGATTCGATGCGTCAAGGACATTGAGAATGACATCAGGAGTATGGTTTACAATCTGTTTCCTGACATAAAGTTCTTCAGGGCTGTATGCCGATAGAGAGTAAGTGCCAGGCAAGTCGACAATATGGAATTCATATCCTTCAAAATGCGCTATGCCCTCCTTTGCATCTACTGTTACACCGGAATAGTTGCCGACACGCTCGTGTGCGCCGGATACATAGTTGAACAGTGAGGTCTTGCCACAGTTTGGATTACCCACAAGTGCCACATCGATATGGCGACGCTTCTTTTTTGCCATTTTATGCAAAGCCTCCTCTTCATCATAAGGGAGAGATATGCTTTGCACATCATGTGTATCTTGCACTTTCTGTATGTCTTGTGCGGAAACGACTTCAATCATTGCGGCTTCGTCGCGGCGCATGGACACCTCATAGCCCATGACGAGATATTTGACAGGGTCTTGCAGTGGAGCGTTAAGCAACACTGTCACTTCCTTGCCTGTGATGAAGCCCATCTCTACTATGCGCTTGCGGAAGCCTCCATGTCCGAGTACCTTGACGATGATACCTTTTTCGCCTGTATGCAGTTCTGATAATTTCATGTTGCTGATAATTTTGTGCACAAAATTAATAATTATTTGTGAGATAGTCAAGTGTTTTGTGTAGTAGTAAATGATAAATACTTACTATTAGGTATGAAATGTGAAAAATATTTACATCGATTTGGGGATATTTGGTGTTATGATGATAAATTTGTAACTTTGCAGAACGAATAGGATATCATTGTATGATTGTATGATTATCTGTTGTTTTTGAAGATATGATTGATTTTGATTTACCTGAAGAAAAGCAGTACAGTGCAAGAATAAGTCGCCAAAGGCTTATGGAAATAAAAAGTGGCGTACAGAAGTTTGTATTTGTGGGAAGGCGCTACCGTAATGTCAATTTTACGGCAGCACAGTTGGCGCAAAATATCGGAACGAATACGCGTTATCTCAGTGCTGCAATAAGATTGCATTACGGGTGCAATTTCTCGGAACTTGTCAACAAACTGCGTGTGGAGGAGGCAAAGCAGATAATGCTTGACCCTCAGAACACCCTGACAATGGAGGACATTTCTTATTCGGCAGGCTTCTCTACACGTCAGAGTTTCTATAATGCATTCAGCAAGTTTGTTGGAATGAAGCCAAAGGAATGGCTTGTGCAGGAACAGGAAAAGAAACGTGCCGAGGAGAAAAGGCAACGTGAGCAATACAAGGCAACGGCATCGTTTGACGGCATAGCTTTTGAATGACATAATACATTGACTGATATATTTTTATTATATGGAGCGTTTTGCAGACATTCAACTATTGAGATATAAACTGAAAGACTTTGATACATTGTCCCTTAGGCAGAAGCGTCTTGTGTATTGCCTGTCACAGGCGACATTGTGGGGTAGGGATATCACTTTCGACCAGCATGGAAGTTTCAATCTGAAGATAAGAAAGGTGCTTGAGGTCTGTTTCCCGGATTCGGAGTATCTGAAGCGTGTGTGGTTCTCAAGTGGCATACACCATCATTACAGTTGTCAGAAATTCTTTCCCGATTTTACGGAGGAAGACTTTGTGCAGGCTGTGCTGTCATGTCCGACAGACAGGCTTCCGCTGGAAGATGGACAGACGGTTGAGAGACTTATAGAGGAACTTGTGCCAGTGATATTCAATCCGGAAATCATGCCGCAACGTGTCAATCAGCGTCAGGGAGAAGATCTTGTGGCAACATCTGCATGCAATTTCTATAAAGGAGTAACGCAGGAAGAGGCTCTCGGCTTTTATGAGAATCAGAAAATGGAATGGGTGAAGGCGCATCCCGATGTGCCAGAGGGAGAGTGCCCTTCTTTCGGATTGAACTCACGTCTTGTGAAGACTGGGGAAGAATTGACAGAGGAAATCTACAAAATAGGTGGAAAATATTCTGCCTATATCCAGAAAATCGTTTTCTGGCTTACAAAGGCAATGGAGTTTGCGGAAGATGATGGGCAAAAAGATATCATAGCTTCTCTTATATCTTATTATAATAGTGGCAGCCTTGAAACATTTGACGAATATTCTGTAAAGTGGGTGAACCAGACTCTTTCGAGGGTGGATTTCATAAACGGTTTCATAGAGGTCTATGGTGATCCGATAGGGCTGAAAGGTTCGTGGGAAGGTATTGTGCATTATAAGGATATTGAAGCTACACATCGTACAGAAGTTCTGTCTGACAATGCGCAATGGTTTGAGGAACATTCTCCTGTTGACAACCGTTTCAAGAAAGCTGTTGTTACAGGTGTCACGGCTAATGTGGTATGTTGCTCTATGCTGGGCGGTGATGAATATCCTGCAACGGCAATAGGCATCAATCTGCCTAATGCAGACTGGATAAGGGCGAAGCATGGCTCCAAGTCGATAACGATATCAAATATCACAGCAGCATACGATGAGGCTTCAAGGAACAGTGGCTTCAGGGAGGAATATATCAATGATACTGAGACTTTTGAGTTGATAAGCAAATATGGATACATTACAGACGATTTGCACACAGACCTGCATGAATGCCTTGGTCATGGCTCCGGTCAGATGCTTCCAGGAGTTTCTCTTGACATGTTGAAGTCGTATGCTTCAACGATAGAGGAGGCGCGTGCAGACCTGTTTGGCTTATATTATATGGCAGACCCGAGACTCGTAGAGCTTGGTTTGCTCCCGGATGGGGAGGCGTATAAGGCACAGTACTACACATATATGCTTAACGGGTTGCTGACACAGTGTGTACGAATCCCTATTGGTGAAGATATACAAGAAGCTCACATGCGCAACCGTGCCATTATAGCCAATTGGATATATGCCCGCTCTTCTGCTCTTAAATGTCAGAATGCAGGTGTCAAGCCTACAATAGAGTTGTATCAAGAAGACGGCAAGACCTATATGCGCATCAATGATTATACATCCATACGTACACTGATAGGTGAACTGCTGGCAGAAGTGCAGCGTATCAAGAGTGAAGGTGATTATGAGGCTGCACGTCAGTTGGTTGAGACATACGGTGTGAAGATTGACCAGAAGTTACATCGGGAGATAAAGGAGCGTTATGAAAAACTTGATATTGCTCCATATAAAGGTTTTATAAATCCGGTGTTGAAAGAGGTCGTTGACGAGAATGGAGATGTTACTGATGTCATAGTAGACTATACGGAATCTTATTCGGAGCAGATGATGCGTTATTCCAGAGAATATTCTGTATAGAGTGATGGCATAGTGTAACCAATATACATTATATTATATATTTGACAGAATCATGGGAAGTCACGAGGTAGCAAAGGAAATACGTTCACGTTTCCGTTCGCTTATGGATGGCGTAGTTTCCGAAAACATGCGTAACAGCGGTGTGCAATATCATATAAATTGGGGCGTGTCCTTCATGCACATCAAAGATTTGGCAAAAGACTATAAGCCAGATCTGCATGTTGCTTTGGAGCTGTGGAAAGACAATGTGCGCGAGTCAAAGATAATAGCCCTTATGCTTATGCCTGCAGAGGAGTTTACTCCTGATATTGCAGGCGTATGGGTTGACGATATCAAGTCTCAGGAGATAGCGGAGATGGCAGCGACGCTGCTGTTCTCGAAAGTGTCGTACGCTCCGGAGATGGCATATAAACTCATAGCACAGGAGGGGCTTCTGTATCAGATTCTTGGTTATAATATCCTGTCACGTCTGTTTTCCGAAGGCAGCATTCCTGATGTCCGTGGTCTTGATGAACTTATGGATCAGTTATGTATTGCATTGAATGACGAGCACCCTTCTGTAAGACACGCCGCTTATAACTGTTTCATGAAACTTGATACGTGTGACAAATTGGCAGACAGTCCGTATTGGCATACTTTGTGTAAAAATATCAGGCAGAACGATATAAACCAAAATTAATAGTATATATTATGACAATCAAACCATTAGCAGACCGCGTATTGGTACAACCGATGGCGGCAGAACAGAAAATCGGCGGTATCATCATTCCTGATACAGCAAGTAAGGAAAAACCTATTCAGGGCACAGTAGTTGCTGTCGGCAACGGTACAAAGGACGAGGAAATGGTTCTTAAGGCTGGCGACAATGTACTTTATGGAAAATATGCAGGGACAGAAGTAGAGCTTGACGGTGAGAAGTATCTCATCATGCGTCAGTCTGATGTTCTTGCCGTACTGGCATAAATGCTATTATTTAAGGTAATAATCAAGTAAACTGTAAAAACAAACGAATAAAATGGCAAAGGATATAAAATTCAACAGCGACGCACGCGAACTCTTGAAGCGTGGTGTAGACCAGCTTGCAAACGCAGTGAAGGTTACTCTTGGTCCTAAGGGACGCAATGTGGTAATAGAGAAGAAGTTCGGAGCTCCTCAGATTACAAAGGATGGTGTAACCGTTGCTAAGGAAATAGAACTTGAGGACAAGTTCGAGAATACAGGCGCACAGCTTGTCAAGAGCGTTGCTTCAAAGACTGGCGATGATGCCGGTGACGGAACGACAACAGCAACGATTCTCACACAATCTATCGTCAACGAGGGTCTGAAGAATGTCACAGCAGGTGCAAATCCTATGGATCTCAAGCGCGGTATTGACAAGGCTGTCAAGGCGGTGGTAGAGCATATCGCCAAGAATGCCGAGAAGGTCGATGACAATTATGATAAGATTGAGCAGGTCGCTACTGTTTCTGCAAATAATGACCCGGAGATAGGCAAACTGCTTGCCGAGGCTTTCCGTAAGGTCAGCAAGGATGGTGTCATCACTATCGAGGAGTCAAAGTCTCGTGAGACATATATCGGAGTTGTTGAGGGAATGCAGTTTGACCGTGGATATCTTTCTGGTTATTTCGTTACAGATACAGAGAAGATGGAGTGTCAGTATGAAAATCCATATATCCTCCTCTACGACAAGAAGATATCCAATATCAAGGAGTTCCTTCCTATCCTTCAGCCAGCAGCAGAGAGCGGTCGTCCACTCCTTGTAATAGCAGAGGATGTCGACTCTGAAGCACTCACTACACTTGTTGTCAACCGCCTGCGTGGTGGCTTGAAGATTTGTGCTGTGAAGGCTCCTGGCTTCGGCGACCGTCGTAAGGCAATGCTTGAGGACATCGCAACTTTGACAGGCGGTGTGGTAATCTCTGAGGAGAAGGGTCTGAAACTTGAGCAGGCTACAATAGAGATGCTCGGCTCATGCGACAAGGTTGTTGTCGGTAAAGACAATACTACTATTGTCAACGGTCATGGCGAGTCTCAGCTTATCAAGGATCGTGTGAACCAGATAAAGAACGAGATAAACGCAACAACATCTTCTTATGATAAGGAGAAACTTCAGGAGCGTCTTGCAAAGCTCGCTGGCGGTGTTGCTGTTCTTTATGTCGGAGCCAACTCCGAGGTAGAGATGAAGGAGAAGAAAGACCGTGTGGATGATGCTCTTTGTGCTACTCGTGCAGCAATAGAGGAGGGTGTTGTCGCTGGTGGCGGTACGACCTATATCCGTGCACTCGAGTCTCTGAAAGGTTTGAAGGGCGATAATCAGGATGAGGAGACTGGTATCCGTATCGTGGAGCGTGCTGTAGAAGAGCCTCTGCGCCAGATTTGCTTCAATGCAGGCGTTGAAGGTGCTGTAGTTGTCAATAAGGTTGCCGAGGGTGAAGGTGACTTTGGATATAATGCACGTACAGGCGAGTATGAGGATCTCCGCAAGGCTGGTATCATCGACCCTGCAAAGGTAAGCCGTGTGGCTCTTGAGAACGCAGCTTCTATCGCAGGCATTTTCCTTACAACAGAAGCTTGTATCTGTGATGCTCCTGCACCAGAGGCTCCAATGCCTCCAATGGGTGGCGCGCCAGGAATGGGCATGATGTAAAGGCCATAATACGTAATAGAATTAGTTGATAATCAGAATCCCTGCTTCGTGTGAAAACGAAACAGGGATTTTTTGTGTGCATGACTATCTGTTGAGTACCTAAAAGGTCAGGCCTAATATGCGGAAAGTCATCGGATATATATAAGCAGAAGAAGCTGGATATGGTTTGTGGCTCTTGATTTTGTATGGAAATGATTGCGGTGTAAAAATGAAAGGTTACCTTTTTCTTGGCAGAAGGTAACGCTTTATACGGTCAAGGGTGACCCTTTGATGGAGAAAGGGTCACCCTTGACATGTATACTTTGTGATTATTATTTTATGTTTGTTTGACTTAGAGTGGATATGTTTTGTATTTGTTTATATAATAGCGTGTATATCAGACTGCTGCTATATATCTTCCTGCTTTTGGATTGCAGACGTATGTGTCTTTGCCGCCCTATTGTTGCTGTATACCATAAACAGTACGGCCGCAAGGACAAGCAATATGCCGATGATGTTTCTTCCTGTAAGCACTCCTCCAAATACTGCCAATGAAATGGCCAATGCTGTGATAGGTTCGAGTGCACCGATGATGCTTGCCGGCGTACTTCCGATGATGTGTATGGAACGTGTGATTAGCAACAGGGAGATTACGGTCGGGAAAACGGCCAGTCCGGCGGCATTTGCCCAAGATTCCATGCTTGCCAGCGGCGTCATGTCTTTGCCGAAATTGCAGAATGCAAAGAAAATCACGGTGCCGAATGCCAATGCGAAGAATGACAGGCGTGATATGTCCATCGTCTTGAGGACACTCCTGTTTACTCCGATGAGGTATATTGCATACGTCAATCCTGACATTACAGCCAGAAACATGCCCGTCATGCTGATGCTTCCGCCTGTGCTGCTTTGGTCAAGGAGGTATATGCCGAACAGTGCAACTATGATGCAGAGGAAAGTGTTACGTGACATATTTTCGTGGAAAACAAGCCATGACAGCAGGGCTACAAACAATGGATACGCGAGTTCGGTATAAGAAATTGTCTGAAAAAGTTGGTAATCTCGCAGAAATTTTGTATCTTTGTAATTGAAACACAAATAGTTACAAACCATACAAAATACACATACGATGATTACCACCGACAAAATTACAGAAAT
>JAFTQG010000030.1 GCA_017462915.1 Prevotella sp. | reverse complement strand
TCGGCTGACTTCTCGCAGTTCGTTGTTACTACTTACCTCTTGGCTCGTCTGCGAGACCTCCCCAGATAAGAACATGCTCTTTCAGCCTTATGCCTGCCGCATTTACCCACATGTATTCCGAATGACTATAGGGCTTTGACTTCTTTAGCAGCCTTACCCTACATGTAGGCCTTGTATGCGGTTTCTGTCCGTCAGGCCAGACTTTTGCCGCCGGCTTCCTTCAGATTCCACCTCACGATGGACACCCTTGCCTTTGGCTATATGCTTCCCGTCATTTGGGCGCATTAGGGACTTTCACCCATTAGAACATGCCCATGCTGGGCGTACTAAAAGAAGCCATCAACTCGCTCAATGCGCAGTTTGACTGGCTTCTTTTTCGTTTCACTCCATTGAAAGATAAAACGCATGTACGAAGATGAGCAAAAGATATAGATTTTCAGGGCACAAATTTTACAAATTATAGAAAACAAACAACAGCCTTTTGAAATTATTATCAGCAAATAAAGCAACTATAGCGGCGTTTTTGAGATTCAATAAATCTTTGAAGCAAGGTCTCGGAAATGAAATAAATATATAGACAAAATCGCCTAAAATATAGGATATCAAATTTGCATATACTTCATATTTAAGTATCTTTGCCGATGTACAGCCACAAACACTTAATTAATTGAAATGAAACAAGATACAAAGAACATCTTTCTCATACTCGTATCCTTGACGCTGGTACTTTCGTGTACTCTGTCAGAGGAGGAGGACGCCATGGAAAGGCTCAAGACGACAATGGAGCAAAAAGGAACTTATGAGAAGAATTTTCAAGAAAGGACTTCGATATTAAGGAATCAGCTGCACCTGTCATCTGACATCGGGAGGAAATGGGCTGCAGCGCACAGACTGTATGAAGAACACCTGAGCTACGATATAGACTCAGCATTCGTATATTCCAGTATGCTGAGTTCGCTTGCCGACACAAAAGAGAAGATGGTGCTTGCATCTGGATCAAAAGTTACATGTCTGTGCGCATTGAGGATGTACTCACAGGCGGAACAGATTCTTAATGCCATTGACACTGTAGGCTTCAGCGACAACGAGCGACAGGCTTATTACAAAGCACATATCGCCCTTTATACTGCTTTAGGGAACGAATTCGACAAGGACGAAATCAGCAGTAAGGAAAATACACAAAAGCGCTATGCCTACCAAGAACTGCTATGCAACCTGCCCACCCTGTCCACCAAAGAGCGCATCTACATAAAAGGCAAGCAACTGATGCTGGAAGAGTGCTATGACCAGGCACTGGACAGTCTGCACAGGGTTCTGAAGATGGACAACGTGACATCTTCGAGACTTCACACGACTTATGCGATAGCCAACTGTTACAAAGCCAAGGGTGAAAATGAAAAATACAGAAGATGGCTGGCAGAAACAGCGATTCTTGATTTTCAGAGACCCAACAGGCAATACCGCTCACTTTATGACCTGGCCCTATGTCTGTACGAAGACGGAGATTATGCCAAAGCCGGCAAATTCATTCAGGTGACAATGACGGACGCAATTGCGTGCAAGCATGACACACGTATCGTCAACGCGGCAGCAGCCCAGATGATCATCAATGCCGCAATGGAAGAAAGCGCAGACAGAGAACGGATTCTTCTCATATCCTTCTCAGTCCTTATTCTTCTGGCCCTCACGATAATCTCCGCCAGCCTCGCAAAAGTAAACAGTCAGCGCAAACGTCTTAAGACACTGATGAAGCAGACAAAAGTTTACAATATAGAACTGGCCAAGAAAAACGCCATCATATCGGAGGCCAATCTTCTCAAGGAAAAATACATGTTCAAATACATGTACATTTCCGCCAACTTCATCAAAGAACTGGACGAGTACCGCAAGGAACTGCGCCACACGTACAAAGAGAAGGGAACAGATGCCTTGATCGCGAAATTGCGCGAACCTGAGTATATGTACATGCAATACAAGTCGTTCTACAAGTTGTTTGACGAGATATTCCTGGGCATCTTCCCCGATTTCTCTGACAAGGTAAACGGAATGCTCAAGGAAGGCAAACAGATAAACATCAAGCACAAGAACACCCTTCCGACCGAAATACGCATACTTGCAGTCATCCGTCTGGGTATCACCGAGAGCAGAAAAATCGCAGAATTTCTTAACACCTCTGTCAACACAGTCTACACCTACCGCACAAAGATGAGATATGACTCCATCGCCGGACCGGAAAAATTCGAAGAGGACATCAAGAACATCGACTGTTAAGACAAAGGACCGAGAACAGCCAAAAATCGTGGACGGCAGAGGAGAAGAAATGGCCTTGAGAATATAGATACATGGATATAAAAAAACTCAATACACCAATTTCAGCTCATCACAATACACATTTAAGATTTTACACCATAAATAAAATATAGATAGGACTGATGAAAATATAGATGATGTATTTTGCACCCGTAAATAATAGAATTATATTTGTCTGAACGCACAAATCAACCAGATATAACATGAAGAAAATCAAATTGGGGCTATTCCCGAAAGTAGTCATTGCCATCGTCATCGGCGCACTTCTCGGACTCATTCTTCCTGATGTAGCCGTCAGGATATTGAAGACATTCAACGTACTTTTCGCACAACTTCTCAAGTTTGTGGTACCGCTTCTGGTACTCGGACTCGTGACTCCATCCATTGCCAATCTCGGACGCGGAGCAGGAAAAATGCTGTTGACCGTAATGGCCATCGCATACTGCTCGACAGTGTGTGGCGCACTGTTCTCATTTGGGATATCAAGCAGCATCTTCCCGCTGTATCTGTCTCCCGGAGAACTGTCTGCAGCCGCAGTCTCTGAAAAGGAATTCCTTCCGTATATAGACCTTAAGATTCCGCCAATATGCGACATCATGACTGCACTTGTGCTCTCGTTCGTGATCGGAGTCGGTATCATCTTCACAGGAGCCAACGGTCTCAAGAAAGGCTTCGAGGAATTTGGTGAAATTGTAAAACTTACCATTGAAAAAGTAATCATCCCTTTCCTTCCTGTATATATCTTCACCATGATATGTGAAATGAGTGCGAAAGGAGTCATTGATGTCGTACTCGGAACAGGATTCAAGGTCATCCTGACAGGAGTCATACTCTCAATACTTTATCTGGTGGTACAATACTGCATCGCAGGAGCCATCGCGCGCAAAAACCCATTCAAGCTGATATGGAACATCATTCCGGCATACCTGACAGGCTTCTCCATCTGCTCGAGCTCCGCCTGCATTCCTGTCACATACGAATGCACTCTGAAAAACGGCGTACATAAAGATATTGCAGACTTCGTCATTCCTCTATGCTCCACAGTCCACATGTGCGGTTCAACCATCAAGTTGACCGTGACTTCAGTGGCTGTGGCGTTCATGTTCGGCGAACCGATCACTTTCGGACTTTTCATGCAGTTCGCTCTCATGCAGGCCATCGCGGCAGTGGCAGCGCCAGGAGTAATGGGTGGAGTGCTCATGGCTTCTGTCGGTCTTCTCAGCACAGTACTCGGATTTTCTGACACTATGACCACACTGATGATGACCATCTATCTCGCTCTTGACGGATATGGTCCGGCTGTAAACGTTTCAGGAGATGCAGCGATAGCAGTGATCACTGACAGGATTTTCGGAAAGAAGACAGCAAATGCGGAGGTCGTTGAAGCATAGAGACGCGATGAAAAAAATAATATCGACGATACTGTTGGGAGTGGTGGTCATATATTCTGCCACTCCCTCTTATGCACAACAGGATACACTACATATTCTGGGAGTAGGCAATTCATGGACACGTGATTCGATGCGCTGGCTCAGCGCCATAGCTGAAAGTGCAGGACATCCTGTCATAGTCGGGCACGCCTATCTCGGTGGTTCTACTCTGGAGGAGCAATATCATGGTATCGACGATACCACCTATACATACAGGCATCGCAATACACATCAGGTGGTACACAACACATATCAGTATTGGAAATATGCCGGCACCAAAAATCCGACCAAGACGCCTTCTGAGGGCTATAAGAACGGACTTGCCGGAATAGGAGTAACATTAGAGAGTGTGGTATGTGATGAGCCTTGGGATATAATGGTATTCCAGCCTCATGTGATTGTAAAGGCTCACATGCCGGATTATTGTGGTTTTGACCTTAACGACCTTGTAAACCGTATAAAAGCCATGATGGAGCCATCTGTCGCATCTTCCGTGC
>JAFTQG010000029.1 GCA_017462915.1 Prevotella sp. | reverse complement strand
ACATGAAACGCCTGATTTTATCCATTATAAAAGATAAAACTTGCAAGAATACTGATTTTATCTATTATAGAAGATAAAATACATGAAACGCCTGATTTTATCCATTATAAAAGATAAAACTTGCAAGAATACTGATTTTATCTATTATAGAAGATAAAATACATGAAACGCCTGATTTTATCCATTATAAAAGATAAAATCCGCAAAAATCACGGTTTTATACATTATATTTAACAAAATTCCTCCATTGTTTCGTGCTTGATGGCAGAAAAGCAAACCGCCCGGACATCACACAATATGATGCCCGGGCGGTAGGGTAGATGTATGTGGAGATTATACTACTCCTTTATTTTACAACAACTTTAACGACTCTTCCGTCGCCCATGCGGACGATGTTAAGACCGCGCTGGGCCTTATTGAGCTGACGTCCCTGGAGGTCGAAGCGCTGTATCGGAGCCTGTGAAGCAGTGCTGATGTTGCTTACAGCAGTGACAATATCGTTGTAGTTTCCTTCCGGAACGGTCTCTGTGCCCTCAGCACCGAGATTATCGTAACAGAAGTATGCAGGAGTGTTCATGCCGTATGTACCAGTGTCGCTGCTGCTGAGTGTGAATCGTATCTGGCGTACTGCGCCGAGCGGTGAGAGATCCATGTATGCCCAAGTGTTAAGGATATACCAGTCGTTGCTGTCCTCAGAGCGGCAGTCGGCAAGATAGAAGTCCTTTGTACCAGTAGTTTTTCCGTCGTCGTCATAGCCTGTGGCGGTGAGCTTAAACCAGTCGCCTGCGCCGAATTTCTTGGCGAAAGAGTCGCCGTTTGTCATGGAGACAAAACTGTAAGCCGCGTTTGTCACCTGTATGCCCGGTACCTCCATGAGACCATTTGTAGTGAGGGTGACATATACAGGTCCCATAAAGTCGCTGACGTAAGCCACGCCGTAGTTGGCAGAGTCGTCCGCACCCTTACCTGTGCATGAGTTGAACTGGTCGTCGAGCGTTACAAAGTTTGTGGCGGTGTGGTTTGCGACACCGTACCCCCACCATGTGTCGTAGTCGCTCATCACGTTCATGTCAAACCAGAAGTCACCGCTCTGGAATCCTGCCGCCTCTTCATCCTCTTCTGTGAACTGTGGCTTATGGCTGTTCTCTGCCAGTTCCACGTCCTCAAGTGTCGCCACTGCCAGCGGCAATACGACAGGAATGCGAACCTCTGGTATCGCACCGAAATATGTCTTGTGAGCCACGGCAGTGAAGTTGGCAGAGCGTCCTGCCTGACGGCTGATGAGGCGGTGGCTGCCAATCGGGTCGCCGTAGCCGTTCACCTGTATCACGCCATCGTCAAGAACGAGTTCCGAGTTGTTATACTCTGCCGGGATTTCCACCGTCACAGCCTGTGCCTTTGGTGCAGAACCGAAGGTGTACTGGCCGGAACCGAGGATGAGCGATGTCCCGTTAGGATTGCCGTTGTATGTCACGTATGCCGACATGTTGTATATGCCTGCCAGTTTGTTTGCAGGATGGCGCAGTCCGCTGTATTGAATCTTCACTTTATCGCCTGGGTAGAAGACATCGCTGCCCTCGCGTGTCTCGTTTGTCAGTTCGCGGTGGCAGGTCTTTGCCGTGAGCACCTGATAGATGGCGTTGCCCTCGGCATCGGTCATGCGCACAATCTGGCGGCCTTCCTTCAGCAACAGTGTGTATGAACCGTCACTGTTCTTTGTCACGCCCTCTGTCCCGAAGCCGTTGTATGTAGCCATCTGTTCGCCTATGACAGGATAGGCAATATCCACATTCTCCACGCCCTCAGGAGTGAAGCTGTAGCTGAAGCCCTCCTCGGTGTCGAGATAGTAGAACACATCGTGCTCGGCATCCACGTTCTCACCGGCGTTTTTCTGTGTTCCAGTGTTGTATTTCCCGTTTATAAGCATGTTCGGCTTCATGGCTGTCTCGCCGTCGCCCACGGTCACCACGTATGCGGCAGTGTTCTCTGGCCAGATGGCGCTCCAGTATTCTCCGCCAAGGTAGGCGTTCTTTGTCTGCGAACTGTAATAGTTCAGTCCGATGGCATCGTAAGTCACGAGCACTATAGCTGTGCCCTTGCCGACAGCCTTTATCACAGACCACGGGTCGGTAGTGGTGTCGGCATTGTCTATCTCTATCACGCCAGTGCTCGGTTTGCCGTCGGTGCCTATCACTGTATAGTGGAAGTCTGGCTCCATGAAGTAGTTGCTCGTGGAGTTGTCCGTGAGCTGCCATGTACGTATGGCGAGAGCCTCGTAGGTGTCACCGACGTTCATTTTAAGGTGCCCGCGCTCATTGATGTTCACGAATATGTCACCGGTCTCGTAGCCTTTGTTCCACTCCACGTCGTGCTTTATTGTCTTCGCTCCGAACGCCTCGTAGTCAGCCTCGGTGAAAGCCAGCACAGGACATTTGCTCTCGTCTATGTACATCGTGAAGTATCCAGCCTGTGTCAGTCCGCCGCTCTTCCATGTGCGGTAGTTGTACTGTTGCTTGTCAGCAAGGCGGTAGGTGATTTTCTTTGTGTTGCCATCCGTCTCGGTTGCCTTTGGCTCAACAGTCTTGAATGATGTGAAATGGGCGAACTTTACGCCGAGGCTGAAATCGGCATCGGCAGGGACGCTCAGTGTGTAGTCCTGTCCCATAGGGATGGCACCGTTGACTGTCGCTCCGAATGTTAGCGTTGCAGACCTGTAGTATGTCATGTAGCCCTCTGCCTGATGCGCCTCGTTAGGGATGAACGACGCATAGTAGCTGCTGCCGTTGAGAGCGAGGAATGTCTTTCTGCCTGCGGTGGTGCTGTTGCCTACGGTGATGTTCTGCCTTACGCCCTTACGCGAGTTGACCTCAACCTCGAAGGTATAGTCCTCGTCCACTTTCCAGTCCTTGTTTGTTGCGTAAGCCGTGCATGTCAGCACCTTGAACTCCTGCCCTTCGTCCTCCATGACATTCAGTTCGATGGTGCCGTTTACGGTCTCTCCGTCAGAGGCGTATGCCGTAAGGACATATGTCCCGACAGGAGCATCAAACTCGTACGTGTTACTTTTGTCCGGAGTCCCTGCTTCCACGGCTGTTCCCGTAGCCTTGTCGGCAAGCACCATTGTCTTTGACGTGGTGTTCATAATCACTTTTATATTGGCCGCATACATGCTGCCGATACATAAAAGTGTCATTAATGTAAGTGTTAGTTTTCTCATTTTGTTTATTGTTTATGTGATAAATATTATTTCAAGACCTTCTTTCCGTTCTTTATATATATATGTCCCCGTTGCGGAGTGGCGATGCGGCGTCCATGCAGGTCGTACATATATCCGTCTTCCTGTTCCGTGGATGTAACATCCTCTATGCCTGTGAAATGTCCGTCGGGCGGCAATGCAAGAAAGTGAGCAGGATTGATGTACACCTTATGTTTGCCGAGCAACAGGCCCTCGGGCGACCACTGGTATAGCGCGCCGCCGCTGACAAACTCGCCGGCGTCTGTGGCATAGATATATCCTGTATAAGGATTCACGTATATGCCGTAGGGCATGCTTATCTTCTTGATGTCCTCGAGCACCGTGCCAGGAAGAGACTGCTCCACGCCGGAACTGCCATTTGACATCATCACCTCCTCTGGGTCTATGGTTATGTAGTTGAACTGGTATTCGCCTGTGTAGTAAGAGTAGCGCGAACCGACAGCGAGGAATTTGCCGTCGCGTGTAGTGCAGTTGTATGTCGCGGCGTATGGCAGACTCACAAAACAGTCGTCGCTGCCCTGCAGAGCCTTGTCGCAGTCGAAGATAATAGCCGCAGCCTGTATGTCGTAATAGTCGCCGGGAGAGTTGATGCACAGGTACTTGCCGCTCTGCGACATCTTCCCGTAGAGGTTTATCTGGCGTGTGTCGACATTGCGCACGAGCGTCATTGTCTCGGCGTCGAGGATACTCACTGTGGTCTCATACTCATGGTCTTCCTGAAAGGCGTAGCCGCCGGTATTGGCAACAAAGAGATGTCCTTTGTAATAGGCTATCCCTTCGGGCTCGTAACCAACCTCGGTGGCTGCAACCACCTTGAACGTATTGATGTCTATCTTCGCCACATAGCCTTTTGTGAACTCTTTCATACCGTCCACAGTGCCGCACTCATGGCCGTAGGACGAGATATAGACATAGCGGCCGTCTGATGCCAGTTTACGGTTGTTAGGCACGTCCTCCGTGGCAGCTACGGCCCTGCCTTCAGGAGTGATAAACTGCACGATGTTAGACCAGTTGATGGCAATGGCGATAAGATTGTCGTTCACCTGGATAATGTCGTTGGGCGTATCTCCCAACTTATATCCATTCATGTCGCGGAACCATTGGTTGCTCATCACAGTCCCGTTCTCAAAATAGCTTATCCTGCCGTTGTCGGCCTGCCAGTTGCCTTCGTTGAGCAGAATGATTTTCTCCTGCGCCATGGCCATGTTTGCCATGACGGCAAGAATAAGAGTGAAGATTGTTTTTCTCATAGTGATAATGATAATGTCAGTTTGTAATTCCTGCCCGGCATAGGGTAACGCGGTATGTGTTCATACTGCTCGTCCAGCAAGTCGTTGACCTCGAGACATATCCCGATGTCGGTCTTCTTTGCCACAGTATGCAGGTAGGAGAGTTTGATGTCGATATTGTTGTACGGCTTCAAGACATCCTCCGGGTCGGCATACGACCACATGCGCTCCGAGACATGCAGGTCGGAGACCGTCAGCGAAAGCCTGCGCCACGCCACAATGCCTGTGATGCCGTAGGAGAGGGTAGGAGAGTAGCATATCGGTTTGTTGTAGATGTCGCCATCAGGGTCTGTGCGGTCAAGGTCGCGCTGCCATGTCAGCGATGTCAACAGCGAGAAGTTCCAGTCGCGTATGCTGTGGCGCACATTTCCCGTGGCGTTCAGTCCGCGGCAGTAGGTGTAACCGTAGTTCATCATAGACCATGTGTATGTACCCTTCAGCGGCAGGCAGACAATCCTGTTCTCTATCTTGTTTATATAGCCATCTGCCTGTATCGAGGCATTCCAGCGAGGCGAACTGTAATGCCATTCCGCACCGATGTTCCACTGTTTCGTGTACTCGGGTTTCAGATTGCGGTTGCCAGCCTGCGTGTAGTAAAGGTCATTGAGTGTCGGAGCGCGGAAAATCTTCTTGTGCCAGGCGCGCAGTGTCAGTGATTTTACCGTATATCCTAAGGATATTGCAGGCGTGAATCTGTCAAGAGGGTCTGCCGCTCCCGTGTGAGTCTGCGTATAGTCCTTATAGTGCTGATGGAGCAGTGAAGCGGCGAGCTGCATACCTCGCCAGTTTATCTGCAATGCCGCCACCTGCTTCTGGTCAGTGCGGTGTACTGTATCGAAATGCTTCAGGTCGGCATTCAGTTTCGAGTAACGTATGTCGTAGCTCGCGCTCAGAGCCATCCAGTGCCACGGACGCCAGCTGTAGCACGCCGCTCCGTAGATGTCTTCCTGCCGGTAATGGTTGTTCACCTTCGCGGTATTCTGGTTCTCAGGATAGTCGGTGCAGTACCTCAGATATTCGTTGGTATATTTAGCGTTTACCTTGAAGCGGTGATTGCCAGCCTGCCAGTTGTACGACATCTGTGTGAAGAAGTCGCCGTCCCATTCCCTGCCGACATTGGTATATTTATCGGAAAGCCGTCGCACGATGCCTCCCGGACATCCGCGCTCGGAGTAATAATAATATATGTGTGAGGAGAAGCCGCCCTTGAAGAGTGATCCTTCAATGCGGCCGTACTTTATATCGGAGTTGTCCCTGTGTCCGACGGTGTCTTCAAATTCAGACTTGTATCTGAAAGGATAGTCGCCTTTTGAGGTAAGTCCCTCGATGTCCACGAATCCGCACCATCCTTTCCGTGCAAACTGCATGTTGGCCTTTGCCATGTATGTCCCGAACGATGCCATGCGCAGCTGTGCCGACAGCGAGTCGTTCGCAGGACGGCGTGTGCGCAGGTATACCGTAGCTCCAGAAGCATATTCCGAAGCTGACTGGCAGTCGTCGAGCTTGTTGGCATTATACAGCTCCACTGTTTCCATGGTGGAGAGCGAGAATTTCCCTAAATCCACCGTGCCGTTCTGTGCGTTGGTGACCCTTATACCGTCGATGTATATGCCTACATGCTGTGCTCCCAGCGAACGCACGTTGACGGTCTTCAGACCTCCCAGTCCGCCATAATCCTTTATCTGCACTCCGGCGAAGTATTTTAAGGCGTCGGCGATGCTCGTCGTGGAGAGCGCCTGCAGTTCCTTGCCGTGTAGAGCCTGCCTTGTGGCGAGCGGTCTGCGTCCGTATACATTTACAGAGCTCAGGGTGTCGGCAAGCTCCTTTGGCGTTACCGTGGAACGTGTGTCTGCATCCTGTGCACATACATGGCTTATGTATATGCACAATAGAATACCACAGAGGGTAATCTTCTTGAACAATGAAGTCCTAATCATGAATTACTGTCTTGCAGCGTCCGTAATCCCGCAGACGCTTGTTGCACATAACAAATGGCAGGTCTTCTGACTTATCCTTCTGTGTAACTCGGTCTTCCCGGATATTGCAAGTCTCAGTAATGGCTTGCATCCAGTGACATTGTCGGTTACACGTAAGAAAAGGACTTACAGCACCGGGTAGTGTTGCAGACTTTCACTGCATTCCCATCTTAGCTCCATGCTGCCTTTTTACGGCAGACGGAGAACCAATTGCGGTGCAAAGGTATATATTTTTTTCTATACAGCAAATTATTTTCCTTGTTTTTTTCAATAATCCTCATCGTCTGCTTTGACAGAAGGTCGTCTGACTGTACATGACTGTAGATGTCGTGCTGATGTGATAAATACAGAAAAAGATTTGCATTTTCCGTTATTTATTGCTACCTTTGCCTCTGGATATAGACAACGGTTGTTTATGTGCGTTTCGTGTGACACATTGATAGACAGGATGCTGAAAAAAAGGTGACCTTTCACCTGCCGAAAGGTGACACTTGATGTGGTAAAAGGTGACACTTGATGTGGTAAAAGGTGACACTTGATGTGGTAAAAGGTGACACTTGATATTACGAAAGGTCACCTTGCGAAAGCCCGGGTCTGTCGTTTAGCCGTTTGGCTGTTTAGGCGTGTAGTAGTTCTGCCCAACCGCCAACCGTATAACCGTATAACCGCAAAACCGTATGACCGCACAACCGTCCAGCCGTATGACTGCAAGAATATTCCCCATCATAATAGCTTTCCTGTTGCTGACATCATGCGGCACAAGACGGGAACTGCATGCCGTCTCCCTTGCCGCCCATGGCTCTGCTGTGGAGCATTCACCCTCGGTTTTTATCCTTATGTATGACAAGAAAACAGGTAAAGGCCCACTGCAAGAGGCTGTCAAGGCCTACAATGCGGGGATTGTCTACGACTATGACATCATTCCCGGGATGGCAATAAGGAAGCCCGCCGACAGGACACTGGAGGAAACCATGCAGCATTTCAGGAAGGTGAAAGGCGTCGTCTCCGTAGAGTATGACCACATATACCGCCTTACAGACCCAGTAAAGCCTGATATGGAAATACATAAGATAAGAGAAAAATGAAAATAATTGAAGATTTACATGCAGGGAAATGGGTCTACGGTTTCGATCGTGACCTTGGAAAAGTGTTGCAGGCGACAGAGACCCTCTGTTTCCGCCTCAATGCCATGGCTCCCGACCGCAAGGAGGAGCGTGAAGAGCTTATCCGCGGGATGTTAGGCAGGATAGGCGACTCGTTTCTCATTCATTCTCCTTTCCGCTGTGATTTCGGGAAACATATCTTTATAGGGAAGAATTTCATATCCAACTTCAACCTCACGATACTCGATGAGGCTATCGTGACGATAGGCGACAACGTGTTTGTAGGGCCTAACTGCGGTATATATACCATCAATCATTCACTGTTGCCCGACCAGCGTAATGCCGGAGTGATGAAGGCCGCTCCTGTCACGATAGGCAATGATGTCTGGCTTGCCGCCGACGTGAAGGTGCTTCCCGGCGTTACCATAGGCGACGGGGTTGTGATAGGGGCAGGAAGTGTCGTGACGCGCGACATCCCTCCCCGTGTACTTGCGGCTGGCAATCCCTGCCGTGTGATACGGGAGATAACGGAAGAAGACCGTGTGGATATTTGAGTTGTTGATGACCTTAACCCTAACCTTAACCCTAACCGTATAACCGTACAACCGTACAACCGCATAACCGTATACAACCGTACAACCGCATATAACCGCTAAACCTCAAAAAAACGACAGTTTATTTGTTGATATAGAAAAAATGATGTATATTTGCAGGCAATACTACGATGAATGACTGAAAAACAGTCTTATACACACTCCTCGGCAGTGGCGGAGGCAAGCGTGTGCGAATCGACAGAAGGTAGTAGAAGAAACTTTTCCACATCATATATTAATAACTAAAACAAGCAGATTATGAAAAAGTATTTAGCAGAAATGGTGGGCACTATGGTCCTTGTGCTCATGGGGTGCGGCGTTGCCGTAAGTCTCGGTTGTGACCCTGTAGACAATATTCCGGCTGTTGTAGGTACGGCGATGGCGTTCGGCCTGTCTGTCGTGGCTATGGCCTATACTATAGGAGGCGTCAGTGGCTGTCATATCAATCCAGCCATAACGCTGGGTGTATGGCTCAGCGGCAGGATGGAGACCAAGGAGGCTGGGATGTACATGGTGTTTCAGGTGATAGGTGCTCTGATAGGTTCGGCGTTGCTTTGGCTTCTTACAGGCAACACAGACATTGAGGGTACTGGTGCCAATGACCTTCAGCAGGGAGTGACAGTTGTCGGCGGCTTGCTTGCCGAAGTCATCTTTACATGTGTCTTCGTCCTTGTCGTTCTCGGTGCGACATCCAAGACAAATGGTGCTACCAACAATTTCGCAGGTCTGGCTATAGGTCTGAGCCTTGTGCTTGTACATCTTGTCTGCATACGCTACACAGGCACATCGGTCAATCCTGCACGTTCCATTGGTCCTGCTTTGTTCCAGGGAGGCACGGCACTCGCCAACTTGTGGATATTCATCGTCGGCCCGTTCCTCGGTGCTGCAATAGCCGCCGGTATATGGAAGATGATAGACTGCGACGGGAAATAAAATATTGCACATGCCTCTTGCCGTAAGAAAACTAAGTCGGCAGAATCATTATAAGTAGGTTCGCTTTATGCTATACATTGCTTTTGCTCACTTGCTTAACCCCAAAATCTAATGACCGATTTTTGTTAAAAGAATAAGAGCGGCCCTTCATGTCGCTGTCCGTGGGGCAGGGCATGTAGGGCCGCTCTTTTTCTTATCTATGGAAAACTTACTTTTTCGCGGTTCTTGTCAGTTTCATCACGACATTGCCGTCCTTGTCGTATACCACGGCATCATCGCCGTTGATGCTGATGCGTGCTGTAGAGTTGATGGCCTCTGTCACGGCAGACTCGATGTCCATGCTCTGTCCCATCATCCGTGTCATGCCGATATGGGTGAAGGACATGTTCTTGCCGTCACTGGTATAGCCTCCGAAGAAAGAGTTGACGCTGGCATTGCCGTTGATGCGTCCGTCGCTGGTGAAGTTTATCACTGCAGGTCTGTCGCCGCCTGCTGTGTTCTTGCCCATGGCCTGCTCAATCTTCCACTCGCCGAAGAGGCCTCCGCTGGTTTTTACTACTGTCTTTGCTGTGTTGCAGGCACTCAGCATTGCTGCGAAGAGCGCTGCCATCATAAGGTTTCTTGTCTTCATATTGTTCTTATGTTTTATTGTCGGATGCAAAGATACGCATTTTTCCTGTAACGGCAAAGCGGATTTTCCCTAATGTTGCATGGGAAAGCCCTATTGGTGGTTTGGTTGTTTTGTTGTTTAGTGGTTTGGTTGTTTTGTTGTTTAGTGGTTTGGTTGTTTTGTTGTTTGGTTGTTTAGTGGTTTAGTGGTTGGATTTATCTATTCCGGCTCTCCACCAAACCACTAAACCACTAAACAACCAAAGTCCCGACTAAGCGAGAGCAGAGCCAAGCTCGCTTGAGCTATGCCGAGCAGAAGGGACTTCGAGCGAAGCTCAAACCACCAATCTACTTCTCTTTCATTGTGATGACTATCACGCCGTTTTTGCCCTCTTCGCCGTATTTCGCGGTAGCATCCTCGTTTTTCAGGATAGTGATTTCCTTGATGTCGTCTTGCTTGATGTCATCCAGCGACTTGTATTTTGTCTCAGCCAGAGGCTTCCCATCTATAACAATCAGCGGTGCACCCTTGGAACATCCTTTGTCGAGAGTTATGCTTGGGGTGCTCTTCTTCTCAGCTTTGTCAAGACGGAAGACAATAGGTACGAAAAATTTCACGCGTACAGGCTTGCCTTTCAGCATACCAGATTGCCATTTAGGCATGGCGTTGACCACGCGTAGTGCCTCCTTGTCAAGTGATGGCGATACGGACTTGCGGATGCTCGTATTGGTGATGCTGCCGTCTCTGTCCACGACAAAAGCCACTATGGCACGGCCCTCCTCGCCTTTCTTCTCCGCCTCCGCAGGATATATGATGCTCTTGTTGAGATACTCCATCAATGCTTTCATGCCTCCCGGAAACTGCGGCATCTGCTCGACGACATCGTATGTCTTGTCATCATCCTGCTGCTGGGCGTCCATAGCTATAGTCTCTGTCGTCTCAGGGACTATGGCAAACTGGGTCTCTGCCGGGCTCTCGCCGAGCATCTGCGTGCCGGCGGCGTGGACGAGCGTCTCGGAACTGTTTACGATTTTTGCTTCCATCTTCTCCACTTCAGGATTGGCGAAAGCTACTACAGCTACGGCTGCGAGAGGGAGCGCTACTGATGCCTTCACGCATTCCCATCGGTTGGTCTTCTTTGTCTTCATCATTGTTATTCTCTTTTTGAGTGAGTCTTTGCTGAGATTGTTTGCCATGGCGAACAGGCGGTCGCCGACGGCCTTGCGCACGAGGAGCATCTGGTAGGCGGAAGCATTGACACCGCTGTCGAGGACTGCCTCGTCTGCCTCGTATTCGTGGACATCCTGCAACTCTGCCTTCAGGAGCCATGCGGCTGGGTTGAACCATTGTATTGTCGTGAGGATATTGCAGAGGAGGATATCCATGGAGTGTAGCCTTCGGGCATGTGCCGTCTCGTGGGTGATTATTGCCTCACGGTTGGCGAGCCAGTCCTCACGGCTTATGATGATATTGCCGAACCAGCTGAATGGCGGTGTATCATTGTTGAAGATATATATCCTCGTGCTGTCGTCGGCCGTCACGAGCTCGTCGGCATCCCTCATCTTGCGGTATATCCCTGTGTATGAGACTGCCATCCTAAGGGTGAAGATTGCCACGCCGAGGAGGTAGGCGAGGAGTACGAGATGTATGGCATTGAGCTTGAATGCCTCTTCGGCTGGCGGCATGGCGATGGCGAGAAGCTGGTCTATGGCTACTGTGCCTGCTGCCAACGGCTGCGCCTCGCGGCCTAAGGTGACGTGGAGGAACGGCAGCATGAGTGACGTTGCCACGAGCGTGAGGAGCGTGAAGCGGTTGAAGGTGTGCAGGGTGGTGCGGCTCAACAGCAACTTATAGAATAGATAGAACATCACGAGGCATACTGATACCTTGATGGAATATGCAAGAAACTCTCCCATGGCATCACTCTCCTTCTATCTGACGGATAAGTTCCTTCAGATCGTCTACGGAGATTTTCTCCTCGCTGACGAGTGTCGAGACGGCTCCGAGATACGACTTGCCGAACAGCTTGTCGATGACTCCCGTGAGGGAACGGTTGCGGTAGTCCTTGCGGCTGACGCTCGCAAAGTATTTGTAGCTGCGGGTGCTGACGGCGCGATGGGCGAGGAAGCCTTTCTCCTCGAGTATGCGGACAAGGGTAGACAGCGTGTTGACATGTGGCTGCGGCTCGTCGTAGAGGGCTTGCAGCTCACGGATGGACATCTCGCCGTGCTCCCAGATGTGGCTCATTATCTCCTCTTCCTTTGCTGTAAGTGTCTTCATGTTGATTGGTTGTTTAGTTGTTTAGTGATTTTGTTATTTAGTGGTTTGGTTGGTTGGCTGTTGGTTATTGGTGTTGGGTTTCGGTTTTTGTTTTTGTATGATTAATGTTATTGTTAGCGTTATAGTTAATGTTATAGTTAACGTGAGCATTATCATTTCTCGCCAGCAAAGTAACGCATAATTTCCGTTATCTCCAAATTTATTCCAAGAAATAAACTAAAACTATTAGTTATTTAACTAAAATAATTAGTTAGCTATTTGCTTTAACATAAATATGGTTGTTTAGTTGTTTGGTTATTTTAGTCGTTTCGTTGTTTTGAGTTTTTTTTGTTGTTTGCCTAACTGTCCCGGAGGCAGCTCTTGATGTCTGTCCATACGTAAAAAGTCCGGTGGCGAGACTTCCTGGGGAAATCTGCCACCGGACTTACACACTATAAATCTTAATGGCATATAGCCTTTGTCTTCTATGACAAGGCTGTCTTTATTCAATGTCGGAGCCGTCACCCCATCCGATGAAGCCTGGGGCATCCTCCTCTTCATAGTTAGGGTCTTGGGTATAGTCTGTCAGATCGGTCGGTTTCGAGGTTGTGAACAGCTCATCCATTACCTCTTCCGTCTCTATCAGTTCGATAGCCGGAGCTATATATTTCGTCTTCATTGTCTTGTCCTTGTTTTGTCGTTTACAAATTGCTCTTGAAAGAATCATCTTACGACAATCTTCTCACCATTGACTATATATATGCCTTTCTTCAGGGAGTTGAGAGCCTTGACGCCTTTGCCGACCTTCATGCCGCCGATGGTGTAGATATCGACGTTTGCAGGCATGGTCCGCATACCGTCCTCTGAGACATAGACGATACCGGTGGTCTCTCCCTCGCCGTTATAGTCGAGCATATCGTCTATGGCGAACTCCATAGCCTTGGCCTGACCGCCCTCCTTCAGGCTGAACAGCGCACGGTAGCCGCCGATGGTGCCTCCTTCTTCCTTGCTCATCATATACAGGCCGTCTGTTGCGGCATATACAGAACCCTTTGGCATAGGCTGCTGGCTGTAGAAGCCTTTGAAGACATAATCATCAACAGCCACATCGAAGCGTGTAGGGTCTATGATGTCGTCTTCGGCAGAGAATACTCCTCCGACTTTCTCTCCGGCCTGAATGGTGACATTCTCGAAAGTGAGAGACTTGTCTCCCTTGCAATCTGCGGTCGGTTTGAAGAGATACGGTCTGCCAGCCTCTATAAACCTGTGCGCGTGGCGGATAAACTGCAGTTGCCCTTTCTCGTTTACGCCATCGACAGTGACGAGGACATAATCTTTGCCGAATTTGCTCTGGAGCTGGCTTTCGCTTACAGAGAACGGCAGACAGATGCTGTTCCACTTGCCTGCGGAGAATGTACGCTTTTTGGTGGCACCTTTGGCATCCTTGCCGTCGTAGAGAGTGATGTTGACATTCTCCTTGGCAGGGATGTTATTGACTTCGCTCCAGTCCAGATCCAGTGAGGATTCCTGGGTTGTGGTGTTCTCCTTGGCTTTCCAGGTCCACATGTCCTCTGTATCGTCTGTCTTTGGTTCCCACTCCATCTGGTACTTGCAAGTGTTTGGGAATCCTTCCGGCACGAAAGAAAAGCCACCGAACTCAAACTTCGAACCGGTCTGGAAGACAAAGTAAGTCTTGCCCGCTTTTACTCTGAAGGCATATCTTACGTATGACTTGTGGGGGATGATGAATCCGCCATTGTCCAGCCTTATGACACGCTCTCGCTGGCCTTTCTCTGGCCATACTTGAGGGTTAAGCAGACGTTTTTTGTCGTCGTCCGTCCCTCTGAACTGCGACCAGTCAAAGTCGCAGTTGCTCTCGATGACTGTGCCCTCTACGCCCTGCATAGCGTTGCGTATCCTTTCTTCCTTCGTGTTGCAGCGCGATATGCCCTGTGTGTAGTATGCTATGTTGTCAAGGTCTGTACCGGTAGGGAGAAGGGAACTCACATTGTTTTTAAATCCATCTGCTGTCACCATATCGGCAGGCTTGCCTGTTTCGTCGGTGATGTAGAGCGGACGCCACTTTATCTGATAAGACTTGCCTACATCTTCGAGACCATGGTGGAAGTCTATCGAACCGTTCTGCACGATATAGAGCAGGACTCTGCCGCTCTCCTTAGGCTCAAACTTGAGGTAAGCGCCGCGACAAGGTATGCGATAGGTTGTGCTGTATGTGAAGTCGGTTGCTGTCTCGGCCTCAGTGCCGCTGGCATAGGTATAGCGGTTGTCTTTGCCGCTGTCTTTACCGTTGTCTTTGATTATGACACCTCTATTGCGCTCATCGACAGGGTTGTTGTTGGCAGCGTTGAAGTAGTCGAAGCCGTCGAATGTCTTGTTGTAGACAGGACTGTCATCTGCCAATTCACTGCCGACACGGCTTGCTGGACCGCCAGCACTTTTGTATGTCCATGTGTCCGTATATTCCTTACCGCCATAGAAGTATTTGTGGCCGTCACCGTTGTCCTGCCATCCTCCGAAAGTCATCGTGATGGCTGTCGGGATATTGGTCGTGCGCACGGTATCTCTCGGTGTAGGCTCGTAGTTGTTCTTTGTTGCTCCTACTCGGTAAGACGGGATATCGATGACTTTCAGTTTGTACTCGGCGGTCTTTGTCACGCAGGTACCAAGAGCTTTGTCAGGAGACTTTATGGTGGCTATGACAAAAAGTTGTGTGCCGAGTTGCTTCTCGATGATATGGTTCGTTGTAATCTCGCCTATATTTGACACGTCTACGTAGTTGCGGTCCACATTCACACGTTCTCCTTCTACTATTTTTTTGAGGTCAAACGACACGTCAGCATTCTCGTATTTCATGATATGCGGAAGGTTGAGAGAGATGCCGCAAAGGAAGATGGAGGCATCGAACTTTTTCTCAGTTTCCGCCTGCGTTGTGCTCTCGTCTTTCACGAATGCCGGTTTGTAGCTGAAACCGTGGAGATGGAGTTTGTCTCCTTCTATATATACATAATAGGTGTTGCCGTTCATGAGAGGCTTCTCGAATGTATATTCGCCTATGCGCTGTTCCTTGTCGAGAGATGTACGATCTACCTCCTCTACAAGTGTTGCCTTGCCTGAGAAATTATCTCTCTTAACGAGTCTTACCTTGCCGCTCCAGTTGGCGTCCACGGTGAGGAAGCCGTTGGTGATAGGACGGAAGGCGTAGAATGTGCCTCTGAGTGGTGTCAAGTCGTCGGAGGTGTCCAGGATGGGAGCGCTCTTATGTGCGACATAAGCGTGGTAGCCGTTGTCCTTCTCATGCGTGCAACAGTATTTTAGTCCTTTCTCCTCACTGAGCAATACTCCCCAGTCTTCAAGCAGTTCAGGGTCAGTATCCTTAGTGCCTATAGTCATCTCTATGCCAGGCACGCCGCGGATGACGGTGCCACCGTAGAGGGCTCCGTCTGTGAGAAAGTGGAACTTGCCATTGTCGACAAGGAGAGTCTTTTTCTCGTCTCCAATGCTCGGGTATTCACCGTCTTCGCATGGGTTGCCGCCCTTGCAGGTAGACATGATTTCCCATGTCGCCTGTCCTATGCAGGATACAACCTTGAGTGTGTATTCCTTATCCTCAGGCTTGTTGTAAGGCAAGGCCTTGTGCTCTTCCTTGATAGCCGCGCTGACGCCGACCTTTATCTCAAAGTTCTTCTGCTTCTCTGTGTCAAGAAGGGACAGGTAGTTGTCATTGAACTTCACATCGCCCGTCGTCTTGTTGACACGGTAGATCTCAGATACTTTTTTATAACCGCTGTTATCGGCTTTTTTCTTATATTCTGTCAGTACAGACCAAATGCCTTGAGCGTCTGTCTCTTCAGACAATTCATATTGGTGTACAGATATCTGTGTGCCGTTATCCCAATCACTTCCGACTTCTGGATTCTCTCCTTCAAAGACTTTTGCCGTGTATGAGAGGTCAAACAAGTCTGTGGCATCCATATTGTTGTATCTCGGAACAGCCACCTTAGCCACAGGCTCAGTGAAATTGTCGTCACAGGCAAACATGATGTCGTAGTCGTGATTGAGTCTTATCTCGGTCTCAAGTTTGTCGTCGGTCACGACATAGGTGTAGGTGACAGCCTTTCCTGTACCGATATCCCAGCGGGCGTGGTTCCAAGGGCGTATGGTGTATGATATGTCGTATGTGCCTTCCTCCATGAACTCGAGGCCCCAGTTCTCGTTGTTCCATCCTTTTCGCGAATTGAACGAATGACCTACCTGCATGTCGCCTGCCTGAAGTGTCTTCCTTGAAGTGGCGTCATCAAGATATTCTTGGTCTACTGTCTTGTAGATAGGGAGGCGTGTGTCCGGATCGGTATCGTCGGTCTTTATCTTGTCTCCGATTATTACAGGCTGTCCTACAAGAGGGTCGCCTTCAGGTATCTCCTGCCAGTCTTCATAGGTGGCATCCTTGTCGTTGTAATCCCAGTATTTCAGTTGTATAGGCTTGCCCTCGCTTGGCTCGATATTGTAGTCGGCGCGAGTTCCTATGAAGAACGAGTAAGTGAAATGGTCGGTGTCCTGATCGTTACTTTGATCTCCCCATACGAGGAATGTCTCCCATGCATTAGATGTTGGCGGCATGTATCCGGAGACCTCAAAGCGCTTCTTCATGCCTATCAAGTCGCCTTTGGCGAACACCATCTTCGAAGGGTCTGGAGTCAACTCCAGTTTCGGGATGTTTTTCATCACGTCGATATAGAAGTATGCCGGCTCAGAATAGTAGTAATATTCATTTCCGTATGAATCTTTTATTGTGCCTATTTTCTTATATTTGTCAGCCTTGCTGTTGTCTTTTTTCAGTACAGGATATGCCGCTATCTTCACAAGACCTGGCTTGCTCGTCTGAAAGTGGGTCTGGTGAATTGTGAGGCCAGTAGGCTCGCCGGCAAATATCACGTTGCTCGTAGGGTCAGCGTCTGTACGCAAGTGAGCGCAGTCGTCATAGTATGTGCCGAGGTCTTCGTCCGGGGTGTATTCCGGATTCGTCACTCCTCGGATGCCGTCCATAGGCTTATATAGGATTTCGAAGTCGTCCCATGCGCCGGTGGCGGCATTGTGCCCCCATGCGCCGAACAGCACAGGAAGTTGTGCGCCGCCTGCTTTTGTCACGAGGACTGGGCGCGGTGTGGCATACATTGTCTTGTAGTCTTTGTAGTTCGACTCTCCGAAGTACATGCCACCGTATTTATAGACATGTATGACATAAGCCTGCTTCTTCTCGTTGTAGGTGACATCGTCTTCCTTGAACGCCTCCTTTGGGAACTGGAGTTCTAATTCTTCCGGGTCACCTTGGGTATAGAGAGGGGCGAGCCTGATTTTCACGGACTTTGGCTCTATCACGGGTATCAAGCCTTCGTTGCCTTCTGTCGGAGTGAACGTGTATGTGACCATGAGCACATCTTGAGGAAATTTGCTCTTGCCATCTTCCTCAGTTCTTATATTGTATTCCCATATATCACCTTTATGGTCGTTGTTGGCGCCATAGCGGACTTCGTTGTTGACCAAGCCGAATTTGGAGTCGTTCCCCAATGGGGAGCCGTCCGCTTTCGTCAGCGTCATGGTGATGTTGTATTTTGATGTGATGTCGAGTATCTGTCCGCTTGAGTTCGGAGCGGTGATGTTGACTGTCGGCATTACAGTAGATGCCGCCTCGAAAAGACAAGTCCATGTGCCCCAAGACTCACGTGTCATGGTGACATTGGAGTTGAGTGTGATGATGTCACGGAGTGCCGGCGTAAAGTTGACCGTCGGTTCCTCAGGCTTGATGGTTACCGTGTAGTCTGCTCTCAGCTTTTCTCCGCCTTTTTTAGGCGTTGCTATGACGCGTATGGTCACAGAGCCTGATGTGCCCATTATGACATCGCCGTAGAGACGTTCTACAGTAGTCTTTGTCTTGTCTTTGTTGGTCTCGTTCACCGCATCGTCGACGGTATACTCCGCACCACGGCTGTTGACACGGAATGTTGTCTCATTCTCGTGGCCGGCGATGAAATAGTTGATGGTGTACTGGTTTGTAACGATGTTGTCTCCGTCAAGGATTCTGACGGATGGCTCGGTGAACTTCTGGAAATTCGGCGTCGCCGTTTGCTCGTAACTGCCTATTACGATTTCTGGTCCAGAGGTTTCCGCCTCTTGTGCCCAAATGGCAATGTTGACCAGCAGGAATGTGGTCAATAATAATATCTTTTTCATTAGTGTGTGGTTTTGTTCCGCTCTCGGTCTTGAAATAAGGGGCTCTCCTTCTACTCTCCTCCCGGGATGGGCAACTTTCTGTTCCCCGTATTGAAATTGGAGAATCCGCAGGAAATGGCTCTTTAATATACAAAGGTACGACAAAAAAGATCGCTGCAAAAAAAATAGGGGGGGGGTAAAACTCGAAAATCGGCTGATTTCTTAACATGAATCAACCTCGAGTGTCTGTGTAATGCCTTGAAATATCGAGGGTTGCACGCTTTTGCAGATGTACATCAGACACTCTTTCCTGTATTTATCGCAGAGACCTGCTGACGGCTTCCGACATTATATCGGGTATCTTTCCTGTGCAGTGGGGTGGCAGCCTTGGGAGTGGCATGGCAGGAAGGATGCAGCCGAGGGTCACCTTTCGTCGTGTGAGGGGTGGCCTTTGACGAGGTGAAACGTCACCTTATTCAGGTGAAAGTGTCACCCTTTTGCGGAGTGCCTGTGATAGCCGTTGTGGATTATAGCCGTGATGGCCGTATAGATGTATGGCCGTAATAGCCTGGATAGCCGTAATAGATGTCTTATACATTATTTATATATACGGTTGTGCGGTTGTGCGGTTATACGGTTATGCGGTTGTGCGGTTGTGCGGTTATGCGGTTATGCGGTTGTGCGGTTATGCGGTTATGCGGTTATACGGTTATACGGTTATACGGTTATACGGTTGTGCGGTTATATGGTTATATGGTTATATGGTTGGGGTGGTATCTATGGCGGCTATAATATCTATGGCTTCTATGGCTCGTCAACCGCATGGCCGTAATGTCAACTTGCAAAAACCGTATCACGAAACAAAAACCGTCCAACCGCATAACCGAACAACCGTCCGTAACCGCAAAATGTTATTAAAACTTAAAATACTCTTTTCTTGCTGCCGTATATTCTTCATTTAAAGAAATTTTCACTACTTTTGCAGAGAATTGCGTTGACGGCAATGCCTTTATTGTTGCCTGCGCCATGTACAACTAACCCCCACCCAATAATGAGTTTCATTAATATAAAAAAGATTCTATTTGCACTTATAATCCTATTCGTAGCCGTATCATCAGCCTCTGCACAGGACATGCTTGCACGTCAGGCACCAGTGGACAGAAAGATGAAAGCAGTTGACACCCTGACACTGAAACGTCTTATCGACCGCGAGCAGGCCGCTTCGCCTGCATCAGAGCTTTATGAGGATTGGAACAACAAGTATGCTCATAAGGCGACAGAGCTTCCTGACTCTTTCAGAATCAATCTCCGCCATTTCTGTATGCCGACTCCGTCACGCGTCATAACCTCCAATTTCGGTGCGCGCTGGGGACGTCAGCATAAAGGACTTGACATCAAGGTATATATCGGCGACACTATACGCGCGGCCTTCAACGGCCGTGTGCGCATCGTAAGGTACGAAGCCTCCGGATACGGACACTATGTCGTGATACGCCACAACAACGGCCTCGAGACTACATACGCCCACATGAGCAAGTCTCTCGTGGAGGAAAACCAGCCGGTGAAGGCCGGCGATGTCGTGGGACTCGGAGGCAATACAGGACGAAGCACGGGCTCGCACCTGCACTTCGAGACACGCCTCTGCGGTGTGGCTCTCGACCCGACACTCTTCTTCGACTTCCGCAACCAGGATGTCGTGGGTGACTACTACATGTTCCGCCGCAACACATACAAGCAGGAGGGACGTGAAGCATCAGCCCTTCGCGGAAAGGTGGGCAACGGCAGCTACACACGTGAGCAGGTGACGGGAAAGGCCGAGCCTGACAACGAGGAGGCAGTGGCCAATGCAGGCGAAGGACCGCGCTACCATAAGGTGAAGCGCGGCGAGACACTATCGTCCATCGCGAGAATGCGCGGCACCACAGTCGAGAAAATCTGCCGTCTCAACCATATCGGCAAGTCGAAACGCGTGAAGGCAGGACAGATACTTCGCTTCTCCTGACAATGCAGAACAGCATGAGCGGAGCACTGTTGCGTGTTAAAAAAACATAACAGCAGTGCTCCGCTTGTTATTATTAGATAGGAAATTTGTAATTTTGCATCCGAAATGTGCGGTATGGATAACCTCAAGCTGGACATAAAGGCACTCCCGGAAGGGGAATCTGCTGTGGCGGCAAGCCTCGGCAGCAGCTTTTTCACGTCCGTAGAGGGCTCGGAGATAACTCAGGGTGACGTGCACGTGGATGTGTCTATACGCAAGACCGACCACTTCTCTGATGTTACCTTCCATGCCGTAGGCACAGTCGAGATACCCTGTGACCGCTGTCTGGACCCTATGGAACAGCCTGTAGACACCCTGCAGCATCTCACGGTGAAGCTCGGCAGTGAATACTCCGAGACAGACGATCTCATAACAGTCTCCGACGATGATCCCGTCCTCGACCTGTCATGGCTCGTCTACGAGGCTGTCATCCTCAGCCTGCCCGTCAAGCACGTGCATGCACCTGGAAAATGCAACCGTGCGATGATACAACTGCTCTCTGAGCACAGCGCCACCCGAAGTGACGACACGGCAGGACAACAGCAGGAGACAGACCCGCGGTGGAGCGCATTGGAAGAGCTGAAACAGCGTTTTCATTAAGCCGCATCCCGCTCCCTGAACATGCCCTGACGGCAGCCGGGGAATTGTGGAAAGGCGGAAATGCTACAGTAAAATCAATAACAAACAAAAAAATATAGAATAAAATGGCACATCCTAAAAGAAGACAGTCAAAGACTCGTACACTCAAGCGTCGTACACACGACAAGGCAGTAGCTCCAACACTTGCAGTTTGCCCTAACTGCGGCTCATACTACGTTTACCACACAGTATGCCCTACTTGCGGACAGTACCGTGGCAAGATTGCTATCGTCAAGGAACTCGCTGAGTAATAACCATCAGTTACGTAAATGGAAAAAATCAATGCTGTAATCACTGGTGTCGGAGGCTATGTGCCGGAATATATCCTCACCAACGAGGAGCTCTCGCGCATGGTCGACACCACCGATGAATGGATTACAACACGTGTCGGCATAAAGGAACGCCGCATACTGAAGGAAGAAGGTCTCGGCTCAAGTTATCTGGCACGCAAGGCTGCCAAGCAACTCATACGCAAGACTGGCGTGGACCCGCAGACGATAGACTGTGTCATCTGCGCAACGACGACACCGGACTACCGCTTCCCGTCCAACGCTTCCATCGTAATAGGAAAGCTCGGACTGGAGAATGCGCATGGCTTCGATGTCTCCTGCGCCTGCTGCGGATTCCTCTACATCGTCGACATGGCTTCAGCGTTCATCCAGAGCGGACGGTACAAGAAAGTCATGGTCATCGCGGCAGAGAAGATGTCGTCGATGGTCGACTATCAGGACCGCCAGACATGCGTCCTCTTCGGTGACGGTGCAGCATGCGCCCTCATAGAGGGTACTACAGAAGAAGGTGTCGGTATGCAGGACTCTTTCCTCCGTACCAACGGCATAGGCCTGCCTTACCTTCACATGAAGGCCGGCGGCTCCGTATGCCCGGCATCACGCTATACCGTAGACCATCGCATGCACTATATATACCAGGAGGGACGTACAGTCTACCGCTATGCCGCGACAAGCATGTCTGACGACGTCAAGGAGATAATGAAACGCAACAATCTCACAGTAGACGACGTCAACTGGGTTATACCTCACGAGGCCAACATGAGAATCATAGAGGCCGTGACAAAGCGCCTTGAGCTGCCTATGGAGAAGGTGATGATAAACATCGAGCACTACGGCAACACAAGTGCGGCAAGTATAGCCCTCGCGCTTTGGGACTTCGAGAAAAAGCTGAAAAAGGGCGACAACGTTATCCTCACCGCCTTCGGCGCAGGATTCGTCCACGGCGCTCTCTATCTCAAATGGGCTTACGATGGCGACAAAGTTGCAGAAAACAATGCATAAGGCAGGATTCGTAAATATAGTAGGTAATCCGAATGTCGGAAAAAGTACGCTCATGAACCAGTTGGTTGGTGAGCGTATTTCTATTGCTACCTTCAAGGCGCAGACGACACGCCACAGGATAATGGGCATCGTCAATACGCCGGACATGCAGATAGTCTTCTCCGACACCCCGGGAGTGCTGAAGCCTAACTACAAGCTTCAGGAGTCCATGCTTGCCTTCTCCGAGTCGGCACTTGTCGATGCGGACATCCTCCTCTATGTCACTGACGTGGTGGAGAATCAGGAGAAGAACGCCGATTTCTTAGCTAAGGTGGCAAAGCTGACGATACCTGTCATACTGCTCATCAACAAGATTGATGTCAGCGACCAGCAGAATCTCGGCAACATCGTGGAGAAATGGCACTCCATCCTCCCTAATGCAGAGATTCTTCCTATATCGGCAAAGAACAAGTTCGGAGTGGATATGCTCCTGAACCGTATAAAACAGCTTCTGCCTGACTCGCCGCCGTTCTTCGACAAAGACCAGCTTACCGACACGCCGGCACGCTTCTTCGTTTCGGAGATAATACGCGAGAAGATACTTCTCTATTACGACAAGGAGATACCCTATGCCGTTGAGGTGCGTTGCGAGGCCTTCAAGGAAGATGACAGGAATATCCATATCCAGGTAGTCATCTATGTGGAGCGCGACTCGCAGAAAGGCATCATTATAGGCCATCAGGGCGTGGCGATAAAGAAAGTCAGCACAGAGGCACGCAAGCAGCTGGAGAAATTCTTCGGCAAGCATGTGTATTTAGAGACATTTGTAAAAGTAGACAAAGACTGGCGCAGTTCCAAGAAGGAACTGGACAGCTTTGGATATAATCCGGAATAATATGGCATTAGTAGCAATAGTAGGACGTCCTAACGTAGGAAAGTCCACCCTTTTCAACAGGCTGACAAACACACGTCAGGCCATCGTCAGCGATGTCGCAGGCACGACACGCGACCGCCAGTACGGAAAGTGTGAGTGGTGTGGCAAGGAGTTCTCCCTTGTAGACACCGGCGGCTGGGTCGTAAACTCGGACGATATCTTCGAGGATGCCATCCGACGCCAGGTGGTCGTGGCGACAGAAGAGGCGGATCTCGTGCTCTTTGTCGTGGATATAAAGAATGGCGTGACAGACTGGGACGAGGATGTGGCGATGATACTTCGCCGCACGAAGCTCCCTGTCGTGCTCGTAGCCAACAAGGCGGACAATAATGTAGACAACTACTATGCTGCGGAGTTCTATTCCCTCGGTCTCGGCGAACCTATGACGGTGTCTGCCGCCACGGGCTCCGGTACGGGCGACCTCCTCGATGTCATTCTGGAGAAGCTCCCGAACATGGAGAAGGAGGTCATGGAGAATATACCGCGCTTTGCCGTCGTGGGACGTCCTAATGCAGGAAAGTCGTCCATCATCAATGCCTTCATCGGCGAGGAACGCAATATCGTGACGGAGATTGCCGGCACGACACGCGACTCCATATATACAAAGTACGACAAGTTCGGCTTCAACTTCTACCTTGTCGATACAGCAGGCATACGCCGCAAGAACAAGGTGACGGAAGACCTGGAGTTCTATTCCGTGATGCGCTCCATCCGTGCGATAGAGAATTCTGATGTCTGCATCCTTATGATAGACGCCACTCGTGGCATAGAGGCGCAGGATATGAACATCTTCCAGCTCATACAGCGCAACAACAAGTCGCTCGTGGTGGTCGTCAACAAATGGGACCTCGTGGAAGACAAGTCGCCGATTGCGATAAAGACCTTCGAGAGCGCCATAAGAAACCGTATGGCTCCTTTTACTGACTTCCCGATAATCTTTGCCTCGGCAGTGACCAAGCAGCGCATATTCAAGGTGCTTGAGACAGCCCAGAGAGTATACGCCAACCGCAAGGCGCGTGTCGGCACGACAAAGCTAAACGAGGTGATGCTCCCGCTTATCGAGGCCTTCCCGCCACCGTCGATAAAGGGCAAGTATATCAAGATAAAATACTGCGCACAGCTCCCGGACACACAGATACCGTCTTTCGTGTTCTATGCCAATCTTCCGCAGTATGTCAAGGAACCGTACAAGCGATTCCTTGAAAACAAGATACGCGACAACTGGGAGATGACAGGCTCTCCGATAAATATCTTTATACGCCAGAAATGATTCTGTGGTTGTAGGTTTTAGGTTGTTGGTCGTTTAGTTGTTTGGTCGTTAGGTTATTTAGTTATATCTATTCCTGCTATATCGGCTATTCCTGCTATACCCACAACCCATAACCTAAAACCCACAACCATCCACCCATCCAACCGCCTATGAAGCGACTACCACTAATACTCATCGTCTCGGTCTTCAGACTTCTTGCTGTCAGCTGCAGCAAGGGCGAGAGCATAGAGGAAATACAGCAGCGTGCCGGCAATACAGCGGTGGAATACTACAAACTGCTGATAAACGGCAATTATGAGGACTTCGTGAGCGGTATGCTCGGCGGAGACTCCCTGCCTCCCGTATACAGGGAGCAGATGGTAGCCAATGCCGCAATGTTCGTGCAACAGCAGAAAGACGAACACAAAGGCATAAAGGAGGTCACGCTGAGCAGTTGCAAGGCTGATACCGCACGTCATACTGCCGATGCTTTCCTGTATATACACTTTGCCGACTCCGCAAAAGAGGTGGTCAATGTGCCGCTTGTGGAGAAAGACGGAGTATGGTTCATGAAATAGAGGGTAGTGGTTTAGTTGTTTAGTGGTTTGGTCGTTTAGTTATGTCTATTACGGCTTCAATACTATTACAACTATTCTGTCTATTTCGGCTATACTGTCTATTCCGGCTATCAACTAAACCACCAAACCACCAAACAACTAAACCACCAAACAACCAAAATGAATAACTTTACATTCTATTCTCCTACCGAATTCATATTCGGAAAAGGCACAGACAATAACGTGGGCTCACTTTGCCGCCAGTATGGTGCAAAGCGGGTTCTTGTCGTTTATGGCGGACAGTCCGCAAGGAAGAGCGGACTTCTTGACCGCGTGTTTACAAGCCTTACGGCAGAAGGCCTGGCATACGTCGAGCTCGGCGGCATCCAGCCTAACCCTACAGACGCGAAAGTCTACGAGGGCATAACGCTCGTGAAGCAGGAGGCTGTCGATTTCGTGCTTGCCGTCGGCGGCGGCTCGGTGATAGACACAGCCAAGAGCATCTGCGCCGGAGCACTTTATGACGGGGACTTCTGGGACTTCTTCATCGGAAAGGCAACAATAAAGGCTGCACTCCCTGTGGCCGTAGTGCTTACTATCCCGGCAGCAGGCTCGGAAGGCTCGGGCAATGCCGTCATCACCCGTGAGGCGACGCTCCAGAAACTCGGAGTGAAGGCAAAGAAACTCCTGCGCCCGAAGTTCGCGGTCATGAATCCCGAACTCACATTTACCTTGCCAGCATGGCAGACAGCCAGCGGCATAGCAGACATGATGGCCCATATCCTGGAACGCTACCTTTCAAACAACGCCGACATCTTTATAGGTGAACGCCTCTGTGAAGGTGCTCTCCTGGCCATAATGGACGCTGCGCCGCGTGTGATGAAGGATCCTTGCGATTATGGTGCCCGCGCCAATATCATGTGGAGCGGCATGGTGGCGCACAACGATACTTGCTCCTGCGGTATGGACGAGGACTGGTCCTGTCATGCCATTGAGCATGAGCTCTCCGCCCTCTATGATGTCACCCACGGCGCAGGACTTGCCGTGATGTTCCCGGCGTTCCTCACATATATGGCAAAGCATCATCCAGCCAAGGTGCGCCAGCTCGCTGTACGCGTGTTCGGAGTATGTCCCGACGGCCTTGACGATGAGCAGGCGGCTATGGAAGGCATAGCAAGAATGAAGTCCTTCTTCAAGGATGTGCTCCATCTCCCTGTCACATTACGTGAGCTCGGCATAGAGAATCCAGACATCGCCACTCTTGTAAGGAAACTCCATGAGAACAAGGGCAATCCGTTCGGATTCTATTACAGTCTTACTCCAGATATTACAGAGGAGATATACCGCCTCGCGATGTAAGTCTTTAGCATAACGGGCACAAGCAATATAGTGCCTTGAAAATATCTTTTTCACTGCATACCAAAAGTCAGAAATACAACTTTTGGTATGCAGTTTTTTACCCCCCCCCTGAAAACGAGAAAGACGCACAGCAAAGAATGTCCTTGGCTGTGCGTCTCTCATTATTATCTTGTTTCTATTTATTACTGTCCGCTAAACCATAAAACATCTTGTCCAACCTCTTGAAACATAGAAGTTGGACTTATTTGTATGCGTGGACAAGCCCCCTTAGTCTATTTCCTCCCCTTCCGGAGGTGGATTTGTTGCCTCTACCAGCATT
>JAFTQG010000028.1 GCA_017462915.1 Prevotella sp. | reverse complement strand
GTCGGGATGACTGGATTCGAACCAGCGACCACACGCCCCCCAGACGCGTACTCTAACCGGGCTGAGCTACATCCCGCTCATTTGCGATTGCAAAGATACAAACATTTCACGAATAAACAACATTTTTTACAGAATATTTTCTTCCGCCTTAAACTTATTGTCCAAAGCGGAAGAAAATACCCAAGTTCCTTTTCCGTGACAGGGCAGCAACTTCAATTTTAGCCTTTCAACGCCTTATATGAGCGCAAGCCATATATTGTCACAATAAGGAAACATACGAGCGGCAAAGCAAACGAAACGTTCACTGCCGGCAGTCCGGCAATGATACCCTGGTCGATGACAAGCCCTTGAAGAGGAGGCATGACAGCACCTCCCACAATTGCCATTACAAGGAACGCTGCACCAAGCGAAGTATCATATATCTCTACATTCTCAAGTGCAATGCCATAGATTGTGGGGAACATAAGTGACATGAATGCAGAGATTCCTACAAGACAGTAGAGTCCAGGCATTCCCACAAAGAATATTGTACCGAGCGAGCACAACATAGCGCCCACACCGAAGATTGAAAGCAGCATGCGGGAATTCATATATTTCATAAGGAACGTGCTTATGAAACGGCTGCACAGGAACATACTCATCGCAATGATATTGTAGTTCTGGGCAGTAGCCTTGTTTATGCCGAGATTATCGGCATACTGGATAATGAATGTCCACACCATAATCTGCGCTGCCACATAGAACATCTGTGCAACAACTCCCTCACGATAGATTTTGTTGTGCCAAAGGCGACCAAGCGTAGCAAGAGTATTATCCTGTCTATCAGCAGATGACGTCTGAGGCATCTTCTTGAAGGCAATAATTATGAATATCACAAGCACCACCAGACCGAGCATCACGTACGGGTCACGGATAACAGCCAAATCGTGAAGACGGATACTGGCCTTCTCTGCCTCGGTTAGAGTCCCGAAAATTATATCGCCATTTGCATCACGGACATCACACAACAGTGACGGGAGTACTATCATTGATGCTACAGCCATACCCATGAGTGAACCCATAGGATTAAATGCCTGAGCCAGATTAAGACGCCGGGTAGATGTCTCTTTAGAGCCCAACGACAATATGAAAGGATTCGCAGTTGTTTCAAGGAACGCAAGGCCGAATGTCAGGATATAAAGCGACAGGCAGAAGAATATGAAGTTCTGCATATATGCCGCAGGAATAAACAGGAATGCGCCCACTGCATAGAGCCCCAAACCAAGCAGGATACCACTTTTATAGCTGTATTTGCGTATGAAAAGCGCTGCAGGAACGGCCATTGTGGCATATCCGCCGTAAAATGCAAACTGCACCCACGAAGCCTCGAATGTAGAAAGTTCCATTACAGTTTGGAAAGCAGCAACCATGGGATTGGTTATATCATTGGCAAAACCCCACAAGGCAAAAAGCGATGTAATAAGAATGAAGGTTACAAGATACCTTTTCTCGACAAGTTTTGATTTCATGAACTATTCTAATTAAATTCTCATTTTCAATACAGGTGGAACATACGCTCCATGAGCTGCCACTTTTCGGCCGATGACATTCCACTCTTGACAAGCTGGAACTCAGCCATATAATCCTCCCACTCCGCCTGACGGGGCAATGTGGAAAGATGCTCCATTGCAGACTCCCACTCAAAATCAAGCGGGGTCTCGACAATCATAAAGAGCCGTGTACCTAAAATGTAGATTTCCATCTCAAGTATACCGACCTGACGTATGCCGTCAAGCACCTCTTTCCACGCATGCTCGCGGCTATGGCGCTTGCGGTACTCAGCTATCAGTTCTGGATTATCACGCAGGTCCAGTGTCTGGCAGTAACGCTTCACTGGTCCTTTATATTCCTGTACGGGATAACCGTTCTTTGGATTTTCCATGTTTTTTATATTATCAATATGTAACAAAACGAATATTCACACACTATATCACATTCTGGGATTGTACACTTTTGGCGACACGCTGTTGCGTACAACTTCACGTATTCCCGCCAAGCCTTCAACCTCGCCCGCGGCCATTGCCTGAACAAGAATATTACCCATAGCTGTAGCCTCGGCAGGACCTGCCCACACAGGAATTCCGAGTGCATCGGCTGTCATCTGGTTAAGCAAAGCATTCTGCGAGCCGCCACCAATAATGTGAAGGCACTTTATCGGTTCCGGAAGTATCCTGTTCACACCTTCTATTGCATCACTGTATCTTTTTGCCAACGACAGGAAGAGACAGCGCGCCATTTCAGCCTTACTCTGCGGCACAGACTGGGATGTCGCCCTACAATGGTCGCATATAGCCTTCTCCATCGACACAGGATTCATGAACGCAGCGTCATCAACAGGTATTATACTATCTATGCACGCACTTTCTGCAGCAGGAAGAAGTTCAGAGTAAGAAATGTCCTCGCCACGTTCTTTCCATTCACTCATAAGACGCTGCAGTATCCACAATCCTGTAATATTCTGCAAGAAACGAATTTTCTCCCCTACTGCACCTTCATTCGTAAAGCCGGCAAGACGCGCCTCCTCTGTAAGAATCGGTTCAGGCATCTCCACGCCGAGCAACGACCATGTTCCTGAACTCAGAAAAGCAACATTTCCGCAGCTTTCCACAGCAGGAACTGCAGCAACAGCGGATGCGGTGTCGTGCGAGCCGACTGCAACCACATCAACCTCACCAAGTCCTGTCTCTTCTGCAACATCAGGGCGTAGTTTCCCTCGCACTGTTCCAGGCATGATAATCTCGCCGAAGATTCGCTCGGGCAGCTCAAAAGCTCTTATAGTCTCCCATGACCACTCTCTTGCCTTTGCGTCAAGAAGTTCCGATGTCGAAGCAATACAGTACTCGTTGTTAGCGACACCTGTAAGGAAGTATGCGAAAAGATCAGGCATGAAAAGAAGTTTATCCGCCGCCTCAAGCTGTGCGCTGCCCTTCATGCTGTACAGTTGAGAAAGAGCATTTATCTCCATAGCCTGAATACCTGTGGCACGATAACGGTCGGCAGGCGCAAGAATCCTGGAGAGTTCATCCGTCACACCCTTCGTACGCTCATCACGATAGCAGACCGGATTTCCAAGAAGCGCACCGTCGCGGTCAACAAGACCAAAATCCACGCCCCATGTATCTATGCCGATGCTCACGACATTGTACCCTTTAGCAGCAGCTACCTTCAAGCCTGCCTTCATATCCTCGAATAGCGCAGGGAAATCCCAATAGAGATGCCCGCCAAGACGCACCTGACGGTTACCGAAACGATGCACCTCCTCCATAACAATGTGTCCATCCTCGAGCCAGCCTGCCATTACACGCCCGCTACCTCCGCCAAAATCGGCTGCAAGATATACCTTCCTCATCAGTGCACTATTTTATTGGACTCTTCTTGCCAAGAACATAAATGTCAAGGTCCTCAATCTCCTGAGGAGTAAGAACTGAATAGTCTCCTCCACTCTGTATTATTATGCGGCATGCCATCTCAAAGAACATAGCACGCTCAAAAGCCTGGTCGAAATCCTTACCGCACACCACCTGTCCATGATTCGTAAGCAGTATCGAGTTATGCTCCTTCATCGCTTCGACTACGGCTTGTGCCAGTTCCGGAGAGCCAGGACGCAGATAAGGGATTACTGGGATTTCGCGCCCCACATGGCATGGGACTTCGGCAGTCACATTGAAGTTTGCCGGTTTCTGCTTCATACATGACACCGATGTTGCATAGGGCGACTGGAAGTGCAGCACAACGTTCACATCGGGACGCGCACGAAGCACACCCAGATGGAAGCCACTCTCCATTGAAGGTTTCACGCCATTGATAACCTCTCCTGTTGCTATAACACACTGAGAGACCTTCTCTTTCTGGATTTCAGGGACCCAAGAGCCTGTACCCGACACAAGAGCCTCCTCACCAATACGCCACGACAGATTTCCACTGCTGCAGACTGTCAGGCCCGCATCACCTACACGATGCGCCTGCCTTATAAACTCCTCTATATGCAGATTCGTAATCATTGTTGAGATATTTAGGAACAGGAGCAGACAGGCACAAGGCCTGTCACTCTCCCATTAAGAAACTGTTTAAAAAAAATTACTTGTAGATAGGACCATAGTTCTGGCAAGCCCTGTAATCAGCACCTTCCTTGTCCATTCCAAAGGCATTCCATGCTGCAGGACGGAAAATCTTATCTTCAGGCACATTGTGCATGCACACAGGAATGCGCAACATTGATGCCAATGTAATAAGGTCAGCACCAATATGACCATAACTTATAGCACCATGATTGGCACCCCAATTATTCATCACAGAATACACATCCTTGAAAGGAGCCTTTGTCTCGTCAAGACGTGGGACAAACCATGTAGTAGGCCATGTCGGGTCAGTACGCATGTTAAGCACATCGTGTATCTCCGGAGCAACATCAGCAGTCCATCCCTCAGCAATCTGCAATACAGGACCAAGACCCTTTACCAAGTTAAGACGAGACATTGTAACAGGCATACAGCCCTTTGAGAGGAAGTTGCTTGAGAAACCACCGCCACGGAAGTAGTCACGGTCGGCAGGCATCCAGTTCGTATTCTTGAGACAACCCTCTACGTCAGCTTCAGTCATCTCCCATGCAGGCTTCATACAAGGCTCCCCGGCAGCATTAACGCTTGCACCGGTAGCATCCAAAGTCGTAGCGCCAGAATTGATAAGGTGAATCATACCGCCCGCTGCAAGGCCAGTAAGTTCCTTACCTGTAACACGTTTCACAGCTTCGGGACTCCAATATGTACGTACATCCGAGAACATCTGTCCACAACCTGTGAGCAATTTGCCGAAGAGCATTGCCACACCATTGCAAGCATCGTTTTCTGTGGCTAAAACATAAGCCTCACGAATACCGTTCCAGTCGAAAGTACTACACATAAGCGCCTCGGTAAAGTCGCCGTTAGGTTTCCAGTCAGTCCACTGTCGCTGCCCCTGGAATCCTGCAGCAATGGCATTATGTCCGATAGCCTCTTCCTTAAAGCCAAGTTCGCGGAGTTTTGGATTACCAAGCATAAGGTCACGGACTATAAGGGTCATCTTTACGACAAACTCCCAATCAGC
Organism: Prevotella sp.; assembly: GCA_017462915.1. GTDB lineage: Bacteria > Bacteroidota > Bacteroidia > Bacteroidales > Bacteroidaceae > Prevotella. Next base: position 1,202 of record JAFTQG010000028.1, on the reverse strand, counting down.
ATCCTTGCCGGCACGGTCTTTCTGTTTCTCAGGGCGATTCTTGTCCCAGCCTTCATTTACCTTACAATATTTCTCGGTCCATGCCATAGCCTTGGCATACTCTTCGTGGTCATAGATACCCTCATCCATACGGCGCAAGATTTCTGTTTCATCAACGCTCTCGTTACGCATGCCAAGGTACTCCTGGAAGAAACTCTGGTCTACAATACTTCCCGCGATTCCCATACACTGGCTTCCAATCGAGAGATAGCTCTCACCACGCATTATTGCGACAGCCAATGCCGCACGTGCCCAACGCAGAATTTTTTCTGCGACATCACAAGGAATAGAGTTATCGGTAATATCCTGAACATCATGACCATAGATTCCGAATGCCGGCAGCCCCTTCTGTGCATGTCCTGCCAGCACAGCAGCCAGATATACAGCACCCGGACGTTCCGTACCGTTGAAACCCCATACAGCCTTAGGCCAGTGAGGATGCATATCCATTGTCTCAGAGCCATAGCACCAGCACGATGTAACAGAGATTGTAGCTCCGACACCTTCACGTTCAAACTTCTGCTGACAGGCTGCAGTCTCGGCCACGCGACCTATAGTTCCGTCAGCGATGACACACTCTACAGGCTTGCCGTCAGGATACTTCACATTAGCAGATATCAGCTCAGCAACAGCCTTAGCCAGATTCATTGTCTTCTCTTCAAGACTCTCACGGACACCCCCCTGACGTCCATCAATAGTAGGGCGGATTCCAATTTTCGGGTATTTGCTCATAGTATATCGGTTAAAAAAGTTTTTATAAGTTTAAGTTTTATTACGATGAGCAAACATATTAAAAAAAAATCATTAATCCTAATGAGAGACCCAAGTACTTGAACTACAAGAATGCCAAAAGAGCTTAAAAAAACAAAAAAGGAGACCTACAATCGCTTTCCTTAGTCCCCATTAGTGGCTCAACGTAAAAAGTTGAGGGATGCTTCTTATGATGACATAGAAATGGGGATAGACATCAGTCTTGTGTTCTTCAATACGACTTACCCTTGACCTGTTGTTATATATTCTTTTTGTTGTCGTTCTCGCTGTACTTTTTGACGCAAAAAGTACCAAAAACTTCGGCACTCGGAAAAAATCGTCACAAGCGCCCATTGCTCATGCCGCCTTGGGCGAGCATTCGGTCGGGCGCCGGTGCTAAAGCACACTCCTTT
>JAFTQG010000027.1 GCA_017462915.1 Prevotella sp. | reverse complement strand
TTCCTGTCGAGAAACGCTATCAGTTGAGCGAAAACGTACTTGTATTGATACATATGCAAACCATTTTGGCTGCAAAGATACAAAATCAAGTCCGTTGACTCAAAAAACCTCTGTAACTAACTATATTTCAACCATTTCAAAGAACGCTTAGCAATTTTTAGTGGACAGCAATGATTATTATTATCCACTAAAACTTTACATAAGAGAAGCCGCCAAGCATCATTGGATTTACACTTCAATAATGCTTGGCGGCTTCTCTTATAGAAATATGTTGGTTTTCAGCGCCTTACAAAGGTCACACTTTACACATCAAAAGGTAACCTTTCATATTATCAAGTGTGACACTTGAAATTATAAAGTGTCACACTTCGATATGAGATTCGATTCATTAAGGAATATTGGGACTATGATACCATATAGACATATCTAAATACACATCTCTGCAACTCCATGCATCAAGCGGCTCTGCATATAAGATATAATACATAAAAGAGTCCGTTTATCCTCGCCTTATAGCGAAACAGGCTATGGCTGTCGCTATAGCAACATTGAGGGAGTCTGCTGTCTCCCTTCCCTCTGGGAAACTGGGTATCAGCAGCTTGTCGCTGACTCGCGCCGCGATAGAAGGTGATATGCCGTTGCCTTCATTGCCCATGACGAGGAGACCACGCCGTTCCAGCTGACGCGCAGTGATGTCTGCGCCATCAAGGAATGTCCCGTAAACGGGGAACGGACTCGCGTCCGGCGGAAGTGAACGGTTGTAGGCTTCTATCTCGTCAAGCAGGGCGTGGAGATCGCATCGAGTGACATTAACCCGCGCCAGGCTTCCCATAGTGGCCTGCACCACTTTCGGATTCCATGGGTCTGCCGTTTCCTCCGAGCAGAAGACATGCTCTATGCCAAACCAGTCTGCCACGCGTATTATTGTTCCCAGATTGCCGGGGTCCTGAACACTGTCAAGGGCGATGAAAAGGCTGTCGCCACGGTCATGCCGCAGAGCGGTCTGCACGATATCATGAAGAGGAAGGCGTGTATCATGAGAGAAATCCTGCCTGAAGACTGCCAGCACCTGTTGCGGATGCTGTAGGAAAGAGAGGCGTTGCAGTTCTTCCTGTGTCACGGTGTACACCTCGGTGCCTTCACCTATGAGGGTGTCGCCATGCTGTCCGAGCCATCCGTCGGTCGCCGCAATGATTTCCGGCACGGCAACCTTCATCAGGTCGCCCACGACCTTAGGCCCCTCGGCAACAAAAAGCCCTTCCTCTTTCCTCGCCTTCCTGTGTTCAAGAGAGCGTATAAGTTTTGTCTTTGCCTTGCTTATCATGTCTTATTCTATTTTTCAGATACACTGAAAACCAGCTTCTCGGCAGTCTTCGGCTTCCCTATCCTTATGGTATTCCCCTGTTGCAGGTTGCCGTCAAGGAGGAGGTTGCATAGCTCATCCTCTACATAACGCTGTACAGCACGCTTTAGAGGGCGGGCACCGAACTGCACATCGTAACCTTTCTCCGCAACAAACTCTTTTGCCTTGTCGGAGATGCGGAGTCTGTAACCGAGTTCAGAGACACGCGAATGGAGGTCTCGCAACTCTATATCTATGATTTTCTTTATAGAGTCAAGGGAGAGTTGCTCGAACATCACAATCTCATCGAGGCGATTCAGAAATTCCGGTGCGAACTGTCGCCTCAGGGCTTTCTCTATGATAGAACGTGCATAGTCGCCACTGATGGTACCATCAGAGGACGGAGAACCGAACCCTATGCCTCTGGAGAAATCCTTCAGCTGACGTGTTCCGGCATTGGAGGTCATGATGACTATCGTGTTGCGGAAATCCACAAGACGTCCGTTGCCATCTGTCAACCGACCTTCATCAAGCACCTGCAGCAGCAGGTTGAAGATATTCTGGTGCGCCTTTTCTATTTCGTCGAGGAGCACTACAGAATAGGGATGACGACGCACACGCTCGGTCAGCTGTCCGCCTTCGTCATAGCCGACATATCCTGGAGGAGCACCGACAAGTCTGGAGGTATTGAACGACTCATTGAACTCCGACATATCGACACGTATCAATGACTCAGCCGAGCCGAACACCTCCTGTGCCAGCTGCCGGGCAAGGTACGTCTTTCCCACGCCTGTAGGGCCAAGGAAGAGGAACACACCTATCGGACGGGTATAGGCGCGCAGACCAAGGCTATTGCGACGTATGGCGCGCACACATGTCTCCACGGCACTGTCCTGACCGATGACGCTACCCTTCAGTATGTCGCCAAGCCTGCGCAGACGAGTGTTGCCATCCTCGCTGATACGGGACACCGGAACGCCTGAAATCAAGGACACAACCTCGCAGACATCCTCCTCTGTCACGGTAACATAGTCAGCCGCATTGTCATCATCTCCGTAGACCTGCAGCTGCTGAAGCCGTCGTCCGAGTTCCTCCTGCCTGTCGCGCAAAGCCGCGGCAAGTTCAAAATTCTGCTGCACCACAGCAACCTTCTTCTTCTGGCGTACCTCCTCGAGCTCCGCCTCAAGACGTTTCTGACGTGGCGAGATGACCGCCGTCCTGAGATGTACACGTGCCCCTACCTCATCAAGGGCATCAATGGCCTTGTCAGGGAACACACGGTCAGTGATGTAGCGCTGGGTCTGCACGACACAGGCGCGCAGTGCCTCCGCTGTATACATGACATGATGGTGCTGCTGGTAACGCGCCTTGATATTCTCCAATATAGTCATGGTCTCCTCCGGCGATGTCGGATTGACGATTATCTTCTGGAAACGGCGCTCCAAGGCCCCGTCCTTTTCTATGGACTTGCGGTATTCATCAAGTGTCGTAGCCCCTATACACTGCACCGCACCTCTTGCAAGGGCTGGTTTAAGGATGTTGGCGGCATCCATTGTTCCTGAGGCTGAGCCTGCTCCCATCAGAGTGTGTATCTCGTCTATGAAGACAATGACATCAGGAGATTTCTCCAAATCGGAAATGATGCCTTTCATACGCTTCTCGAAATCGCCGCGGAACTGCGTGCCTGCCACAATCCCTGTAAGGTCAAGTGCAAGCACCCTCTTGCCACGGAGTACAGGAGATGCGGTACCGTCAGCTATCTGCTGTGCCAGTCCCTCGACAATAGCACTCTTGCCGACACCAGGATCGCCGATGAGGACAGGATTATTCTTCTTCCTTCTGCCGAGGATTTCTGTAAGGCGGTATATCTCCTTGTCACGCCCCACGACAGGATCAAGTCTGCGTTCTGCTGCAGCCTTCGTAAGGTCATGACTGTACTTATCAAGAAACGGAGTCTTTGTCTCATCGGGACGCTCCATTACAAGAGGCCCCTCAGTCCGCCCACGGTGTACGGCATTGCTGAGAGAATCGTGGAGCGCACGTGAAGCCTGCTGGAACATCTCGCGCATCTCCCTTGCCATTTCCTCTGAAGGATCTTTTCCCTCATCGTCGCGCTCGTCGTCTATAGAATCAAATTCCTTATCTATCATATCTTTCTGTTCACTTTAATTTCAAAACGGTATTTTTTCTTTTTCTCAGGAAGCCTGGGATGAATGAGTTGAAATCATGCTTGAACTCTATGCCCAATCCCTGAGTATTGAGACTTGACTTCGTAAAGTATCTGTCGGAAGTCTGGTTATATACCCGCACGGAGAGATTGCCGTTAGGGAAAAGGAGATAGCGCACATCGAAATCACCGATGAACGATGTCGTGGCGTTCTTGTTGTCACGGTAACCGAACTGGCCGTTTATCTGCAGACGGTTGTTGAACATCCTGCCTGAGACAAGTCCCTCGTACTCAGCATTGTTCATGCCTTCATCGCCAGGAGAGATGTTTGCGCCGAAATTCCAGTCGCTGTTCTTCAATACCATATCCGAGATGATATTGTTTATCTGCTGTGAGACAGTACCCGACAGGAACGACTGCATTGCCAAGGATGTCTGGGACGTGGCTGCGGCGTCTGCCGAAGCATTGCTGTTGGCTGAGTAGAACCTGCCTATGGAAAGGAGATATATTACCTGTTGTGTGCGCTCCTGCTCTGAATCCATGAGTGACGTAATCATCTGCTGGACATCGGTGCTTGCCTGAGGCAGGTTCAAATCGAAATCGACTACAGGATGCTCTGCCGTACCTGTTATGTTCATGAGACAGTTTACACGGACGGAGTTGTTCTTGAACGAGTTGCCTATATTAAGGTCGGACAACGGCACGGACGGAACGATATACTGTGCCTTCAGGTTCACCAAAGCCTGAAACGGCTCACCTCCGAAAGATATGGAACCGCCGGGAAGGAAATGGAAATTCTTTGACAGTACCTTCTGTATCGTCATCTCATAGTCGCCGTACTCCACATTGTAGTTTCCGAAAATCTGCAAGCCTCCTTTATTGAAATATGTCGCACGTAGGTCTCCCGAGCCGTTTAGCCTGATATAGTCTCCTGTACGCTGATCCATAAGCAGTTGAAGAGTGCTCGCCGGAGTGATATGCATGAGGAAATTCATGCGGATGTTGGTAGACAGCTGATGTTGCGGCTTTACGGGAACAGTCACAGCGACACTGTCTTCCGCGATACTGTCTCGCTCTTCTTTCGATGTCCAGGTGATGAACGATTGATTCTGCAACGCGTCTGGCGACGACACATTGTAAGTCAGCTGTGACGTCTCTTCAGGATAAGCGTCTATATCAAAGACTATCTCGCCGGCACGGCCTGTTATGCGGCAATCGCCTGTACCCACGACACGGCCACAGAATGTCGAGCCGTCAAGTGTAGGAAAATCAAAGCACAGCAGATGTTCCGCCTTGACATCAAAGTCGAATGTCATCTTGCCGAGATTCCTATGATGCAAGGCTCCTGATATTATTCCGCGGTTGCCGTACTTGTCGTAGAAGACACAATCGGCAAACCGGATGTCATTAGGGACGAAATGAACAGTATCATCCTTGAGGGTATACACAGTATTCAGTGCCTTTATCTTAGTGGATCCGTTGATTACAGCATCTCCGGTCAGATTGATTCTATTCAACGGCCCGTGCAGACGCACGTCTCCTGTACCGTAGACTTCCACATCCTGAAGGAAGGACTCGCAGAAGGACTGCAAGAATTCAAGACGTGTATTATTAGCCTTCATACCGAGGTCGATATAATTGTTCTTTATGGAAATATACCCGTCTATCCCAAGCCTGCCGTCAAGTTCCGGGGTAACATTATCATCATTGCAGACAGCGTTTATGTTTATCTGTCCGAGTTCGTTGTCCCAGTTAGCATGGCAAGTCATTACGCCCATCCTGCCATATTGGAAGCGGAAGTCCCGGACATCGATGTCGGCATACGCATCTGGAGCGGAGAACAACGACTTGACGACAGCCTTTCCTGTGGCAAAACCGCTGAACTCAACGCTATGAAAGTCTATGAGATTCATTATGTATGCGACATCGACATCCTGCATATCCACGACAAGAGAGTCGTCTACAGACCTCGTAGCTGCGCCGTCTATCTTGACGCGTTGCTGGTCATGTTCGAGCAGGAAGTTATTGATGCGGAGATTGTAGGCTGTATACACCACATCCGAACTGCGCAGATGCCATAACGAGTCGCCCATCATTATCTCTGAAGGCAATATATTGACCGATACTACAGGTTTCCCGTCTACACCCTTGAAGAACTGGCTATTGGCATTGATACTGCCACACATCCTCCGCTGACGTCCATTGTCAAAATCAATAGCCGTTGTCAGTCTGTTATCAGCAGCCTGTCCCCTGAACGCCAAAGAGAAATGCTTGCCGTCTGAATCCTCACGGAAAGTTCCTCCGTTTACATATAATGTATCCGCAAGAGAGTAGATATGCAATTTCGTGTCTCCAAACGTTCTTCCCGAATATTCCAAATGGGGAGCGGCAACACTTATGTCAGCAGTCTGCATCGGGTCATTGACCTTTCCGACAAGCATCAACGGTTCACGTGCTGAAATGTCCACTCCAAGAAGTTCTCCCACACGCTTCATGTCCGTTACATAGACATTAAGATTCATTTTGTTGTCCGTCGCCTTATATTGAGGCATTCCGGGAAGAGTCGGAAGACGCTTCGCCACAAGATTGGTAAACGTCTGCTGAAGAGTTAACGGGTCGAATTCGCCTTCGGCCACAGCATTTGCAAAATCCGAGTCAAACTTGACTGTTGTGTAGCCGTTATCTATTTTAGTGGTTGCAGCATGTAACGCAAATGACAACGGTGCATGAGAAACAGTATCCTGCCTCAGCAGTCCCAAGGCATACGGATTGACATGTGCGGCATCAGCCCTAAGCTCAAGTTCACGGAGTTCTTCAGGTTTACCGGCAAACAGGGCTGGCACATTCGATGCTGCCAATACGACCTTAGCATTGGCATTCATATCCGCAATGTCGGCAGACAGTTCTGCAATATTCCCCTGCATCTTGGAAATCAACTTCACATTACGATATTCGTAACCATTAGCCATGACAGAAGGGATATCGACATTGCCGTCAAGCATACTCAACCTAAACTTACCTGTATCGGCATTCCTGCTTACTCTTGCATCGGCATTAAGTGTGAACTCTATATTTCCCAATGCCTTTGTGTCCAGCAGCGAACCAAGATCCAGGTGGTCCACCGTGCTTACATTTGCCTTGACAGTATTGTCGATAAAAGAGATTTTGTGCACAATGTCACCTACACCAGTCTTCAGTTCTCCAGACAGGATATCATTACCATTATGCCCCTCTGTATTAACAGAATAATCCACAGCACCCAGCCTGGCAAGAATCGGGCTTGTGATTTCAAATGCCGATGATACCTTCTCTATAACTCCATGGGCAGCATGGACTTTACCATGAAGATTCCAGTCCAGTGATTCCAACTTTGGAGAGGCATTGAACAACGACACCTTTGACATGATATCACCATTCACACTGAGACTAAAATCATCGTTTGATGATTTCGCATCCAAACGCCGGATATTCAACTCTTTATCACCACAATCGATATTGACATCAAGAAGTATCTTGCCACCTAATTTGGAAAGCGCAGGAACAAAGCTGGCAACATCTTTCAATCCGACAGAAGACCTTCTGCTTGCAATGCTATATGACAGTATCCGTTTCCCGGCATAACGCGCCTTGACATCAAGCGAAACATCACTGTCTTTTGTACGCAAATTAAAATCATTTACCGAAAGCCGCTGTTTATTTGCCTCGGCAACAAAAGACATGTTAGCCAGCGAAAAATTAGAGTGCAATTCGTCAAAGGACAGTTTCTTCAACTTGACAGACAAGCTATCATCTGTCAAAGCATACAGCATCACATGACCGGAGATCCTGTTAAGAGCTATATGGTTCACGTCAAGCCCTGCCTTACGTGCGACATCCTTACGGTCATAGCACATGGCTGAATTTCTTATTACGAGCGAAGCTATGTGGACATCCAAAGGCGTATGCTTCGTAGTATCTTTCGATGCCAGAGAATCTATGACAAACTGGCAATTCAACGGTGATGCTCCATCAGGTTTATACAAAGACAAACGCATACCGAAAATCTGTGCAGAAGAGATGCTGACTCGTCCTTTTATTAATGGTATTACATCTATTTTTGCAGAAAGGCGGTGACATGCCAGCATCTCCTTTTTCTGCTGGTCTTCCATCATCACATCGTCAATGATTACACGGTTCAGAAAGCATAGATTAACATTCCCAACCTTCACACGAGTCCCTAATTTTTCAGAAAGGGCAACCGAGACTTCTGACGCGAAAAAACGTTGTACTGTCGGTATATGTAACAGCACAATGACAGCAGCATAGATACCGACTACGGTCCATACTGTAAAAGCAAATATGTGTCTTAGACGCTTGATGTATTTTAATTTTGTTGCAAATTTACAAGAATTTTGTCTTATAATGAAATATTCATATACGTTTTTCTTCGGTTTTACCGAATTTTTTGTTAATTTTGCAGTCGTTTCCATAAATAATGTACAAACAACAATTATATTTCTAATCATAACACAAAAATCAAACTAAATGGTTAACGTTATCAAGTTACGCAAAGGCCTCGACATCAAGCTCAGGGGAACCGCAGAACTTAAAGATGTTGCTGTTCAGAGAGGAAATGATTTTGCTCTTTGTCCTGATGATTATCAGGGAGTAACACCTAAGGTTGTGGTTAAAGAGGGCGATAAGGTCTTGGCCGGTGATGCGCTTTTCGTGAACAAGCAATACCCTGAGGTGAAGTTCGCTTCCCCTGTAAGCGGTACTGTTTCTGCCGTAGAGCGTGGCGACCGTCGTAAGGTGCTGGCTATTAAGGTTAACGCTGATGCAGAAATCAAATACAAGGATTTCGGCAAGAAGGACGTCAAGTCTCTCAGCGGCGATCAGGTAAAAGAGGCATTGCTTGAGGCAGGTCTCTTTGGTTACATCAATCAGCTGCCGTATGCAGTAAGCACTAATCCGCAGACAGAGCCTAAGGCTATCTTCGTGTCAGCCTTCCGTGACATGCCGCTCGCCGCAAGTTTCCTTTATGAACTTGCTGGCAATGAAGAGGCATTCCAGGCAGGCATCACGGCATTGTCCAAGATGCAGAAGACATACGTCGGCATCAATCCGCAGCAGACAGACAAGCTTGGTAATCTCCGTGACTGCGAGCTCACAGTCTTTGATGGAAAATGCCCAGCGTCAAATGTAAGCGTACAAATCAACCACATCAATCCTGTCAACAAGGGCGAGGTCGTATGGACAGTATCCCCGACAGCAGTGGTCTTCATCGGACGTCTGTTCCTCACAGGCAAGGTTGACCTCCGCCACAAAATCGCTCTCGCTGGAGAGGAAGTGAAGAACCCTGCATATTCAGAGGTTCTCGTGGGACAGAAAGTCGGCACTGTCACAGAAGGACGTATCAATGGCGACAACGTCCGTATCATCAACGGCAACCCACTTACCGGCAAGAAGGCTTGTCCTAAATGCTACATGGGACCACAGGTGAGCGAAGTGACTGTCATCCCTGAGGGCGACCATGCAGACGAGATGCTCGGCTGGATACTCCCACGCCCGAACCAGTTCTCTTTCAGCCACACATATTTCTCATGGCTTATGCCTAAGAGCAAGGAATACAAGTGTGACACGAGAATCAAGGGTGGCGAGCGCCACATGATCATGTCAGGCGAATACGACAAAGTGCTCCCAATGGACATCTACGGAGAATATCTCATCAAGGCCATTATCACAGGAGATATAGACCGTCAGGAGGCTCTCGGCATCTATGAGGTCGCTCCTGAGGACTTCGCTGTCGCAGAATTTGTTGATTCTTCAAAACTTGAATTGCAGAAGATTGTCCGCGAAGGACTTGACATTCTGAGAAAGGAGAATGCATAATGAATCCATTAAAGAAATATCTTGACTCTATAAAACCGAACTTCGAGCCAGGCGGAAAGCTTCAGGCTTTCGGCAGTGTATTCGAGGGTTTCGAGTCTTTCCTTTTTGTGCCGAACACTACATCAAAGAGCGGAACTCACATCCACGATGCTGTAGACTCAAAGCGTATCATCAGCTTCGTCATCATAGCTCTCGTCCCTGCCCTCTTGTTTGGCATGTATAATATCGGTTATCAGAACGCACTGCTGGCAAACGGCGGAAAGCTCCCTGCTGATGCCTGCCATTTCACGATGTTCGTATACGGCTTCCTGCAGATGCTTCCAAAGATTCTTGTCAGCTACATCGTCGGCCTTGCCATAGAATTTGCATGGGCACAGTGGAAGCACGAGGAGATTCAGGAGGGCTATCTCGCCACCGGTATCCTTATACCTATGATTATCCCTGTCAACTGCCCGCTGTGGTGCATCGCAATCGCGTGTGCCTTCTCTGTGATTTTCTGTAAGGAAATCTTCGGCGGTACAGGCATGAACTTCGTGAACCCTGCTCTTGCAGCACGTGCATTCCTGTTCTTCTCCTACCCTACCGTGATGTCTGGCGACAACTGCTGGGTAGCGAAAGACCAGATTTTCGGCTTGGGCTATCAGGTTGCCGATGCGACAACAGCAGCTACACCACTTGGCCTTATCACACAGAATCCTGACTACTGTGTCGACACGATGAATGCTGTAATAGGTCTTATCCCTGGTTCCATGGGAGAGACATCATTCGTGGCTATCATCCTCGGAGCACTGTTCCTCCTCTTCACAGGAGTTGCCTCCTGGAGAATCATGCTGTCAGTCTTTGCCGGCGGCATCCTGACATCATGGATGTTCACCAGCCTTGGCATGACTACACAGCCTTGGTGGGACCAGATTGTGCTCGGCGGCTTCGCCTTCGGTGCGGTATTCATGGCTACAGACCCAGTGACAGCTGCACGTACAGAGTGTGGCAAATGGATTTACGGTTTCCTCATCGGCTTTGTTGCTATAGTTGTACGCGTCATGAACCCAGGTTATCCAGAAGGCATGATGCTTGCTATCCTGCTGATGAACGTCTGCGCTCCTCTTATCGACTGGTGCGTGGTTCAGCGCAACATCTCACGCCGTGCTAACCGTTTAAAGAAATAAAGGAGGACAATCATTATGGCAAAGAAACTTAATACAAACAGCAACTCGTACATCATTATATATAGTATTGTACTTGTAGTGATTGTTGCCTTCTGCCTCGCTTTCGTATACTCCTCTCTGAAGGAGAAGCAGGACAAGAACGTAGCTCTTGATGTCAAGAAGCAGGTACTTGCAGCACTCGACATACGCGAGTTTGCCGATGATGCTGACGCAGAGGCTCAGTACAAGAACATCGTTATCATGACCGACACTGTAGATGCAGAGACTAACTCCATAATATACACCTGCAAGCATAACGGCGAGGATAAGTATATACTCTCCGTTAGGGGCATGGGACTTTGGGGACCAATCTGGGGATATGTCGCTCTCAACGCCGACAAGCAGACTGTCTACGGTGCCTACTTCAACCATGACAGCGAGACTGCCGGCCTTGGAGCGGAAATCAAGGATTCCAAGAAATGGCAGGATCAGTTCAAGGACAAGAAGGCCATCGTCGACGGCGAGGTGAAGCTCGGTGTCAAGAAGCCGACAGACATCAAACCTGAGGAGAAGGACTTCACTGTAGACGGCGTCACAGGCGCAACCCTCACCTGCAACGGTGTGGACCTCATGTTCAAGGAGTCTCTCAAGAAGTACAGCGATTTCTTAAATCTAAATAAATAAAGGAGGAAACAAGACATGTCTAAATTATTTTCAAAAGAGAATCAGGATGTCTTCATGACTCCTCTCAACGGCAACAACCCTGTCCTCGTACAGGTCTTGGGCATCTGCTCCGCTCTCGCTGTGACATCACAGCTCAAGCCGGCAATCGTCATGGGTCTTGCCGTGACCGTTATCACAGCATTCGCCAATGTGATTATCTCCCTTATCCGCAAGACAATCCCTTCACGCATCCGTATCATCGTGCAGCTGGTGGTCGTAGCCGCTTTGGTGACCATCGTCAACCAGATACTCAAGGCGTTTGTCTATGATGTCAGCGTGGAGCTCTCAGTCTATGTCGGTCTTATAATCACCAACTGTATCCTTATGGGACGCCTTGAGGCTTTCGCCTCCATCAACTCCCCATGGCCATCATTCCTTGATGGCATCGGCAACGGTCTCGGCTATGCCTATATCCTTGTAGCTGTAGGTGCCGTACGTGAGTTCTTCGGCCGCGGCTCACTTCTCGGCTTCCAGATTATTCCGGAAAGTGTCTACGATTTCGGCTATATCAACAACGGTATGATGACAATGCCTGCCATGGCTCTTATTCTCTGCGGTGCAGTCATCTGGATTCATCGTGCATATTTCTATAAGGAGGCATAATTATGGAGCATATATTTTCACTTTTCTTCCGCAGTATATTTGTGGACAACATGATTTTCGCGTTCTTCCTCGGCATGTGCTCATACCTTGCCGTATCAAAGAGCGTGAAGACATCATTCGGACTCGGCTGTGCCGTGACATTCGTACTTCTCATCACCGTGCCTGTAGACTACCTGTTACAGACAAAGGTGCTGGCTGCTGACGGTATCCTTGGCGTAGACCTTTCCTATCTCTCGCTTATACTCTTCATTGCCGTTATCGCCGGCATCGTGCAGCTTGTGGAGATGGTCGTGGAACGCTTCTCACCATCACTCTATGCCGCACTCGGCATCTTCCTGCCGCTGATTGCCGTGAACTGCGCCATCATGGGTGCATCACTCTTCATGCAGCAGCGCATCAACCTGACACCGGACAACTCACAGTATATCGGCGGAGTTGTCGATGCAATAGCATACGCTATCGGCTCAGGTATCGGCTGGACACTCGCTATCTGCCTCCTCGGCGCGATACGCGAGAAACTCGCCTACTCTGATGTGCCAAAACCACTCCGCGGACTCGGCATCACATTCATCACCGTAGGCCTGATGGCAATGGCATTCATGTGTTTCTCAGGTCTAAAAATCTAAAAACAGGAAAGGAATAAACAAATGGACATTAATTTTATTTTAGCGAGCATTAGTGTATTCCTGGTGGTCATCATCTTCCTGGTCATCATCCTGCTCGTGGCAAAGAACTATTTGTCACCAAGTGGCAATGTCAAGATAACCATCAACAACGACACCGTCCTCGACGTGCCTCAGGGCAATTCCGTCATGGCGACACTCAACGAGAACGGCATCTACCTCCCTTCCGCCTGCGGTGGAAAAGCATCATGCGGACAGTGTAAGGTGCAGGTACTTGAAGGCGGCGGCGAGATTCTCGACTCTGAGAAACCTCATTTCTCACGCAAGGAAATCAAGGAAGGATGGCGTCTCGGTTGCCAGTGTAAGGTCAAGAGCGACATGAAGCTCCATGTAGACGAGTCAGTGATGGGCGTCAAGGAATGGGAATGCACGGTTATCGGCAACCGCAACGTCGCAACATTCATCAAGGAATACAAGGTAGCACTGCCACCAGGAGAGCACATGGACTTCGAGCCTGGCTCATACGCACAGATCAAGATTCCGGCATTCGAGATGGACTACGACAAGGACATCGACAAGAGCCTCATCGGAGACACCTATCTCCCGGCATGGGAAAAGTTCGGACTGTTCGGACTCAAGTGTGTCAACGAGACACCGACAATCCGTGCATACTCTATGGCAAACTATCCGGACGAGGGCGATATCATCACACTCAACGTACGTATCGCTACACCGCCATTCAAACCGAAGGACCAGGGACCTGGCTTCATGGATGTAAACCCGGGTATCGCTTCGTCTTACATCTTCTCACTCAAACCGGGTGACAAGGTTATCATGTCAGGCCCTTACGGCGAGTTCCGCCCACAGTACAATACAGGACGTGAGATGATATGGGTAGGCGGCGGCGCCGGCATGGCTCCTCTCCGCGCATAGATCATGCACATGTTGAAGACCCTCAACACACGCGACAGGGAGATGCACTATTTCTACGGAGCACGTGCACTGGAGGAAATTCCGTTCCTCGACGACTTCCTCGCACTGGAGAAGGAGTTCGACAACTTCCACTTCCATCTGGCACTCGACCGCCCAGACCCGAAGGCAGACGCTGCAGGCATAAAGTACACACCTGGATTCGTGGCACCTGTAATGGGCGACACATACCTAAAGCAGCATGAGAATCCAGAGGATTGCGAATACTACCTCTGCGGACCTCCGATGATGGCGAAGACCGTTCTCGACCTTCTCCACTCTCTCGGCGTAGAAGACGAGATGATCCGTTTCGACAACTTCGGCGGATAAACACTCTTACGACAATAACCAAATCCCGAAAGTCATGGTATGAACTTTCGGGATTTTTTCTTTTCCATAATGCCCTATAACAAGTACAAGCATTCATTCCCCTCCAAATACTCATCACCCCAATCCGGCATCAGGCTCTCGGGGATATTCCTCTCCAATAGCCGATTAGTAACAAAGAGCTTCTTTCTTATACGCAAACCACCTCCTTCTGACATGAAAACAGCCTCTTTCTTAGACGAAAACTACCTATTCTCAAATATCAACATTTGCAGACAAAAGATAATTACTTGTGAGACAAAAACTAAGACATAAAGCCTTTTTATAGCCATTTTTATACTATCTTATTGCAGATTTTTGTCCTTTTATGCGAGAGTCTGCGATTATTTTTATAACTTTACAGTCAGAAATGGACAGCTCTTCCAAAGAACAGTCTATCACTACTATTATAACTTTTGACAGTAACAATAGAATAATGTAAATACAAACAATATCAAGCGTATGAAAGAAATAATTCGACTATATATAGATAAAATCAGTAAGATATTCTCAACGAAAGAAGCCACAGAGCATAGCTATCGTGGAGAATTCAAAAATCTATGTGAAAAAGTCCTTAACGGAACTTCTTCAAATACAGAAAAAGTCGAGAAATATA
The DNA here is from genome assembly GCA_017462915.1 of Prevotella sp. Lineage (GTDB taxonomy): Bacteria > Bacteroidota > Bacteroidia > Bacteroidales > Bacteroidaceae > Prevotella. The sequence goes on along the minus strand of JAFTQG010000027.1, from coordinate 14,545 downwards.
CAATTATCAACGAACCACGACGCAAGACATACGGAGCACCTGACTATGAATTGCTGAAAGGCGACACTGCTATTGCTTTCATTGAGGCTAAGAATATAGGAGACTCCGACCTAAAAGGTACAAACGAGAGAAAGCATAAGGAGCAGTTTGACAGATACAAAAGGGCAATATCCACTATTGCCTTCACTGATTATCTAAGCATTGTTTTGTATGAAAATGGCGAGGAAACAATGTCTGCCTGTTTGGGAAAACTTAACGATGGCAGCATAGTAGTTACTGCTGATGAGCAGCAATTTGTTAATTTCGAGAAAATTATGCAAAGGCTGGGGAAGGCAAGTCCGCAGCCGATTCGCAGTGCATCTGTACTTGCAGATAAGATGGCACGAAAAGCCAAACTTATGTCAGCCATTCTTCAGAAAGCAATGGACAAACAGGAATTGGAAGAGGACAAAGATTTATGGGGCAAACTGAAGACATTCAGGAATTATCTGGTTCACGATATGACGGAAGAGCAGTTTGTTGATTTCTATTCTCAAACAGTATTGTACGGCTTGTTCATCGCCCGTATCAATGACAAAACTCCACAGACATTCTCTCTTTTGGAGGCTGCCGACCTGATACCAAGTATTAATCCGTTCCTGCGCAAAATATTCAGAGACCTTGCCCTTGCACATCTTCATCCTTTCGTTAAGGGTATTGTCGAAGACTTAATAATGATTTTCAAGGTTTCTGATATGGAGAAAGTGTTGAGGAAATACGGCAAGGATCCACTTGTACATTTTTATGAAGATTTCCTTGAAGCATACAATCCCAAGATAAGGGAACAGTTTGGCGTATGGTATACTCCGCAACAAGTAGTGAAGTTTATTGTTGACGGTGTTGACTATATCTTGCGGAATACGCTCCATGTAGAAGACGGTATTGCCAATAACAGCATGACTGCAGACGGAAAATGGCACAGAATACAGCTTCTTGACCCGGCAACAGGCACTGGGACATTCTTAGCGACGGCTGCTGAAAAGATATATGAAAACTACAAGGGGCAGGAAGGGCTTTGGAATGATGACGTTGTCCAGCATATTATTCCGAGGATTAACGGCTTTGAATATCTTATGGCTCCATATACCATGGCTCACTTGAAACTCGCCATGGCATTAAAGCTCAATGAGATAAATACTGAACTGCCTGACCGCCTGAACATATTCCTTACCAACTCACTTGAGGAAGAACACCCGGAAGAGAATCTTGACTTTGCAAGATATATAACAAACGAGTCGAATGCTGCAAGCGTAATTAAACGTGACACGCCTATTATGATAGTAATGGGCAACCCGCCATACAACGAGAAGTCCGCCAACAAAGGGAAGTGGATAATGAACTTAATGGATGATTACAAGCAAGAGCCAGGCTCGCAGAAGAAAGAAGTGGGAAAAAAGAGAAACAAAGAAAAAATATTCAAGAATACACTTGAAGAGAAGAATCCCAAAGGATTGAACAACGACTATTGTAAGTTCATAAGAATAGGTCATAACTTTGTGAAGAAAACCAATGAGGGAGTGCTGGCATATATTTGTGGCAACACGTTTCTGAAAACCAATATCTTTCGTGGCATGAGATATGAGTTGCTTAAGGATTTCGACGACATCTATATCATCAATCTTCATGGCTCGTCAAAGTTTGATGAGAGCAATGGAGCAACGAAAGACGAAAATGTCTTTAATATCATGGTTGGGGTAAGTATCAACATATTTGTCAAGCACCGTGACTCACACAAAGCCGGTTTTGCAACAGTTCATTACAAGGACATCTTCGGCACACGCAAGCACAAACTCGATTTTTTGAAATCAAATAGTTTGGAAACGATTGATTTTGATACAATCGTTCCCGATGCACCTTTCTATGAATTGTCACCAAAGACCGATGATTATGAAACGCTAAAAGCGGCATACAGTAAAGGATTCAAACTTGACCGGCTTATGTCAGGCAAGGTACAGGGATTCACATCAGATAAAGACAAGGTTGCAATCCGTGACAGCAAGGAGTCTGTGGAAAAACTTATTAACGACATGGTATCGGATATGACAGACGAGGAACTTGTTGAACAATATGAATTTAAGAACACAAAAGATTGGACATGGGCTCAGGCTCGTGCAGCTATCAGAGCCTATGACAACAGAGATAAATATATCACCAAGGTGTGTTATCGCCCATTTGACATAAAATGGACATATTTACACAGAGATATAGTAGGACGTCCTCGTCCACTTATCCTGAACTCCATAAAAGACAAGGAAAACTTGATGCTATGCATTGGCAAACAAGGCAGTGCAATAGGAAACAGTGAGTGGAGTCTTGTCTACATCTCAACATTGCCAACGGACAAGAATGTAATTCCACGAGGTGGAGCCTATCTGTTCCCGATGTTTATATATGACAGTATTGGGATATGTCTGTATAATTTCATACCTGCCGTCTTAGACGAGATTGAGCAGAGGACTGGGCTTCATATTCAGGCAGAGCAGGATAAAGAGCGGACAGAGGGCGGATTCTTAGGAACAGACCTTATTGACTATATCTATGCCATACTCCACTCCAAACGATATCGCAATACCTACCATGCATTCTTGCAGAACGATTTTCCTGTTATTCCATATCCTTCGAGTGGAGGCTATTTCCTGACAATGGCAGGCTATGGTACAAAACTGCGCAAACTACATATACTTGAGGGTATAACCCATAAAGACTTCATCACACGTTATCCTGTGAGCGAAGGCAATGACATAGTCAGTACACGAAGATTTGAGAACACTGGGAATGGGGTTGGCAAGGTATGGATAAACGAACACCGCTATTTTGAGAATGTACCAGCCGGGGCATGGAACCTGTTCATCTCCGGTTATCAGCCTTTAGACAAATGGCTGAAAGACCGCAATGGCATGAACCTTTCAGGAGATGATATCCGCCACTTCCAAAAGATGGTTGTAGCATTGAATGAAACAATCAACACAATGACGGAAATTGATGCCTATATCATCATATAAACAATGAACATAATTATCTGCTAATCGTGATAGTTGCAATAAAAAAGAATTGAACAATATGAATGTTGCAGAGCAAATACATTTGAAACTTAAACTGAAAGAAAACTCCGAAGTGGAGTATAAGTCTGCTGCCGGAGGCTTCCCAAAAGCCGAGTTCTGGCGCTCATTTTCGGCATTGGCCAATACCAATGGTGGTACAATAATACTGGGAGTAAAGGAAACGAACCACAAATTCATCCCTGATGGACTGTCTGAAGAACTGATAGCAAAGTACAGAAAGGAATTTTGGGATAGTGCCCACAACAAGTCATGTGTCAATATTCCATTGTTGGTTGAGAGCGATGTCGAGGATATAGAAACAGAAGGAGGGCTACATCTGCTCGTATTCCACATACCTCGTGCCCCATATAATCTTCGTCCTGTTCATCTTACGTTGACACCATTCGGACATACTTATAAGCGAAGGGATGAAGGAGATTATCTTTGCTCGGACGATGAGATAAAGCAAATGTATTCTGATGCTAACAACATGAGAGTATCAGCGGACTCGCGCATCTTGCGGGGCTATTCTATGGATGATATTGACCTCCCAACATTGCATCAATATCGACGTTCATACGACAGAAAGCACGAAAACCATCCTTGGACAGAGGTGGATGATAAGGAATTCTTGGAAAACATAGGTGCGTATCGGAAAGACCGTGCGACAGCAACCGAGGGGTTTACCGTTGCTGGCTTACTGATGTTTGGAAAGACTAACAGCATTACCGATCCTGAATGTTGTCAGGAGTTCTTCCCTGACTATAGAGAGCATTTGAGCGATGATCCAAGTATGCGTTGGACGAACCGTATATACCCGGATGGGACATGGGAAGCCAACATCTACCAGTTCTACACCCGAGTTCTGCCATTGCTACAGCATTCCCTGCCTGTACCATTCAGCCTTGATGAGAATCAGATGCGAAACAGCACGACGACGGCTCATGTGGCTCTACGGGAAGCTTTGGCTAATACTCTGATTCATGCCGCTTATACTGTGAGGGGCAATATTGTTGTTGACAGATACTTTGATCGTATAGTGTTGTCGAATCCTGGTACAATGCTTATCAGTATGGAGGAATATTACGAAGGAGGACATAGCGTATGCCGAAATCCTGTCATCCAAAAAATGTTTGTGTTTCTGGGTATCGGAGAAAAAGGTGGTACGGGAGCGGATGTAATAGCCAAAGGCTGGAAGGATAACGGTTGGAGCATTCCTACTGTAAAAGAAAAGAACAATCCTGACCGGATAGAAATATGTCTAAAAGTAGAAGGAAACACTAATATTACTACGGAAACAACTACGGAAACAACTACGGTTACTACAAAATCCACCAAAGAATCTCCTGTCAATACTACGGAAACTATTCTGAGAATGATTAGCAATAATCCTAAGATTACAACACGAGAGATGGCATCTGCATGTGGCATAACAGAAGATGGTGTTGCTTATCATATCAAGAAACTTAAACAGAGTGGCAGAATAACACGTGTAGGCGGTGCCAGAAATGGCGGTGAGTGGAAAGTAAACTAAATTCATGGTATTGCCCCAATAGAAACAATTCAATCCCACTTTATTACAAATTCAAAAGAACGACAGACTTCTGTATCAAAAACAGTAAACTTTCCGCAGGATTTACTGACAGCCCATCGCTTGAAACGCTTTTCAAAGGTCACCCTTTACTGTATGAAAGGTGACCTTTTGCATTGTAAAAGGTCACCTTTCGATATGCTATCCGTCACCCTTTGCTATGGCATGCCATACAGCCTGCCGCGTGAGGTGTATACGGGCGTTGACTGACAGATGACGGTCTGAGGAAGAATGGCAAACTACCCTATCCTATGCGTCTGAGGGGATAAACAGAAGTAATGCATGGGCAGAAACATCTATTCTGATGCCAAATAACACTACAGATGACTTTTTGCCGGCTAAACGCTTGCATTATCGGAAAAAATGTTTAATTTTGCATCAAAGCTCCGGCATATATCGCCACAGCCGGAGAAGACATCTTATTTATTTACACTATGCCTCATAAACCTATGACAGATACAGATAACAGGAAATGGGAACTGCTGAGCAGTGAGTATCTTATACAAAGACCGTGGCTGACAGCACGGCGCGACCATGTCAGGCTGCCTAACGGTGCCGAGATTCCGGAATACTATATACTGGAATATCCGGACTGGATAAATGTAATAGCAATCACCGAGGACGGCAAGTTCGTCATGATACGTCAATACAGGCACGGCATAGGCGAGACAAACTTTGAGCTATGTGCCGGTGTCTGCGAAGAGGGAGAGGAGCCTGTCGTCTCTGCACAGCGCGAACTGTACGAGGAGACGGGATACGGCAAGGGCAAATGGACACTGTGGATGAAGGCTTCTGCCAATCCAAGTACAATGACAAACATGACATACTGCTATCTCGCTGTCGGCGTGGAGAAAATATCCACCCAGCATCTGGAGGCCACGGAGGATATCACGGTACATCTCATGGACAAGGAAGAGGTGAAGGCACTGCTGATGGACGGCGAGATAAAGCAGGCACTTATGGCCGCTCCGCTATGGAAATACTTTGCTCTCGAGAAATAACCATGCATCTATGCCGTAGACACGGTTAGACGGAAATCGTAGTTTGGTTGCTTAGCTGGCAACTAAACGACCAAACAACTAAACAACTAAACAACCAAACAACCAAACATGACACGTGACCGACAAATATACAGAGTGACACTGATGGGGAGTGTCGTAAACCTGATACTCCTGGTAGGAAAATTCGCGGCAGGAATACTCGGACATTCCGCGGCAATGATAGCCGATGCGGTACATTCACTGAGCGATTTCCTCACGGATATTGTCGTCATAGGCTTTGTACGGCTGAGCTGCAAACCCGCCGACGACGACCATGACTATGGCCACGGCAAGTATGAGACTGTCGCGACATCCATCATAGGCATGGCATTGCTTGCCGTTGCCGTTATGCTCGGATGGAACGGTGTAGAGAAAATCGTGCGCTTCATACAAGGAGAGAATCCTGAATCTCCTGAAGTCATAGCCTTAGCGGCAGCTATTGCGAGTATCTTGCTTAAAGAGTGGATTTTCCGTGTCACACGGAAAGTGGCACATGAAGTCGGGTCGCAGGCTCTTGAAGCCAATGCATGGCATCACCGCAGCGATGCTTTCTCCTCTATAGGCACAGCAATAGGCATAGGTGGCGCAGTCGTCTTAGGAAACGGATGGGCTATCCTCGACCCTATCGCCGCCGTCATCGTGAGTGGCATGATAGCACTTACTGCGCTTAGACTGCTGCGGAAAGCGTCCGGCGAACTGCTGGAAGAGAGCCTGCCGAAAGAGACAGTAGACCGGATTATGGAGATAGTCTATGAGGATAAGCTCGTACGCGACATACACAATCTTCATACGCGACGCATAGGAAACCGCATAGCCATAGAGATGCATCTGCGCCTCCCTGGCACAATAACCATAGAAGAGGCGCACAGACATGCGTCTGAGATAGAGAGGAATATCCGCGCAGAATTCGGACAAGAGACACATATCATGCTGCATATCGAACCGATTAAACATAAATAGGCGGTTGTACGGTTTTTCGGTTATACGGTTATACGGATAAATGCTTGACATACGCCCCTACAACCCATAACCTACACCCCACACCCACTAAACAACTAAACAACCAAACAACTAAACAACCAAACAACCAACATGAAAATACTACTCATAAACGGAAGCCCCAAGAGGGAAGGAAATACGTACATCGCATTGCATGAAGTACAGAAGACGCTCGAAGCCGAAGGCATAGAGACAGAACTCATACATGTAGGACACAAAGACATACGAGGATGTATCAGTTGCTACAAATGCGGAGAACTGAAAAGATGCGTTTTTGACGACATAGTCAATGAAGTCGCCGAGAAGTTCCGTACAGCAGACGGACTTATAGTCGGTTCGCCTGTCTACTACGCATCGCCTGCCGGCACACTGCTCTCCTTCCTCGACAGGCTGTTCCTGTCGGCAAAGTTTGACAAGACGATGAAAGTCGGAGCCGCTGTTACCGTGGCACGTCGTGGCGGAATGTCATCGACCTTTGATGTACTGAATAAATATTTCACCATCTGCGGAATGCCAGTCGTAAGCTCACAATACTGGAACATGGTCTACGGCCGCACACCAGGAGAGGCACAGCAGGATGCAGAAGGGCTCCAGACCATGCGCCGATTGGGAAAGAACATGGCTTTCCTCATCAAGAGCATACAGCTCGGGAAAGAGCAATTCGGCCTCCCTACACTTGACGAGCCACTGCAGATGACAAATTTTATAAGGTGAAACATAACACCAAGCATCTAATCCCCACTAAGACCGCAACCGCTTATGAAACGACTTCTCTCCATTTTAATATGTAGCATCATAGCCTTTACGGCACAAGCCAACAAGTTCACGGGCATTGAACCGCTTGACTCCACATCGTATACTATCGGTTATCAATGTACAGCCTCACTGTTGATGGAAGACACTGGTCTTATGCGTAATAAGAATGATTATGAGGAGTATATTCGTGGATTGGAAGACAATATCCTTGACTATGCATTCTATGCCGACTCTTCGTATGTGATGTCATACAGTGTTGGAGGAATGTTAGGCGTTTTCATTACAGACGGTCACTCAAACAAAGACGATTTAGCATTATTCCGTTATGTTATAGAAGGTTTGCGCAAGGCAAGTGAAGGAAGGCTTGTCTTGCCAGCAGATACCATTGAGGCTATGGCTGTTTTAGAACGCCATGGCAGAAAAGACAAGAATTTAAATGACACTGACGAGAACGTCAAACGTAAATTCTTCACTGCATACGGAATAATGAAGGCATTCCAGCCGGGAATACAAGAGTACATCAATGGATTAAAACCCGGCACAAGCGTCATACTCAATCGGCAGGCATACGCGAAAGGTATGGCTGACGTACTGGAAGCCTACATAAATGGGGAACCGAAGTCGGCATACGAGTTGGGCAAGACTATTTCCTTTTCTGTAAAAACAATTCTGATGGGACATAAGGATTTAACCACACAATCCTTTCACTCCTTTATCGCCGGCGCTAAGGCGGCGCTTGATCTCGGCGAGCAACTGATAGCAAAGAAAGTGTTGGAGGAGATGCTCAAGAAGGATCGTGCACAAGACGCTGGCGGTGTGAATGACTGCTACAATATTGAAGATTCCGAGAAATGGGAGGCGTATCAGAATGCACTGAACATGGAAATGTGTGAACAATATGCGGTGAACTGGGACGTAACCGTCAGTCATGTCGCCTCCGACACGGTCTCCGCTGCTGATGACTTCGGAAACCTACTGATGAAAAGCGATATGGAGGGAAAGAAATACGAGGGAATCCTTCTGGCACAGACATTGGATGAGGATGGCAATCTCTACGAATCCATCCTGTCGGCTATCAAAAACATTCCGCTTGCCGAAGGCTATAAATGGTTCTGCGGCAGGAACTACGACAATGAACTGGTTGTCGGCATAATGGAGACTTCTGCCCAGTTCAAAGCCAAGGCAGTCGAGGCGTCTGTAGCTCTCGAGATACCTCTTACCGGCAACACACAGAACAAGTTCGTTATGCCATGGAAATTTGATGCAAAAGGCACTGCCGCATGGTCGCTGTTTACCGATGCAAACATCGGGAAATTTGTTGCCATAGAAATAAACGGAATGTTTGTCAATGCACCACGCATAGTGAATCAGATAACGGCTGGAACCTCCTCTGCCTATGGCCTTATTCCCGAAAAGGTAAATCAACTCTTCATGGGAGCAACAATGATTGCAACAGATAAAGCTGTCGAGGAAATAGAGGATGTTGAAGTGGAATAATCAAGAACTACTCCATTTATATTGCGTCACAGACAGAGTTAACCAATAAAAAGCAATGTTGAAAGAACGGGCGAAAATAATAGGCATATCACGTCATCGCCTCTCCACCGACGGCGATGGAGTCACTACGCTCGTGGCTTTCCACGGATGTCCTCTGCGTTGCCGTTATTGTCTCAATCCGCAGTCACTCGGCGATTCCACAGGCTTCAAAGAGTATTCTCCAGAAGAACTGTATACCGAGACACGTATAGACGAACTGTATTTCATAGCAACCAACGGAGGCGTTACATTTGGCGGAGGCGAACCATGCCTGCGACCAGACTTCATCCGTGAGTTCCGCAAACTTTGCGGTCCGGCATGGCAACTCAACTTGGAGACATCGCTCAATATACCTACCGACAACATCATCAGCCTGCTCCCTGTAGTCAATTCCCTGATTATTGACATAAAGGATATGAATCATGACATATACCGGGGCTATACAGGAAAGGGAAATACCCTTGTCCTCAACAATCTCCATTTTATAGCTGAGCAGGGCAGACAACAAGACTGCATAATCCGCATACCATTGATACCAGACTTCAATACAGATGCCGACCGCATCATGAGCCGTCACACGCTCGAAGAACTCGGTTTTACAAAATTTGATTTATTCACCTACCAAATACGTAAACACTGACTTGATGATATTAATTATAAAAAATAAGAAGCAAATACTCTTACTTGTTGTTTTCCTTTCAATAGGTTTATTTGCTCATGCCAACGGAGACCCTGTTGCCAGATTCTCCTCTATAAATCGTGTAGCGAATCCAGAACCACTGTCAATTCCCGAGATAAATATCGTTCATGAACAGATTAATATCATTCATGTTGACGGATATAATTGTTTTGACGTGACTTATACGTTCAAAAACGAGTCCGACAAGGATTTCCCAGAAATTCATTACGGCTTTCCTGTTGATTATCTTGTAGCCGATGAGCAGGAAATATATCAGTTTACTGGCGATTACTATACAGAAAGCATATCTGAGATAGGATGGAATGACAAACTCATAAAAGATATTTCATTTACATTCAACGGGAATATACTGGCGTATCATTCTTCCAAAGAAAGTGTCAGGGATGCTGGATTTACTGTAGAAACTTACGATGGTTATAATGATAGCATTCCTATAGATCCCGTCAATCGTCGGTGGTTTTATACAAAATTCGCTATGAAGCCTAATTCCAAAGCTACATTTAATGTGCGATATAAAGTGTATGCCAATTCTTCTGTCGGAGTTTATACTGATCGCTGTGGCTTTTCTTATTATACAAGAAAGGAAGAAGGAAGAAAGCCTACAGACTTTTTTAATAATCTGCCATTCACATACAGGTATTTCCCCGATAAGTTTGATATACTCTACGACTTTACCCCTGCAAAACATTTCGGGAATGGCAATCCTTATGTGATAGATGTTGATATTGACCTCACCAATCTTGCCAATTCATGTATAAGACAGGATGACGGATATTATTACTATGTGAATCGCATCAAACGTAACATCTACGTTACGACAGAGGACATCAAACCCATCAATCTGACAGTGAATTACCAGTCAGACCGTTCAGAGAACAATGTCAGACGAATAATAGACCGCTTCAAGATTCCCGAATCGGAATACGATGTAGTGATGAAAGCAGATATGGTGCAGATAGAATTTCATAAACCGATGTTTGTTTCGGATGTGGCTTGCGATATGGATACGGCCGGAGTGAAAACGATCAATTCACTTATTACATACGCTGACGGAAGTCAAAAACAATATAAACATGAGGTGGAAGACATAAGTGAATACTCTTCTCGCGACAACAGGATCAAGTCACCTATTCTACTCACCATTACAGATTTGTATCATGACGGCATTTCGTGGTTGGAGGATAGCATTGAGTTCTTGTCTCAAGACGCATATTCTGAGGATAAATTCAAAATCAAGAGCATAAGACTGTCCTATGGCAGCGGTTCGACTGCAACGCCTGTATGCAGGGGAGTAAAAGCACTTGACGCTCGTTTTTATAAATAACAACAAATGACTATGGCACGAGGAAAACAGACCTGCAAGATACTGAAAGAGATTCGTCGGCAGATAGCCGAAGCCAACGACATCGAGTTCATCACGTCAGAATGCCGATACAAGGGTGATTGTCTTGGCACATGCCCTAAATGTGAGGCAGAGGTGCGCTATTTGGAGCAAGAACTCCGTGCCCGTTCCCTCGCTGGAAAGGCAGTAATCCTCACTGGCATCTCGGCTGGAATGATTCTGATGTCTGGTTGCAATGGCACATCGTCAAGTCAATCAAACGAGACTATTTTGCAAGGCGATACTATTGTACCGACTGAGCGAATCAACATCGTGGAGAGCATTAAGGAGGAAGGAAATCTACCAACTATTGAAGATTCTGTTTTAAGTATCCCAGAAGATTTGTGTGGCATCAAAGATGGAGAGAGTGGAAATGTTCCTGAGAGGCTCATTATCCAAGGAGAAATTTCCGACAATCCTCCTATAAATCCAGATGAGAAGGGCATATACAGCACTGTTGAACAACAACCACAATTTCCTGGAGGGTCCGTAGAAATGCTACGTTTCATAGGTCAGCATTTAAAATATCCCGAAGAGCAATTAAAAGAGGACTATCAAGGTCGCGTGGTGGTGAAATTTTATGTGGATACATTGGGACAGGTTTGTGACCCAGTGATTGTGCGAAGCAAGGATTCAGCTCTTGACCGTGAAGCGTTGCGCGTAGTCCGCCTATTCCCAAATTTCACTCCAGGCACAATCAATGGCAAGAAAGTCAACACATATTTTATAATTCCTATAATATTCAAATTACCAGCAGAATGACTATGGCACGAGGAAAACAGACCTGCAAGATACTGAAAGAGATTCGTCGGCAGATAGCCGAAGCCAACGACATCGAGTTTATCACGTCAGAATGCCGATACAAGGGCGATTGTCTTGGCACATGTCCTAAGTGTGAAGCTGAGGTGCGCTATTTGGAGCAGGAGCTCCGTGCCCGTTCCTTCGCTGGAAAGGCTGTTTCCCTTGCAGGAATCTCAGCAACAGCACTCGCCATGCTCATGCCGTTGCCTGCGGAAGCTCAAATACGGCAAAATTCAAATGATTTTATGAAGGGAAGCATTCCTACGGTCTCCGATACAATCTCTGTTAAAGGCACTGTATTGAGTGGAGACACATTGTCTGACGGTACAATCTCAAAAGAGCCTCTTATTGGTGCGACGATAACCAATTCTCGTACAGGTCAAGGCACTGCTACTAATTTAGATGGTGAGTTTAGCCTCACGGCCAATGTCGGAGACTCATTGAAAGTGAGATATATCGGTTACGAGACCATGACTATAGTAGTAACGAAAGATATGGAAAATGCCACTATCACGCTTGCCCCATCATCACAGTTCCTGCAAGGTGAGCTCGTAATAGTAGGTATGGCACCAGAATCAAAACGTGAGATAACTCATTATCTTGACCTCAAGGTCATTGACGAGCAAGGAAATATCATCGACAGAGAAAATTTGGATATTCAACGAATTTGGATAGACAGTGACGGTGAAGAAGATTATGAATATTTATCTCCAGAGTATTTTGACAAGAAACATCCTTGCCGGATATATTGGGATTATGACTATGGCCTGAAAAACGAGAACGGCAAACCACTGAAAGAGGCGACATTAAGCATTGAGGCTGAAGGTTACGATGATCCTGTAATTATTAAGGTCAGATACCCAAAACATAGAGCAAAGAAAACGATAAGGTTCAAGCGTAAAAAACAGTGATAATAATGAAACTCCCAGATAAAGATTTCAGAAGATATTCAGCTATCATGACGAGTGTGGCTGTTGCAGGATTATTTCTCAATCCTGCATTATACTTTATCGGAATACATAGTTACTTCTCTCCGTACAATATACCGACTTTTGTAATAGAAATCACAGCTTACCTGATTGGCACTCTGATAGCATTTAAGAAAATGGCTAACACTAAATGGATACATGCAACATTTACTGCTTGGACGATGTCATTTATTATCACAATGCTTGCAGAAGCCATTTGGATCTCAAATAAGGAACATGATGGCTTTACAGCTTTGTTTGTATTAAGTGGCATATTCTGGCAATTGATTTTCGGCATTGTACCATTAGCAATAGGAGTATGGTTTTATAGACGTTATCATAAATGATATGACCCATAACAGAAGAAATAATTTGAGGAACAATCGGACGACATTTCTACGGTTTATGCGCTATATGTCTGTCTCCATTGTCACTGCCATCCTGCTATTAATGGCTGTAATAGTCTCTACTGCAAATAATTCCGACTGTGACTTTGCTATATTCATTCTCATATTCATTGCAGGAATATTGGTTTTTATCACCATACCTATTATTGGTTTTTGGATATATTCGCTTGTAAAGTCTGTAAAAGGGCAGACTGAAACCGACAGACTATTACTTTATTTGCACATCGCCGATATTCTTCTGCTCGGATTGATAATCTATCTCAGCCATCGACTTGACTGCAATGCAGAGGTCATGGCAGAACATTATGAGAAATATGCTCATGAGATGCGTAATGTGGCGAAATATGCACGAGATATGATACCCGATGGAGGAGGAGAACTTGTCTATGAATTTGGCGATAACCACTATGTATCACATAATCCTGTTCCCAGTGACAGACAGCTCAATGATTTAAGAGTGAAATTAGACAGCATCGATTGCATAGGCATAGAGACTGACAATCAAGGTAGGCGAGATTATACTGCCATACGGTTCAGACGCAAAGGTATGGAAATGTATTCATTCCGTTTATATGATATAGCCCTCACTCCTGCACAACGCGACAGCATGAACGACAACGAGTGTCTGATTGTCTATAACGATTCGACAGTCTTTGAGTTCGGTGGCGGAGCTGTCGGTGTTCAGTATTTTGTCGGCAAACAGGAGTTTCTTGACGGACTCGAAAAATGATATTATGTAATATGAGGCCTAATATGAGACTTGGGCAAAAGATACTACTGATTGTTTTTCATGTAATAGCGCTGGTGCTATGTATATTGATTACAATAAACAATATACAGCTGCGTTGGCGACTGGGATACATCATATTCTGGATGGTAGCATCATCTGGTATATCACTGTATTTCATACATTTCAGCAAGTATCTGCTTAATGTGATGACTAAGTTATATGCCTTTTGCTGGATGCTATATTCTGTAATAGGCATATTAATTACATATTTGACTTTTGATTCCGTTTATTGTGAAACAGACAGATATATAATGAAAAAGCCAGCGGAAATAATTGGCTTTGATACCGCTATCCTGTATGAGAAAAAGGGATTGCAAGAGATTGAGAAGCAACGATATAAATTTGTTTATCCGAAATTATTACTGTCCGCTAAACCATAAAACATCTTGTCCAACCTCTTGAAACATAGAAGTTGGACTTATTTGTATGCGTGGACAAGCCCCCTTAGTCTATTTCCTCCCCTTCCGGAGGTGGATTTGTTGCCTCTACCAGCATT